>CAVPDI010000001.1:0-141543 GCA_963702605.1 uncultured Pseudomonadota bacterium
GAGTTCGCGAGCCAATCGTATTTGTGCCACGTTAAGCGCAGGAGACAAGCTCATCGATGGCCACGTTCAAATCGCGAGCCGCGGCAGAGATTTAAGCCGAATAAAAGCGAAGGCGCTCCGTCGGAAAGTCGTACGTCCGGCAACGGGCCATCCGGCCGCACGCCGCGGCGCGCCCTATGGATCATTGCTGCAATCCTGTCGATATCTGCTGTTGCCGCCGGTGCTTGGTGGGCTGCGGGCCGCGGCATGTTGCCGGCTTTCCTCGCCGGAAGCGCCCGCACGCCGGTGGCCGCGACCTATGTCGGCAGCGAGACTTGCGCCGGCTGCCATCAGGCCGAAGCCAAGCTTTGGCAGACGTCGCAACACAAGAAGGCGATGGACCACGCGACCGAAAAATCGGTGCTGGGCGATTTTTCCGGGGTGACATTCGAATATTATGGCGTGACGTCACGCTTCTTCCGGAAGGACGGCAAATTTTTCGTCGAGACCGACGGTCCGGACGGCAAGCTCGCCACATTCGAAATCAAGTACACGTTCGGCGTCGATCCTTTGCAGCAATATCTGATCGAGTTTCCCGACGGGCGCATTCAGGCGCTGTCGATTGCCTGGGATTCGCGGCCGAAGGACCAGGGCGGCCAACGCTGGTTTCATCTCTATCCCGATGAAAACATCCGCCACGACGACGTTCTGCACTGGACCAAGCTGAACCAGAACTGGAATTTCATGTGCGCAGAGTGCCATTCGACCGGCGTGCGCAAGAATTACGATGCCGCAACTGATCAGTTCGCGACGACGTGGAGCGAGATCAGCGTCGGCTGCGAGACCTGCCACGGAACCGGATCGGCCCATGTCGCGTGGGCGCGCAATCAACAAAGCTGGTGGCCATTCGGCAAACGGGAAGACCGGAGCAGGGGCCTCGCGGTCCGCTTCGACGAACGCGCGAACGTCACCTGGACGGCAGACCCGCAGAACCGGCAAGCCGCAGCGCAGTATCCCGCCGGCGCTCCTGCGCACCGAGGTGGAGACCTGCGGCTTCTGCCATGCGCGGGCGCGGCGCATTCTCCGAGGATTGGGTGCCGGGACGCTGGCTGTCCGATACGCATCGGGTGTCGCCGTTCGAGCGCCGGATCTTTTATGCCGACGGTCAGATGCGCGACGTCGAGGAACCCTATAACTATCAGCCCTTCAAGCAGAGCGCGATGTTCGCAAAGGGCGTCACCTGCAGCGATTGCCACGAGCCGCACAGTGCCGCGCTGCGCGCGCCCGGAAATGGCGTCTGCCTGCAATGTCATGCCGCAGATAAATTCGATACCGCCGCCCACCGCCATCATGACGATGTGAAGCCGGCGCTTGCGTGCACGTCCTGTCACATGCAGGCGCGGACCTACATGGTCGTCGACCCGCGGCACGATCATAGCTTCCGCGTCCCGCGGCCCGATCTGTCGGCAAAGATCGGTACGCCCAATGCCTGTAACAATTGCCATCGCGACCAGTCACCGCAATGGGCCGCGGCGGCCGTCGAGCGCTGGCATGGGCCGAACCGCGATCGGCTTCCAGACCTACGGCGAAGCCTTCCACGCCGCGTGGACGGATCAGCCGGACGCCGAAAAGTTGCTCGCCGCAGTCGCCTCCAACGGCAATACGCCAGCTTATGTGCGCGCCGGCGCATTGGCTGAGCTGAACGCATTCGTGTCCCCGGCCAATCTCGATCTGGCGAGAAAGGGTCTCGCCGACCCCGATCCGATGGTGCGCCTTGGCGCCCTCGACATGCTTGAGGGCATCCAGGTTGAAGGCCTGTGGCCGCTGCTGTCGCCGCTGTTGAGCGATTCCGTTCGCGGCGTGCGTATCCGGGCCGTTTCCTTGCTTGCCGCGATTCCGACATCAAGGCAGCCGCCGGCGGATCGCGACCGTTTCGACCGTGCGGCGGCCGAGTTTATTGCCGCCCAGCGTCTGAATGCCGACCGCCCTGAAGCGCGCACGGCGCTCGGAGCTTTCTACGCCCATCGTGGCAACACAGCCGAGGCCGAAAACGAATTTACTGCCGCCTTGCGCCTAAGTCCGCAATTTGCACCCGCCGCGATCAATCTTGCCGATCTCGTATCGGCAGCGGGGGCGCGATGGTGACGGCATGAAGATCTTACAGGAGACGATCGTCGCGGCGCCGCGCGACGCCGGCCTTCATCACGCGCTTGGCCTGGCGCTCGTGCGCCTGAAGCGCAACGATGAAGCGCTTGCCGAATTGAAAAAAGCCAGCGAACTCGACCCCGAGCGGGCGAGATATGCCTATGTCTATGCCGTCGCCTTGCATTCGGGCGGACGGGTTCAAGAGGCGATGAGCGTCCTGAAAGGCAATCTCGCGCGTCACCCCAGCGATCGCGACACGCTGTTGGCGCTGATCAGCTTCAGCCGCAACAGCGGCGATGCGAAATCCGCGCTCGATTATGCGCAACGGCTGGCCAAGATTTCGGCAACTGACCAGGGCCTTGCGACTTTGATCGACGAACTGAGACGGCAGATTCATTCCGGCGCACAATGACCGAGGTTACGAGCGTGCTTTCGGAGCCCGCAATGACTTCGAATCCCTCGGGCAATATCCCGGGATCTTTTTCTTGGTATAGAAGCCGAACTTCCGAATGTCGGCTTTTGGCACTTCGTCCGCTTTCGCGGGTAGGGCGGACATCACTCTCTCATCGTATAATCTGCGCTAATGTCCCAAAGCGGGCATTCTTTCTCACCAGCCTATACACATCTTGACTTTTTGCTGCCGTAGAAGTGAGTTCACAAAAAGAAGGGGCGCGTCGAAATGAACATTGAGAATGACTTACTTGAGCGCGTAAATGCAGCAAATGTCGCGCGTTTGGCGGCAGCCTGGTTTGCAGGAATCGTAATTTTATCGGCGCTGGGCCTTCTTCCGATAACACCTGCCGTAGCACAAACGAAACCGAACATTGTTTTCATTCTGGTGGATGATCTGGGTTGGAAGGATGTTGGCTACCACGGTTCCGATATTAAGACACCGAATATCGACGAATTGGCGCAGACCGGGGTTCGGCTCGAGCAGTTCTATGCCCAGCAGATATGCACGCCCTCACGCGCGGCGTTGATGACCGGACGTTACCCGCTCCGTTACGGGCTGCAAATGGCGGTCATTCCCTCCGCCGGAACGTATGGCCTTGCCACCGATGAATGGTTGTTGCCACAGGCGCTCAAACAGGCGGGATATCAGACCGCGATAGTTGGCAAGTGGCACCTTGGGCACGTAGATCGGAAGTATTGGCCAAGTCAACGCGGCTTTGATTATTCATATGGACCTTTGATCGGAGAGATCGATCATTTCAAGCACACGTCTCATGGTGTGACCGACTGGTACCGCAACAACAAACTGGTCAAGGAGGCAGGCTACGATACGCAGTTGTTCGGTGCTGACGCGGTTCGACTGATAAGCGCGCATGATACCAAGTCACCGTTTTTCCTTTACCTCGCCTTTACGGCCCCTCACACGCCTTACCAGGCGCCGCAGAACTACCTCGATAGATACAAGGCCATTGCCGACCCGCAGCGCCGTGCCTATGCGGCGCAGATAACAGCCATGGACGATGAGATTGGCAAGGTGATCGACGCACTCGATAAACGGAAGATGCGTGACAATACCCTCATCTTCTTTGTCAGCGATAACGGGGGCACGCGTTCGAATCTGTTCGTCGGCGAGGCTGCAGTGAAAGGCGAACTACCCCCAAACAACGGGCCGTATCGTGACGGCAAGGGTTCTGTGTACGAAGGTGGGACAAGGGTCGTAGCAGTTGCGAACTGGCACGGACGGATAAAGCCGGGCGTCGTAAACGAGATGATGCATATCGTCGATATATACCCGACGTTGAGTGATCTGGCCGGGTCGCAGCTCGGCAAGAATAAGCCATTAGACGGTGTTGATGCGTGGCCGACGATCAGTGAGGGAAAGCCAAGCGCCCGTGACGATCTCGTGTACAACGTCGAACCGTATCGTGCAGCGGTGCGGAAGGGAAATTGGAAACTGGTCTGGACGACGCTTCTGCCACCGAATATTGAGCTTTTTGATCTCTCGAAGGATCCTTCCAAGTCAACAAACCTCGCCGAGCAAAATCCCGACAAAGTCAAAGAGTTGCAAGCGAGAATCATCGAGTTAGCCAAACAGGCTAAGCCGCCGCTGTTCTTGTTGGAATTGATACGCCTCGGACTGAGCCACGCACCGGATTTTCCAGACTTAGGCGGCACACTTGATTGAGCCCTCGCGCGTCGACGGGGGTGTCCAAGTAACGATACCTCGGTATCGCGAAATGTCCGCAAATTGCCCAAAGCGGCCTCACCCTTGCGTTTGCAAGAACAAAAGTATCCGTTTTGATCTGCATCAATTTGAATTCCGGCCGCAGAGGTAAGGCTCCCACATTCAGAAGGAGAAAGCTGGCAATGGTTAAACTGCATCTGGCGCTTGCCATATCGGGATTCACTTTCATTTCAGTTGGTGCTGTGACGGCGCAAACCATCGGATACGCTGAGGCGTTTGACCATGTTGCCGTAGCCTGCGGTGCCGATATCGATAAATACTGCAAAAAAACTAATCTCGGCGGAGGCCGGGTTCAGCAATGCCTCAGCGAGAATCAAGGCGTCTCCGCCACCTGCAAGAAAACCATTGTCGATCTAAAAGTCCAATTGCAGAAAAGAGCCGCAGCGCGCGTTGCCGTGATGCGCGTATGCGAGAAAGACATTCTGAGATTGTGCAATGGAATTGAACGGGGCGACGGCAATCTTTTAGAGTGCTTCTTCAAGGTGAGACGGAACACAAGTGCGCCGTGCCAAAAGGCCGTCATTGACGCCGGCTATGATGTTTCGATTGGCGGGACGCCGTCAGCCGGGCAGGTTAAGCTGGATTCAAACGATGTGGTCAATGCCCTTCAAGGAGTTGAGACTTCAACTGCCGTTATTAGCGCTGCCAGTTTGCGCCAGCTCGCCGCCCAAGGCATTCGCGATCCGTCCCGCGCCAATCGGGTAAACCGAGCGCCATTGTCCGAACAATTGGGCACGCTCGCGCAGTTCACTATGGCTATCCAGTTCGACTTCAATTCCGCGCGCATACGTCCAGATTCTTCAGGGCGGTCGGGCTAATGGCGAACTCTTTGTATCACCCGTATTTGCAAGGATATCGCTTTCTGATCGTCGGAAACACGGATGCGAAGGGAAACCGCGATTATAATCTTAAACTCAGCCAACAGCGTGCGGATGCCATTCGCGAGGCGCTGATTAACCCATTCGGTATAAGTCCGGCGCGCATCGAGGCCGTGGGACTTGGCGAGGAACAGTTGCTCAATCGGAGCAATCCCGAAGCAGCGGAGAACCGCCGCGTGCAATTGATTAATATCGGGAAGTGACGGCCAATCAAAATTGACAACGAGAGGAACGATTAATGTCAAGGCTCAATTCAATAGGCTTTGTGGTTATGCTGCATTTAATGCTGCTTCCGGCCGCCTCAGCACAGCAGGCCCAGGTGGGAGCGCTGACTTGCAAAACATCAGCCAGCCTCGGCCTCATCGTAGGCTCGCATCAGAAAATGAGCTGCATCTTCGCACCCAGCTCCGGCAATTCGCCTGAACATTACACAGGTACGATTAATAGGCTGGGTATCGATCTCGGCGTAAAGGGCGGCGGCGTTATGGCGTGGGCGGTACTTGCGCCAACAAACGGTCTGTCGCCGCGGGCGCTCGCTGGAAAATACGTAGGTGCCAGTGGCGATGCTTCGGTCGGACTGGGTGCCGGTGCCAACGTTCTGATCGGTGGTTCGCACCGATCGGTCGCCCTGCAGCCGGTTTCGGTAACGGGCAATGTTGGCGTTAATCTTGCCTTGGGCATTGCCGGTTTGACGCTGCGCTAGCCGTGGGAGCGGTGCGCGAAAAGACCTTTCGAGCGGCGCTTGCCGTACTCGGGCTATTGCTTGGTTCATGCGCAGCGACTTTCAATGAACCGATTAATTTGCCGGTGGCATCCAATGCGGCAATCGTTCCACTGGCGACGCCGCCAAACGTGGGCGGCAATACGGTCGTGGCGCTGGCATTTTCCGGCGGCGGCACACGAGCGGCCGCATTTGCCTATGGCGCCATGCGCGGTCTTGATCGTTTGCCAGCAAGCGCACGTGGCACATATTTCGACCGCGTCATCTTCATCTCAGGCGTGTCCGGAGGGTCGGTCGCTGCCGCATATTTCGGTCTGAAAGGGCGTGCCGCGCTCTCCGATTTTCGCGAACGATTTCTCTTGAGGAACGCCGAAGAAGATCTCAACACCAATGTCAGTCTTGTGAACTTGCGAAAGGCTTTGGGGGAGGAGTCAATGATTCCTCGCGGCTGGCAGGCTGGCTCGATCAAAATCTGTACGAGGGAGCTACGCTGGCCGATCTTTATCAGCCGGGTAAGCCGATCGTCTGGCTCAATGCTTCGGATCTCTACAATCGCACGCCGTTTCTGTTTTCGCCGGTGACGTTCGAGGCATTATGTAGCGATCCACGCAAATATCCGATCTCGCAAGCTGTGGCGGCCTCGGCCGCCGTCCCCGTGGCCTTTGTCCCAATTGTGCTCGCCAGTTTCTCCGACGCATGCAGCGTGCCGCTGCCACCGTGGGTCGATCGTGTTCTCGCCGACCGGAATGCCGGGGCCCAGGTCCGGGCGTTCGCGCAAGCCCTCAAGCGCTATCGCGATCCGCAACAAGTCCGCTTTGTGAAATTGGCCGATGGCGGCATCACCGATAATTTCGGACTTTCTGGCGTTACTATCGCTCGCGAGGCTGCGGGACAACCTTACGCGCCATTAAGTCGAGACAGGGCCGTACAATTGCGTCACATGGTTTTTATCGTGGTCAACGCCGGCTTGGCCCCGCAAGGAGAATGGGCCCAGACAATTCAGGGGCCATCCGGAAAGGAAATGATCGGCGCACTCACCGACACTGCGATTAATTCCGCGGTAAGGAGCGGATTCGATGCATTTCGGCTAACCGTCAAGAACTGGCAGGACGCAACCCGCAAGTGGCGATGCGCCTTGTCTCGCGCCGAAGCGGTCAAGCTCGGTGCTACTGGCGATTGGCGTTGCAGCAACATCAGCTTTGAAGTTGCAGAAATCGATTTTACGCAAATGGATCCGGCGCGCGCAGCACGGCTCGACCAGGTGCCAACCAGTTTTCATTTGTCCGGAGGAGGAGGTCGATCTGGTCGCCCAGGCCGGCACTGACGCGCTGCTGGCGCACCCGACCGTGCGCGCGGTCCTTGGCAGGTCAAATTGACAACCGAGAACGTGGCCGCTGCTTGACGTTCTACGCATGCAGCCCGATGGCGCTGCGACTGGCCGTCAAAATCGTGCGCCGGCGTTTGGTATCAAAGCCGATAAGAATCCGCGCTGATTGTTGTCGTCTTCCGAAAAAATTGCCGCATTAGAAGCGCGCGGTAACGCCGAGGATCGGGCCGTGCATGGTCATGTCATATTCGTAATGGGTCAGGCCGGAACCCTTCGAGTAATCGACGAACAAGGCTTTATAGCCAAGCATGCCACTCCACGTGATGTTGTTGTGAACGTAAAAATCATAATTGACAGCCGCAAGCGCCTGCCACGAGAATTTACTGCCCACGCTGAAGCCCCCGACGTCGCCGCTCGCGATGAAGTTCAGACCGGGCGCAAATTGATGACGCAGCCGCAGGCCGACGAGCGGATCCGCCCAACTGACACGACCGGATGCCGAAAGCGTTCCGTCTGCGTTGCGCGTAAGATCACCGAAATTGACGGTGCCCGAAAGAGCCAGACTAGCATCCGCTTTTTGCCACCACCCGCGCACGCCGCCGAAAACATCGACGGCAGTGCCGGAACCCGCCGCGCCGGTCGATCCCCACCGACCAATTTCATATGCGGCTGCCATCTCGGCAATAACCATCTCGTATTTCAAACCCGCTGATGCACCGACGTTGGCATTGAGTTCACCTATGCCGCGTGAGCGCGCCATGCTCGCGTCCAACCCAATCTTCATATAGACGACGTCAGAAAAAACCGAGAGACGGCCATTGCGCGCTTCGAAATATCCCATCAATGCAACGAGGTCTTTGGGAATTTCCGATTGCCGCACAATATCCATAAGATCATTGAAGCCGACCTCGACATCGACTGTCCGTCCTTTGATGGTGGTCGATCCGTTTAGCAATGTGACCCAAACGTAGGGCGTTGCGCTAAACGTCCAACTTTCAATTGTTGGTGATCGAATAAGCGGTGCTTTGGCAGGCATCGCCACATCCGCGGCGAACACACCGCCGGAAACGCCAATTGCCATCGCTAATACCGCGATGAATTCGCTCGTTCTGCGCAAAAATGACAAGATTGCCCCCAATTTCACGGCTTTTTCTCTGGTATTCAGTCGTGCGGTATCATTCCTCGCACGTTTGATGGCATTTTATAACATCCAAAAGGTCCCGCGTCGCCTCTTTCATTGTTACCGGGTTGGATTGACCAGTGATAAACGGCAATCCATCTCAAGCATCCAATATGTTTTATGATTGCAATGCTTTTTAACGTCAGAGCGGCGGCGACCCCGTTTACTTAAATCAAGAAGCTGCGTCCACCATCGGCTTAACTGAGCATTCAGCGTCCGACGTGGAGAGGTCCATGGAGACGTCTAGAGAGGCGACATGCGTGCTTTGGGCTTGGTGCGCGGGCCATCAGATTGACATTGCTCGTTTCAACGCGTCCTCGTCCATACTCGATTTTTCGCAGGAATATACGATCGAGCCGCGCTCCATCACGGCGAAATGGTCGCCAAGCTCCCTGGCAAAGTCGAGATATTGCTCGACCAGGACGATAGCCATCTCGCCGAGTCCGCGCAGATAGGCGATGGCACGTGCTATGTCCTTGATGATCGAAGGCTGAATGCCCTCAGTTGGTTCGTCGAGCAGCAGTAGCCGAGGCCGCATGACCAGCGCGCGGCCGATCGCCAATTGCTGCTGCTGACCGCCGGAGAGATCGCCGCCGCGGCGCCTGAGCATGCTGTTGAGCGACGGAAACAGCGAGAACACGTCGTCGGGCACACTACGCTTGTCGCGCGGCAGCGGCGCAAAGCCGGTTTCCAGGTTTTCTTCCACCGTGAGCAGCGGAAAAATCTCGCGGCCCTGGGGCACATATGCGATCCCGCGGCGCGCACGTTCGACGGTCGACAGCCGGGTAATGTCATATCCTTCAAACATAATCGTGCCGCCGCTCACCGCACGCTGCCCGACCAGCGCGCGCAGCAGGCTGGTCTTGCCAACGCCGTTTCTGCCGAGCACGCAGGTTACCTTGCCTGGTATTGCCTTCAGCGAAATGCCGCGCAGCGCCTGCGCCGCCCCATAGTGGAGATTTATGTTGGTTACTTCGAGCATTCCTAGCGTCCCAAATACACTTCGACGACCCGCGCGTTTTGCGAGACCTGATCGATCGAACCTTCCGCGAGCACCGAGCCCTCATGCAGACAGGTGACCTTGACGCCAAGTTCGCGCACAAAGGCCATGTCGTGTTCGACAACGACGACAGTATGATGGCGATTTATGTCCTTGAGCAGCTCGGCGGTCTGCATCGTCTCGACGTCGGTCATGCCGGCGACGGGCTCGTCTACCAGAAGCAATTTCGGATCTTGTGCCAGCAGCATCGCAATCTCGAGCCACTGTTTCTGCCCGTGCGACAGGCTGCCGGCCACGCGCGAGCGCAGAGGCCTGAGATGCACGCGCTCGAGCAGCGCATTGATTTGCGCTTCCTGCTCGGCTGAACGTTGCCATAGGAGCGTGGCGCGGACGCGCCGGTCGCATTTGAGCGCCAGCAGCAGATTGTCCTCGACCGTGTGCATGTCGAATACGGTCGGCTTCTGGAACTTGCGACCAATTCCGAGCCCGGCGATTTCAGTTTCGTCGAGTCTGGAAAGATCGTATGTGCCTTCCTGGAAAAAGACCTCACCGGAATCCGGCCGCGTTTTTCCGGTGATGACGTCCATCATGGTCGTCTTGCCCGCGCCGTTCGGACCGATGATCGCACGCATCTCGCCTGGCTCGATAACAAATGACAATTCGTTGAGCGCCTTGAAGCCGTCAAACGATACGCTGATGCCGTCGAGATACAGCAGCGCGGAAGTGGTTTGTTTGTCGGGCATGCGTTCTACTCCGCGGCGTGCGGCACGGCAGACGCCAGAGCCGCGTCTTTTTTATCGGCACGGCTGGCTTGCCAATAATTGTAGGTACCGATAATTCCGCGCGGTATCAGCAAGGTAGTGCCGATGAACAGGCCGCCTAGCATGAAAAGCCAGTAGGGAGCCAAAACGCCGGAAGTGAAATAGGTCTTGGCGTAGTTGACCACGACGGCACCGAGCACCGCGCCAGTGAGCGTGCCGCGCCCGCCGACCGCGACCCAGATCACTGCCTCAATCGAGTTGCCGGGCGCGAATTCGCTTGGGTTGATGATGCCGACCTGCGGCACATAGAGCGCGCCGGCGGTGCCTGCCATGCAAGCTGACAATGTGAACACGAACAATTTATAGGCTTCCACCCGATAGCCAAGGAAGCGCGTGCGCGCCTCCGCATCGCGGATTGCCACGAGGACTTTGCCGGTTTTCGAAGTAACGACTGCGCGACAGATCAGGAAGCCGATGCCAAGTGCCATGCAAGAGATGACCAAGAGGACGTTGCGTGTCGTCTCAGCTTGTACGTTGAAGCCAAGGATGTCCTTGAAATCGGTCAGACCGTTGTTCCCGCCAAAGCCAAAATTGTTGCGGAAGAACCCGAGCAGCAGTGCATAGGTCATCGCTTGGGTGATGATGGAGAGATAGACGCCACTGACGCGGCTGCGAAATGCGAACCAGCCAAACACGAACGCCAGCAGACCGGGCACCAGCAGCACCATAAGCGCCGCGTAGGCGAAATGCTGGAATCCGTACCAGTAGATCGGCAGTTCCGGCCAATTCAGGAACACCATGAAGTCGGGCAGGATCGGATTAGCATAGACACCGCGAGTGCCGATCTGCCGCATCAGATACATGCCCATGGCGTAACCGCCGAGCGCGAAGAAGGCGCCATGACCAAGCGACAAAATGCCGGCATAGCCCCAGATCAAGTCAATCGAGAGCGCCAGCAGGCCGTAACAGATGTATTTACCGAATAGCGCGACGAGATAAGTCGAGACATGCAGACCCGAGCCTGGCGGTACGAGAAGGTTCAGCGCGGGAATTGTGATCGCAAAAGCCGCGAGCAGCACTATGAACAATGTTGATGTCTTGTCGAGCAGGCGTGTGAGCGGGAAGGCGCCCATCTAGGCCTCCACCGCCCGGCCTTTGAGCGCGAACATGCCGCGCGGGCGCTTCTGAATGAAGAGAATGATGAAGACGAGAATAGCAATCTTGCCGAGGACGGCGCCGGCATAGGGTTCGAGGAACTTGTTGGCGATGCCAAGCGTAAACGCGCCGACCAACGTGCCCCACAAATTGCCAACGCCGCCAAACACCACCACCATGAACGAGTTGATGATGTAGCCTTGCCCGAGATTGGGAGAGACGTTGTCGATCTGTGACAGCGCCACGCCAGCGATCCCGGCGATTCCGGAGCCAAGGCCGAAGGTCAGCGCGTCGATTTGCGCCGTACGGATCCCCATAGCCGCGGCCATCGAGCGGTTCTGTGTGACGGCGCGCATTTCGAGTCCGAGCCGCGTCAGCCGCAGCATCGCGAGCAGTGCAACGAATAATGTAAGCGTGAAGCAAATTATCCATAGCCGGTTATACGTGATGGTAATTCCGCCGAGTTCGAAGGCACCGCTCATCCAGGAAGGGTTGCCGACCTCCTTGTTGGTTGGCCCGAAGATCGTTCGTACGATTTGCTGGAGTATGAGGGACAGGCCCCATGTCGCGAGTAGCGTTTCCAAGGGGCGACCATAAAGGAAACGGATAATGCCGCGCTCGATCGCGATGCCGACGCCACCGGCGACAGCGAAAGCCAGTGGCACGGCGATAACGAGTGAATAGTCGAACAGCGCGGGATTATGCGTTCGAATGTATTCCTGCACAACGAAGGTTGTATAAGCGCCTAGCATTACCATCTCGCCGTGCGCCATGTTGATGACGCCCATCACGCCGAAAGTGATCGCAAGTCCGATGGCGGCAAGCAGCAACACAGAGCCAAGGGAAAGCCCGTACCAGGCGTTTTGGATTGCGCTCCACAATGCAAGTTTACTCTGGATTCTGGAGCTGGCGGACAATGCCGCCTGCTTAACCGCTGGCGGCAGATCCAACGGGAGACCATCGATGAGACCAAGCGCATCCTGATCGCCGCGGCCACGGATGACAGCGATAGCCGCAATCTTCTCATTCGAACTGGCGTCGGCCGAATAGAGCACGATCGCCGCGCGCGCTTCAGTCAGCGCCTTCCTCACGCGCGGGTCGGTTTCTTTCTCGAGTGCCTTTTCGATATTGGACAGCGCGCCTGAATCGCGCGACTTAAATACGGCTTGCGCGGCGTCGAAGCGCTGGCCCGGCTCCTTGGCCATAAGCGTGAGCGATCCGAGCGCGGCATCCACCATGCCGCGGATGCGGTTGTTGAGGTGCACGCTGTCGGTGTCAGCGGGCGGGGTAGCGAACAGTTCGCCGCCCGCCGCGTCGGTTACTTTGCCGAATTTATCCTTGATATAGACCTTTTTGGTCCGCCGCCGAGTATAGCAGCCGCTGATTCTTGAGCGCTTCAAGCAACGGGCCGGTACGTGGATCGCCGCTTGCAGTGAGCGCGTCAATGGCATCGGCGGTATCGCCGAACGAGTTGGTCGTGAAACCGAGGAGTGCATCCTCGTACGGGGCGCCATTTACAAACGTATTGCCGGCGAGCAACAAGGCCACAGCGAAAATGAACGCCACGATGCGATCGTAGAAGCTACGCATTGCATTGCGCCCCGGCAAAGCTACGTAAAGGGAGGGAAGCGGCGGCATAACCGCCGCTTCGAGTTTGGTCAGGTCAGGATGCTTGGCCGCCGCACTTTTTGGTGACCTTGTTGTAGTTGCCGCATTTCAGAGTCACCCAATCGGCCTCGAGATCCTTCGAGCCTGGCAGGAAGTCTGACCAGGCGTCGCCCGGCACGAGACCCTTGGTCTTCCACACGACGTCGAATTGGCCATCGCCGCGGATTTCGCCGATGAACACAGGCTTGGTGATGTGGTGGTTCGGCAGCATCTTGGAGGTGCCGCCTGTGAGGTTAGGTGCTTCGATACCTGGCAGCGCGTCGATTACCTTGTCCGGATCAGTGGACTTTACCTTCTCGACCGCCTTCACCCACATATTGAAACCGATCACGTGGGCTTCCATCGGGTCATTGGTGACGCGCTTGGGATTTTTGGTGAAGGCTTGCCACTTCTTGATGAATTCGGCATTAGCCGGGTTCTTGATTAACTCGAAGTAATTCCAGGCAGCGAGGTGGCCCAGCAATGGCTTGGTGTCGAGACCTGCGAGCTCTTCTTCGCCAACCGAGAACGCCACTACTGGAATGTCGGTTGCCTTGATGCCCTGGTTACCGAGTTCCTTGTAGAACGGAACATTGGCGTCGCCGTTGATGGTCGACACCACGGCCGTCTTTTTACCCGCCGAGCCAAACTTCTTGATATCGGCGACGATTGTCTGCCAATCGGAATGACCGAAGGGTGTATAGTTGATCATGATGTCTTCGTCCTTGACGCCTTTCGCCTTCAAATAGGCCTCAAGAATTTTGTTGGTGGTGCGCGGATAAACGTAGTCGGTACCGGCCAGAACCCAACGCTTCACCGAACCACCATCCTTGCTCATCAGATAGTCGACGGCGGGAATGGCCTGCTGGTTAGGTGCGGCACCGGTATAGAATACGTTGCGCTCTGACTCTTCGCCTTCGTATTGCACCGGATAGAACAGGATCGAATTGAGCTCCTTGAACACCGGCAGTACCGATTTGCGTGACACCGAGGTCCAGCAACCGAACACGACCGAAACCTTGTCTTTGGAGATCAGCTCACGGGCCTTTTCGGCGAAAAGCGGCCAGTTCGAGGCGGGATCCACGACGACCGCCTCAAGTTTCTTGCCGAGCAGACCGCCTTTCTTGTTCTGCTCGTCAATCAGGAACAACATGGTGTCTTTCAGCGTCGTTTCGCTGATAGCCATCGTTCCGGACAGTGAATGCAGAATGCCGATCTTGATCGTGTCTTCAGCAAGTGCCGGGTAATTGGCGGCAATACCGAATGCGAGGCCCGCAGCAGCGGATAGCCAGCTGCGAGCGTGCGGCCGCTTGGCGGTCGCGCTTTTGATTTTCAACATCGTGTCTCCCCTGTTTGACGCACGCGCAATCGGGCCCGGCCCCGGCTTCGCAAGAAGGGGATTCGCAAGCCGCGTGCCAAATGAGTTTTCGTGGAATGGCTTGATCCGGCTCATCTATTTGCCGCGTCCACAATGGACGTCGGGCTGTGGCGCAATGCCGGCTGAAGTATTGTGCTGGCTGCATAAAAATTAGGCGCGATGAGCGCTAAACTTTAAGCAGGATGCCTAAGTCGGAGGAGGTGAGCTTGCTCGTGGTGCAAAAAGCGAAATTCCGGAGCCGCTGATCAATTGCGTTTTCTGCAATAAAGTGGATTCTCGCGTACGATGAGGTGATGCTCAGAGAAGTGAAAGCCAAGCTAAGCGAAGCGTCGCGGATGTTCGTCTTCGCTGTCGAAAGCCGGCATCAGGTCACGGGTCAGATTTGCGGGTCAAAAGAAGCGAATTCATAATAAGTTGATATTGTGCAAGCAATTTCGAATTTGAGAAGACGCCCCCTCCGCCACCTTCCGCCTGACCACCGCGCCTCCGGGTCCCTGTTTTCCAAATGGCTTATACAGGGACTATGGTTCAGCAACCTGCCGGGACCATTGCCAAGCTTGTAATGGGAATTGGGGAAAAACGAGTAGCGAAACCTGGGCGCATCGTCCCTACATTAATCCCATGAAACACATCGGCTTTCTCTCCTTCGGCCACTGGACCCCGTCGCCACAGTCGCAGACGAGATCGGCATCTGACGCGCTGCTGCAATCGATCGAGCTTGCCGTCGCGGCCGAGGAACTGGGCGCAGACGGGGCGTATTTCCGTGTCCATCACTTCGCCCGCCAGCTCGGCTCGCCGTTTCCGCTGCTCGCGGCCTGCGGCGCAAGGACGAAGCGGATCGAGATCGGCACCGCGGTCATCGACATGCGCTACGAAAACCCGCTCTACATGGCTGAGGATGCAGGCGCGGCTGACCTCATTGCCGGCGGCCGCCTGCAACTCGGCATCAGCCGCGGCTCGCCCGAGCAGGTAATCGACGGCTTTCGCTACTTCGGTTACGCCCCGTCCGAGGGGATGACCGACGCCGACATGGCGCGGCGCCACACCGAGGTCTTTCTCGAGGTGCTGCTCGGCAAGGGCTTCGCCAAGCCCAACCCAAGCCCGATGTTTCCGAATCCGCCCGGCTTGCTGCGCGTCGAGCCTTTCTCGGAGGGCCTGCGCGAGCGCATCTGGTGGGGCGCCGGCACAAATGCGACGGCGGAATGGGCGGCCAAGCTCGGCATGAACCTGCAAAGCTCGACACTCAAGATCGATGAAAGCGGCAAGCCTTTCCACGTGCAGCAGGCGGAGCAGATCAGGGCTTACCGCGCGGCGTGGAAAGAAGCGGGCACACGCGCACGCCGCGAGTGTCGGTCAGCCGCAGCATCTTCGCGCTCGCCGACGATCGCGACCGCATGCTATTTCGGCCGTGGCGGCGAGAAGGGAGACCAGATCGGATTTCTCGGCGACGCGTCAGCGCGCCATCTTCGGCCGCAGTTACGCGGCGGAGCCGGACGTGCTGATCGAGCAGCTAAAGAAGGATGAGGCCGATCGCCGAAGCCGACACGCTGCTGCTCACCGTGCCCAACCAGCTCGGCGTCAACTATAACGCCCACGTCATCGAGGCGATCCTCAAGCATGTCGCGCCTGGACTGGGCTGGCGATGAGGCACTTTTCCGGAAGTCGCAGACAGCTTTTGCCGCTGGCGCTCGCTACGTGAAGCATCTGACGAGTTGCGTCCAGACGGGTGGGCGCAGAGTGACGAAAATGTACCTAACTCTGAAGTTATTTGTATTTAACAATCTCTGTAGTTTCGTGCTGACACCTTGGACATTCGAAAGTCCGCTTGTCATGGTCCGGCTTATCTGGCTCGATGAGTGCCAGCCACATCGCCTCCCCACACCGAGGGCACCCGGGCCGCTGAAGCGAACCTGGCGCGTAATGTGAGGGCTCGTGTGAAATCCTGTTGTAGGTCATCAGCGTTCCCCAAGTGGAGAACCAGATGGCGGCGAACTGCAATGAGGTCTGTCCCATGAGAGGCTTGTACCGTTGGTCTCGCTAAAAAGTGTTGTCCCAAGCGTCTGCAGTTTTTAATAAATAGGGGACTGGTCGCAAAAAGGCGGGCGCGGTTTTTTGCTGAAAAAGATAGGCGAAAGTCTATGACTTTCGCGGTTTTAGCAGCCCCAGTGTGACGCTTGCCGGCACTTGCAACTAAAGGAGCCGACCATCCGGCCCGAAAAACGGGTGCGGTCCATCAAAGGTGCCAATCGGCACGAGGTGAGTGACGACGTCGCCCAAGCCGTCGTTCGGAAAACACGCATGCAAATGAAAACCCGGCGGTTCGATTTTGAAGGAGGGCGGATATTGTTTGTTGAGGTCGAGGGCGACAGCATGATTGGGCGCCGGGCAGATTGTGGCCGGAATACCGGCGAACAGTCGCCAGCACCGCGCGGTGGACGTGGCCAGCCGAAATCAGCCGAACGCGTTGGTGCCGGCGTAGGACAAAGGCGAGATCGCCGGCGTTGCGCAGGTTCTGTACATCCATGTGGTCGATTCCGGTAATGAATGGCGGATGATGGAGGATCACCAAAGCCGGGCGCGTCGCCGATGTGGCGAGCTCGGCGTCGAGCCACGCGAGGGTGCCGGTATCGAGCTCGCCATGCGATGCGCCGGGCACGCTGGAATCAAGCAAAACAATATCGAGGGCGCCGGCTGTGCACGCGAGGTTGAGGGCGCCGACGGATGTTGCGTAAGGCTGACCGGGCAATGCCGCGCGCATCAGTGCGCGATCGTCGTGATTGCCCGGGATCGCTGCGAATGGGATTTTTAGCGGCGCGAGCAAGGCCAGCAGATGATCATACTCCTCTTTCGCAGGCGTATCGACGAGGTCACCGGATATGACCACGAAGTCTAGGCGCGGCGAAAAGCAGTTGAGAGTCTCGACGCAGCGTGCAAGCGCCGCTGCAGTATCGACTTTTCCGTAGGCCCAAACGCCTGGGCGCTTGATGTGCAAATCGGAAATTTGCGCGATGAGGATCGGACGCTCCTGCAAGGTTAGTCTCCCGGCAGCAGGCGAATAGCGTTCGGCTCGACCGACAAGCCGACATGATCGCCAGCTTTGACGTCGAGCGAATTAGGCGCGTCGACAATGAGTGCTTTGCTGGCCGCGCCGCTAACGGTGAGCCGCTGCCGGTCGCCAGTAAAGCTGACACTATCGACCCGGCCGGCAAGGCCGGCGCGCTCGGGCGCAACGATCGCAATCGATTCTGGCCGTGATCATCGCGATCGCGGTGCCCGCCGGTGCGCCATTCATCAGCGGCAGCTTTCCGCCAGGCAATGTCAGAATTCCGCCACCGGATTCGCCCTCGACAACATTCGCGGCGCCGATGAATTCGGCGACAAAGCGGCTTACGGGAGCGAAGTAGATGTCACGCGGGGTACCGATCTGCGCGATGGCACCCTTGCGCATGACAACAATACGGTCGCCCAGCGTCATTGCTTCGGCCTGGTCATGGGTGACGTAAATTGTGGTGATGCCCAGCATCCTCAGCAAATTGTCCAGCTCGCACTCGCAATCGTTCGCGAAGCGCGGCGTCAAGCGCTGTCAGCGGCTCATCGAGCAGGAGGATGCTCTGGGCGTACCGCCACAGCACGCGCCAAAGCCACTCGCTGGCGCTGCCCTCCGGATAACTGGTCAATACTGCGATGCTCCAATCCTTCGATGCCAGTGAGCGTTACCAATTCCGCAATCCGCGCTTTGCGCTCGGCCATTGTCCATGCCGCGTATCTTCAAGCCGTAGCCGATATTATCGGCGACGTTCATATTGGGAAACAGAGCGTAAGACTGGAAGACCATTCCGACATTGCGCCGCTCGATCGGGATATCGGTAACGTCCGTATCATTGAACAAGACGCGACCGCCGGCATCCGGCCGCTCGAGCCCCGCAATGATGCGCAGCATGGTTGTTTTGCCGCAACCCGAAGGCCCGAGAAACACCAGCGTTTCGCCGCGCGCAACATCGAGGGTGATCGGTTCTAGCGCGCGTGCGCCGTTCGAAAACGTCTTGCCGCAGGCCTCGACGCGCAACGCGACGCCATGCGTGACATTCATCGCCGCACTCCATGCCGCGCGCCGCTTTCGGCAAAAATTTGCATCGCCACGAAAAGCGGAATGATCATCACGAAGAAAACCAAGGTATAAGCCGAGGCGACCTCAAGCCGCATCGAGGCATAGCTGTCGGCCAGCCCCACAGGAAGGGTCTTCGTCAATGGCGTGTGCAGCATCCAGGTCAGATTGAATTCGCCGAGCGACAAAGTCACTACCATCAGCGAACCAGCCAATATGCCGGGCAGCGCATTCGGAACGATGACGTCGCGGAAACGGCGCGCAGGGCGAAGCGCCGAGCGACGACGCACTTTCATCGAGGGTTTTGACGTCGATCAGTGAGAATACCGCCATCACCGAGCGCACCATGAACGGCAGGGTAAAAACCACATGGCCGGCGACGATAAATAATGACGAGCGGCGAAAGTCGCTAAATCCCCCATAAGTCAGTAACAGCGCTAATGCGATGGCGAGGCCGGGAATGGCGAGCGGGAGCGTAATGAGTTCCTCAATTGCTCGCGAGAGCCTTCCGCTACGAACATGCAGGGCATAGGCAGCGGGAACGCCGACGGCGAGCGTTACGCCAAGCGTGACAAGGGCAATAAGAAACGAGCGCGCGATGGTGTCGGCGTAGAGGTCCCAGACTTGTAAAACCCATCGCAGAGTGAGGCCTGAGCGGATGCCACGAAAGTAATTCTCGGTGACGCCCGCTACCATCGACAAGACCGCCGGGACAATCAGAAAGGCCGCGACCGCCAGCGTGAACGTGAGTTGGCCCGCAAAGATCAAATGCTTTCGCATAGCTGTCATCCCGCCGCCGCGACGGTATTGCCGCCGAATGACCGCGCCAGCGCAAGAATAATCCAGGCCACCAGTCCAAGCCCGACCGACAGGGCGGAAGCCATCGCGATATTCGCGGACAGTGTGAACTCGGTGTAGATCAGCATCGGCAAGACATCGATATTGGTCGCGAGCGTAAAGGCTGTGCCGAAGGCGCCCATGGCGGTGGCAAATGCGATTGCGCCCGATGCAACGATTGCGGGCGCAAGCGCCGGCAAAATGACATCGCGATGGATCGCCAACATCCCCGCGCCGAGGGCGCGCGCCGCTTCCTCAAGTGCAGGGATCGAGCTTTTCTACCGCCGCCATGATGGTGAGGATCACGCGTGGAATGGAGAAATACAGATAGCCGAGAAACAGGCCGTAAATGGAATAGGCGAATACTAATTTCGTGCCGAGGAGCGGTTGCGTGATGCCGCCGATCAGACCTTGGCGGCCGGCAAGCAGGATGATCATGAAGCCGACGACGACGCCGGGAAATGCCAGCGGGAACGTGAGCATCGCTACAAGAATGGCGCGGCCGGGGAAACGATGCCGCTGCAGGAACAATCCGGCGACGATGGCAATCGCAAGGGTTGCGGCGGTGGTCGCTGCCGCTAGCACGACCGTGTTGATGAGGGTCGCACGATAGCGCGGCTCATACAGAATCGCCGCATAAGCGCTCAGACCCAAATCGCCACTCGCGCCGGTGATGAATGAGCCGCAACATTGGCAACAGAAAAAATGCAAGTGCCACCACGCCGAGCGGCAGCAGGCACAGCCAAACGAATCCTCTTGCGGTCATGGACGATAGCGCCCTGGCGGGAAGCCAGAGCGCTATGATGCCTCAACGCACTTCGGCGAGGTAGCGGTCGGTGAAGCCTTTTTGCACGCCTTCCAAGCTTGGCCCAGTCAACGCTTTTAGCGCGGGCATATTCACTATCCGGCAGGAATTTCGACTTGACGGCGTCGGGAAGTTCGATTGGCCGCGCCGGACGCAAATAGGCATTGGTCCAAATCGCCTGTCCCTTATCCGACAGCAAATAATCCAGCACCTTCTTGGCCTTTTCCTTGTCGGGGGCGTTCTTCACCAAACCGACCACATAGGGGAAAACCACCGAGCCTTCGCAGGGAATGACGAATACGAAGTTTCCCTTCTCGGTGTATTTGGCGCGATAGGCATTGAAATCGTAGTCGAACAAGATCGGAATTTCGCCCGACACCACACGGGCATAAGACGTCTGCTTCGGAACGATCGCGTCATTCTTTTGAAGAGCCTTGAAGAAGTTGATTGCCGGCGAGAAGTCGCTATCGCTCCCACCGAGGCCGGTGTTGACTGCGACCGCGCCGACATATCCGACCGCCGCTGATGATGGATCGAGATAGCCGACCATGCCTTTGTAGTCGGGCTTTCAAAAGATCTTTCCAGCAAGCTGGAACTGGCTTGCCGCCCAGTGCATCTTTGTTGACGAATAGGCCGAGTGTGCCGGAGTGGATGGTGGTCCACGCACCGTCCGCATCTTTCAGCCCGGCAGGGACTTCGTCCCAGCCTTTCGGCTTGTACGGTTCGATAACATCGAGGGCCTTGGCTTTCATGCCGAAGTTCACACCGAAGTAACCGATGTCGGCAACTGGATTGGCCTTCTCGGCGAGCAGCTGCGACAGGGCCTGCCCGGAATTCTTGTTATCGAATGGAACGTCATATCCGAGATCTGCTTTGATCGCCTTCAGCATCGACGCCCAATCGGCCCATTGCGGCGGGCAATTGTAGCAAATGACATCGGCAGCTTGTGCCGGCGCGCGTCCGGCGACGGCAATCAGAATAGCCACGGTGAGACCCAACAACACCTTCCGGATCGTTGTCATCTTTCTGCCTCCTGGGGTGCGATTTTTCGGCGGTCGAAGCTGAGACACGGCTGTG
The DNA here is from genome assembly GCA_963702605.1 of uncultured Pseudomonadota bacterium. Classification (GTDB taxonomy): domain Bacteria; phylum Pseudomonadota; class Alphaproteobacteria; order Rhizobiales; family Xanthobacteraceae; genus Pseudolabrys. The sequence continues at coordinate 21,193 of CAVPDI010000001.1, forward strand.
TTGCAGCTATATGACAGCCGACACGACGGATTCAAAATGGGCCGCAATATTCAATTAGAGCATGAACGACTTAATCAAGGAAGGCTACATTCGCGATTTTGGCCAATGTCGTTGCGTTTGTAGGCGCGTTCAACTTTCATTGCCGACTTTCAAAGTCCGTCACGTTTAATTTTGGACGCTCGCCGGGGATTGTAGTGCCTTGAAGAATATAGTGGACGCTTTCTGCAATATTCGTCGTGTGGTCACCGATACGTTCGATGTTTTTTGCACAAAACAAAAGATGCATGCCCAGGCTGATATTGCTGGGGTCTTCCATCATAAAGGTTAGCAGATGGCGAAACGTCGTGTTGTGGAGAGCATCGATGCCCTCGTCGCTTTTCCAAACCTCGACCGCTTCTTCCGCATCACAATTCTGATAGCTGTGAATTACGTGATAAAGCTGATTTAAGACGCGTTTGGTCATATGCCGCAACTGAACCGATGTTTCCTTTTCAAACTTTTGATTTCCAATTTGCTCCGCGCGTTTCGCGATGTTTGCGGCAAGGTCGCCAATTCGTTCGAGATCAATAGCGATGCGTAACGCGCCGATGATTTCGCGCAGGTCAATCGCAAACGGCTGACGGATGGCGATAATTGCAATCGCTTTGTTCTCTATTTCGCGCTGCATCGAGTCGGTCGCTTCATCTTCAGCTCGGACTTCACGCGCCTGACCAGCGTTTCCGGTTACCAATGCATCGACAGCCTTGGACACTTGTCCGCCTGTCTGGCCGGCCATCGCAACGACGTCGGATGCGAGTTCTCGCAAATCCGCGTCAAAGGCCAGCATTGTGTGACTCGTCATCGGAGCAGATTACCCTCCATCAGACAATAATCGTGTGGATACCGTGGTTTCTCCAGCCTGCTGTCATAATTCGTGCACCCTGCTTGTTACCCTAAGCTTAATTTGTCTAAACTTGTGCCCATTGGGGCATGAGGGGGTTTTCATGTGGATTACGCATCGCGACGCCGTTGTAATGTACGCGAAATTCTGCCGCGCTCATTACGGTTCTAATGCCTACGAGAAGGTCAAAAGGCGTGCGAAGGAGCTTGGCCAGAGCGGTGACTTCGATGGCGAAAAAATCTGGAACGACGTAGCCGCTGAAGTTCAGGATGCGCCCCAACCCAGCATGACACTGCTCGCTTAAAGCTATCATTTGTTCCTTGCCAATTTTAGCGCTGTGCGGCTTATCGAAATGCACGGCGATGCCGCATTTGACGACAAAGGTGTTGCGGTTTCATGACAGCGTGTCCCAGCCCGCTTTGCACTGATGATAAAGTATTGCGGCTGCTCTAGTGACCGCGCTAATGTACGTCGAAATTTGACTGCGCGACCGGCGTTAATGGCGTGACGTTGCCGATACGCCGGTGTGCATACTGGTGAGAATGCGCAGACAGCACATGCTTGGCTTTCGAACGTTGCGCGATTTGCAGCGCGGGCTTTTGTGATTGCGCCGCGCAGAAGCTATCGACGGCATCCACCACCGCCGCGCTGATCAGTTGCTGCCGCTCGGGTGAGGCCATCACCAATTCTTCGTCGCGGTTCGCGATAGAGCCCGCTTCAAGCAGCACCGCGGGCAGTTGTGTCTTCTTCAGCACGAACAGCGTGTCGTAGCGATAGACGCCGGCGTCGGCGTCCAGGAGCGTGTGCTGCCACCGGCCCATGAAACGCTCTGTATAATGCGGCGTGTATTGCATGCCTCGCGCCTTCAGCTGCTGGCCGAGCATGCTGGCGAACAGAAGACTGTCCTTGGGGTCGAGATTGTCGTCGGAGACAAAGATCGAGTGGCCTTTGAATCGGTCGCTGAACAGTTCGCGCTTGCCGTCGAATTCCCATTTTTCTAGAAAACGATCGGGTACCGAGTCGTGGTGGATGGACAGCAGCAGATTTGCCGACATCTCATTGGCGCGTGCTACGCGCGCATACAGACTCTGGTTCGCCCGCCCTTCCGTTACCATGAGAACCGTTTTGGCAAAGCCGGCTTCGAGCAGAGCCTGATCGATCTGCTTGGCGAGCCGTAGATTGAAATAAAATTCGTCGACGCCGCGCGCGCTTTTGGCACCGGGCGATTTCATGGTGTGGCCGACGTCGAGCACGACACGAAATTCCGGACGTGCGCAGCTCCCCGCGCCAGTTTTCACAGGGCTCTCGGGCGTCTGGGCGTGGACAATGCCGGTCGCCAGCACGGACAAGACGCCGGTGAGTGATGCCGCAATGGGCCAAGACCGGATCATGTCGCATTCTGTGACATTTCCCGCTTACAAACAATTGCTCTGTGGAAGCTTCATTTCCGTCATCGAAAACGCACGAAAAGTCCCGCAAATGTCGCATTACGCGTCTACGCAATCATCCGACATGGCGACCGGCACAATGAACGTCATTTTAATCCGGCGGCCTTTATCGCATCGTCGAATTGGAGGCTGTCGGACTTGAGGTGCGCTGAGAATTCTTCCGGTGACTGGCCTTGCGGCTCGACGCCTAATTTCTTCATTGCCGCGAGGGTCTCGGGATTCTTGACCATTTTGACGACCGATCTCGCAAGCTTGTCGATAACTTCCTTCGGCGTTTTTGCGGGGGTCATCAAGCCATTCCAGCTCGGGAGAACCGTATTCGGATAGAATTCGCCAATTGTTGGAACGTTCGGAAGTTGAGCAAGTCGTTGCTCTGTTGCAACGCCGAGCAGCGTGACCTGGGGTGTATTCGCGTAGGGCAAGACATTGCCGATTGGCGAGAAGTACATATCGATCTGTCCCGCAAGCAGCGCCATCAACGCCTGACCACCACCCCTGAAAGGAACGTGCGTGGCCTGAATTCCGGCGCGTGACGTGAATAGAGCGCTGAGAAGATGAGTGATGGAGCCCGCACCAGGCGATCCATAAGTGATTTGGTGGGTCTTTGCGTATGCGACAAATTCGGGAACTGTTTTCGCGGGAATGGATGGCTTTATCACCAAAACGAACGAATTTGCTCCGATGACGCTGATCGGTGCAAAGTCAGCGACGGCGTCGAACCTTACTGACTGAATTTTCGGCGTGGCGAGCATTTGTGGAGCCGCCGCGAATAGCAGCGTGTATCCGTCCGGCGTCGCATGCCCAACATAGGTTGCTGCCAATATGCCGCCAGCGCCACCCTTGTTTTCGACAATGAACGTCTGGCCCAACTCCTCAGACAAATTCTTGCTGATCAGCCTGGCGAGGACGTCGGTGACCCCACCTGCCTCAAAACCGACGATGACCGTTACCGTGCGCGTCGGCCAGGACGAAGTTTGCGATTGAACACTGCCGAGGCCAAGCGCTAACAAAAACAGCAGGGAAAGTGCGCCCCGCAAGAAATTGCCGATGCGGCGGGTGGAGTAGGACTCTTGCATGTGTCGTTTCTCCCGGAGCTAAATCCCAAATCACTGTTCGCGAAACAACGACCTCTGCCTTGCAAAGCAAAGCATATTCCCGTCGCGGCAATCTTAAGGCGCGTCCTTATCCGGGTTTGAGCGAGCCTTCCCGCATCCGCCTGCGACCCGAACTTAGTGTCAGTGCTTAAGAGGATAACAATAGGGGCACGCTTCATCGGCGGTTCGGCTCAGCGGATCCCAATCAGGCAACGAGGCCCAGACGCGCTCGCCCGATGATTGTGCCTGCCGCAACAGGTCGATCATATCCACGCCGGGAATTTGGCGATTCTCCATAACGGTCTTTCCGTCGATAATCACGGTTTCCACGTCATCACCCACGCCACACTCAACCAGACTTTTGATCGGATCGCGGACGGGGCCGAACCGCATTGTACCGCGGCCGGACAGATCAATGATGATTATATCTGCGAGCGCGCCTGGCGCGAGCCGGCCAATGTCGTCACGGCCCAGGGAGCGTGCGCCGCCCAGCGTCGCCGCGGTGAAAACCTCGGCTGCGGTCGCGGCAAAAAAAGTTTCGCTGGCGACTTTGCCCATGTAAGACGCCGTTCGCATATTCATGATCATATCACGCGGGTAAGTATCCGATCCGAGCGCGATATTGACACCCGCCTCGAGGTATCTCTTCCAGCTATTCAACATGCGGCCGCGACGTGCGATATTTATGGCGCAGTGGGAGACGGAAGTGCCGGACTGCCCCAACAATTTCAGGTCTTGTTTCACCGCATAATTCATATTCCCGTTGTCCGAAATGAAATTGCAGTGACCAATGGCCAATGTGGGGCGTAGCATTCCAATCGAATCCATGAGTTCAATTGGCGTCATCATGTACTGTGCAACGATTTCATGGAATTCGATGACACTGAATGCCGCGTGCGTAGCAATGGGCAGGCCTGTTCTATCCGCTACCTCAACCGTTTTTTTGAGAAGGTCGAGAGTCGTCGTCCAAACTCGTCTCGGGACCAAAATGCCGCGAACACGGCCGTTCAAGGCTCCATCGTTCTTTTCAATCCAATCGAGAGCTACTTTAAAACCAGAAATTCCTCGTTGTTCGTCATGAATCCGTTCGAGTCTACCCAATTCATCGCACACCCAGTGACCGGAATCGTATCCGGGTGAAAGATAAGCGCGCGCACCGAAACGTTTGACCTGCTCAAGTAGGGCATCCTGGACAGTTACCTGAGCGCCCAGTTCTGCAAACGTTGTTACGCCCCCGCGGACAAGTTCAGCCACGGTGTATGTTGCGTTCAAGTCGAGCGCGCCTTCAGACGTTGACTTGCCATGCGCAAGCCAACGTGCGTCGCCCGCGACTTTTTTTCCCTTTCGCGGAACAGTGACCTCCAGAAATGGCTGGCCATAAAACAATGGCCTACCGGTGTCTGAAATCAACCGATGAGACGCACGGTGCCCGTAGTGGATATGCGTATCGATAAAACCGGGCGCGACCAATTTTTCACCGGCGTCAATCTTCCGGTCGACAGGTCCATCGAATTCGCCGCCCACAAAAATTATTTTATTGTCCTCATAAACAACAACGCCATTGCGGATGAGTAGATGGCCGCCATTCTCATAGCCGACGACCCAGCCACCCTTAATTGCGGTACGCACGGAATGAACCCCCATATCCAAACAAACGATGATCGGCCGCCGTTGTTGCTGCGTCCGCCGCCGGCCTGAGCAAGTTTGCTGTCTAATCGGTCCGCGCTCTAGGCAACTTTGCCTAACATCCTAATGTTAGGCTTTTTGAACTGTCAATTGCGCCTTGGCGCATGGCAGCAACGACTTCGGTGCGAGTCCTCCGTAGAAACGCGGTCGAGCCATTGTTCAAACTGGCGTACCCAAATTTCGAACAGAAGTGGATCATTGCGCCTAGGGAAAAATGACCTAGCATCTCGCCGTCGCCCGCTGAAATGCTGCCGATGTCTGCGATGATTGATGCGCTGCTCCACAACGAGCACGGCGCGCAATTTGCGCTCGGTGCCATTGATGTAGATCAACGTCAACTCGATGCAATTAGGCGATACTTTTAAGATGTCACAGCAAACAACAACTGCGCATCTTTGCGTTCTTGGCCGAATTAATGCACAGCTGGCGCTGGCTGTTGGCGCGAGATGCCGACGAAAGACAATACGGGCCTGCCGATGTTGACGGGGTTGCCGCGACACTGCGCGCCGACTTTGTGCGGTTGCCGGTGCTGCGCTTGCTCCGATTTGATCCACTCCGTACCTATGGACACGATCCCGAATTTTTTCGCTGGGCGCAGGCTTTGTGTCACACATGCCGGAAGCAAGCGGAATGTTCTTCAATGGTGGCAAACGCCAAAGTGATGCCGTCATTCGAGAATTCATGTTGCAACGCGGACAAAATTCGTCAAAGGCTGAGCGCGCCGCCCTAGGGCCCCTTTTTAAACGTCAGCGGCCCGTCTCATCAGAGCGGGGCAAAGTGGATATTGCTCTGATCGAGCGCTACCGCGCGTTGGAAAAATCTGAAATCAGAAGGGGAGCGGTCCACGCGGTAACGGCACGCCGAGCTGGACGAATGCAAAATAGGAACAGACGACGCTTGGTATGGCGATAAGCAACGCTCGCACCCAACTCATACCGCCGAGGCCGCGCATGAAAATAAGCATAATGATCATGGTCGCCACGACGAAGCCAACCTTCGTCATGGACAAGGCATAAACAATAAATGCAAGAGCGCCGATCAATACGTTCCAGGAGCGGGGATTAAATTCCATCCGTTGCGGTTTTGCCAAGAACGAATTGAATACAATGCCAACGGCAAAAATCAGCAGCAATGTCGACAGCGACAACGGGAAAAATCCCGCGTCGGGTCTACGAAGCGATCCAAAGGGGAGGTGCGAAGCCTCAAAGATCGCAATGCACGCAATAATTACGAGTAGACCGCCACTGATGCGGTCAGGATGACCAATCGGTGAAAAACTGGCTTTTAGGTTGGGAAGGATCGTCTTTTTTATAGGCATGCACGCGGACTTTGAGCAATCAGGGCGGGAGGCTTTCTGTATACAGTTTATTCTGTAAGATTGGCCAAGGCGGGTCAATATTCGATTCCGTCTGCACTCAACGACCAGGCTGGTGATGGATCAAAGCAACCAAAAGCGGAACAAGGCGAAAATAAGCTCCCATAAATTCGATCGGATGCAGTGGGACCCCGGTCTGCGTGAGCGTAAGACCATGACCGACTATCTGGCGGCCTCATTGCGAACCGCCATCTACGACGGCCAGTTCGCGGACGATGAGGAACTCAATCAGGTTGAATTGGCCGAATTCTTCGGCGTGTCGCGGGTACCCATCCGGGAAGCACTGCGTCAACTTCAGGCCGAAGGCCTCGTACAGAATATCGCACATCATCGAACTGTCGTAGCCGGATTGACGCTGCCACAGATTCTAGAGGCCCTCGAAATGCGTGCCGTCGTCGAATCGCATCTGTTGCGCAAGGCTGCGCGGAATTTCGAAAAAATTGATCTGGATCGCCTACGAAAGATTTGTCAGGAAACTGACCTCATCAAGGACTACGGCTCGCGCTGGGTCGTAAAAAACTGGGAATTCCACCGCGCGCTTTACGGCCGTTCGAGTTCACAGACGATGATCGACGCGGTCGAGCGCATTCAACTCAACGTCGAGCGCTACGCACGTCGCGCCGGCACCACCGAACGGCTGCGGCAAGCGGCTGCCGAGCATTGGCAGATCCTCAGAGCGATCGAGCGCAAAGACTTCACCAAGGCAGCCGATCTCTTGGAGCGGCACATCGTGCACACGGGTGAAGAAATCCGTCGTGCTCGGGAAAAAGCAGGTTCACTTCCATCGGGAAATTTGCGCAACAAGGATCGAAAAAGGCCGGCAATCAGGAAATGATTGCCGGCCGCTTTTGTCGTTGTGGCTGTATTTTTCTAGACCCGATTGCAAACCAGATTTTCGAATTTAGTCTTGCCCACGAGATCCCAACTCAGCATAAAATTGTAGGCGCGCTGGAACTGGTCCTCAGTATACGGAGCCGGATCCACATAGCGCAGCCGCGGCAAGTAAAAGTCAGCCGGCGTGATTTGGCTCGAATACTTGGCCGGGATTTCATCGAGCATGTAGTGGACGTATTTCCGGGTGTCCGCGTTGATCAGCTTGACGGCCTTCTTCACCGCGCGGTTAGCGGCTTCCCAAACCTTCGGATCAAGCTCGGCGCCAGCATTTTCGGTGCCTTGATAAAAGGTGCCGATGATTTCCTTGCAGCCGTTCTTCATCGCGAGCGTGATCCACGGTTCCATCAGTGTGGCGGCATCGGTTTCCCCGCTCATAAGCGCCTCGTAACGCTCCTGCACGGTGCCGGAATGCACGACGTTGATCTCATCGCGTGAGATGAAGCCTTCCATCATAGCCAGCGAGACATAGTGCGAGCCTTGATGGAACTGAACGCCGACCGTCTTGTTGGCAAGGTTGATTGTGGCGTTGATCGGAGAGTCGGGTCGCACGAAGATGGCCTGGTAGACCATCGCCGGACGGCGAGCCACGATTGGCCCTTTGGGGTTGTCGAAGGTGCGCCGAATTTGACCCCATTCGCATGCGCGGTAGATGTCGGCTTTGCCCTGCTCGAAAGCCTTTTGGTAGTTCGTTGAGCTGACCAGGTGATGATCGCGGCTGCGCGGGTCATTCCAGTCGAACTTCGTCTTAATGCCAGGCGTGATGATCTCGAACTCGAGACCCTCATCCTTTGCGGTAAAGTCACGCGCCACGAACCAGTGCAGCCCCAGTACCGCCTCGGCGCTCTCAATCACCAGTTTCGTGCGGTTAGCAGTCATCGTAACCATCGTGCTTCTCCATACTGACGCGAGTGCCCAGCCTAACGGCCTGCGGACAAAGTGTCTACAGTATTCTCTTCATCGCGGCGGCATCGCTCGTTTTCGGGATTCCGCCATTGATTCCGGCAATTTAGATTGAGCGAATGAACCCGCCGTCGACCCGCGTGATTTGTCCTGTCACGTAGCTGGCGCGTTCGCTGACCAAGAAAGCAGCGACGCTGGCGAATTCCGCCGGATCGCCATACCGCCCGGCGGGAATGGCCTGCACCGACCTCTGTTTCACGGTTGCGACGTCGGACTTTTCGCGATCAGCCGCGGCTTGATCAAGTTCCGCCACGCGCGGCGTCGCGATCCGGCCGGGGACGATTGTATTGATAGTGACTCCGGATCCGGCGACTTCCACCGAGAGGGTTTTGGCAAAGGCCACGAGTGCGCTGCGCAGACTGTTGGAAATTACAAGGTTGGGGATCGGCGCGATGATGCCCGATGACGCGATGATCAGGATTCGGCCCCACATCTTTTCCGCCATCGACGGCAATGCGGCCCGTATGCAGCGAATTTGGTTAAGCACCATCACATCGAATTGCTGTCGCCAGCTCTCGAGATCCGAGGCTATGGCGCTGCCAGGCGGGGGACCCCCGCTGTTACAAACAAGGATGTCGGGCTTGAGCTCGTGAATACTCGCCTCCGCCGCATTCATCGTCGCGGCGTTTCGTAAGTCGATCGGGAGAGCCGTTGCATTCGGATTGATCTGCCTAATATTCATCAGGGCCTGATCGAGACGCGCTCCGTTGCGCGCACTCACCACCACGCGCGCTTTTTCTTGCGCCAGGCATTTTGCAATGGCCAGGCCCAGGCCGCTTGATGCGCCCAGCACGAGAACGGTTTTGTCAGCTAGACCCAGATCCATGTGCGCCTTCGAGTGCTTGTTTCAATTTTTCGGGGGTTGAGCGGGGATATCAAGCATGGCAAGATGTGTACACTGTATTCACTAAGGGGGACAAGACGGCGCTCGCTCTTGCTTTCAAGGCTGCAAAGGGCGTGGCGTTCAGGTGAATAAGTGAGGGAGGAGCAATCGTATGGGGCCCGCGAAAGAGGATCGGGTGATTATCGTCGGTGGCGGCCCCGTCGGACTTGTTTCCGCGCTCAACCTCGCGCTGCACGATATTCCAGTGCTGGTGCTGGAAGCGCACTCTGATCTTTTTCTGGATTTGCGCGCCGGCTCTTTTCACCCTCCGACACTCGAGGTCCTCGAACCGATCGGCCTTACGAAGAAATTACTCGACATTGGAATTGTCGTTCCCGCGTGGCAGCTGCGCGATCGCACCGACGGCGTCGTTGCCGTCTTCGAGCTGTCGACCCTGCTCAAGGACGAAACGCCTTACCCGTACCGGCTGCACTGCGAACAGCATAAATTGACGCCGCTTGTTTACGACATGCTCGAATCCATTCCGCATGTCGACGTCCGTTTTTCCGCGCGCGTTACTGAAGTTATACAGGATGCGAACACGGTGACGGTCACGGCCGCCACGCCAGACGGGACTGAGACATTCAGTGGCGCTTGGGTCATTGGTGCGGATGGCGGCGGCAGCATCGTGCGGAAATCAGCCGGCATCTCTTTTGATGGCTTCACCTATCCTGAAAAATTTGCCTTGATCAGCACGCCGTACGACCTTGGCAAGCGTGGGTTCACCGACACCGCCTATATTTCGCATCCGGTCGAATGGTGCGCGGTGTTCCATCTACCGCACTTGGGCCCGCCCGGCCTATGGCGGTTTCTGTATGGATGTCATGTTGACGAAAGCGACGACGAAGCACTTGGCGACGAGCGCGTCGAGGCGCGCTTGCAGGCTGAAGTCCCGAAACAGGGCCGTTACGAGACGCTTCATCGCACCATCTACCGAGTGCATCAGCGCGTCGCTGAATCCTTCCGCAAGGGACGGCTGCTCCTCGCCGGCGACTCTGCTCACCTGAACAACCCGCTTGGCGGATTTGGCCTCAACAGTGCATTGCAGGATGCGATGAACCTCACCGACAAGCTCATCGACGTATGGCAGGGGAAGGCGGATGAATCGGTGCTCGATCGCTATGTGCGGCAGCGGCGTACCGTAAATATCGAATACGTCCAGGAATCATCAATCCGCAATAAACGCGTACTCGAAGAAACCGATCCTGCCATTCGGAGACAGCGCCTGGACGAAATGCGCCGAGCATCGCATACGCCCGCGCTTGCAAAGGAAATTGTGATGAAATCATCCATGGTCGCGAGTATGCGCCGGGCTAATGCGATCATGTAGCTTCCGCAAAATCGGTGCGAGCGGCTCAACAGCACAGGGTTGTATAAAATGAAACCTCATGTTCCGGTTTTAGCCGTAGGTTTTCTGCTTGGCCTTGGCAGCTGGTCCGTAAGCATGGCACCCGCCGTCGCACAATCGGATTATCCGGCCAAGGCAGTGACCATGATCGTCCCATTTCCCGCCGGCGGTCGGACCGATGTCGTCGGCCGGATCGTGGCTCAGGAGCTGGGCCGCAAGCTTGGCACGCCGGTTGCAATCGTCAACAAGCCAGGCGCAAGCAGTGTCCTTGGTGCGCGAGAAGTCGCCGAGGCGGCGCCTGACGGCTACACGCTCGGTTTCTTCTCAACATCAGCGGTAACGTCGCAATACACTGTTCCGACGCCGATCGCGCTCTCTAACTTCCAGCTTGTCGCCATCGTCAATACGGACCCAGCCGCTCTTGCCGTCCAGTGGTCAGCACCCTGGAAAACACTCAAGGAATTGGTCGACGATGCTCGTAAACGGCCCGGAAAATTGCGAATTGGCATGATCCCCGGGGCCTCGGCGCAGATTTTTGCAGCCGGCTTCGAGGATGCCGGCCGGGGTCAAAATGATCATGGTCCCGTTCAAAGGTGACGCCGACGGCGCCATCGCCCTCGCGGGTGGCCATATCGAGGTCCACGTCGCGGTGCCGGTTTCCTACAAAACCTTGATGGACGCCAAGAAGGTGCGGATGCTGGCGGTCGCTGCCGATGCGCGCTCTCAGCTATACGACAATCTGCCGACCTTCCGCGAGAACGGCGTCGATCTCGTCATCGGCGCGTTCCACGGTGTCTACGTGCCCAAGGGGACTCCGCAGAGCGTCATCAATAAGCTCGCGAGTGCGATCGAGCAGACGATGAAGAGCAAAGAGGTCCTGGCGAACATGGAAAACGTGGGCGCGGGGGTTGCGTTTCTGCGAGGTGAGGAAGCCAAGGATTTTCTTGCAAAGCAAGACGCAACCTATCGCGCCATTATTGAAAAGCTGGGCCTCCTCGTCACTCCGGCAAAATAAAGCTCACTTGGGCGGCTCTGAAAATACGACGGCCAGCGTCTGTGCAGACGCGATAACTCGCAACCAGATCGCTATTGCTGCGATGGCGCCCCACCACCGGCTGAACCGCCACCGCTGCGGCGCGAGGATTTTTTCTCATGCCAAGGATCGAGTTGGGCGTAATGGCCCCAGACGTGGCTATAGAACTCTTCCTTGCGGGCACCAGTGAGCACACTGCGGACTTCACCCGTCGATATCTTTTGCACCGGTCCAACTTGAGCAGCAATCCAGTGCAACTGGGCCGTCTCTTCCAATGCAAACGTTGCAATCGTGGCGTTTTCGATGGAATCGCCACATACAGCGACGCCGTGGTTCTTCAGGACCAGAGCTACACTGTCGCCAATTGCATCACGGGCCATCTGGCCCCGCTCTGGCGTATCGATTTGCCGGTCGAAATCAAGAATTGGCACCTGCGGAGCAAAAATTCCACCGCGGTTTCCAACCGGAAGGATGTTTACGCCGGCAATCCCAAACGCGGTGGCATAAGTCGGATGAGCATGGACGATCGAGGTTACCTCAGGCCGCGCTTTCATGATTTCCAGATGCAGAAAGCGTTCGTCGACCGGCTCGATACGGCCCTCCAGCCATTTTCCATCAATATCGACGGTCACGATGTCGTCGACATCAGTGTCTATCAGCGAGCGGCCCTCGGAATGGATATGGCCAAGAATAAGCACTTTGTCCGTGCCCGGAATGCGCGCGCTTACGTGGCCCTTGGTTAGCGGCCAGATGCCCCCGGCGGTGAGAATGCGGTGCGCTTTGGCCAGACGCCGTCGTAGCGCCAGAACTTCCGTCTCCATGGTCATCTTAGCGTTTGCATGGGCGGGGCTATGCACGGTCATCGACGTCTCTCCTATTTCGAACCGTTTGGAGCTGAAACCAGCAGACCAAGTTTGCGGATCAGATCGAGATTGAGTTTATCGGCGTCCGCAAAGAACGAGCGAAATTGAGCCGTGTCCAGATAGTGGACACCGAGCAGCAAGTTCCGCATACGCTCCTGAAATTCAGGATTTGCGGCGACACGCCCCAAAGCGCTGCTTATTTTGGCGACCACAGCCGGCGGCGTACCGCGGGGCGCGAACAAACCGTGCCAGGACGAAATGGATAGATCAACGCCGCCTTCCGCCATCGTCGGAATATCCGGGTAGTCCTGGAAACGACGATCGGCAGCAATACCTAGCACGCGAACTTTCTTGGCTTCCCGCATCGTCTTTAATGGTGCAACGATATCGAAATCGACGTCGATATGGCCGCCGGCGAGCGCAACCGTGCGTTCGCCGCCACCCCGAAACGGAACGTAGATTACGTTGAGCCCGGCCTTTTCGACAAAAGCCGCCGCAAAGATCTGTGCCGAACTTCCGGCATCGATGCCCACTTTCAATTTGCCTGGATTCGCCCGTGCATATTTCAAAAAGTCCGGCAAAGTTTCCCAACCGCGGCCCTCCGGTACCGCTATCGCGGCTGGATCGAGGTTGATCATCGCGATCATTTCGTATTCGGCGGCATTGGTCGGCGTCGGAACGGTATATTGCGCGGTCAGAAATCCAGTTGAGAAGATCCCTATCGTGTAACCGTCCGGAGCGGCACCCGAAACTTCTTTTGCTCCGAGTACGCCGCTGGCGCCCGCCTTATTGACCACGATTACTGGCTGGCCGAGTTCCGCTTTCAGGTACTGCGCGACCGCGCGCCCGGCAAGATCCGTCCGGCCGCCAGGCGGATACGGCACAATCATGCTGATCGCCTTATTCGGATAATCCTGCGCTACGGCCGCTGGGTGCTGGCGCCAAAAATAGCAGCAGCAATATTGCGGGTGCGATCACCGATGTCGCTGTCGACTTTCCGGTCGACGCGTTGGATTTTAACCGGCGGTAAATCTGAAATACGCTTCGCACCAGTGGAGCGACTATGACGAGTGTGAGAACTGACATGAGAACCCCCGCTACAGGACTACTCCAGAAAATCAGGAAGTCGCCGCTGGACATGATGAGCGACTGCCGGAGTGCCGTTTCCATGATTGGACCAAGCACGAAGGCGAGTACCATCGGCGCATGAGGAAATCCGAATTTTGTCATCAAATAACCAAGCAATCCGAACATCGTCATGGTGAGAATATCGGTCGGATTGTTGTTCACGCCATAAGCGCCTGCGAGGCAGGCCAGAACGATAATGGGAACCAGGATATTCGTCGGGATCAGAGTGATCTTTGAAAGAAAGCCAATCAGCGGCAACATTGTCAGGATAAGGATGCAATTGCCGATGAACATGCTGGTGACAATCGCCCAGAATATTTGTGGATGCTGCATCATGAGTGTTGGGCCCGGTGTCACGCCATGCAGCATGAACGCGCCCAGGATCAGCGCCATGACGACATTATCGGGCAGCCCTAACGTCAACAGGGGGATAAATCCGCTGCAGGTCGCAGCATTAGCCGCCGCTTCCGGCGCGGCAACTCCGGCGATAGCCCCTTCGCCGAACTTCTGGGAACGCTTCGACCAGCGCTTGGCTACCGCGTAAGCAACGTAAGAGGAAATCGTTGCGCCGCCGCCGGGCAGCAGACCGACGAAGAATCCGACAAGGCTGCCCTGTGCTATACCTCGCCGCGCATCACGCCAATCCTGACGCGTCGGGAGCACCGCAATCAGCCCTTTCGGCACCTCAACGGGTTTGGCGGATCCCAACGTAATCTTCGTTTCAAGCAAATGAAACACTTCGGAAATTCCGAACAGGCCCATGACCATGGGTACGAGGTCAATGCCTGATTGCAAGGTTAACGAACCGAATGTGAAACGTGCCATGCTGCGTACTGGATCGAGGCCAACAGTTCCGAGCAGCAGCCCAAGCAAGGTGACCGCGACCGCCTTCCACATTGAATCCGTAGCAAGATAACTGACAAGCGTAAGCCCAAGGAGCGTGAGTGCGAAATACTCGGGCGGTCCGAATTCCAGCGCAAATTCCGCCAGCGTAGGTGCCACGAGGCCAAGGCCAACGAGACCAACCATCCCCGCAATGAACGCACTGAACATCGACATGCCGAGTGCTGCACCGGCGCGGCCCTGCTTCGTAAGTTCATAACCGTCGATCGCAACCATAACCGACGCCGACTCGCCTGGAACGCGCAAAAGAATTGCAGTAATTGACCCGCCATACATCGAGCCGTACCAAATTCCCGCCAACATAATGACGGCAGTTGTAGTGTCGAGGAAATAGGTGATCGGCAATAACAACGCGATGGTCGCCGCAGACCCAAGTCCTGGAAGAATTCCGATCACAACGCCGAGCACGACGCCGACAAAAGCCAACAGAACATTCAACGGCTGCAGCGAAACCGAAAATCCAAGAGCAAGGTTTGAAAGCAGCTCCATTCGTGCAGCTTCCTAGGCACCACAGCGCAAGAGCTGCCGGGGGCCTGTTTTCATTTCGCGGCGGCGGATCGTTCAGTCCTCACTTCATTGTTTCCGGGCCGTGGAGTTTCTCAGTCAAAGACGCGTTTCCAGCCGCCCCGAAATACTCCGCAAGAAATCTGTATTCAGAATACATCTGCTCCGAGCACGAGTTCAACGAGCCTCGAAAGCAGGGCCGGCGGGCCTTTTTTGCGGTTTTCTGGCTGGTTCGGATCGCGGAGGAGGCTGGTATTACCACTGTCTCTCATCACAACTGCAAAGGCGCAGTTCCACGATGCATTAGGGATTACTATCGAGGCGCTTGCGCGGCGAAGACCGCCAATGATCCTTCGGTGAAATAGCGCATTATATCATCTTAGTCACTCGGCCCATTAAAGGGCATAGCGCAATATGAGACTGCTGCCGGTAATCACTGACACGGCGCATAGCATCCGAAACAATTGCTCTCTCGAGAGTCCGACCGACACCCGGTGGCCGATATAGAGGCCGATTAAAAGTGCGGGAAGCCCTGTGAGCGCCATTGCGATCATGCGCAGGTCACTGTACGAGCCGGCAATAAGAAAAATTGTGAAACGTGTTGCAGTTGCAAGTCCTATAAGAGCGCTCTGCGTGGCGCGCATCGCATCTTTGTCCGGTAAACGTCTTGAAAGGTAGAGGGCGTAAATAAATCCACCACTTCCAAACAGCCCGCTCACCACTCCGCCAATCAGCCCAATCGGCACGACCCAGAGGCGATTGATACGACCCGAATAATTGTGAGGCAAAAACCCATAAATTCCGTATACGATCGAAAAAATCCCTAATGCAGTCGCTGCCAAAGACGTTGAAAGGTGCGTCAGCAAAACAATGCCCGATAGTGTGCCGACAGCCATCAGCGGTGTAAGCCAGACTAGCTCACGAAAATTGATCTTCTCATTCAACTTTACTCCATTGATGCCCGCCGCGATAAAGTCGAGAATTGCGAGAAGGGGCACGACGTTGGCTAAGGGGATGCGATGGACCAAAACTGGTCCTGCAATCAGTACCGCTCCGAATCCGGCAATCCCGAAGATGATGTAGCCGACTATCAAGCATACAAATACGACTGCAAAGGTTGCCCAGTCGTGCGAGTACAAAATGAGTAATGATTCTGGAATCACGCTTCGATCAAATACCGCGCCAGAATTGTGAACGCCCGCACTAATTGAATGCGCTCGCTTCGTTCCGAAATCCTAGGGTAGCAATTGCCAACTGTCGACACTTATCGCTTTCAAAAGGCACTCTAGCTGCTCAGCAATTTTCGCATGGCCTCATATTGTCGCTCGTCGATTTAGCAGGCGATAAAGCTAGATTCGAGGATGCCCGGCACGCATCAGGAGCTTGATGGCCGCCCAACCGTATTGCGGGGCGAATCGAGCCGGCAAAACCAGTTGATCTCTTTCACAACTGTGTAATTTGATGGATCAATTATGTACACGCGACCGCCTGAATAGATGTAGGAATACTTTGTGATGCCCGCTCCCCAAACGGAAGGGACAGGCTTTAGCTCAATATCAAGCGGCAACGGCGCGCCCACAATTGGCATTTCCTTCAATCTTGTCGGTTTGATTCGTCCCTTGATGACGTACTCCATAATCAAGTTTCGATCTCGATCATCGATCACGATTGATTGGGATGGAACGATTCCACTTGTCTGCGCAACAGCCTGCGCACCGAGAACTGTCGCGACGAAACTCGCTAAAATCAAGACGCGCATTCGCATTTCGTTGCTGCATTGGGTGGGCCTTTTGATTTTGCCATTGCTCGGCTGTACGAAGCGACCGAAGAAAAAAGGGCCGGCGCGGTGATGACCTGACCCTAAACCGCACCCCTAATAGTTGAAAACCCGGACCCTGGCGCGATCCTGAATATAACGCGCGCGCATGTATCAGGTTCGTTCTGATGACTGCCTGCCTGGAACCTCAAGTTCCACTGCGCGTTAAAGTGGCAGGACGTCAGGTGGATCATGCCAGAATCGTCACTAGATTTTTTCTATCGAGGGACTTCCGCGTTTGCGCTGATCATCGTCTTTTTTGCGATTGTCGGCTTCGCGTATCAAGCAGGCCAAGGTGAGCCCATGATTCCGGTCGCCGCCCTTTTTTCGGCTGGCGCTGTCTGGCTGCTAGGCTGGTTCTGCCGGCACGTGTCCGCAGAAAGATCAGTTGATTGATGGCCGAGTGCCCGTAGGCGGCCTCATTTGCCGACTTCGCGTTGAAATCCAAAAGACCATCGCCGATCGCCGGCTACCAAAAGCAAACATTTTGCAGCTTGATTTTTTGTCATGGGGCGGCGGCACGCCCGTGGCACAAACTGAGACCGCCTACTTTGGTCGACCAAGGTGAATGCGACAGCCGCCAAGGGGGTACTGATGCAGGCCGGTGATCATCGCCGGTCTTTGACGGCGATGGCTTCTATTTCAACCATCAGATCGGGATGTGCCAGGCGGCGGACTTCAACGGTCGTGCTGGCCGGAAGCGCAACGCCCAAATAATCATGGCGGACATCCACGTGACGAAAAAACTCGTCGATGTCAGTGACGAAGGTCGTCGTTTTCACCAGATCATCGAGAGTTGCGCCGGCGGCTTCCAGCGCCAAACGCATGTTCTCGCCGACCTGACGTAATTGTGCGCGCATGTCGCGCGGGCCCACGATATTTCCCGATTTGTCGCGCGCCAACTGGCCCGAAATGAAGATAAGCGCTTGCGTCTCAGCGACGACCACATGCGTGTAAAGGACCCGCCCTTCGAGCGCACGTTGAAACAGCGTTTTCGGTTGTATCTTGGTTACGGTCACGCCCGGCACTCCTGATGAATTGATGGCTATTGCGGTCGCTGCCCCCCTTTAGCAAGATGGGATCAGGTCTGGCAAAGGAGGGGCGAACATGGACACAACACGAGCCGCCAATTGCAAACGCGTATCGCGTCGCCGGTTATTGCAGGCTGGCGCAGCCGGACTGCAGGGGCTTCACTGGGCGTGATGCCGCGTGCGTCGGCAGCGCCCGTAACGATTCACTACGCTACGGGTGGCGGCATCGGCCCAAATGAAATGGAGACGATTATCTATCTCGACTATCTCAAACAGAATGTCCTGAAAAATTACGGAAAGTCATACACCCTCGAAATGACCTTCACCCGCGGAACTCCGGAGGCCGCCACATTGCTCGCCTCGGGACAAGCCGATCTTGGCACTCTTGCGTTTTCAACCTTCGCAACTGCGATCGCGAAAAACGCAGTTGCCGGCGGACTCTCGATCATCTCTGACAATTATCAGGATGGTCACACGGGGAATGCGACCAATACATTTTTTGTGCAGCAGGATTCCCCGATCAAGAACGTCGCGGATCTCAAGGGAAAAAAGGTCGGTATCAACGCCTACGGGTCTGCCGTTGATCTGGTCTTGCGCGTGGTGTTGAAAAAACAAGGACTCGACCCGAAGCGCGACGTGCAAATCGTCGAAGTCAATTTCCCGAACATGGCATCGGCGATCCGCGAGAAACGGATTGACTGCGGCGTGCTTGTCATCCCCTTCCTTGCCGTCGAAAGCCGGAAAGGCGATCTGCGTGCGCTTTTCACCGGGGGCGACGCGTTCGGCCCCTCGTCGGTAATTTTTCAGGTTGCGCGCACCGATTTTCTCAAACAGAACGCGGATGCCGTGCGCGGCTTCCTCGCGGATTACGTGACCGGGACTTAATTGGTACTACGACAAAGCAAACCGCACCAAGGCGGTCGAGCTCGTGGCCGCGTTCACCAAGTCGCCGAAAGAGGTGCTGGACAGTTATTTTGCGACCGGAAGTGACTACTTCCGCGATCCGAATGGGTGTGTACCAGCCGTGGCCATTCAGAAGCCGATCGATGCAATGGTCGAGGAAAAGCTCGTTCCTCAGCCGGTAGATGCGTCCAAATATCTTGCCTTGAGCTATCTGCCACGCCCGTGCTCGACATAGTGCGGCCAAGGATAGAGATCCGACGGGTATCGAAATCCTACGCAAGTGATCATGGCCCGGTGGTCGCGCTGCGGGACACCGACCTTGCAGTGAAGCAGGGCGAATTCGTTTCGATCGTCGGCCCTTCAGGTTGCGGCAAAAGCACGCTTCTTTACATCGTCGCCGGCTTTCTTGCCGCTGACGGCGATGTCTTTGTTGACGGGGTGCGGGTCACAGGTCCCGGCACTGATCGTGGTGTCGTCTTCCAGGAATACGCATTGTTCCCATGGCTCACGGTGCACGACAATATCGGTTACGGCCTCGAGCGCCAGAACGTCTCGCCCACAGAGCGTGAAAAGATCATTGGCGGGTTGATTGATGTGATCGGTCTTGCCGGTTTCGAACGGCGCTATCCAAGGGAGCTGTCGGGCGGCATGAAACAGCGCGTGGCGATTGCACGCACGCTCGCCTGTGACCCCGCAATCCTGTTGCTGGACGAGCCATTTGGCGCGCTTGACGCTCAGACGCGGGAAATTATGCAGGATGAATTGCTGCGAATCTGGCTCGAAACACGAAAGACCGTTCTCCTTGTCACCCACGACGTCACTGAAGCGGTCTATCTCTCCAATCGAATATGCGTGATGTCAGCAAGGCCGGGCCAGATTATCGAGCAGTTTATAGTCGAACTCGACCGTACCCAGCCTCGTGAAGAACTAGTGCTGTCGGAGGCGTTCAACGAGATCCGCAATCAGGTCTGGCTCTCTGTGCGTCGCCAGGCGATTGCCGCCGGAAAGCAGAAAGCAGATGCCCCTTAAAATGGGACGCATAAGTGCGTGCGCCGGGTCGGCCGCGTTGCCCCACTGTTTCTGTTCGGCGCATTTTGGCAGTTCGTATGCAGTGCTCACATCGTCGATACCGAATTTCTCCCAACTCCAGCCATGGTTGGGGCCGCCATGGTCGACCTCCTTTCCGGCGGAGATATCGCCAACAACATATTCATCACGCTGTTTCGTGCGGGTGCCGGATTGATCCTCGGGTCGGTCTGCGGCATCTGGATCGGTTTGATGATGGCTCGCTCGGACAAGTTCAGGGCGTATGTGACGCCGATTGTCGGCGGGACCTACTCGCTTCCAAAATCGGCACTGATCCCGCTCTTCGCGCTATGGTTCGGCATCGGCAACCTGACTGCGATTGCCGCGGTCTTTCTGGCGTGCCTGCTGCCGATGATCGTCAACACCTATCATGGCGTAGTGACGACGCCTAAAGTCCTCATTTGGAGTGCGGAGGCACTTGGCACGACGGACCGAGAGCTGTCGTTACGAATCTTCTTGCGCAATGCCTTGCCTGACATCCTGACAGGGTTACGCATCGCACTCGGCTTTTCTTTTGTCCTCGCGATTTCCGCCGAGATGATTGCGTCGACGAATGGCATCGGCAAATTGATTTTCATGTATGGCGAGAACGGCACATATGCATACATGTTTGCTGCGATCGCATGTGTCGTTATCGTGGCCTTCCTGGCGGACCGTCTTTTGCTTCTCTTCACCGGCCGAATGGTTGGCATGGCACGAGTCGGCAGGCGGCGCATACGAAGGGCGCCTTTCATGATGAACCGAGGCCGCCTTTCGCAAGCGCCATGGCGTTCCATAGCCTCGGTCATGTTCTTGCTGCTGGCCTGGGAGACGGCGGCACGCTCGCATCTCACGCCGCCCTTGTTTCTGCCGCCATTTTCGGTGGTTTCCGTCCAGCTATGGGAAACGATCGCGGACGGCTCGCTCGCAAGCGATCTCGCGCTGAGCCTTGCGCGCGCCTTTTGCGGGCTCGTTCTTGGTACTGCGGCCGGAATCCTGTTGGGACTATTGATGGCGCGCGTTCGCTTCATCGAATGGCTGTTTGATCCACTCGTCGCGCTCGGATTTCCTTCGCCGAAGATCGCTTTCATTCCCATCTTTGTACTCTGGTTCGGAATCGAGAGTCTGTCGAAAATTCTACTCGTCGCATTTGCCTGTATCTTCCCCGTCATTATCGGTACCTATAGTGCAGCCCGCTCGGTCAGCCGCCTGTTCCTGTGGTCTGCGATGTCGCTCGGGAGCGGCCGCAGTCAGCCTGTTCCTGCATGTTGTCCTTCCCGCGTGCTACCCGCGAATTTTCACAACTTTTCGGATTGCCGTGCCGGTGGGGCTTATCACGACATTCACTGCTGAAATGGTGGCGGGCGGCGGAGGGATGGGGGCAACGCTGATCTACTCGCAGCGATTTTTCGAAAGCCCCACGGTATTTGCTTATATCGTTGTCATGCTTTGCGTCGGATTGCTTCTCGATTTCGCGATGCTCAGATTTCAAAGCCACTATTTGCGCTGGGCCGAAGACTGAGGCGTTCACCGATGTGCTCCCCAGCAGGATCTGCGGGCATTGTCGCGCGCTCTGAAGCTCGCGCCGGTCCAGCGGCTTTCCAGATTGCATGTCGGACATGCAGAAAGCGTTCCCGATGCAGTTCACTTGGGAAGTTTGGATTGTCAGGCATTCCTGATTAAGGCATCCTGTATACTGAAAACTACGCTCTTTGGTTGCAATTAGAACCAAGCTCGCCGTTAGCCAAAGGCGTCATTGGAGGGGGGCGACATGCGAAGACAATTCCAATCCATCATAGGCCTTGGCGGGCGGTCGATCGCGTTCTTGTGGATGCATCCGTCGCATGCACAAAATCTGCAGAAGATTCGCGTCACCATTCCGGTGCCAGTCTTTACGTTTTTTCCGCTCTACTTCGGGCAGGAGAACGGCTTCTTCGCAAAAGAAGGCCTCGACGTTGAGACGATCTCGACAAACGGCGACGGCCCCGATGTCGACTCGCTGATTGCAGGTAGCGTGCAATTCACCGCCTCCACGCCCAATCGCCTCTTCATGTCTTACGAGCAAGGAAAAACACTGCTCGATGTAATGACGCTTACAAATCGGATGAGTATCGATTGCTTCATGAACAAGCAGCTCGCCGACAAGAACGGCCTGACGGCCGATTCGCCGTTCGAACAGAAACTTAAAGCGATGAAGGACCAGACCGTGGCCGGCACAAGGCCCGGCGCCTTTACGTATTTGCTCCTGCTTGCTTACGCAAAGCGTGCGGGGCTGACGCCGCAAAAGGATCTGAAGATTATCGGTGTTGGCGGCCCCAATTCGATGCTTCCTGCAGTCGAAAACGGGCAGGTTGCCGTCGCTTGCATTGGAAGTCCGACGGTGGAATTGGCTGTGCAGCGGGGCAAGGCCATTGAATTCAGCCGCAATCTGGCGGGGCAGGATCCGGCCTACAATGACTTCCTGTTTCAGCACATCTATGTCCGCCCAGACTATGCGAAGGAAAATCCTGAACTCGTCCGCAAATTCATCCGCGGGCTGCTCACTTCCGTCAACTATCTGGTCGATACCCCTGTCGATAAATATCTGCCGGCTCTGAAAAAGCACTACAGCGGCCTTTCTGACGACATGCTCATTGATATCTTTCAAAGGACGAGAGCCACGTTCAAGCGGGACGGGGTGACGACCGAGGAGTCCTACAGGAAGGTCGCTGAGTTCCTGAAGGATACCGGTGCGATCAGCAAAGTTGCGCCCTTCAAGGAGCTCGTTACCAACGAATATCTTCCGCCGCATTGACCGATAATGTCGAGTGCAATTCTGCGGATCGAGGGTGTTGCCAAGACTTTCCCAGGCCGAGGTGCGCCTGTCGGCGCTCTCGACCGTACGGATTTCGTCATCGGGCGCGGCGAGTTTGTGACGCTTGTCGGGCCAAGTGGCTGCGGAAAGTCGACATTGTTGAATCTGGTCTCAGGCCTGATCGCCCCCACAGAAGGTGCCATATGGTACGATGACCGCCGCATCACCGGCGTCAATCGCCAGATCGGCTATGTGACGCAGCAGGACAATCTGTTTCCGTGGCGTACTTGCGCGACAACGTGGCTTTTCCGCTCGAACTTTCCGGCGTGCCGCCGCGGGAACGGCACGCGGAGGCTGGGCGCTGGATCCGCCGCGTTGGCCTTGAAGGTTTCGAAAATGCCTATCCCTATGAATTATCCGGCGGCATGCGGCAGCGCGCAAATATCATTCGTACGTTAATTTATGAGCCGCCGGTTATCTTGATGGACGAGCCGTTCGGTCCGCTCGATGCGCAGACCCGCATATCCCTGCAGGCCCTGCTGCTCTCGATCTGGGAAAGCCAAAGATCGACCGTGTTGTTTGTCACGCATGATCTTACCGAAGCGATTGGGCTTGCCGACCGGGTCGCGTTGATGAGCGCGCGACCGGGCCGCATGGTTCGGGTCGACACCGTCAAGATACCGCGCCCGCGCGATATATTTTTCATCCATCAGAATCCCGAATTCCGGGAACTGCACGATTCAATCTGGAAGGAGCTCGCTGCGCAAATCCATGACGGCATTACCGACCGAATCTGAGCAATCGAAAATTGATAGCCCAAGTCCAGTCGCTGGATTCGGTGCAAAACTGCGTGCATTTGCCAACACGGCGCTGGGCATCAATGCCGGACGAATTGTGCTCGCAGGCACGTTTCTTGCTGTTTGGCAGTTTGGCGCCAATCGCCTGTTTGATCCCTTTTTCTTTGGCACGCCGCTGGCCGTGTTCGAACAGCTGATTACGGAAGTCACCAGTGCAGATTTTTATCGTGATCTCGGCGTGACCGCAATCGAGATGGCGGGAGGTTTTGGGATTGGCGCGAGTTCCGGAATTTTTCTCGGGGTTCTGCTCGCCCGGTGGGCCTATGTGGCAAGCGTCGTCGATCCGTTTCTGCTGGCGCTAAACAGCATTCCGAGAATCGCACTCGCACCGATGCTGATTGTGTGGTTCGGAATTGACATGGCGTCGAAAGTGTTCCTGGGCGCAACACTGGTGTTTTTCATTACCTTCTTTAATACGCTCGCGGGAATACGCAGTGTGGAGCGGGCCCTCTGCGACGTCGCCCGCGTGCAAGGCGCGAGCGATTGGCAGATCTTTACTAAAGTGATGTTGCCCAGTGCCTCGACGTGGATCATGACTGGAATAAAAATGAGTTTGCCCTTTGCGCTGGTTGGCGTGATTATCGGCGAATTCCTGGTGTCGACGCACGGCCTCGGATATCGACTCAACGCCTATTCCACCTCGTACAATACGGTCGGCGCCATCTCCATGATCATCATCATGGTAATTTTGATGATGGTGCTGACGGCGATTGTCGACCATGTTGAAGCACGCCTGATGCGCTGGCGCCCGGCGCGAGACCCGGAGCCAATTGCGAGAGCCTGATATCGCCGCACAATATGGGGGGTTTATGAGCAGGGATGTGATTGCCGCGCCTTCTCCGGGGCTCGATCTTCGCAAAGCCTATGGATATCACCAGTCGCCGGCCATCCGGGCCAATGGCTTGATTTTTGTATCGGGAATGGTGGCCGTCGACCCCGAGACCGGTGAACGGCTGCATGGATCGGTCAGCAGCGAGACCCATCGGATCTTCCAGAATCTAAAGCTCGTGCTGGAATTAGCAGGCTCTTCACTCGCGCAGACCGTGCAAGTGCACGCCTATATCTACGATCGAATTGAGTACGACGTTCTCAATCGCGTCTACGAAAAATACCTTACGCACTTGCCGCCCGCGCGAACGGTCTGGAGCGTGCAGATTGAATCCGGATTTAAAGTTCAACTCGACGCCATCGCCGTCGCTAAATAATCGGAAAAGTACATGTCTACAAAACGCGAAATCATTCAGCCAAAAAACGAAAATCTAAATGTTTCGAAAAACTTCAACTTGCCGCATTCGCCTGGCGTACGTGCAGGGGGGTTCATTTTTCTGTCGGGAATGGTGGCGATTGATGCCGAAACCGGCGAACGCGCCATGGGCACAGTGGCCAGTGAGACGCGACATATTCTGACAAACATGTCGCACATGCTGGAATCGGCAGGATCCTCAATGAGCAAAGTCGTCAAGATCAATGTCTTGCTTTACGACATGCTCGAGTTCGACAACATGAACCGGGTGTATCGGGAGTTTTTCCCCACAGATCCGCCGGCGCGTACTACCTGCGGCGTGCAACTGGCCGGTGGGCTCAAAGTCGAAATTGAATGCATTGCCCTTGCCTGACCGGCTCGGGGGTGAGGCTGTGCGATGGCAAAAATACTGTTGAAGAACGGCTACGTCGTTACGGTGGACGGCAAGAGATCCGTCTATCCGGGCGGGTTCGTAGCGATTGACGGGACCAAATATTGCGTCCGTCGGATCCGGTTCGGAAGCTCCGGCCGAGCACGGCTTCGACGAGGTCATTGATATTTCCGGCTGCATTGCAATGCCAGGGCTGATCAACGGCCATCAGCATCATTGGTACACACTCTTCAAGGGGCTTGCTGACGGTTATCTCCTCGAAGATTGGGTCACTGATTTTCTCTTGCCGCTCACCCGTCAACTCTCGGAAGAGGCGATGCGGCTATCGAGCTACGTCGCCGCAATGGAAATGCTGGCAACCGGCACGACCTGCTCGCTCAACCATTCGGTGACGACGACATCTCCGGAACTCGTACGCGCCACGATCGAGCCGCAAGCCGAACTTGGCATCCGCCAGGTATTCGCAAAGGAATTGCGCTGCCGCACGCCGGCCAATTCGCAGCATCCCTTGACGCTTGATGAATCGCTTGCCGCATTCGAGGAAGAATTCCGTCGTTGGGATGGCAAGTCGAAAGGCCTGATCCGCATGGCGATGGTGATCGAATCGAATGCGCATTGGGTGGCTGCCGGAATGACCACCGAGGAGCTGATCTGCCGGGGATACGAGCTTGCTCGCAAGTTGGGGCTCAAGATATCGACGCATATCGCGGGAGGCACGTTTTCACTGGAAAAGGGGTTTCTTCGTTATCTGCGGGAAACCGGGCGCACCGACGTTCGCTATCTCATGCAGCTCGGTTTACTCGATCCGCACTGGGTTCTGATTCACGGGATTCACGTCACTGAACTCGATATCGAACATATGGCGCGCGTGGGCTGCAGCTTCGTCTACACGCCGACTAGCGAATCCATCCGCGGCGGGGGCATTGGGCCTTTCGCCAATGCCTGGCGCGCCGGCGTCAACGTCGCACTTGGCACCGACGGGCCGATGGTGGATTACAGCGTCGATATGGTGGAGCAGATGAAGGCTTGCATGCTCATGCAGCATGTCCGCCATCTTGATCCCACACGCATGCCTCCTGAACGATCCATTGAAATGGCGACGATCAATGCCGGCCAAGGCGCTTGGGCTGGATCACGAAATCGGCTCGCTTGAAAAAGGCAAACGCGCCGACATCGCAGTGTTTGATATCCAGAAGCCTTATGTCGGCGTGCTCCACCGGCCGATTTCAAATTTTATCTGTGCTGGCAAGGGCAGCGATGCCCGGCTCGTCATGGTCGATGGCGGAATTGTCTACCGTGATGCTACGTTCACGCGGTTCAGGGAAAGCGAGCGCACCATTCTGGAGGCGGAAAAGATCGGCAAAAAAGGCGTTGGATGCGGCGGGCCTGACGGACCGCCTGGAGCCGGCATGGCGGCGCTAGCTGCATGCGGCGTGCCCTGAGAGTAGTGACATGGATGTATTGGTAGAGAATGTGACGCAGGTCTGGCCGGGCCGCGGCGAAGAACGCGTGGTCGCGCTCGATAATTTTTCGCACCGCTTTGCGTCCCGCCGGTTTTCCTGCCTGCTTGGGCCAAGCGGCTGCGGCAAAAGTACCCTGGTGCAAATCGTCGGTGGCCTTGAGTCGGCTTCTGAGGGCAGGGTACGCATTATTGATCCGGCCAATCCCGAGGCAGTGCGTCCGCTCGGTGCGGATTCCGTCATGGTTTGGCAGAACTTGAATCTCTTTCCGTGGCGCAATGTGCTCGACAATGTTGCTTTCGGCTTGGAGATGCAGGGCGTACCGAAGGCGCAGCGCCATCAAAGGGCGAAGATATTGATTACTTCCGTCGGGCTCGGCGGCTTTGAGTGGCATTTGCCTGGGCAATTATCAGGCGGGATGCGCCAACGCGTCGCGCTTGCGCGTGCTCTGATAATGGAGCGGCCCATCATGTTGATGGACGAGCCCTTCGGCGCGCTCGACGCGCAGACCAAAATCGTCATGCAGGAAGAGCTTCTGCGCGTGTTTGATCAGACGCCGAAAACGATCATTTTTGTAACGCACGCCATCGAAGAGGCCATTCTGCTCGGCGACGAAATCATCGTCATGACAGCACGGCCTGGCCGCATCAAGGAAGTTCTCAAGGTTGATTTGCCGCGCCCGCGCTCGCTCGACATGGTCAACTCCAAGGCTTTCGGTGCTCTGTTCGACCGTGCATTTCATCTGATCCGCGAGGAAGTGATGACGTCGATGGCGCAGCAGGCGATGGCACTGGAAGGAAGATGAATCTGCCGAAAAGAAAATTCGTGCGAATTGCGGAAGCCGCGACACCCGTCGCAGTCATCTTTGCTGTGCTTTTGGCCTGGGAGTTTTTCGTGCGATGGCGCGGCATCGCGCCAATCTATCTTCCGCCGCCGAGCACGATCATCGTCTATCTGTTTCGCATGCTCGCCAACGGATCGATCGAGTTCAATCTTGCGGTCACGCTGCTTCGAATTTTCGCGGGCTTTGCCATTGCCGCGCTCGCGGGTGTTACGCTCGGCGTCTTGATGGGGATGTCGCGGCTCATCGCGCGCATCGTCGATCCGTGGATCGCGGCGCTTTATCCGCTGCCAAAGATTGCGCTCATTCCGCTGCTGGTCATCTGGCTCGGCACCGGTGAACTCTACAAAATCGTCATCAGTGCGGTAACCGCATTTTTTCCAATCGTCATCAGCACTTACGCCGGAATCCGGCAGACCGACCGAGGTTTGATCAAGGCGGCCCAGGACCTCGGTGCCAATCGCCGGCAGGTTCAGCTGAAGGTGGTCATTCCGGCCGCCATTCCCAGCATTTTTGCGGGACTCCAGCTCGGAATGGGGGTTACGGTTATTCTGATCGTGGCCGCCGAGATGATCGGCAGCTCCAGCCAGAGCGGAATGGGCTTTCTGCTCATTCAATCCGGGCAGGTGATGGAAACCGAAAAGGTATTTGCGAGCCTGGTCGTTCTCGCAATCGTGGGCGCAGTCATCATCAAGGCTGCAGCAGTGGATTGACAGGAAAGTGGCGCCATGGACCGCGTATCGCGATGAACACTAAGCAACACAGGGGAGGATGAGATGTTGTCGAAACATTTGCGGGATGTTGGTCGCCGCCGGAATTGCATCGAGTCTTACATTGGCGAGTGCCCATGCCGCTGACGTCATCCGCGTCGGAGAGGGGCCATTCATCACCGGCGGAGGATTCTATGTTGCGAATGAGCGCGGATATTTCAAGAAAATGGGCCTCGATATCCAGGTCAAGAAATTCAACGACGGCGCGCTTGCGGTGCCGGCAATTCTGGCCGGTGAGCTTGATATTACGCTGATGACAGCCAATGCGAGCTTTTTCAACAGCGTTGCCAAAGGTGCACCCCTGGTGATCGTGCTCGACCGCGGTCACAATCGTCCGGGCTACGGTTATCTGGCGGTGAATGTCACGCAGGAATTGTACGAGCAAGGTGTCCATTCGGTCGCGGATTTCGCCAAGCTCAAAGGCAAGAAAATGGGGGTCGGTGCGCTCGGCAGTATTAATCAATACGATACCGCGCGCGCACTTCAGAAAGCAGGGCTCGATCCGCGGAAAGACGTAAATTGGATCGTAGGGGTGTCGCAGCCAGACCTGATGAAAATGCTCGGCCAAAAGCAAGTCGATCTGACTGACCTTGCCTATCAGTTTGGATTCTTTGCGCAGAATAACAAATGGGGTCCGATTGTCGCCAATGGCGATCAGATTGAGCCTAATAGTTCAATCGGAGTGTATGCGGCAAACAAGAATTTCGTGAAGGACAAACGGGACGTGCTGGTGCGCTTTGCAATGGCTTATCTGCAGGGGGTGAAGGAATTCGACGCAGCCGCCAAGGCTCCGGATACCAATCAGGACATTCTTGAAATCCTTGCCAAGAATACCTTCCTCAACAAGCCGGAACTCATCAAGGCGATTGCTCCTTACTGGTCATATACGAGTGAGGATGGCATTCCGCCGATCGACTCGATCCTGGCGATGCAGGATTACTGGTCTGACTACTTTAATTACGTAGAGAAAAAGGCGACACGCGAGCAGCTCTTTGATCTGTCGGTCGCACGCGAAGCCAAGAAGCGGCTGGATGCCGAATCGCCTTTTGGAAAATAAGCGCCCGCCGTCACTTGACGATCGCGTTGTCTGCAAAAGCCCGGCCGAGTTGGCCGGGCCCATGCCTTGACATTGAGGAGGAGCACTTGGAGAAATCATTTGTTCGCGGCACTTGGCAGAAGCAGCGCGCATTTTCGCCCGCAGTCATAACCAACGGCGCTGGGCGCACGATATGGATTGCGGGCCATACGGGCGCCAAAGATGACAATGGTAAATCGCTGGCTGGTGATTTCGATGCCCAATGCCGCCAGACCTTTCGTAATATTGAAAAGACACTGGCGGAAGCAAAGTCGACGCTGAAAGACATGGTCACGATGACCGTCTTCCTGATCGATGCCCGGTATACGACGCGAATGACCGAATTGCGTACGCAAATATTCGGGGATGATTTTCCGGCGAGCGCCGCGATCACGGTATCCGGATTTGCCGATCCGGCGATCATGATCGAAGTGCAAGGCGTTGCCGTAACGCAATAAGTGCAACTCCTGCAAGGGATTTGGCTACCGCCGCTGGCTCACGCCCTTGGCCATTTAAAATTCGACCGGTCGAGTTGGAACCCTATTCCGGTTATTCCGGTTACCTACAGGGGCACGTCCAGACCCAGCATGGGTCGCGGATCAATAACTATCGACAAAACGGCCGAGCAACGATGCCCGCGAAGGCTATTTCGACGGCGAAATCTCATTTGGGTCGCTCCGATCCTGCGTTGGGTCGGGACAGCCTTATCGACAATTTGTGCATCAATACGATTCGAACCCTTTCGATGGACGCGGTGCAGCGGGCGAATTCCGGACATCCGGGCACGCCGATGGCTCTGGCACCTGTCATCTACAGTCTCTGGCAACGCTTCCTGCGCTTCGACCCTGGTGATCCGCTTTGGCCCAATCGCGATCGGTTCGTCCTTTCCAACGGTCACGCCTCGATGCTGCTCTATTCGATGCTCCATCTTGCCGGGGTGAAGGCGGTCGGTGAAAGTGGCGTCGTAATCGGAAGAACCAGCCGTCAGCCTTGAAGATATAAAGGAGTTTCGCCGGCTCGGCGGGAGGTGCCCAGGGCATCCTGAATTCGGTTTGACGACCGGCGTAGAGACGACAACCGGCCCTCTCGGTCAGGGCTGCGGAAACAGCGTCGGAATGGCCATGGCTTCACGCTGGCTTGGTAAGCATTTCAACCAGCCTGGCTTTACGCTTTTCGACTATAAAGTTTACGCGTTGTGCAGCGACGGCGACATGATGGAAGGCGTCACAAGCGAGTCCGCATCGCTCGCCGGTCACCTTGCGCTCGGAAATCTATGCTGGATCTACGATAACAACCGCATCACCATTGAAGGCAAGACCGCGCTCGCTTTCAGCGAGGATGTCGCGGCGCGATTTCGCGCCTACGGCTGGACTGTGCGCCAAGTCAGCGATGCCAACAACACTGAAGAAATAGTAAGGGCGCTCGACGGCTTCCAGCAAGAGAATATGGCGCCGACTTTAATCGTAGTCGACAGCCACATTGGCTTTGGCGCGCCGCATAAACAGGACACAAGTGCGGCTCATGGCGAGCCGCTCGGCGACGAAGAGGTTCGGCTAGCCAAGCGGAGCTACGGCTGGCCCGAGGACGTCAAATTCTTGGTTCCCGACGGCGTGGGCGACCATATTCGAGAGACAATCGGCGGACGAGTCAGTCGATTGCGCGACGCGTGGCTTGAGAATCTCGCAGCCTATCGCGCTAAGTATCCCGATCTTTCGGCGCAACTTCAGCGTCTGGGAAAGCATGAACTTGCGGATCGCTGGGATTCGGACCTGCCGAGTTTTCCTGCCGATGGTAAAGGCATGGCGAGCCGCGAAGCGTCGGGGAAAGTGCTAAACGCTATTGCGGCGCACAGTCCGTTGCTGCTTGCCGGTTCTGCCGACCTCGCGCCTTCAACAAAGACACGATTAACATTCGACGGTGCTGGCGATTTCGAATCAAAAACATCCGATGGCCGCAACCTGCATTTCGGCGTGCGCGAGCACGCAATGGGTGCAATTGTAAACGGTCTCGTCCTTTCGAACATTCGCGTGTGCGCATCAACCTTCCTGATATTTTCCGACTACATGAAGCCTGCAATCCGCTTGGGCGCGTTAATGCGGCTTCCGGTTATCTACGTATTCACACATGACTCGATCGGTCTCGGCCAGGATGGCCCCACGCACCAGCCGATCGAGCAACTGATTGCGCTTCGAGCAATTCCGGGCCTCGTCACCCTCCGGCCCGCCGACGCCAATGAAGTCAGCGAAGCCTGGCGGCTGATCATGGGTCTAAAAGATCGGCCTGCCTGCCTGGTCCTCAGTCGTCAACCCTTGCCTACCGTGGATCGCTCGAAATACGCCAAAGCCGAGGGCCTCAAGCGTGGGGCCTATGTGCTGGCCGACAGTTTCGGCCGCCGGCCCGATGTCATTCTCATTGGCACCGGAAGCGAAGTCTCGCTTTGCCTTGAGGCGCACGAAGCGCTGGCAATGGATCGTATCGCGTCGCGCGTGGTGAGCATGCCGTCGTGGGAGTTGTTCGAGCAGCAGGATCGCCATTACCGCGATCAGGTCTTGCCGCCGGACATCCACGAGCGCGTATCGGTGGAAATGGGATCCGTGATCGGGTGGGACCGCTATGTAGGCCATCGCGGAACGAGAATTGGCATGCACGGCTTCGGCGCGTCTGCGCCGCTGAAGGATCTGCTTCAGAATTTCGGCTTTACGCGCGAGGCCGTCGTTACCGCGGCGAAACAGCAAATCGGCGCGCAGTGAGGGAAGCAAATGTTCGCGACAAAATCCAAAGACGAGGCAGTTGTTAATCCTCTTCTGGCGCTGCACGACGAAGGGCAGGCTGTCTGGCTCGATTTCCTCTCGCGGCGATTTCTGGCCGACGGCGGCCTCGAACGGCTCGTCAAAGAAGACGGACTCACGGGCGTCACGTCCAACCCCTCCATTTTCGAAAAAGCGATTGCCGAAAGCAAAGACTACGACGCATCACTGCAATCTGTCGGGGAAGGCAACGATCTCGACGTCATGGCGCTTTACGAACGGCTCGCCATCGAAGACATCCGGCAGGCCGCGGACGATCTGCGGACGGTCTACGAAAAGAGCGATGGGGCAGATGGTTATGTAAGTATTGAGGTTTCGCCCTACCTCGCGATGGATACGCAGGCGACAATTGCTGAGGCGCGCCGGCTCGTGAAAGCGGTCGACCGGCCCAATCTCATGGTGAAAGTCCCGGCAACAAAGCCCGGATTGCCTGCAATTCGCCAACTCACCGGCGAAGGCATCAACGTCAATATCACATTGTTGTTCTCTCAGCGCGTTTATGAAGATGTCGTCGAAGCCTATCTTGGAGGACTCGAAGACTATGCTGCGCAAGGCGGAGATCCTCACGATGTTTCAAGCGTTGCCAGCTTTTTCGTGAGCCGCATCGACGTAGCAATCGATGACATTGCTGAGGGCAAAACTCCTTCAACACAGGACACCGACAAGCGGCAATTAAAGAGCCTCCGCGGCCGAGTTGCAATCGCGAATGCGAAACTCGCGTATCAAAGGTTCAAGCGCCTTTTTTCGGGTGCACGCTGGCAAAAACTGGTAGCGAAAGGCGCGCGTGTCCAACGGGTTCTTTGGGCGAGCACCAGCACAAAAACGGCGGAGCTCAGCGATGTGCTTTACGTGGAGCAGCTGATTGGCCGAGATACAATCAATACAATGCCGCCGGGGACGATCGATGCCTTTCGCGACCATGGCCACGTGGGTCAAAACATTGAAGAGGATATCGCCGAAGCTGAGCGGACCATGAAGACCCTCTCGCAGTGTGGTATCTCGATCGACACCGTGACCGACAAGCTCACGGAAGAGGGCGTGAAGCAATTTTGCGACGCATTTGACAAGTTGCTCGGCGCACTTTCCGGCAAGCGAACTCATCTGCTTGGCAGAAAACTCAACAGTCAATCCATCACGCTGCCGCCGGACATACACAAAACGGTCAATGCGACATTGGACGACTGGCGGCGCTGTGGAAACATAAGGCGCCTTTGGGCCGGTGATGCGGCGCTTTGGACGGGTGGCGACGAAGGCGACTGGGTCGGCTGGTTGAATATCGTCGAAATGCAGCGCAAGCGCCTCGGGATTCTAAAAGAGTTTGCTGATGACATTCGCAGTGAAGGTTTCACGGCTGCCGTTTTGCTGGGCATGGGTGGCTCAAGTCTCGGGCCCGAGGTGTTAGCGAAGACATTTGGTCGCGCCCACGGCTATCCAGGTCTCACCGTACTCGATTCCACGGATCCTGAGCAGATCCACGCTGTCGAAGCGACAATCGATGTTGCGAAAACGCTGTTCATTGTGTCGAGCAAATCCGGCAGCACGCTCGAGCCAAATGTTCTGAAAGATTATTTTTTTGAACGGGTGGCGGAAGCCGTTGGCCGGAAACAGGCGGGTTCGCATTTCATTGCGATTACCGACCCTGGCTCGAAACTGGAGATGAACGCGAAAAATAACCACTTCCGGCGAATCGCATTCGGGGTGCCAAGCATCGGCGGTCGGTACTCGGTTCTTTCCGATTTCGGAATGGTTCCTGCGGCGATTACCGGTCTGGATATCGGCGGCCTGCTCGAGGCAACGCAAAGAATGGTGAATTCGTGCGGAGCCGCCGTGACCCCCGCGCAAAATCCCGGTGTCGTTCTTGGAGCAGTGCTGGCGGAAGCGGCGCGAACGGGGCGTAACAAAGTGACGATCATCGCCTCGCCGCAAATTGCACAGTTCGGGGCGTGGCTTGAGCAATTGCTCGCAGAATCGACAGGCAAGCAAGGCAAAGGAATGATCCCCGTCGACACCGAGCCGGTCACGACGCCGGAAAAATACGGAAATGATCGATTATTCGCCTATATTCGGCTGATCGGAGAATCCGACCAGACACAGGATGACGGCGTTGCCGCAATCGAACGCGCGGGAAATCCTGTCATCCGCATTGAAGTTTCGGATCGCTACGCCATCGGCCAGGAATTTTTCCGGTGGGAAATGGCAACGGCGGTCGCGGGCGCGATCATCGCTATCAATCCGTTCGATCAGCCCGATGTGGAAGCCAGCAAGGAGAAAACGCGGGCTCTGACCGACGCCTACGAAAAAGGTCGCGCCATTCCGGCCGAGCGGCCAGTGCTCAAGGAAAACGGAATTGCTCTCTACGCGAATGACGAATGCGCCAATATAATAACGACGAGGCGCCCAATGGGACGACACTGGCCGGATCACTCAAGGCGTATCTTGGACAGCTGCGCAGCGGTGATTATTGTGCGCTTCTTGCTTACATCGCGCGTGACAGCGCGCATGAGAATGCACTGCAAGACATGCGTGTCGCCATTCGCGATGCCAAAGCGGGTTGCAACGTGTGTCGGTTTTGGGCCCCGCTTCCTGCATTCGACCGGGCAAGCCTATAAAGGCGGACCAAATACCGGCATTTTCCTGGAGCTGACCTGCGATGCCCGCCATGATGTTCAGATCCCCGGTCACCGATTAAGCTTCGGAGCGGTCATAGCGGCGCAGGCGCGCGGCGACTTTTCAGTCCTCAACGAAAGAAAGCGCCGCGCAATTCGCGTTCATTTAGG
The DNA here is from genome assembly GCA_963702605.1 of uncultured Pseudomonadota bacterium. Lineage (GTDB taxonomy): Bacteria > Pseudomonadota > Alphaproteobacteria > Rhizobiales > Xanthobacteraceae > Pseudolabrys. The sequence goes on from CAVPDI010000001.1 coordinate 56,022, forward strand.
AACTGACGTCGAGGCTGGATTGGAGCATCTGAAAACTGCGCTACGGCAGGCATTGGTTTAAGAGGATTTGATTTATGCAAATTGCGATAGTCGGCCTGGGTCGAATGGGCGCCAATATTACGCGCAGATTGCTAAAGGCCAACCACGAATGTGTGGTCTACGACGTCAATGAAAAATCCATGGCGCCTCTTGTTGAAGCTGGCGCCAGAAGCACGAAATCCATGGAACAACTCGTCGCGGCCCTCAAGCCGCCGCGAATTGTATGGATGATGCTGCCGGCGGCCATTGTCGACAAGAGCATCGAAGAATTATCGAAAGGAATGGCCGCTGACGATGTGCTCATCGATGGCGGTAATTCGCACTATCGACTTGACATTGATCGCGCCAAAACTCTCAAGCCCAAAGGCATTCACTATCTCGACGTGGGGACGAGCGGCGGCGTCTGGGGTCTTGAGCGCGGCTACTGTCTAATGATCGGTGGAGAATCGGCAATCGTCCAGCGGCTTGACCCGATTTTTTCGGCACTGGCGCCTCCCGTCAGTGCTGCGTCGCGCACGACCGGGAGAGAGAAACGGCCGACGAGCGCGGAGCATGGCTATCTTCACTGCGGGCCCAGCGGAGCGGGCCATTTTGTAAAGATGATCCACAATGGCATCGAGTACGGCATCATGGCTGCCTATGCCGAAGGCTTCAACATTCTGCGCCATGCTAACATCGGTGCGGAGCAAGCCGCAGCCGATGCCGAAACGGCGCCGCTGCACGATGCCGAGGCCTATCGGTATAAATTCGACGTTTCAGAGATCGCCGAAGTCTGGCGACGCGGCAGCGTCATTGCGTCATGGTTGCTTGATCTTGATCGCTGATGCGCTATTTCACGATCCCGAGCTTTCGGGATTTGAGGGCCGCGTTTCGGATTCGGGCGAAGGTCGCTGGACACTGAAAGCGGCAATAGATGAAGGCGTACCGGCCCACGTATTAAGCAGCGCGCTGTATGAGCGCTTTTCCTCACGCGGCGAAGCCGATTTTGCCGGCAAGCTTCTGTCGGCGATGCGGTACGAATTTGGCGGGCACATCGAGCGCGGGGCCAAGACTTAAGCATGGGCCGCATGAGGATCTGAAATGGCAGAAGCATTGTCTGATGCGCTAGTTCTGTTCGGAGCGAGCGGCGACCTCGCTCACAAGAAGATATTTCCTGCGCTCTATGCGATGAGCAGGCGAGGAAGACTGAATGTTCCGGTCATCGGGGTCGCAAGGTCGGGATGGAATCTCGACGATTTCAAGAGCCACGTGCGTGACGCCATCGGTAAATCCGACGATTTCGATGAACGATCCGCATCACGGTTTATCGGGCTCCTGCAGTATGTTGACGGGGACTATCGCAACATTGAAACATTCAACGCGATGCGGGCCGCGCTTGGAAAAAGCCAGCATCCGCTCTTTTATCTTGCGATTCCCCCGAGCATGTTTTCGATCGTCGTCGAAAGCCTGGGAGCATCAGGCTGTTCGCAAAATGCCCGCGTCGTCGTCGAGAAGCCGTTCGGTCGCGATCTCAAATCGGCGCAAGAGCTCAATCGGACGCTGCATAAGGTGCTTGCTGAAGGTTCGATCTTTCGGATCGATCACTTCCTCGGCAAGGAGCCCGTGCAAAATCTGCTTTATTTCCGTTTCGCGAATTCGTTTCTGGAGCCGCTTTGGAACCGACACTATGTGCACAGCGTCCAAATCACAATGGCAGAGAGCTTCGGCGTCGGCAGCCGTGGCCGCTTCTATGAAGAGGTTGGCGCCATAAGAGATGTCATCCAAAATCACCTCCTGCAGATTATTGCGATCCTGGCGATGGAATGCCCGATAAGCAGTGAAAGCAGTTACCTGCGGGATGAAAAGGTCAAACTATTTAATTCTATTCGTCCACTTGACAAATCCGAGCTTGTGCGAGGCCAATACCGAGGTTATCGGAACGAGCCGGGCGTCGCGCCCAATTCAGAAGTGGAGACATTTGCGGCATTGCGTCTCCATGTCGATTCATGGCGTTGGCACGGGGTACCGTTTCTGGTGCGGGCCGGAAAGCGATTGGCGGTCACTGCAACCGAAGTGACCGTCGATCTCGATCTGCCGCCGCAACAGGTATTCAAAGTAGATCGCGCCGGGCACCCCAACTATTTCCGCTTCCGGTTGTCGCCTGATGTCGTGATTGCAATCGGCGCGAGGGCCAAGGCGGCCGGTGAAGCAATGTCAGGTGAGGATGTCGAGCTTAATGTCATGCACCAGGCCGCAGAGGAAATGGACGCGTACGAGCGGCTGATCGGCGACGCGATGAAGGGCGATCTGACGCTTTTCTCGCGCGAAGACAGCGCCGAAGCGCAATGGCGCATTGTTGATCCGGTTCTTGGCGCCGATAGTCCGGTTTACGACTATGACCCAGCGACGTGGGGGCCATCGCAGGCGAGCGATATCGCGCGCGGTATCTGCTCTTGGCACGATCCGGTCGTGAACGGCGATCTCGGTATCTCGGCGGCTGGTAAAAGACGCGTGCAAAAAAGAGCTTAGCAGTGCCAACAGCGCGTACTAAAAAGTCAAAACGGAAACATCGTAATATCCTCGTCATTGATGTCGGCGGCACGCACGTCAAGATGGAGCTGAACGCGCATTCGGGTCGGCGCGAGTTCGAGTCAGGTCCGGAATTGAGCGCCGCTGCGATGGTCGTCGAAGTTAAGAATATGACCAAGGACTGGAAATACGATGCAGTATCGATCGGATATCCCGGTCCTGTTGCCGGAAATCGACCCATCACCGAGCCGTACAATCTCGGGAAAGGCTGGATGGGCTTCGACTTCCAAAAGGCGTTTCATCGACCGGTGAGAGTCGTCAATGACGCCGCAATGCAGGCGCTCGGAAGTTATCGCGGCGGCCGGATGTTGTTTCTCGGCCTGGGAACAGGATTGGGCTCGGCAATGATCATCGACGGACTCATCGAGCCGATGGAGGTTGCCCATCTGCCGTACAAGAAGGGAAAAAGCTTCGAGCACTATCTCGGCAACGAAGGATTGGAGCGATCCGGGCTGAAGAAATGGCGTAAACACGTAACCGCAGTTGTCGAAATGCTCAGGGCTGCGCTTGAGGCGGAATACGTCGTGCTTGGCGGCGGCAATGCGGAAAAGATTGGCAAACTGCCATCACATACGCTGCGTGGCGATAATGATAAAGCGTTTGTCGGTGGCATGCGTCTTTGGGACGATCGACAGACACGGGCGAAAAATTGAGCAAGTGGCAGGTATCTGATACGGCTGAAGCGTTGGCTGACCATGCGGCCGAGTGGCTGTGCGGACTCGCTTGCAGCTCGACGGAGCAATTTGCGATTTGCCTGTCCGGCGGATCGACGCCGCAGCGACTCTACCACCACCTTGCAAGTCAGACATGCTCCGTTCACTTTCCCTGGGATCGTGTGCACTGGTTCTGGGGCGATGAGCGGTTTGTTCCTCACAGCGACCAACGCAGTAATTTTCGGATGGCTTGGGATCTGCTTCTTTCCCGCGTTCCAGTGCGCAAGGAATGCATCCATCCGATCGAGACGCAGGGTATTTCCGTTGAGCAGGCAGCCGTAAAATACGAAAGCGAGTTGAAATCCTTCTATGGCAGCGAAGAGCTGGAAGAAGGCCGGCCGCTTTTTGACGTAACGTTCCTGGGCATTGGAGAAGACGGTCATACCGCGTCTCTTTTTCCTCGCAGTACTGCACTGCTGGAAACGCGGCGATGGGCGCTTGCCGTTGTCGATGAAATACGGAAGGAACCGCGGATCACGCTGACATATCCTGTTCTCAACAGCAGCGAGAATGTCGCCTTCCTGGCGAACGGCGCGAGCAAGAAAGATATCCTTGCTAGAATTCGCGACGGAGAGTCGAGCGCGCCTGCGGCGCGCATTCGCCCAGCCGGGCGTCTTTGGTGGTTTGTCGACCGCGCTGCGATGCCTGGTTTGGATTAGCCGTTGCCTCGTTGAGCCCAGAAGGAAATCCGCCCTGCACCGGAGGGGGCAGGGCGGACGCTTTCTCTTGAAAAAGCAGTCTTTAGTGCACGATCATGCCGGTGAACACGTAGGCCTGGAGCATGACCAGGACGCCGACAAGGCACGCGAGCGCGATCGAGTGTTTGAAGACAAACCGCAAGATCGTACCTTCGTGTCCGAACCAGTTGGTTGCCGTTGAGGCGACGACGATCGACTGGGCGTCGATCATCTTGCCCATGACGCCGCCGGACGAATTTGCGGCGCTCATCAGGATCGGGGAGATACCGAGCTGAGTAGACGTGATTTTCTGAAGGTTTCCGAACAGGATATTGGACGCCGTATCCGAGCCTGTGAGGGCAACACCCAGCCAGCCCAGCAGCGTTCCGAAGAAGGGATAGAGAACGCCGGTGGCGGCAAAAGCCAGGCCGAGCGTGGCGTCGATCCCGGACAAGCGGGTCAGGGTGCCAATCGCCAGCATGGCCGAGATGGTGATCAGCGAATAAGCGCAGACTTTGATGGTCTTTGCATATTCAGTGACCAGCCGCGCCGGCGAGAAGCCCATCAGGAATCCCGAGATGATTGCCGCGATCAACATGCCGGAACCGGTATATGACAGCCAAGTGAAGGAGAACACCGCACCTTCCTTCGTCGGCGTGGCCACGATCGGCGCAACCTTGTTGATCATGTTGTGCAGCCCGGGCACTGGGTAATTCCAGGTCGCGTATGCATTGAGAATATTTTTGACCGCGTTGGTGCCCCACAGCAGCAGGATCACGCAGACGATGATCCATGGCAGCAACGACGCCCAAACTTCGGCGGTTGTCGGTTTCTTCGTCGATTTCGGCGGCTTCTTGCTCATTGTGGCGGCAGAGTCGTCGTGGCTGCGAAGGGCCGGCGAGGTCCAGATCACACTTGGTTGCCAGACTTGCAGGAAGCCGATCAGGCAGGCCATTGAGATCAATGATGCGCCGATATCGACAATCCACGGATTGATGAAGTTGGAAATCAGGAATTGCGGGATGGCAAAGGATACGCCGGTCACAAGAATTGCCGGCCAAATCTCCTTCATTCCCTTGAAACCCGCGAAAGCCCAGATCAGCCAGAATGGGACGATCAAAGAGAAAAACGGCAGTTGCCGCCCAACCATCGCACCCAGCAGGAACGGATCGAGGCCGGTCACGCTCGCAAGGCCGGCAATTGGTGTTCCAAGGGCTCCGTAAGCGACGGGCGCAGTGTTGGCGATCAATGAGAGACCGGATGCGGCGAGTGGCGAGAAGCCAAGACCAATCAGGATCGCCCCCGTTACCGCTACAGGTGTGCCAAAGCCGGAGGCGCCCTCAAAGAAGGCACCAAACGAAAACGCAATCAGCAATAGCTGCAGACGGCGGTCTTCAGTGACGCCGCCAATAGTGCTTTGGAGTGTTTCGAATGCGCCTTTCTCTACGGTCAGCCGATAGAGGAAAATGACGTTGAGAACGATCCAGCCGATTGGAAAGAAGCCGGTTATTGCGCCGAGCACGGTCGCACGCAACGACATATCGGCCGGCATCGTGAAAATTACGATGGCAACCAGGTTCGCAACAATCAGCGCGATAATTGCCGCGATATGTGCCTTTACTTTATTCGATGCGATAAGCACCAGGAGCGTGACGACCGGCAACGCCGCAGCGCAGGTCGATAAAAATGCGCTCCCTAATGGATTGTAAATCTGATTCCACATTGCCACCCCCCGTTATTGCTGCCCCGGAAAAATCATAACAGTGCGATTGCCGACCTCGCAACGTAAATTGGGCATAATACAGGGACAAATTGCGCTGCGCTGCGATACCAAGGTGGAAGAAATGCCGGCCGGTGGGCAAAATCCCTAACGGGACTAACGTGCTATCAGCGGCGCGCTGACGGTATAAAGCGCAATGCCAGCCACTGCGCGTTCGCGATTTGCACAGCGGTCAGCTTGGCGGCAATCGCGTTGCGGATCCGAGTGTAGTATTCCTTTGCGGGCAGCGGCGCATGGGCAGCCGCCAGATTGAGCCACGCGTAGGCCAGGGTGTCGCTTCGTTCAACACCGAGGCCTTTCTCGTACATAAGGCCGAGCAAATATTGCGCGGTCGAATAGTCTTGCTCTGCGGCGCAGCGATACCAATAAAACAGGTATGGTATAGTCCGATTGCTTGCCCCGTCCGTGAAGGTGCCAGCGCATTAGGGCGTCTCGGGGCCGGGGCGCGCAGGAATTAAATATCCTATGGAGACTTAATAGCAACTAAGAATGAGCGTGACGATGTTGATGCCGATGAAAATGACAAACGAAAAAACGACGGCCGCCGACAAATAGGCGATTTGGATGGTGCTTGCGCTATCTTTCAAAAATGCCACCGACGCATCTGACACATGAAGCAAGAGATTTAGTCCCGCAACAATGAACGAGCGGTGTTTCGTGCACGTAAAAAATCTTGCTTAACGAGCCCTTTCGAGTTGCAGGTTTACACCCATTGTACATGGGCCTACGCCCCACCCTTGTTCTCATTCGAGGAAATTGGCGGGTCACGCGAAAATAGTTTCTTTGTACATTTTCACTATTCGGTCGCGCAGCAGGAGGCGCGCCGATGCAAGGCAGGCACGCATCTGGTACCAGCCGCATGCTGCGGCATGGCGGACAAAGTGGTCATCGCGCTCGAAGTTGTATGCCTATGAATCGTATGGTAAAATTGAACTCGGGAGCAGCTACATCATGTCTGTAGCCGACTATTCCGAAAATACCTCTGCTGCGGCGAATCCGGATGTTCATCATGATTTGCCGCACGGCATTATTATTGGCGGCCCGTTGGTGCGCGCAAAGCGCACCGAGAGCTACGTTCTCTTCGGAGTCTTCGTTGTCGGGATGGTCGCCGGCTTGACTTGGGCATTTACGCAAGGTCTCGGCGTCATCGAATGGTCGCTGTTTGCGATCATGTACTCGCTTACGACGGTCGGCATCGGCGTGACCGTACATCGAATGCTCGTGCATCGCAGCTTCAGGTGCAATTCCGTCGTAAAATCTTTCCTATGCGCCATCGGTCAGATGGCATGCCAGGGTTCGCTTCTCAAATGGGTCGGCAACCATCGGCGGCATCATCTATATGCCGATCACGTTGGTGATCCACACAGTCCTTACCTCGACGGAAAAGGTTTCGCGTTCAGCACGAAGCTCAAAGGCTGGTTGCATGCGAACAACGGATTCCTGTTCGACGAGACAATGACGGACAATACTGTCTATGCCAAGGATATGCTTGCAGACCCCATGGTAATGATGTTCACGCGGACGCGATGGTTCTGGTACTTTCTTTCGATCGTCGGAATTCCGGCGGCGTGGGGCTATGGTTTCGGCGGCATGCACGCGATGTGGGGTACAATCCTGTTCTCGGGTTTCGTTCGGGGCTATCTGGTAATTATGGCCAGCGGTACCATCGGTTCGGTATGCCATCGACTGGGCTATCGCCGCTTCGACGACACGAAAGATGCCTCGACCAACGAGCTATTCATGATGCTTGTGACATTCGGCGAAGGTCTGCACAACAACCATCATCGTTATCCGCGGGATGCCTATCTGTCGCACGCCTGGTATGAATTTGATCTCAATGGCCTGATTATCCTCGGCCTCGAGAAGCTAGGACTGGTCTACGACGTTGTTGATGTCGCCAGGCGCAAACCCAAGTTGCCATTGGCCCACGCAGCCGATTGACTGCAAGTCAGCGCGAGCGGCGACGCGCGCCTAAATAGCCCTCTGTGACTGACGGCCTGTAAAAATCCTCCGTAGTTCGGTTGCGACGACGCCGGCGAATGTTGTCACGCATGAGTTATGGTCGCCGGGAATCGTTTTGGCATGGACCGTCCTGGCATAGTGCCGCCACGGCGCCGGCCGGTAGTCCATTCGCTTGGCGTTGGCATCGCATAAGAGGCAATACAACTCGGTATCTATGATTGCCGGAATATAGTTGGAGACCTTGCAATAATCGTCTCGCCGGTAGGCCTCATTTTTGACAATACGATTGGAAGGAACGTAGTTGAGCCATTTTCGCATTGTGCCGACAATGATCGGCCGACTCCGCAGCAAAATCCAGATCGCCCGCATTCCGCTACGCTGAATTTTTTTGCGAATTATTTGGGGGACGATGCGCGATGCGAAGCCTAGAAAGGTTTTTGTCGAGCGTAGTGCGGCGCGACCATTCAATGACGGGCTTTCTATCAAGACAACGAATTCGACCTCGCGCCCGATTTGCCTAAGTTGATGAGCTATCTCCCAGGCCAAAATGCCGCCGATGCAATATCCGCCAATACGAAATGGGCCGGCCGGCTGCGTGCTCAGCAAATACGGAACGTACTGACGTGCCATCTCTTCGATCGTGGCGGGGGCTTCACCGAGACTTCGGTGATGATTGATCAAAAAAACCGAGGCGTCGTGCTCGATCAAGTCTGCCAACTTCAATGCATAAATCCCCCGAGCCACATAATCCCCATGACAAAAGAAAAATGGCGTGCCGCTTCCCTTTTTTGCGCATATTACCAAACGGTCATCCGCCGCGTCACTGTCCAGAATGGCGGTTGCGACCTGCCGTATCGTCAACACCGCCCGTAACGCGGATTGCGAAATGCGCTGCCGCGTAGTTGCCTCCACCTCCAGCAGCATGGTGGTTGCTAGGAGGGAATCGCCGCCCAATTCGAAAAAACTGTCATCGACACCGATATCTGTCCGTCTGAGCAATCGCTCCCAGATTTCAAGGATGACGGCCTCTAGGCTTCCGCTGGGTCGGACAATGTTGCGGGCACGATTGGAAAAGTGGTCTCTGAGTTGCGATATTCGCACCTTGCCGGTCTGGGTCCGGGGCAGGTTGTCGACCGCATGGACGCGTTGCGGGATCTTTGATGATGTCAGATGTTCGTACAGAAAACTTTGCAGCTCTGCCGAACTTGTTTCGGTATCAGGTTTAAGCACAACCGCGGCCGACACGCTTTCACCTAGGCGGGGATGTGGAACCCCGAACACGACAGCTTCTCGTACCGCGGGGTGCCGCAATAGCGCCCTTTCGATTTCGGACGGCGCGATTTTTTCCCCTCCGCGATTGATGATGTCCTTAGTCCGGCCGATGATCGACAGAAAACCGTCGCCATCAATGGCACCGAGATCTCCGGTCAACTGCCAATCGTTCGACGGCATATTTGCCGGAGGGACTGTGTCGTTCTCAATAGGCAAATCATCGATATAGCCGGGTGAGATGCCCGGCCCACGGACAGCGACGGCGCCGGTTTCGCCCGCAGGAAGCCGCCGGCCATCACCGTCCAGAATGGCGACATCGGAAGTGACCAGTCCGACAGTTCCCAGCTTTCTCTTTGCCGGTGGCGCCGGGTTTGCCGCCACAACGCCGGCTTCCCGCAATCCATAGAATTCAAGGCCAGGGACGCCGAGCGCCGTTTCCAATCCGGTACGTACCGCGTCCGGAAGATAGGTTGTTCCGGATGCAAAAAAGCGAAGCGAATGCTTTGGGGTGCCGCGTTCGTTGGCACGAAGCCAATCCAAAGTGGCATTCAAGAACGGCGGGATTGCTACGAACCATGTAGGGTCAAGTTCGCAACACCACGCCACGACGTCTTCGGGCCTTTGATTCTTTGGCAACGCTACGCTGGTGCCAAGGAGCAATGGTGCCATCAGCGCAACTTTGAATCCAAATCCAGAGTAGATGGGCAATAGACACGCGCAACGGTCTGCTGAGGACAACCCAAACCAATTTCGAAGCTTCTCGGCGATGTCGAACAGATTTCTGTGAGTGACCAGGATGAGTTTGGGTGTGCCCGTCGAGCCAGACGACATTTGAACTATCGAGACCGACTGAGCCGACGGCGCCCCCACTCTTCGCCGCTTGGCCGGAATGTCCGAAGACGATTCTAAACGGATGTCTGCGAGCGATCGAACAGCTCTTGATGCGTGAAGGATCCCGATAGAGTGACCTCGCGCGGCGTCGGCCGCCTGACTATCAGCCCATGAGGGCACAATGACGGCATCTAGACTGGCGCGGTTAAGTTCGAATTCGAATTCATCTGCGGCTATTGCGGCGTTAAGCGGAACACTAACGGCGTGCGCACAAACGGCGATGGCGACAAGGGCGGCTTCCGGCCCCTGTGGGAGCACGATGCCGAACTCGGGATGCTGCGCCGATACCTGCAGCGCTCAAATCCCGGCCGATGTTTCTAATCGCGGCGTCCAGCTCGTCAAAAGAAAGGGGTGGGAATCCGGCAGCGATGAGCGCCGGCCGGTGAGGAGCCAGCCGCGCCTGCAGTTAAATCGCGTCAGAAATTGTCGATGACGCCTTATTCGGCCGATCCAGCTTCAGGTCGAAATTCATTCTGAGAATTTCCGCCTCGCAGCCCCGACCTGGGCGAAGCATAAGACTCTATCTGACTGCCTAGGAGGTATATTGTGAGGGGTAGGCGCAAAATTGCCGCGTTTAACTGGCCGAATTAGGTGGCTGTGGTAAGAAGATATTGTCCAAATTGGAAACGAAAGGATAGATCGGCATTGCCGCGAAAGCGCAGTGCCCGCTCTGACAATGACCCTTTGACCTCTGGCCTGGCCATTCACAGGTATTTGCTGCCGTGTAACACCGTGAGCCGATGACACAACCGACAATCATTACCGTGGCAATTACCGGCGCGTTGCCGCGAAAGGCGCAGACGCCTGCCGTTCCAGTGGCTCCGAGTGAACAGATTGAATCGACCCAAGAAGCCTATGAGGCCGGCGCGACGGTCGTGCATATCCATGTGCGCAACAAGGATGAGAGTCCATCATCCGATCCGGAATTGTTTGCGCAGGTGCGCGACGGCGTGACGAAGCATTGCCCCGGCATGATCATTCAATTTTCGACCGGCGGGAGAGGGCGGAGCCAGAACGAGAGAGGCAAAGCCCTCAGCTTGCGCCCCGACATGGCGTCGCTCGCCACCGGCTCGGTCAACTTTGCCAATCAAATCTACGAAAATCCGCCGGACCTTGTCGAAGGTCTCGCAAGCGCAATGCTCGAATTCGATGTCAAACCTGAGATCGAGGTGTTCGACCTGGCGATGCTTTACAACGCCAGAGAACTGGCCGAACGAGCCTTGCTCCGGAGGCCGTTGCATGTGCAATTTGTTCTTGGCATTCCCAATGCATTGCCGGCGCGGCGACGCGTGCTCGAATTCCTGGTATCCGAGATCGAGGATATCATGCCCGGCGCGACTTGGGCGGCGGCGGGGATTGGCCGCCACCAGCTTGAAGTCAACCGGTGGACACTGGAACTTGGTGGCCATCTGCGTACCGGACTCGAAGACAACATTAAATTCGATCGAACCCGGCTCGCAAAAAGCAATGCAGAACTTGTAGCGCGCCTACGCGATTTGTGCGGGGAATTCGGCCGCCACGCGGCGAGCCCCCGGGAAGCACGCGAAATTCTAGGGCTCAAATCAGCCTAAGCCACGTTCCGCCTGCGAATGCAACGCGATGAGGGCGCACGATATCTTCCTCGACATCGACCCTGGGATCCGACCGATCGAACCGATTTGGTAGATGCACGCGCTAAATGTTTTTGGCTCATTGTGCCGCCAATCGGGTTGCTTGCACGGTGCAGGAAGCGGAAAACAGCCAATGGCGCTTGAAGCCTGAGCGCATTTCTCGTCATTGCGGAGGCGTCTGCCGACAATCCTTGGCTAACCGTTCAAGGTCGATTGACACGTCTTCGTTCGAATAAAGCGCAGCTGCTATTTCGAATATGTCGCGTTATCTCGTAATCGTTCAGCAAAGTGCTGGCAGTCAAACGGAAAGCAGGCGAGCCGCCTTAATTAAAGCTTGGGCGCAAATGTCTTTTGCTATGCCAGTAGCAACATTAGCCGTTAGTATTTATTTCGTGAAATCCGCTGCCGCTGTCGTTGGACAGCGTTGAACATTTCATGGCCGATAATCGGCGGCTGCGGGCCTTTAAATGTCTTTCCTTCGTATACCACGTCGCCTACGTAGGTCCGATTGCCGAGCAACGCTCGGAGACCGCCGTACGTGAACGGATAGGCAGGATGAATTTTTCCGCCTTTGAGCGCCCGCTCCCGTGCCATGATGCCGCGCGCGGCAAGATACTCGAGCAGTAACTGTAAGCTGCCAAGCTCGAGATATTTTTTGAAAATCATGCGAACTTGACATGCCTCGCTTTCATTGATTGAGACCTTGCCGTCATGAGTCTTGTATCCGAGAGCGATCTTCCCGCCGACCCACGCACCGTTTCGTTTGGACGCAGCGATCTTGTCACGAATACGCTCGGCTGCGGCTTCCCGCTCATACTGGGCGAACGACAGCAGTATGTTCAGCAGCATTCGTCCCATCGAAGTGGCTGTATTGAATGGCTGTGTTACCGCCACAAAGGACACGAGATGTTGGTCAAAGAGCTGGACCAGTTTCCCAAAATCGCGGAGTGAGCGCGTGAGACGGTCGATTTTATAGACGGCGATGAGGTCGATTTTCCCCAGTTGAACCTCTCGACATAGTCGCCGCAGCGCCGGCCGATCAGTGTTGCCGCCGGAAAAACCTACGTCATCATATCGGTCGGCAACCTCTACCCAACCTTTAGAGGTTTGGCTGAGAATGTAGGCGCTGCTTGCTTCATATTGAGCATCGACCGAGTTGAAAACGGGGGCTAGGTTTCGCTCATTTGACACCCGTGTGTAGATCGCACAGCGCAATTGGAAGCTTTGCTTTTTGCTCATTGCGAGTCTTCGCTAGGAGGAGTTGGTTTTTGCGACGTGAGATCATGCTTACGGTTCCCATTCCCAAGTTGAGGCCATATCGCTGCATGTCGAGGCGGTATTGGACGGCATCGAATAACTCGCGATCAAGGACCGGCGCATGCGTGCCTTTGACGATTTGGTCCCCGCAGTCGACCTCGCCGACATAAAAGCGATTGCGCAGCATGTAGCGCAATCCCGACGCGGTGAACTTGCCCGCTCCGTGAATGTTTCCGCTCTTCAGAGTTCTGGCTTTGGTCAGAACACTTCGCCTATTGAGGTGTTTAGCGAGAGCCTTCAGCGTCCCGAAACGCAAATATTTTGAGAAGATAATGCGTACCTGCTGAGCTTCCCCTTCGTTGATGACGAGCTTGCTCTTGACCCTGTCGTAACCGAGCGGCGGTGAACCGACTAGCAAAATTCCCCGGAGTTTGGCCATGCGAAGCTTATCGCGGATGCGTTCGGAGGCAATCTCTCGCTCGAATTGAGCGAACGAGAGTAAGACGTTTAGCGTCAGCCGCCCGATTGACGTCATCGTATTGAGCGGTTGTGTGACTGAAGTAAACGAGACGTCGTGACGTTCGAACAGCTCCATTAACTTGGCGAAATCAGTGAGCGAGCGAGTGAGCCGATCTATTTTGTAGACAACGATGAGTTTGATTTTTCCGGCTTGAATGTCGGTCAACAGCCGCTGCACGGCTGGCCTTTCCAGGTTCCTGCCAGAGTAACCTCCGTCATCGTATCTGTCGGGGGTCAGTCGCCAACCTTCATCGTGTTGACTTCGAATGTAGGCGGTCGCCGCGTCATATTGGGCGTGGAGGGAATTGAATTCTTGGTTCAGCTTATGGTCGGTCGATACGCGGGTGTAGATTGCACAAAGAATCGGTTCATTCATTGCCGCCTCCTGTTCGGGAGACAGGACGAATTAGACTGATTTCGCAACGACCTTAGTGGCATCATGCCACCTGCGATGTCCGCTTCTGATCGAAAGAAGACATGGGTTGCTGCACTGCAAATGTCCGGTTGAGCCGGCAACCCAAATCGGACATGGCTAGTTCGGCCTGATATGATGCTCGCCTTGGCATCGAGCATTGCTGTCATGAATCTTCGGGTCGTCCGCTTTGGGCTCGCATTGTTGTTTGGCGCCGCCGGAGGCGACTTGTGCTATGCCAATTGTACGGCGCTGCACGCACTCGCTCAGCAGCATGCCAATGACATGGCTCGCCGCAACAGTCTCGATCATCGGGGCTTCATGGAACGTCGCGGCCCGGCGGGCGCCGTCGCCGAGAACGTTGCAGTCGGTTGCCTGAGCGAGGCGTGCGCAAGGCAAATGTGGATGCAATCGCCGCCGCACCGAGCAAACATGATGCTCGGCGGTTGCCAAGCCGTTGCGTTTGCAGTGTCCGACAGTGGCCGGCGTTATTGGGCAATGGAGATTGGCGATACCAGTCGACCCGGCATCAGTCGCGCGCGTGGCATCCGCGCGGGTCGCCGTGGCGGCAGCCACGATGGAATAGTTGGCCGCGAATTTTCCATCGACGGAAGCAACGCGCCGTGAGATTCGGCCATTACATCACCAAAGACCCGGAAACCGGAGTGCAGAATGTCGGGACGTATCGCGGGCAGATCAAAGGGCGGCGCTTACTCGGGATGAACGCTTCGGTCGACTTCGTCCTTTTAAACGCATTTTGAGGGCCATTTCAGTGCACCCCTTTTGGCGAAGAATTTCATTTTGAAAAAAGTTTCGGGAAGCCTCGAAATGGGGTCGAAAAATCGGCCGTTTACTTCAAGGTCGTTTTAAGCGATGTCGCGCGCGGCAACTGCAATTCGATGACGGCGCACGCGATCTTCATCGACATCGATGCCGAGGCCCGGCCGATCGAGACTGTCGACATGGCCGTTGCCGGTGGGAATCGGAAGCGATGTGACATCTTCGGCTAGGCCGAAATGCGTCAGAGTCAGCGCCCAACCGATGTTGGGAATGACAGATGCGGCATGCAACGCCGCCGCACAAGCGATACTCGATTCGCCGGTCTTGCAAGAAATGTTGACGCTCATGCCGAGATGATCGCAAAGCTTGCCCGCATCCGACAACGGCGCGAATACCTCCCAGCTTGATCGCCTTGAGACTCACTCCACGGGCGGCCCCGCATTCGTGATGACGTCTGATGTCTTCGAGCGAATGGATGCCTTCATCGGCGCCGATTGCAATGTCAGTTGATGCGGCAATATCAGCCATGCCACGGATGTCGTGTGCCGCTACTGGCTGCTCGAAGAAATCGAGGCCGCACCCGTTCACGGCGCGCACATAAGCAAGCGCTTGTTCTCCGGTGTATCCTTGATTGGCGTCCGCCGAGATGAGTTTTCCGCCGCCGAGAATTCTGCAGATGTCGCGCGTACGCGCCGCGTCGTTTTCTGGCGTGCCGATACCAACCTTGATCTTGAAGGCCGTAAAACCGATATTTCTCTTCGCTTCAGCGTCGCACACGTCACCGTTGAGGTCGCCGCCGCCGATTACGCCAAGCAGCGGTATACGGCCGCGGAGTTTTTTACCGAGCAAGGCGTGAACTGGTTTTCCTGCCGCGCGTCCAGCGAGGTCGTGCAGCGCAATCTCGATTGCAGCCTTGGCGCCGTGATTGCCGTACATTCGACCGTCCATCGCTGCCCGCGCGCCATCGATGTCAGGAGCATCACGGCCGTTCAGGACGGGACTCAGATAACGGGCGGCAGAAACGATGCTCTCCAGCGTATCGCCGGTCATGACGGGAGCAGACGCAGCTTCTCCCCAACCGACATGGCCATTGTCGTCTTCGATACGCACCAGGACGTTATCGGCGCGACGTACCTCTTCTCCCGCCATAATGACGGGCTTGAGCATCGGGAGGCTGATCGCGATCGGTTCAATGGTCTTGATGCGCAATATTCACTCCGCGGTCATTCCGAATATTGTCCAAGTGGGTGGTAGCGAGTTTCGGATAAAGTAATGACCAGATTCGACGATCTGGAACCCAAAAAACACGCGATTGTCGCAAGTGCCGGACTCCGGGCACACGAGTTGGGCTCGCGGCCCGGAATAACCATCGGTACTATAGTTTTTTGATGCCAGCCTGATCGATAATGTTCTTGAACATATCGATTTCCTTTGTCACACGCGCCCAGGCAGCGTCAGCGCCCTTCGGCCGCACCTGGAAGCCGGCTTTGTAAAGCTTATCTTTCATGTCTTGCGTCGCAAGCACCTTGAGAGTTTCTTTTTCGAGCCACTTGATGGCCTCTGGTGGAGTCTTCGACGGTGCGAGCAACACTGTGTCTGTAGCGAAAACGAAATCCTTGTAACCGGCTTCCTGCATCGTCGGAACATCTGGCATATCGGGCCATCGGTTTTCGCCGGTGACAGCAAGGCAACGAAGCGAGCCCGCCTTGATATGCGGTGCAGCGGGCGGCAACGAGCCGGAACTCAATTGCACTGTGCCGCTGAGCAACGCCTGCAGCGCATCGCCGCCGCCTTTGAACACGACGTCTTCCAGCTTCGGCAGCTTTTCACGCAATTTGAGAACTTCCAGCTGAATTTGCGGCGTCGTTCCGATCGGAGGTGTAGCGCAGTTGAACTTTTCCGGATTGGCTCTGGCGAGCGCGACAAATTCCTTGATGGTCTTGGCCGGAAGCTCCGATTTGACCACGAAAGTGTTGGGTGATGTTGCAAGTTCGCTCACACCCACAAAATCCTTGAGCGGGTCATATGGAATTTTACTGTATAGGCTGGCATTGACCGAATATGCATTCGTCGCAAGCAGGAGCGTGTAGCCATCGGCGGCTGATTTCGCCGCGTTTGCCATTCCGATGTTGCCGCCGGCCCCGCCGATATTTTCAATGATAAACGTCTTGCCGGTGGATTGCTGAAGTGCGGCGGAAATCATGCGTCCGACCAGATCGGATGGCCCGCCGGGCGTATTGGCCACCACGATTTTCACCGGCCGGTCTGGATAGGCCGCATAGGCCGAGCGCACACGCAAAAATGCGGGCGCGGTGGCGCCTGCAGTCAACGCGCCTACGCCCTTAAGAACGCTGCGCCGTGACGGCGCCTTGTATTCATTGAATTCGGTCATCGTCCTCCCCTTCTGCTTCGCAGTATTTTCTGATTAGCGCCGCGAATGGTCTTAGGCTAAGCTTTTGCGAATACTGGAGCAATGGCTTCGACGCGAAATTGAGACCGGGCTCAACCAAGCGACGCAATTTTCACAATATTCAATGACAACCGTGCGATCGCCCTCTCCATGACATATAAGCAAACGCAAACTACAGGCTGGCACGACATCGTACTGGATACGCTGAAAGCCAACGATGTCAGACTTGTTGTTTATGTTCCTGATAGGGTCTTTACGCCCCTGATCAAGGCCATTCACGCCGATAGTTTCTTCACCGCTTTTGCAACAACCCGTGAAGAGGAGGCGCTCGGAATCGTTGCCGGTGCATGGATGGGTGGGTTGCATGGCGCGGTGCTGATGCAGACCAGCGGTTTCGGCACTATCCCCAACGCACTCGCTTCGCTGATAGTGCCGTCGCAGATTCCGGCGCTGCTCTTCGTGTCTGAACGCGGCACTCTGGGGGAGTTCAACCTCGGGCAGGCGCTGGTCTGCAAGACCATGCGGCCGGTGCTTAATTCGCTGGCGGTTGAAAACATAACCATCACTCGCCAAGACGAGCTCGCCTTTATCCTCGACCGCTCGATCAAACAGGCGGTGGCGACCCAGGCGCCGGTCACCTTCATCCTTTCGCCGCTGCTCACTGGCGGTAAGGTATTCAAGGGGCAAACGCCATGAATGCGGCTCCGACGACAGCAATCGGCGCACACAATGCGAAAATTATGAACCGCTTCGAGCTCACAAAACGGCTCGTCGGCCACCTAAAGCGCGAAGAGGCGGTCATTGGGGGCATCGGAAATGCCAATTTCGACTTGTGGGCGAGCGGGCTGCGCGCGCAAAATTTCTACATGCTCGGCAGCATGGGGCTTGCCATTCCGATCGCAGTTGGCGTCGCGATCGCGCAGCCACGCCGTCATGTGATCGCACTGGAAGGCGACGGTTCGCTGCTTATGCAGCTCGGATGTCTCGCCACCGTTGCCGAGCGAAGTCTGAAAAATCTCACCATCGTCATATGGGACAATGGCATCTACCAGATCACAGGCTCGCAGCCGACGGCGAGCGCGGAATCGGCGGATCTGGTCGCCATCGCGCGCGGCGCAGGAATTGCCGAGAGCGCGTGGGCTGCGGACGAGGACGATTTTGATCGCTTGATTGCATCTGCGCTCAAGGGTGGGGGGCCATGCTTCATCGCCGCACGCATCGATGACAAGCCGGCTGTCGGGACTACCGAGCGTGATCCGGTGCAAATTCGCGAACGCTTCATGCGCGGGCTTGGCGCTAGACCGAACCAGACTGGCTGAGGGGCGGCGCAATTCAAGCCGCGCTCAGTGTCATCGTTTGTCAGAGCTCTCGAGGATGCCGACCGTCATAGCCATCCGCACCAGGTCGGAGAGGCTGTTTGCTGCCATCTTCGTCATAAGGTTGGCGCGGTAGATCTCCACCGTGCGCGGGCTGATACCGAGATCGAAGGCGATGACTTTGTTTGCGTTACCGGAAACCAGGCCTTCGAGCACCTGGCGTTCGCGGTTTGATAGCGCGGCCAACTTATCCTGGATCTCGGTGAGATCAGCTTTGTGCTTCGCCTTGCTCGCGTCCTTATTAAGCGCCGAGCAGACTGAGGCGAGCAGAAGCTCGTCATCGAACGGCTTTTCGAGGAAGTCGATTGCGCCGATCTTCATGGCCTCTACGGCGAGCGAAATGTCTCCGTGGCCGGTGATGACAATGACGGGAATGTCGAGTTTCATCTCCTTTACGCGGCGAAGGAGATCAATTCCGTAATCTCCGGCATACGCACGTCGGTGACGATGCAGCCGGACTTGATTTGTTGCAAGACACCGAGGAATGCCTTGGCCAAGTCGAAACCGCGGGTCTCGATACCTGCCGTCTTAAGCAGGAATTCGAGCGATTGCCGAACGGCATCGTCGTCATCGATCACGTAGACGATAGGTTCAGGCTGCATCGTCGACGTCTCCTTCTTCATCTACGGCCGCAAGCGTGAAGTGAAAAATCGTGCCGCCAGAAGGATTGGGCTCCGCCCAGATGCGTCCACCGTGGGCCTCGACAATTGTTCGCGAAATCGACAGCCCAACACCCATTCCTTGGCGTTTGGTGGTGATGAATGGCTGGAATAGCTGATCGGCCACCTCGGGTGCGAGGCCCGACCCGCTATCAAGCACGCTGATCCGGACAAACCTGTCTTCTACCGATGCAATTGCCACGACAAGGTCGCGTATCTGCGCGGTTTCCATCGCATCCATGGCATTACGGATTAGGTTCAGAAGGACTTGCTGGATTTGCACGCGGTCCGCGAGCACTAGATCCGCCGCCGGGTCAAATTGAAATTGAACGCGGATACCGCGGTCCTTAACACCGACCAAGGCCAGGGCGCTTGCCTCTTCAACGAGCTTGATGATGTTCTCGACTCGGCGCTCGCTCTCGCCACGCGAGACAAAATCGCGTAGCCGCCGGATGATATATCCTGCGCGCATGGCTTGCTCGGCCGCTTTCTCAAGGGCGTCACGCATCATCGTCGAATTTACATCACTGCTCCCCTCAAGCAGCCGCCGCGAACCCCTGAGGTAATTGGAAATAGCGGATAGCGGCTGATTGAGTTCATGCGCCAGCGTCGATGCCATCTCGCCCATCGCGGTCAGACGCGAAATATGAACAAGCTCTGATTGCAATTCCTGCAAGCGCGCTTCTGTCTTCTGCCGCTCGGTCAGATCGCGGATAAACCCGGTGAAGTAGCGTTGGTCACCGGATTTCATCTCGCCGACAGCAAGCTCCATCGGAAATGTCGAGCCGTCTTTGCGCTGGCCGACCACGACGCGCCCGATTCCAATGATGCGCCGCTCGCCGGTAGTCATATACCGCAACAGGTAGCCGTCATGGTTTTCGCGATAGGGCGAAGGCATCAGATTCTTGACATTCTGGCCGAGTGCCTCTGCCGCTTGATAGCCGAACAGACGCTCGGCGGCGCTGCTGAACGACTGCATAGTGCCGCGCTCGTCGATAACGATCATTGCCTCAGGCACGGTATCGAGGATCGACTGTAAATGGGCCTCACGGGCGAGCGCGTCTCTTGTCATGAGGTTCGCGCGCCGGCGGCTGCGGTGCAGCGTTTCGCCGCCCCACGCGACGCCAATGCCAATAACCAAGAAGGCGACGCCATTAATTAGAATGAGCTTCGAAAGTGCCGTCGTATCGGTCGCCAACAAAAGTGCTGCCAGTATGCTCAGAAGCGTCGCCAGTAAACCGGGCCCGAAACCACCGATGGCAGCCGAGATCAAAACCGGCGGAACGAAATAGAAAAAAAGCGCATCGCCGTGCAGCACCGGCGTCAACAGTGTGCGGATTGCCAGCGCGAGGACGACGCTGGCCGGCGCGACCCCATAACGCAGCGGCCAGCCCCACTCGCTGGGGCCATAAAAGCTTGTTTTCTCAATGGCTTCCGCCATGTGGATACGATCCATAGCGGGCCCAGTTTGCCGTGCCGACAGCTTCATTGCGCCTCCGGGGAACCCCTTATGGAGATTACCTGAATTTCGGGCTGCTCGTTCCACAGGTATCGAGAACCATCAAATTTACCAAGGACCAGTGCCATGCTCACCCAGACGATGACCCACCGTGCAACACCGCAGCCGGCGGCTGCCCAGCGCCAATTGCCAGCGGCCTCACACGCACTCACCGGTCAGATTGACTTGATGGGCGCGACGATGCCGTTTACGCGCAATGCCGAGATCTACGGCGAAAACGAGCGAGCCGAATATCTGTACAAGCTGCTGAGCGGGAGCGTCCGCACCTACAAGGTTCTCAACGACGGTCGTCGCCAAATCGGTGCATTTTATTTGCCAGGTGATCTTTTTGGGCTCGAGGTCGGCGAAAATCATATCGCTCTCCGCCGAGGCCATCATCGACTGCAAGGTGCTGGTGATCAAACGCAGTTCCCTGATCGGCCTTGCGATGCGCGACCCCGAGATTGCGCGCAAGTTATGGACGACCACCGCCTGCGAATTGCAGCGCGCCCAGGACCATATCATGTTGCTGATCAAAACCGCGCGGGAGCGGGTCGCCGGATTCCTTCTGGAAATGTCAGCGCGCACGGCGGCCGCAACCGAGGTCGATTTGCCAATGTCCCGCCAGGACATAGCCGATTATCTTGGGCTGACGATCGAGACCGTATCACGGACCCTCACGCAACTGGAAAACGCGGCGACCATCGCGGTGCCGACTTCTCGCCGCATCGTCCTGCGCAATCGCGGGGCATTGAGTCGCCTCAATTCATAGAGCTGGACGTCGTCCTCCCCGATTATGTCCAGCTTAACTGCCCCGGCAACTGCTATGCCGGGGCTTTTCATTGTCAGCGCGACGGGCAAGCGGGAGCAATTTCTACGCCATTGTTAGCGCCATCACACGGCGTTAGGTTGTTAGGGATATCGATATGTCGGCGGGGCGCTATGGCGGAATTTGACGGCGTAGTGATCGGTGCCGGGCACAACGGCCTGACACTTGCCGCCTATCTTTCGCGAGCTGGCTTGCGCGTTGTTGTCCTAGAACGCAACCGTCGCATCGGCGGTGGGACGAGCACCGAAGAGCGGATTCTTCCGGGCTTCAAGCTCAACCTGCATGCCAATTTCTACATGGGGCTCGGGCTCTGCCCGCTGCTCCATGATCTTGAGCTGCACCGCTACGGGTTTTCCTACATTGAGCCGCCGGTGCAGCAAGCGGCCGTTTTCCGTGACGGTACCGGCATCGTCATCTACAAAGATCTCGAAAAGACTTGTGCCTCACTTGCGCGCTTTTCCAAGCGAGACGCCGAGACGTTTCGCGCGCTTTGGCATACCTATTGCGAGGAGATGCGGCCGCTGCTGGTTTCGCTACTCTATAATGCGCCATTGCCGCGCGAGCAGCTCGTCGATCGATTGGTCGGACCAAAAGCAAAAGAATTGCTCTCGCACGCCCAGCATGATCTGTTCAGCGTTGTGCGGAAGCATTTCGTCGACGAACGAATCCGAACGCTGTTCACCTCATATATGCACGTAATTACAACGGAGAACGTGCCCGGTGCGGGCATCGTTTTTCCGGCCATCTTTGCCAATATCGCAAGCTTCACCTGGGCGGGGCGGCTTCCCTGCCGCTCGCGCTGGCGCGGGTTGTAGAGGCTGGCGGCGGTGAAATCGTTACCGGCTGCGACGTGAAGGAAATCAACGTAACGAATGGCCGTGCGACCGGCGTGACGCTCGCCGATGGCCGTCGAATTCACGGCCGCAAATTTGTCGCGAGCGCGATCGACTTCCCCACCACCCTGCAAATGACGGATGAGGAACTGTTTCCCGAGCCGGTGCGCGAGAAGGCCAAATCATGGCACTGGGGCAACCATAGTCTTGTGACCTTGCATCTCGCGCTCAAGAATCCGCCGGCTTATCGTGCCGCCGACTTCGACCCGGATGTGGCGCGCGCCTACAATATATTCTTTGGCATGGACCATATCGACGACGTCGCCAGTTGTTTTGAAGATTGTACGGCGAAAAAATTTCCAAGAATCCTGATGGGGAACGGCGCCTGCAACAGCCAATTCGATCCGAGCTACGCTCCGGCGGGCAAGCATGTCGCATTTTGGTGGCCATTCGCGCCTTATTCGGTCGACGGCTCACCCCAGGAATGGGAGCGTCGCCGCGGTGACTACACCCGGCGCATTCTTGATTACTGGCGGGTCTACGCATCGAATCTCGACGGCGACAATCTGCTTGGGAGCTATCTTTTTACGCCACTCGACGTCGAACAGCAGAATGCGAACATGCGGCAAGGAGCTGTGCGCGTCGGTGCCTATATTCCGAGCCAGCTTGGCATCAACAGGCCGCACCCGCTGATGCCCGGTTCTCGCACCCCCGTGGAAGGTCTCTATCTCTGCGGATCGTCATCGGGCAATGGCGGCGGCGTCAACGGAGCAGCCGGTTATATCGCCGCCAATGCCATTGTTGACGACATGCAGCTTAAGAGGAACTGGACGCCCGTGCCGGTGCCGGAGTGGAAACACTAGTGGCGATTGACTTGGATCAAGTCCGCACGACAAGTCCTATGGTTTCATGGCGCACGTGGTTACTGGAGGACTGCCATGAAAGCCGAAGATGTCATGACGCGCGACGTCATCTCCGTCGTCCCAGATGCAACCGTGCTCGAAGCTGCGCGATTGATGCTTCAGCACCACATCAGTGGACTGCCGGTCGTTGATGAAGGAGGCAAGTTGGTCGGCGTACTTTCGGAAGGTGATTTTCTCCGTCGCCGAGAGACGCGCACGGAGCACAAGCGCTCCCGCTGGCTCGAGTTTCTCATGGGTCCTGGCCGTATCGCTGCCGAATACAGTCATTCGCACGGTAGCAAGGTCTCTGAAGTCATGACGACCGACGTACAAACTGTCGCTGACGATACGCCGCTCGAAGAAATCGTTGAGCTGATGGAGCGCAAGCGCATCAAGCGCGTGCCGGTCCTGTGCGGCGAACAATTGGTTGGGATCGTCACCCGATCTAATCTTATGCACGCGATGGTGAGCATGGCGCGAGTCGCGCAGCCTGCCGCGAAAAGACGACGTGACGATTCGTGAGACGCTGCTTGCAGAGATACAAAAAGCGGACTGGGCGCCGGCCGCCATGACCAATGTCGTAGTGCGCGACGGCGTAGTTGAATTGTGGGGGGCGATCGTCGACGAACGCCAACGCGAGGCGATAAAAGTAGCGGCTGAAAATATCCCGGGTGTTAAGGCGGTGAGGGATCACCTTGTTTGGATCGAGCCGTATTCGGGAATAGTCATTGAACCTCGTGACGAGACGGTAGCTCATTAGCGCCCGACCAGGTCAAAAAGATCAACGTCAAGTCCGCCGCCTGATGGGTTAAGGGGCGACGAGAAGGCGCGCTACCGTGGCTCAAGCGAGCACAGGGCGCGTCTTTGTCATTTGCCCGGGGGCGAAGGAAAATCCTGCTGCCATCAGAATATGTACTAGGCTTGGCCGAGTTTGATATCCTCAAGGACGCTAGCCGTATTGTTTATCCTCCGCAGCGGTTATTTCGCTCGGAGGTTCCTATGTCTCTCGCAGCTCCATTCAACGCCCGCGACTTCGTCCGAACCGGCTTTGTGATGACGATCATCGCGTTGGCGCTGGTGATGGTGCTTGGCGCTACCTACGGCACCGGCTCGGCTACGTTTACGTAGCCGATGCGTTGGTACGCACACCCATGGGCATCGGTGTTCGCTGGAAGTGATCGCGCGGGTGCTTTGACGATGACGGTTTTAGCCTGGGCGTTCTCTATCGGAGGGACCGTACAACGTAACGCTCCGTCGTCACGCCTCAAGTCTCGATTGCCGACATCGGGCGTGAATTTGCGCCACCGGCCTGACGGTACTATGTCTTCTGTTGACTTGCGTCAAAGCCTGCGCATTGCAGGCCCTGCATAATAATTCATAATAGTTCATCCATTGCGGGAGATAAGCCATGAAATCATTTCTGATGTCCGTTGCGGCCATTGCCGTCGCCGGAACGATTCTGGCTGCACCCGCAGTTGCACAACCTGCCGGTCCTGATCCTGGCAATCCGCCCGTTGCCGGGACACCTGCGCCTGGCGGTGGGCCGGGTGCGGGTCCTGGGTCCGGCCCAGGTTATGGCCCGCGCGGTTATGGCTGGGGTCCTGGCATGATGATGGGTCCGGGCATGATGGGTTGGGGTGGTGGGAGAGGTGGCATGGGCGCAATGTGCGACCCGCGCGGCGCCGGGCTTGCCGAATGGCGGATGGAACGTATCGAACGCTTGATCACCCAACCGACGCCCAGCGTGCGGCGTTAAACGATTTGCGAACCGCGTCGTCCAAGGCAGCGGAAATCGTTGCGGCCGCGTGTCCGCGCGAGTTTCCGGCCAATGCATCGGCTGCGGCTTGAACTGATGGAAAAGCGCCTCGACGCCATGCAGCAAGCGATCAAGACCGTTCGCCCGGCATTCGATGCCTTTTACGCTACGCTTAACGATGAGCAGAAGGCGCGCATCAACACCAGTGGCCCGCGCCGGTGGGGCTGGCGCGGCTGGTCGCGCGGCGGCTGATTAGCGATTTGACCTGCATCAAGGCAAGCGCAGGGCGCCAGGGGATAAACTTTCCAAGGCCCCGGAATGCTTCCGCCAAGCCAATATGGACATGAAAAGCATGGCGAACGCGCTCGCTTCCCGAAAAACAATGACGATCGGTGAGGGGGGCTCGGCGCTCGCCTTCACGGCATTGGCATTGCTGTCGATCGTCATCGCAGCCAAAGCCTATACGCCGGAATTTGCGTTCCACGCCTATTTGTTTGCTGCTGCCAGCATCGCGGCTGTGTTCGCCATCATCAACCGCTATTACGAGCGTCCGGTCGAAGCGCCGCCGCTGACAATCGATGGCAAGCCCAACTACAACATGGGGCCGGTCAAGTTCGCGAGCGTCGCGGCAGTGTGCTGGGGCATTGCCGGGTTCACGGTCGGGCTCTACATCGCGTGCGAGCTTGCGTTTCCGTTCCTCAATCTTGACCTGCCGTGGATTACTTTCGGCCGCTTGCGTCCACTTCACACTTCTGCGGTGATCTTCGCATTTGGCGGGAATGTCCTGATTGCGACCTCTCTTTACGTCGTGCAGCGAACTTGCCGCGCGCGCCTCGCCGGCGGCATCGCGCCCTGGTTCGTCGTCCTCGGATACAATTTCTTCATCGTCATCGCCGGCACTGGCTATCTCCTCGGCATCACACAATCGAAGGAATATGCCGAACCGGAATGGTACGCCGATCTATTTCTAACGGTGGTGTGGGTCGTTTATTTCCTCGTCTATCCTCGCGACCATCATGCGGCGCACGGAGCCGCACATCTATGTCGCGAACTGGTTCTATCTCGCTTTTATTCTCACCATCGCGGTTCTGCATCTTGGCAACAACGCGGCCGTGCCGGTTTCGCTGTTTTCGCCGAAATCCTACATCGTTTGGTCGGGCGTTCAGGATGCCATGGTGCAATGGTGGTACGGCCACAACGCGGTCGGCTTCTTCCTCACCGCCGGCTTCCTCGCGATCATGTATTACTTCATTCCGAAACGTTGCGACCGGCCGGTCTATTCCTATCGGCTGTCGATCATTCACTTCTGGGCGCTGATATTCCTCTACATCTGGGCCGGCCCGCATCATCTGCATTATACGGCGTTGCCCGATTGGGCGCAGACACTGGGCATGACGTTCTCGATCATGCTGTGGATGCCGTCCTGGGGCGGAATGATCAACGGGATCATGACGCTGTCCGGCGCCTGGGACAAGCTGCGCACCGATCCGGTGCTGCGCATGATGGTGGTGTCGGTCGCGTTCTACGGCATGTCGACCTTCGAAGGGCCGATGATGTCGGTGAAGATCGTCAACTCGCTGTCGCACTATACCGACTGGACCATCGGCCACGTCCATTCCGGAGCGCTCGGCTGGGTCGGCTACATTTCGTTCGGCGCGCTTTACTGCCTCGTGCCCTGGCTGTGGAATCGCCCGCTCTATTCACTCAAGCTGGTCAACTGGCACTTCTGGATCTCGACAATCGGCATCGTGCTCTACATCAGCGCGATGTGGGTCTCGGGAATTCTGCAAGGCCTGATGTGGCGCGCCTACACCAGCCTCGGCTTCCTGGAATATTCCTTCGTCGAAACAGTGGAGGCGATGCACCCCTTCTATGTCATTCGAGCGATCGGCGGCCTGCTATTCCTTATTGGCGCGCTGCTGATGGCGTGGAATCTCTGGAAAACCGTGAATTCGGCAGTTTCCGTCGCGCCCGCCGGCCTCAGCGCTGGCGCCGGCGGAATAGGCGGGGGTCGCAATGTCGCTCTGGTCAAGACACGCCATCCTCGAGAAGAACTCGATCATTTTGGTGATCGGCATCCTGATCGTGATCGCCATCGGCGGTCTCGTCGAGATCGTGCCGCTCTTCTATCTGAAGAACACAATCGAGAAAGTTGATGGCGTGCGTCCATATACGCCGCTCGAACTTGCCGGCCGCAATATTTATGTGCGCGAAGGCTGCTATCTCTGCCACTCGCAAATGATTCGCCCGCTGCGCGACGAGGTCGAGCGCTACGGCCACTACTCGCTTGCGGCCGAGAGCATGTACGATCGGCCCTTCCAGTGGGGTTCCAAACGCACCGGCCCCGATCTTGCGCGCGTCGGCGGCAAGTATTCCGATACGTGGCACCAGGATCATCTGCGTGAGCCGCGTTCGGTGGTGCCCGGCTCGGTGATGCCGAACTATTCGTGGTTGGCAGACACCGATCTCGATTTCACGCACATCGCGCAAGATCTCAAGGTACAGGCACTGCTTGGTGTGCCCTACACAGATGAGATGATCGCCAACGCTGCGACCGCGACGTAGTGACGCAGACCACAAACGACAGTCCTGACGGCGCCGATCTCGCCAAGCGCTATCCGAAAGTAAATGCGCGTGATTTCGACGGCAATCCGGCTCGCATCACCGAAGCCGACGCGCTGATTGCTTATCTGCAGATGCTCGGCACGCAGGTCGACTTCAAGCTGTACGACGACAAAGCCAATATCCGGTGATCGCCATGGACCCAACCTATCAAGCTGTTGCGGAATTCGCCCAGACATGGGGTCTGGCCTACTTTGTGGTCATTTTCGCAGCGGTGGTGCTTTACGCGTTGTGGCCTTCGCGGAAGAAGCAATTCGATGAGGCGGCGCAGATCCCGCTACGGGAGGATTGAGCCGTGGCCGAAGAACACAAGGAAATCGACGCACTGACCGGCACGGCGACAACCGGGCACGAGTGGGACGGATTGCGCGAATTGAATACGCCGCTGCCACGCTGGTGGCTGTGGCTGTTCTACATCACTATCGTTTGGGCAATCGGCTACTGGATTGTCTATCCGGCATGGCCGCTCCTGAACAATTCGACACAGGGCGTGTTCGGCTGGCACACGCGCAGTGCCATTGTCGCCGATCTCGATGAGCTCAAGCTCCAACGCGGTCCGATGATGGACAGGCTTGCCAGCGCCACGGTCGCCGAAATCGCCGCGGACCCGCAATTGCTAGACTTCGCTCGCGCGCAAGGACGCGTTGCTTTCGCCGACAATTGTGCGCCGTGCCATGGCGCCGGCGGCGGCGGCGGCAAGGGTTATCCAAACCTCAATGACGACGACTGGCTGTGGGGCGGCAAGCTCGCCGACATCGAGCAGACGATCCGTCACGGCGCGCGTTCGGGCGACGACAAGGGCCACAAGGCAATATGCCGGCGTTCGGCCGCGACGGGATATTCAAGGCCAACGAGATTTCGGCGGTCGCCGACTTTGTCCGATCACTGTCCGGCCTTTCCACCGAACCCGGCGCCGAACTCGCTCTTGGCAAAAAAGTCTTCGCCGATAACTGCGTCCTTTGTCACGGGCGCCGAGGGAAAGGGCAAACGCGAGATCGGGGCGCCGAACCTGACCGACAAGATCTGGCTCTATGGCGCCGACAAAGCGACCATCGTGCAAGGAATCCAGAACGGTCGCGGCGCGGTGATGCCGGCCTGGAGCGGCCGCCTCAGCGAGCCCATCATCAAGGCGCTGACGGTCTACGTGTACAGTTTCGGCGGCGGCGAAAAATGACCGCGCAGGTGCGTACCATGTCGGCGGATGAGCCGGGACTAGGTGCGCCGGCGCTTGCACATTTGGTGGCCGAGGCGGAAGTCGGACAGGCCTCGCCAGACGATGACGTCCCGCTCTATGCACCGCGACGGAAAATTTATCCTCAAAGCGTGCGCGGAAAATTCCGCAACATTAAATGGGTGGTGCTCGTCGTTACACTTGGCATCTACTATCTGCTCCCCTTTGTGCGCTGGGAGCGAGGGCCCCATGCGCCATCGCAGGCGGTGCTGATCGACTTCCCCAATCGCCGATTCTATTTCTTCTTCATCGAGATCTGGCCGCAGGAAATCTACTATTTGACCGGCCTGCTCATTCTCGCAGCGATGGTTCTGTTCCTTATGAACGCGGTCGCGGGGCGTGTGTGGTGCGGGTATCTTTGCCCGCAGACCGTCTGGACTGATCTGTTCTTCGCGATCGAGCGGATACTTGAAGGCGACCGTCGCGAACATATGCAGCGCGATGTCCGAAAGTGGACCGTTGCGACCTATGCCCGCAAGGGCTTGAAGCATTTCCTCTGGCTTATGGTAGCTTGGTGGACTGGCGGCGCTTGGGTTCTCTATTTTTCCGACGCGCCGACGTTGGTGAAGGAACTCGCGACCGGCGAGGCGCCGATTGTCGCCTATGCCTGGATCGGCATACTCACCGTCACCACCTATTCGCTTGCCGGCCACATGCGCGAACAGGTGTGTCTTTATATGTGCCCGTGGCCGCGCATTCAGGCCGCGCTTACGGATGAATTTGCGCTCAACGTCACCTACCGATACGACCGCGGCGAGCCGCGTTGTTCGGTCAAGAAGGCCGAACAACTCCGCGCCCATGGCGAGCGGGCGGGCGACTGCGTCGACTGCCTGCAATGCGTGCATGTGTGCCCGACGGGCGTCGATATCCGCGGCGGTGCCAATCTCGGCTGCATCCAATGCGGATTGTGCATCGACGCCTGCGATATCATCATGCGCAAGGTTGGCCGTCCAACGGGGCTTATTGCGTACGATACCGACATTAACATCAAGCAGCGGATTGAAGGAAAAGAGGCTTTCTACAAACTCGTGCGCATGCGCACCGCCTTCTATGCGCTGGTCATCGCGGTTGTCGGCGGAATCATGCTCTACACGCTTGCCACGCGCGACAGCGAAGGCATCAGCGTTATTCATGATCGTAATCCGATGTATGTGCGCCTCTCCGACGGCGCGCTACGAAACGGCTACACAATCCGTATTGTCAACAAGCAACTCAAATACCGCGACTTCATCGTGAGCGTCGATGGTTTGCCGTCGACGCTTATCGATTTCGTGGGCCTGCCGCCGCGCGCCGACGGGCGTCAGTTGGTTACCGTCGGTCCCGATCAGACCAAGGAGGTACGCGTCGTGGTGACGGACTACAGTGCGGATTCGCCGCCGCCTTCGACCTCGATACTCTTCAGGTTAATCGATAATGATTCCGGGGAAATCGCCGAAATGCGCGATCATTTCTTCGGCCCGTAACGGAGGCATCATCGTGAAAGGGCGTGACAAACCGCGCGAATTGACCGGCCGGCACGTGCTGTTTTGCCTGCTTGGATTCTTCGGTGTCGTCTTCGGTGTCAATGCATGGCTGGTGAAGGCGGCAACCTCCACCTTCGGCGGCGTGGAAACAACAAGCTCCTATAAAGCTGGACTTATGTTCGAACAGGACGTCGCCAGAGCCGAGCGGCAGGACGAATTGCATTGGCAGGTCGATGGCAATCTTGCGCGCGGCAAGCTCGGCGAGGCTGCACTTGATATTTCCGTGCGCGACGCATTTGGGACGCCGATTACCGGGCTAACGCGCACGCGCGGCTTGCACATCCGGCCGATGAAAGGCTCGACCATTTGATCGCGCTCGATCGCGTGGAAGCAGGCAAGTTTCGAGGCCAAACCCAGGCGCAGTCGGGGCAATGGGAGTTGATCGTGGATCTATATCGTGACGGCACGCGCGTATTCCGTTCGCGCAGCCGCGTGACCCTTAGGTGACGTGGCAACGGATTCATCAGCTGTTTGTCCGCATTTGCGGGGGTGAATGGAGCAAGCTGTAAGCCCGATGACCGAGACGCTCGATCTTTCACTTTATGCAAAGCCGGCAGGCAACGGCATTGTCGGTATGGATCTTGCGGTTGACGGCATTGCTTGCGGCGCCTGCATTGCGCGCATTGAAGGAGCAGTGAAGAGCGTGCCGGGGGTAACCGAGGCGCGGCTCAATTTCACCAATCGGCGGCTGCACATCGCCTGGGCTGATGGTGCAGTGAAGCCCGCGCAAATCCTTCAGGTGCTGGAAGACAATGGTTATCACGGCCATCCGTTCGAGCCGCTGCGTGCTGAGCAGGAGGAGGCTATCGAGACGCGCCGCCTGACGCGCTGCCTGGCCGTCGCCGGCTTTCGCGGCCATGAACATCATGCTGCTGTCCGTGTCGGTGTGGTCCGGCAATGTCACCGACATCACCGCCGAGACGCGCGACTTCTTCCATTGGGCGTCGGCGCTGATTGCCTTGCCGGCTGCTGCCTATGCGGGCCGACCATTCTTCGCAAGTGCCTGGCGCGCGCTCAAATCGCGTTCGCTTAACATGGATGTTCCGATTTCACTTGGCGTCATCCTGGCGCTCGGCATGTCGGTCGTGGAAACCGCCAACCATGCCGAGCACGCCTATTTCGAACTCGGCGATCATGTTGCTCTTCTTCCTGCTGGTCGGACGCGCGCTTGACCACGCGATGCGGCGCAAAACGCGCGCGATCGCCGGAAACTTGGCGGCCCTGAGAGCCGATACCGCGCATCGATTTGCCGGCGACGAATTGGTCAGCGTCCCGGTGGGCGCCCTGAAAGCGGGCGACCGGCTGCTGATCAAGCCGGGCGAGCGCGTGCCCGCCGACGGCACAGTCCTTGGCGGCATGTCCGAGGTCGACGAAAGCTTGATTACAGGTGAAACGACACGGCGCAAGGTTACACACGGCGCGACTGTCTATGCCGGTAGCATGAACTATTCCGGCGCGCTGACCCTGAAAGTGACGGCCGCCGGCGGTACCGCGCTGATCGACGAGATCGAGAAGCTTCTGGACAAGGCAGCTAGCGCCAAGTCTCGGGCCATGCGGCTCGCCGATCGGGCCTCCCGCGTCTACGCGCCGGTCGTGCATCTGACGGCCGCCTTGACCTTGATCGGCTGGCTGTTTGCTGGCGCGAGTTTGCATGATGCCTTGGTGACGGCCATCGCGGTGCTCATCATTACATGTCCTTGTGCGCTAGCTCTGGCAATTCCCGCAGTCCAGGTTGTCGCGTCCGGAACCTTGTTTCAGGCTAATGTCATTTTGAATTCTGGCGATACTATCGAACGGCTGGCCGAAGCCGACATGGTCATCTTCGACAAGACCGGAACGTTGACGCTGCCAGAACCGCGTGTCGCCAATGCGACCGAGCTTGACTGTGGGCTGTTGCAAAACGCGGCGCGACTGGCGCTGTCGAGTCGCCATCCGCTTGCGGCGGCGCTCGCGCGCGAGGCGGCCACGCGCGCGCCATTCGAAGGCGCAGTCGAGGAGCCGGGGCGGGGCGTTCGCGTCACTATCGACGGAGTGGAGGCGCGCCTCGGCGCTGCCGAATTCTGCGGCATCCCGTGCAATTCCGAGCCGGGAAAGTGACGGTATCTCCCATATTTACTTCTCTTATCTCGGGCAGACGCTTGCAATCGACATCAGCCAGACGCTTCGGTCGGATGCCGTCGCGGTCATCAAAACTCTCCGCGACCAAGGTCTCGACATTCAGATTATGTCGGGCGATCACCGCGACGCTGTCGAACCGGTCGCGCAGGCGCTTGGCATTGCGCGTTGGCAGGCCGGCCTGAAGCCGGATGAAAAGATCGCATTGATTGAGACGCTGAGGGATACCGGCCGCCGTGTCCTGATGGTGGGGGATGGTCTCAATGACGCGCCTTCGCTGGCCGCCGCGCATGTGTCGATATCGCCGATCAGCGCCGCGGACGTGACGCAGGCGCAGGCCGACGCGGTCTTTCTTGGCGAGCGCCTCAAGCCGGTGCTCGATGCCATCTTGATCGCGCGCAGGGCGCGGGCCCTGATGACGGAGAACCTGTGGCTTGCAGCGATCTACAATGCCGTTGCGGTCCCGATCGCGATTGCCGGTGCTGTAACACCGCTGATCGCCGCGCTGGCGATGTCGGGCTCGTCGATGCTGGTGACACTCAATGCGTTGCGGGCACGCAGGGTGAAATCATGAATGTTCTGATCTATCTGCTGCCGATCGCGCTTGCCTTGGGTCTCAGCGGTCTGTTCGCATTCTTGTGGGCGCTCAGGAGCGGCCAATACAGCGACATCGACGGCGCCGCGCTCCGGGTGCTGTCGGACGACGACATTGAGGAGACACGCGCAGCGCTAATTTGCACGCGCGCATAACATGTTCCGCAGCCAGGCCCGGTAATGACAACGGGCAGCAAGCGGAACGTTACCCCGCCGCCACCACGGCACACGTCGTGATGATGTCCTCGACGCTCGCCCCGCGCGACAGGTCGCTGATCGGTTTGGCGAAACCCTGCAGGAACGGTCCGATGGCCGTTGCGCCGCCGAGCCATTGCGTGAGCTTGTAGGCGATATTGCCGGAATCAAGATCGGGAAAGATAAGCACGTTCGCCCGGCCGGCGACCGCGCTTGGCTCCTTGATCTTCTTTAGCGCCACGGCCGGTACCAGCGCCGCATCACCCTGAAACTCGCCGTCAATGGCAAGATTCGGTTCGCGTTGACGCACAATGCCAAGTGCCTCGCGCACCTTGTCAACGCGCGCGTGCTGTGCACTGCCCTTTGTCGAAAATGAAAGCAGCGCGACGCGCGGTGTATCGCCAAGGAGCGTCTGAGCACTATGCGCGGAGGCGATCGCGATATCCGCAAGTTCGCTCGGTGTCGGGTCGGCGTTGACGGCACAGTCCGCGAAGACGAACGGCTTCGGCCCTTGTCCAAGGTAGTCCGCCACGACGATCAGGAAATAGCTCGAAGGCAACGCCATGCCTTCCGCCAGGCCGACCGTCATCAGGCCGGCCTCGATGACCCGCCGCGTCGGGTTGGCGCAGCCTGCGACCATGGCATCCGCATCGCCTTCGCGCACCATCATGCCGCCGAAATAGAGCGGTTTGCTGACGAGCCGTGTTGCCATTGCAGGTGTCATGGAATCGCGTGCCTGCACGAGCGCCAAGGCATAATTTTGCAACCGCGCATCACTGCGCGGATCGATAATCTCGATCCCGTCCAGTGAGATTTTCTGCTCGTTCGCGATCGTGCGGAGTGTTTCCGTGGCGCCGAGAAGAACTGGTTGCGCAATGCGCTCGACTTTCAGCCGTGCAGCGGCCACGATGACACGCGCATCTTCACCTTCGGGAAGAACGATTTTGCGATTACGGCGCCGTGCGATATCAAACAGCTGATCGAGCAATTCCATGCTTCTCACCGTGTGAGAAAGGCGAGCAGAATCGGAGCGGGCGCATGATCCTGGAAAACAGGCGCTTATTTCGAATGATCCTGCGCAGCAGAAGAGGCCATCAATGACTGAAACAGCCGAGGCGATCAAGATTCAACGTGGGCTCAAAGGCGTCTATTTCGACCGGTCGCCCTGTACGTTCATTGACGGCAAAGCAGGGGAGTTGCGCTACCGCGGCTATTCAATCCACGACCTTGCCGAACATTCAAGCTTCGAGGAGACCGCGTGGCTTCTCCTCAATGGTGAATTGCCGGATGCGCGGAACCTCGCAAACTTCGATGCCGGCCTGAAGGCAGCGCGCAAGCTTCCGGATGCGGTATTCGACATTATTCGCACCATAAAGTCTGCGCATCCAATGGACGTGCTGCGCACCGCGGCGTCGGCGCTTTCCGCGTTCGATCCTGAAACGGCTGATAATTCACGCGAAGCGACATTGCGCAAGGCCGTACGCCTGACCTCGCAGGTACCAATGATCGTCGCAGCGCATTCGCGCATTCGCGAAGGAAAGGAGCCCGTTGCCGCGGATCAAACGCTCGGCCATGCCGCTAATCTTCTGTGGATGCTGACTGGCCAGAGGCCAAGCGACGACGCAGCTCAACTCATCGATCGCGATCTGATCTTGCATGCGGAGCACGGATCGAATGCCTCATCTTTTGCCGCGCGGGTGGTGATCGGCACAGAGGCCAATCTGCATGCGGCCATCGTTGCTGCGATCGCCGCGCTGTCCGGT
This sequence comes from uncultured Pseudomonadota bacterium, assembly GCA_963702605.1. Lineage (GTDB taxonomy): Bacteria > Pseudomonadota > Alphaproteobacteria > Rhizobiales > Xanthobacteraceae > Pseudolabrys. The sequence continues at coordinate 90,808 of CAVPDI010000001.1, forward strand.
CCCGCACATGGGGGCGCCGCCGAGGACGTCATGAAAATGGCGGAGGAGATCGGCGAGCCCTCGCGTGCCGCCGCATATGTGAAGGAAAAGCGCAGTGCGGGCGTCGCCATCACGGGCTTCGGGCATCGTGTCTATCGTGCTGAAGATCCACGCGCGCGCCACATGCGCGCAGGCGTTGAGCGTCTTTCAAAGGAAATGGGTGAACCTAAATGGTTCGAGATCTTGCAGGCCGTCGTCACGGCAATGGCGCCTTATGCGCGTCACGGGGTGAATGTGAACGTCGATTTCTACTCCGGCGTTGTCTATCACCTGCTTGGCATCAAGCGTGATTTGTTCGTGCCGATCTTCGCGATAGGCCGCGTGCCGGGTTGGGTCGTGCAGGTTCTCGAGCAGCTCGAGAACAATATCCTGTTGCGGCCACTCACGCTCTACAACGGACCCGATGCGCGCGCCTATGTGCCGATCGGGGAGCGTTGAGCTTCCGTAGCGAAATTGTCCGGCCGATGGTCGGGAGTTGCCGTCGAAAAACAATTTATTGCGTTTGACCGGAGCAATCGGTTGATCAACGGTGGCGCGCGGCAACCACGACGTCGCGAAGAACGTTGATTTCGTCTTCTGACTCCTGCAGACGTCGCGCGAGCGCATCTCGTATCGAGACCATGCCCAGCACCCGACCGTTCTCGACGACGGGCACGTGGCGAAAACGATTTCGTCTCATCAGTTCCTGTGCGCCCTGCATGGTGTCCTCGGGCCCGCAACTCACGACCGGCGCGGTCATGACATCGCGGGCTCGTAAGTGCTGGAGCTCGCTCCACTCGGACTTTGCGAAAGTTCGCACGAGGTCGCGCTCGGAGACGATGCCGACCATGCGCACGCCCAGCTCGCAAACCGGCATCGCGCCTATGTCGTGCGTGTGCATTAGCTTTGCAACAGCCTGCAGCGTAGCGTTCGGGTCGCAGGTCACCAGCCGCTGATGGGTGCGCTTGAGAAAATCGCTAACCTTCATGGCGTCTCTCTCTGTTTTGATTTTCAGCCCGTTAAAAACGTACTCTTATAAGGAGTCCTTCTTGTGGCGTGAATGAACGCATTCTCATGCTGCGGACTCATTTATCTTTGCTCCGCGCTAAATACATATAGGCTAAATGAATATAGTCGAACGATTGCCTCCGCCCGCCCTGTTAGCTACCCTCAAAATAGAGGCTCATCGGGGGAAATACCGGCCAATGTTCACCAGCAATCCGTTCGCCGAACTTTCGGCGTCCGTGCCACCTATCGTCATGCAGACTTACGTCGTCATCATGGTCGTCTTAGTCGCCGCTGGCACGCTATTCGACATCATGCATAAAAGGAGCGCCGAGTACTTTTTTAACAACTGGCGCAATTCCAGGAATAAGGCGAAGCGGGAGGTCGGCGGCGGCGACATGCTGTCCATCGCGGTCCAGACTGCGGTGGTTGATGTCGTCACTTCGGGAGAATTCTGCAATATGCGACGCAGAATTGCTCACCTCCTGACAATGTATGGCTTTGTGATTTACGTCGTCACGACCATTATCATGGTTTTCGCCTATCCGACGCCCGCCACGCCGGCGCCCGCCAGCCTGCCGACATTGTGGTATATCGGAGCGTTGATGGTTTGCCTTGGCGGCTATTGGTTCTGGTTTTTCATCCGCGTCGATGTTGCCGCCGAAGGCAATTCGCCGTTTCGATTTGTGCGCGCCGACCTGTTCATCGTCACGCTCGTGCTCGGCACGACCTTTGGTCTGCTGTGGGCTTGGCTGCAGGCGGCGGGCAACTCCGTCTGGGCCGCCGTGTTCCTTGCGCTCTATCTCGTCGCCACCACGGTGCTGTTCGGGTCGATTCCTTGGTCCAAGTTCTCCCATATGTTCTTCAAGCCGGCCGCGGCTTTCGAGAAGAGAGTGTCCAAGGCCAACGGGTCAGCCCAGAATCTGCCGACGCTGACGCGTGACGATCCCGAACAACAGAAAAGACACTCCATGGAGCTGTTGCGAAACGCTCCGATGTATATGGGGCTTGGCATCAAGCGCGAAGCGCCCCGCCACTATTAGAAAAACTCGTAAGTTCTACAGGAACAGCTAGGGGGCCGACTAATGCCAACCTTCGTCTATATGACAAGGTGCGACGGATGCGGACACTGCGTCGACATCTGTCCCTCGGACATCATGCACATCGATCCGACATATCGGCGCGCTTACAACATCGAGCCGAGCATGTGCTGGGAGTGCTACTCCTGCGTCAAGGCTTGTCCGCAGGATGCGATCGACGTGCGCGGATATGCCGACTTCGCCCCGCTCGGTCACAGCGTTCGCGTCAAACGCGATGAAGAGAAGGGCACGATCGCCTGGAAGATCAAATACCGGAACGGCACGGAAAAGAACTTCCTGTCGCCGATCACGACCAAGCCTTGGGGGCAGGCAATCCCGAAGCTCGCCGATGTTCGCGCGCCCAGCCAGGAAATGCGCGACAGCCAGCTGCTTTACAACGAGCCAAAGTGGATCCGCATGGATGACGGCGGCTTGCATACTCTTCAGGCAGCCGGTCTCAAGCTGAAGAAAGGCGTGTACTACTGATGGCTTACAAAACGATCGTCGAAGACGACATCGACATCCTGGTCGTCGGCGCAGGCCTCGGCGGCAGCGGTGCCGCTTGGGAGGCCAGGTTTTGGGGACAGAACAAGAAGATCGTCATTGCCGAGAAAGCGAATATCGATCGCTCCGGCGCGGTCGCCCAGGGTCTGTACGCCATCAATTGCTATATGGGCACCCGGTGGGGCGAAAATAAACCGGAGGACCATGTCCGCTACGCGCGCATCGATCTGATGGGACTGGTGCGCGAAGACCTGCTGTTCGATATGGCCCGTCACGTCGACTCCACGGTGCACCAGTTCGAAGAGTGGGGTTTGCCCATCATGAAGGACCCGAAAACCGGGCGCTATCTGCGTGAGGGGCGATGGCAGATCATGATTCATGGCGAGTCCTACAAGCCCATCGTGGCCGAGGCCGCCAAGAAATCCGCGGACAAGGTGTTCAACCGGATCTGCGTCACCCATCTGCTGATGGATGACGGCAAGGAGAACCGGGTCGCCGGTGCCGTCGGCTTCAATGTGCGCACCGGCAACTATCACGTCTTCAAGTCCAAGACCGTGATCTGCGGCGCGGGTGGCGCTTCCAATATCTTCAAGCCGCGTTCGGTGGGCGAAGGCTCCGGCCGCACCTGGTATGCGCCCTGGTCGTCCGCGTCTGCCTACGGGCTCATGATCGACGCCGGCGCCAAGATGACGCAGATGGAAAATCGCATCGTGCTGGCGCGTTTCAAGGACGGTTACGGCCCGGTCGGCGCCTATTTCCTGCACCTGAAGACCTATACGCAGAATTGCCTGGGCGAGGAGTACGAATCCAAGTGGTTCCCCGAACTTCAGAAAATGGTCGGCAAGGAATATCTGGATCCGGAAGCTTCGCACCTGACGCACCGGCCGATCCCGACCTGTCTGCGCAACCATTGCATCATCAGTGAAGTGAATGCAGGCCGCGGCCCCATTCACATGGTGACCATGAAGGCCTTCCAGGATCCTCATCTGGAAGAGGTCGGCTGGGAAAACTTCCTCGGCATGACCATCGGCCAGGCGGTGCTGTGGGCTGCGACCGACGTGGACCCCAAGAACGAGAACCCCGAGCTGACCACGTCCGAGCCCTACGTCATGGGCTCGCACGCGACTTGCTCGGGCGCCTGGTGCTCGGGTCCCGAGGACGTTTCTCCCCCGAGTATTTCTGGGGCTACAACCGTATGACGACGATCGAAGGCCTGTTCGGCGCCGGTGACGCGGTCGGCGGCACGCCGCATGCCTTCTCGTCCGGCTCGTTCACCGAAGGCCGTCTCGCCGCGAAGGCCGCCTGCAAATATATCGACGACGGCAAGGGCGAAGGCATCGTCGTATCCGACGAGCAGATCAATCGCCGCAAGAAAGAGATCTACAAGCCGCTGGAGCACTACAAGATCTACCGCAACGAGATCGTGGCGGGCGACGTTAACCCGCACTACATCAATCCCAAGCAGGGACTGGATCGTCTGCAGAAGCTCATGGACGAATATTGCGGCGGCGTGACGGTCAGCTACATGACCAACGATAAGCTCCTGAATATCGCGCTCAAGAAGCTCAAGGTCATGGAGGAAGATCTCGAGAGCCTGGCCGCCAAGGATATTCACGAGTTGCTGCGCGCCTGGGAACTGAAGCACCGGCACCGCGCCGCTGAGTGCGTTACGCAGCACACGTTGTTCCGCAAGGAGACACGCTGGCCGGGCTACTACTACCGCGGCGACGCCATGAAGGTGGACGACGCAAACTGGCACGTGCTGACGGTTTCGCGCCGCGATCCGAAGACCGGTGAATACACCATGGAAAAGGCGCCTTGCTATCACCTGGTCGATGACGGCGCGTAGCTCCAAACGTCTCAGAAAGCTGCGCGTGAATATTGTTGAAAAAACGGATGAGGAAATAAAGGCTATAGCCGATCTTTTGTGGCGCGACCTGGTGAAAAATTCGAACGAAGGCAAATACGGTGAATTCGTCAAAAATTTTTCCAGCGACCTGGCGCGTGCCATGAATCAAGTCGAGGCGGGCCATCAGTTCGCAAACAGCGAGCTGGCCAGAAACCTGTCGGGGCACGTCGACTTTCTCGGTATTATCCGCAGGGGCGAACACGTGACGGTTCTTTACCGGCAGCGGAGCACCAAAAAAGCGGGCGAATGGCTTGGCAGGCTCGTCCTCGGCTATGAAAATGGAGAGGTCAGGATCTTTGGTGCGTCCATCTTTTGAGCGGGTTCGTATTCGGATTCGATATGACTGAAATCATCCAGGACGGCAGGTTCGTCGAACTCACCTACAAGGTGACCGACAAGAAATCGGGACACGTCCTCACCGGGGTCGAGTTCCCATTGGGCTATGTTCACGGGCACAATGAAATTCTGGCTCCTTCCGTCCATATGGAGTTGGAGGGTAAGTCCGCCGGTGACATCATCGAGGTGCCGATCGATGGCAACCAGATATTCGGGCCCAGGGACGAGTCGCTGGTTTTTACGGATCGCATCGAGAACGTTCCCGAAGAGTACCGGCAGGTTGGCACCTCCATCCTCATGGAAAATGACAAGGGCCAGACGCGCAGCTTTCTCGTGACGTGGATGGACGACGAAACGCTGACGGTCGACGGGAACAATCCGCTGTGCGGCAGAGAGGTCGTCTTTACGCTCGAGATCGTGACTGTGCGCGAGCCGACCGATGAAGAAACAAGAGCCGGCGGAACGGTCGCCGCGCAGGCCGATATCGTCGACCCTTCGCTCATGCGGCCTGTTTGAATGAAAATCCGAGTTGAAAGCAAAGGTGACTTATGAGCAGCGAGCAAAAGCCAGTTACTAAAGTCCCTGATGGTCACGCGCGCTTTGTGACGACGCGCCAGAAACCGGCAACCGAGAAGGGATATGTTGGTTACGAAACCGTCTGGGAACCGTTCCAGAAGGAAGTCGAATACCAGACCCCAAAGAAGCCGTAGGGCTGCGATGTCAAAGCTTGTCCCGCCGCACGGTTCCGAATCCGTGAAGCCGCTCTTGCTGCCGGAGGCGGAGCGGGCCGAGGAGGGTAAGCGCGCCGAAAAGCTGAGAAAAATTCCGCTCGATTCACGCGCAGTCTCGGATGTTTTGATGCTCGCAATGGGCGCGTATACGCCGCTCACCGGGTTTATGGGGTATGACGATTGGCGCGGTTCATGCCTGGAAATGAAATTGACAAGCGGTACGTTCTGGCCGATCCCGATCACACTGCCGGTAAATAAAGAACTTGCAGATAGCATTCATTCCGGTGACGAGGTCGCGCTCATTGACGCCGAAACCGGCCAAGCACTTGCGGTTATGGAGGTCAACGAGAAATACGAAATCGACAAGGAGCTGGAGGCGGAGCACGTCTACCGCACCACCGATCCGAAACACCCGGGCGTAGCGAAGGTGCTGGCCCAGGGCGCTGTTAACCTCACCGGCCCCGTCATGGTGCTGGGCGAGGGCGAATATCCTGCGAAATATCCCGACCTCTACATCCGCCCTGCTCGTTCGCGGGCCATGTTTCTGGAAAGAGGTTGGTCAAATGTCGCCGCCTTCCAAACCCGAAATCCCATGCACCGTAGCCACGAACACCTGGTGAAAATTGCTGCGGAAGTATCAGACGGTGTTTTCATCCATCAGGTGCTTGGAAAGTTGAAGGCGGGCGATATACCGGCCGAGGTGCGTACGCGCGCTATTCAGGCGATGATCGACAATTATTTCCGTCAGGAAACGGTAATTCAGGCGGGCTATCCGATTGAAATGCGTTACGCCGGGCCGCGCGAAGCACTGCTTCATGCTCTTATTCGCCAAAATTTCGGCTGCTCGCACCTGGTCGTCGGACGCGACCACGCCGGCGTTGGCAGCTACTATGGCCCCTTCGACTCGCAACACATCTTCGACCAACTGTGGGACGGCGCACTCCTCACCAAACCGTTGAAGATCGACGTCACCTTTTATTGCCGGAAGTGTTACGGCATGGCGACGGCGAAGACCTGTCCGCACGATCCGAAGCATCACATATCAATCTCGGGGACGCAGCAGCGCGAAATGCTATCAAGCAACGCGGAAATTCCTCCCGAGTTCAGCCGGCCAGAGGTTGTGGCAATCCTCAAGCAGTATTACGCCGGCCTTCGATAAGCTTGCTCCGGTCCGGCAAAATGATTATCGCGCAAATCTCCGATACCCATATAGCGGTGGACGCACCCGACGCCGATCAGAGAATCCGCGATTTTGCGCTCGCGGTTGCAGACATAAACACGCTTGATCCGGCGCCCGACGCGATCGTTCACACCGGCGACATTGTTCACAATGGACGGCGAGACGAATATGCCCAGGCCGCGGCAATACTCGCGACGGCTCTTGCTCCAGTGTATGTCCTGGCAGGCAACAAGGATAACAGGGCGAACTTGCGCGAGGCCTTTTCGTCGCGGGAATATCTTTCGGCCAAGTCCGACTTTATCGACTATGCAGTCGACGACTTCCCGGTGAGGCTGATTGCGCTGGACACTCTTAGTTCGACCAGCAACAAGGGCGACTTTTGTAACGAACGCATCAGGCGTTTGATCGACCTCATTGATGCGGATACCACACGGCCTATTGCGGTTCTCATGCACCACCCGCCGTTTGAGGTCAGGGTAGGGCCTGACCCACTCAATTTCGAAACGCCGGAGATATTGTCGGAATTGCGCCATGCTTTGCTGCGCTCCGGGCAGATCGTCGCCATCTTCAGCGGCCATGTTCATCGTGCCGCCGCGGGCCATGTCGGGAGTATCCCCGCCACAGTGGTGCCGTGCATCGCGACGACCCTTCGCAAAGGGGAATATCCGACCCACATGAAGAGATCGGCCGGTGTATCACGTCCACCGGTTTGATCCGGTTTGGGGTTTTGCCACAGAGACACGGATCGTCGGCTCAGCTTTTGGCGAATGCGATCGATGCGAGCCATCCGGTCAGCAGGGCTAGTCCTGCAGCGGCAAGTCCGTACGCCAAGCTGTTGTCAACTGAAGCCTTCACTACCAGGGCTTCCACGCCAACTTTCTCAACCTCGAACTGCATCAAGTTCTGCGCCAGCACAATGCCGTCAGCAAATAATTTCGTTTCAACGCGATAGACGCCGGTCATAACGCTTTTTGGCAGAGGAATATCGACACGGAACACCGTCGGACTGAGGAATGTCACCGCCCCTCGCGTTTGCTCGCTGTACAGCCCTTCCTCGATGCGCGTCCTGACGAGGTTTGCGATATAGGCGTCGCTCTCGTCGGCAGTTCCACTCGCAAAAATAGAGTTTTTGAGACCAATTCTATTTATTCGAAGCGTATCAGCGTCGGCGATCGCATCGAGCGGGCGATTGGCGAACACCTTAAGGAAATAAGCAATGTCCGGAAAAGTGCGGCTGCTCTGATTTATCCAGATTCCGGCCACACGGTCCTTCTTCCGAATGACAACATCCCGCCGCGGCCCCGATACGACGACCACGACGTCGTAAGAGCGCGCCCTGGCTGTTGGCGTTTTGATAGCGCCGAATGCGATGACTGAACTGCCGCTGAAAGCAGAGTTGATCAGGACCCGGCTCGGCTCGATCGTGGTCACGAGTTCGTCTGCGGCCGCGGCCGCACATTGGAGGAAGAGTCCGGCCGACAAGCTCAAGCCATATCGCAGGAGCACACTCACGATTCCGATCCCACATTTCGAATAGAATAGAGGCTTTCGGGCCGGGCAATCAGTTCGTATCCAAATCGAAGACCAACCCCCACAATCAAAATGCCGAGCAGGAAACGCAGTCGCTCTGCAGACATTTTCTGTGCCGTGCGTGCGCCAAATTGCGCGCCGATAACGCCGCCGACCATCAAGACGAGGGCAAGAATGATATCGACCAGATGGTTCGTAAGTGCGTGCAGGATAGTGGCAACCGCCATGGTGGAACTGGTCAGCACTGCGGCGGTTCCAATGACCGTGGCAGTCGGGGCCCGCAAAAAGTAAATGAGGATGGGAACCAGCAGAAATCCGCCGCCTATTCCCATAACGGCGCCGATTAAGCCGATGATGTAGCCGGTGCCCCATACCGGAAAGATTGAGATATAAATTTTAGAGCGCCTGAAGCGCAGCTTGTACGGGAGCCCATGAATCCAGGTATGTGCGCCGGAACGGCGCAACAGGCTGGGCTTGTTCCTTCGGAGCCGAAGGGCGCTGCGCACGCTTTCGACGACCATCAAGCCGCCAACCGCAGTCAGCATGATCAAATATAGAAGAGAGAGGATCACGTCGAGCTGTCCGATCGACTGCAACGTCGTGAAGAGCCAAACGCCACTCAATGTCCCGAGCAGACCGCCCGAAAATAGCGCCGCGGCCATTTTTAAGTCGACCGCATCGCGTCGCCAGTAACTGAGCGCGCCTGAAAATGACGAGGCGGTGATGTGGGTTGCAACGGTCGCGACCGCGACACTTGGTGAAACGTCAAGAAAGATCAACAGCGGCGTCATCAAGAAACCGCCACCGACCCCAAACATGCCGGCGACAAATCCCACGGCCAATCCAGTCGCTAGCAACACAAATATATTGATCGGCAGGTCAGCGATGGGGAGATAAATCTGCAATTCGATCTTCCGTTCTGCAAAGCAGCATCCGACATGGCTCTGTCGCTCCTGCCGCGAAGACGGGCCTATTCTTGGCGATGCCGAAGGTCCACTGCCTCGTGGCGGCTCGCCAAATTCCATTGTCGGAGTAAGATGACAGATGTTGCGAGGCGGGCATTTGAACTTCCAAATGAGAATTAAACGCTGCGCAGCGTTCCAACAGCCAAGAAGTGTGCTCACACCTCTCAAAAGTGTAAGCGCACCTCCGCGTCATTGTTATTCATTAGCTGCGCTTGAACGCCGGTCGGGCAGTCAAGCGGTCTTCTTTTTCGCGGAGCGAAGCTCGTCAATCTTGCGCTCCCACTTCATTTCCTGCGCGAAGGCGAGACATTCCTCCGGAGCCATGAAAACCGTTTCCTTTTCGGCCGGATAATCACGATTTACGACGTCCTTCATGTAACGGGTAATGACATCTTCCATGATCGGAATGAGGTCGGTGTAGATGCGCGAGTGACGTGGCACGTGCTCTTCCCAAAGATGGAACAGATCGGAAGAGATGATGTGAACCCCGTGCGCGCGGTTGCCGGCGCCGAGACTGATGACCGGCACCGGCATCGTCTCGGCAATATATTCGGCAACTTCCGATGTGGTGACTTCGCAAAGGATGGAGAAACAGCCGGCATCTACAAAAGCTTTTGCGTCATCGATCATTTCCTTGGCGCGTTTGGCGGTCTTGCCTTGGGCGACGAATTCACCGAGTTGAGGCATGCGCATCGGCGTGATGCCGATATGGCCTTGGACCGGAATTCCCGCTCGCACAATCGCCTCGATATTCTTGGCGTGATATTTGTTACCTTCGCATTTCATCACTTCGGCGTTGGCCTCATGCACAAAGCGGCCAGCGTTCTCGACAGCCTGTTCCGGCGAGACGTGAAAGCTCCAGTACGGCATGTCGACCATCCGCAGGCCATATTTGGAACCGCGGTCGATTGCTTTCGACATCATCATGACTTCATCGAAGCTAACCGAGACGGTGCTCTTGTGACCGAACAGGATCATTCCGCCGGTATCGGAGACGCAGAGAATGTCCATGCCAAGCCGGTCCGCCACGACGGCCGTACGATAATCGTAAGCTGCGAGCTGCGTAATCGGCTCACCCTTTTTCATCTTGGCGTTGAGCGTATTGATGGTGACTTTTTTTCGTGTCGGCGCGTCGGCCATAACTGATCCCCTCACTCACAATGCCGTTTTCAAAGTCTGGGTAACCTCGTAGGCAGGATCCTGCTGCACGGATTTCCGAGAACGCATGGGGCGCTGACGTGGGGGGACCAGTCAAATATGCACAAACTATTGTATATTTGCCCCGGGCTATGAGGCGACTTTGGACAAATCACACGATCATCTGATCAGGACCAGGCGGCGCGCGCGCGCCGTTTATCCGGGTCGTAATATGGCCTCCGCGTCAGATGAACATCGCGAAACGTACCCGACGCTTCGTACACGGTAGCGTGCGGGCTCGTTCCAGCGACGACATAACCCAAGCCGAGCACTCCGCCTGCGATTTCGCTTTCGCACGCTGACGTCACTACCACCGTCCCGGGCTCTGTTGGACGGCTCAGGCGTGTCGATGGCTGCCATGGGCATTGCAGGCGGTCGGCCTTGGCACGGAAAGAAACCAGCGCTATTGCTGGCCCAGGCTGATCGACATTCTTTCCGAATTTTTCCAGTCCAGCCTCGCGAGCGCCGACAGGAACCCGAAATTCATTTCTAAACAACACGAAGCCTGCCTCAATTCGCAGAGTGTCGGCCGCAACAAATCCCGCGGGCGTAACGTTTTTGGTCAGCACCCGCCAGAGTTCGTGCGCGCGGTCGCGTTCGGTGATTATTTCAACGCCGGCCTCGCCCGTGTAGCCGAGGCGGCCGATCGTGCATGGGATACCCGCGAGTTCAGCTTTGTCGAAAGTAAAATATGAAAGTTCTTCAACCCGGCGCATATCGCCGATGCGTCGCAAGGCGGCAAGCGTGTTCGGGCCCTGTACCGCGAAAACGGCTCTTTGCATCGTAACGTCGCTGACATTGACATTTGAGGCCGAGCAGACGAGCAGGCTGGCGATGTCGTCGCGGCGCCCGCTCATAACTTCGAATGACTGATTACCGGTCTTCCACACCGTTAGGTCGGCCGCGAGTGCACCACCGGGGCCCGGCACGTAGCGCGTAAATAATGCCCTTCTGGCGCAGGTTGTTGAGCGATCTGCCGGTAAACGATTCGATAAGGTTCTGTGCCCCATCGCCTTCAAGCCTGGCGCATTCAAGAAACGAGAAATCAAACAGCGCGCAATTCGTTCGGCACGCTCTTGCCTCCGCGGCGGCGTCTCCAAAATCATGGATCAAGTCGACGTCGGCAAGCGCCATTGGAGAAAATCACCTCGCCAGTCGCCAGATGACGTTTCCGAGAATAAAGGCGCCGACTATGACAAGGACGATTGACACAATCCTTCGAAGCGTTGCGCGCGGTACCGTATGGGCGAGTTTTGCGCCAAACCACGAGCCAACCGTCAATGAAAATGCGAGCGCGCCACCCAGCACGAGATCGAGTTCGCCATAAAGGATATTTCCAGCGGTAGCTGCAACTGCGACGGGAAGCTGTATGACCTGGCTCAATCCGACCGCGATCAGCACCGGTACGCCCATCGAAATCACAATTGGCACCAATACCAGTGGCCCCCCGGTTCCGCTGACAGACGACAAAAATCCAGTTATGGCGCCTACAATCAGCAGTGCGCTGTTCGATACGTTGCGCTCTTTAGTTTCGGGCGCATTTTGCGTGCGCAGCGCGTTCAAGCCCGACAAAAAGGCCAATGCGCCGAGAAATGCCTCCAGCACTCGCGGGTTGGCGATGCTGACCGCCCATGCTCCCGCGAAGGCCGTCGGTGTTGCGCCGATACACAGCCATAGCGCCATCTCCCAGCGGATGGATTTGTGGTGAGCAAACACGACGGTGCCGACAATTCCCGCCATGATATAGGCGAACATTGCCGCAGCAATGGCGATCTGGATGGGAATGCCGACGAGAAAAACCGCGGCCGGCACCAGAATGACGCCGCCGATGCCAATGCACCCGATCATCAGACCGGAGATAAGCCCAAGCAGCAGGATCCAAATCAGTTCCGGCGTTCCCACAGTTCCCCCAACCTCTGGGTCGTTACGCACAATCGATATAGGCAACCCGAATGTTGCGCTGCAACTAAACCAAGACCTATCGAACAGTTCCTGTCGACAATTCTCGTCTATTTCAAAATATCGGATATGATGTAGCGCTCTGGCATCAACGCTCTGTGAGTTGTGTGCATGTTCATCAGGCAGTTTCGTTATCTGGTAGCTGTCGCGGAAGAACGTCACTTCGGCCGCGCGGCGGAGCGCTGCAGCGTGACGCAGCCAAGCCTATCCAGCGGGATAAAACAACTCGAGCTCGAACTCGGCGTACCGATCTTTCTGCGTGGCCGCGGGCGTCGGTTTCAAGGCCTCACCGCGGAAGGCGAACGCGTTGCGATTTGGTCGCGCGCCGTGCTTGCACATTGCGATGCCATGCGCAAAGAAATCGCAATTATGAAAAAGAATTTGACCGGGCATCTGCGCATGGGCGTGATGCCTTCGATGTCGCCTGTCTTACCGTTCATGTTGGCGATGGTTCGCGAGCAACATCCGGGCCTACGCGTTGACGTTCAATTCATAGGCAACGATGCCATGAAGCTTGGTCTCAACAATTTTGCTCTGGATGTTGCGCTCACTTATCTCGACAAGGCTGACTTGGGGCGCAAGAACACCTTGCCGATCTATACAGAGCAACTCAGTTTGCTGGTACCGGACACGCCGGAATTTCAGGGCCGCAAAAAAATCAGCTGGAAGGATGCGGCGCAGCTGCCTTTGGCAATGCTGCGGCAATCGATGCATGAGCGCCGGTTCGTTGATCGTGTTTTTGCGAGTGTGGGATGTGCGCCGGTGCCGCGGGTCGAATCCGAATCGATTCTGCACCTGATGTTCCAGGTCCAGTTCACGGAGCTTTGCACGATTATTCCTTCGCATTTTGTTCATGCCCCGGGGCTGCATCGCGGAACGCTGGCGTTACCGTTGGTCGAGCCAATCGTCAGCCAGGAAGTCGGCCTGTTCTGGACGGAAGGGGAAATCGTGTTGCCCATGGCAAACGCGTTCGTTTCCATCGTGCGCAAGCTCAACAAGTCCGGCGAATTGCGCAAGCGACTCGAATGCGATCACGAAACCATCTACGACGGCCCGACCCGAAAGCGTAAATCCGCAAACGGTCGGATGCTTTCCGCCTGACAGCCGGTTACTTGCTGTCTCCCGCCAAAAAGGCAACCGCAGCAGCGGCCGGATCGGCCTGGGCCAGAAGCTCAGACGATTTAAGGTATCGACGCTTCCCGTGCGCGCCTGTTTCCACGCGATAGAACGATGGCTCCGGAATTTGATCGCTTCCGGGACAAAATCCTAATTCGGCCAGCTTCGAACTCTGAATCCGTCATAAACGATAGATTGAGCGTTTCGGGCGAGCAGATGATGATGGCGTTAGTGACGCCATGGCCACGGCCGACGGCATCCAAAACTCCCGCAGCATTCTGGAACCATGCGGTCAGGACCATTAGCCCTTCATGGCACGAACTCGGGGAATGATCCTCGGCATCGCCGGTCATGAGACCATCGACACCGTACGGAAGGGCTTTGGAGAATATGGAGCGGTCGACTCCACGATGCAGAAGCTCGACAAGCAACCAGGCTTCGACCTCTGCAGGCGAATGCTCCTCCGGATCAAGAACATGGGGGGCCGGACGTCCATTCTCTAAAAACTGCATTCGCAGAGCCGGCATCTGCATTTCGAGCGCCAGCTGCTCGCCAAATCGTCTCGTTACAAAGGCTGCCTGATCTTCGCGAAATTCAAGAAGAATGCGCTCCTCGGGCGTGTGCCCCGGCGCGTAGCTATTTGAGATGCGCGCCAGCCATTGCACCAGCGTCTTGGTTTCGAGGAGCGCTTTTGCATACCCATCATTGCCCGCCGTAACGGAACGCCAGTGGATCTGATTGATCGCACGCTTCCCCATGGCGTCACGCGAATTTGTCATAGCGAATGTCGCGAACAGAAATGCCGCCGGTGACCAGGGCGCGGATTGTGGCATCAACCATCACTGGCGGCCCCGCGATATAGGCAATGGTGTTGTCGTAGCGGCCCGTCATCGCCTTGGCGGCGACCTCGTGGACCATGCCATAGGCGAGCTTGAGCTGCGGAAACTGCGGATGATGCGATGCCGGAACCCCTTCGTCCGATAACGCAACGGTAATCTCAAGATTGCCGTGAGAGACCTCGACATAGCGCGCCAGTGCCTCGAGATAGAACACATCGGCTGCGGTTCGGACCCCGAAAAAAACGGCGCCACTGTGGTCACGAAAATGGTCCGCTCGAACGGCACATTCGAGAATTGAAATCATGCCCGCAATACCGGAGCCACCGGCGATGCAGACGATATTCTTGTTTTCTTCGGGGCGGAATATGGCGCGACCGAGTGGCCCGAAGACGGTAACTTCGGTATCGCCTTGGCAACGGTCAAACAGCCAATCACTGAATTTTCCCCCCGGCTTGCGCTTGAGCACTAAAGCTATGCTGTCGCTGTCCGCTCCGAAATTGACCATCGAGTAGGCTCGTCCGCCAGGCAGGTCAGCGGTCTCGACTACAACGAATTGCCCGGCGTCGAATGTCATCGGTGCCGAAAGATGCAGATCGAAATGGGCAACGTCCTTGGTAAGCTTTTTGATGCCGCGAATAATTCCACGGCGCGGCGCGGGGTGATATTTTGTCGACGTCGTCATTTCCGAGGGTACGCGCAATACGCAATCGGATCTCGCGCGGCTCTGGCACATTAGAATGTCGCCCTTCTCGGGCTTGAGGCGCGCCGCGCCCGGCGCCTCTATCCAGCGGACATCGACTTCGCCGCTCATGACGCGTGCACGGCAGGTGCCGCAGGTCCCGGTCGCGCATTCATAGGGAAGATTAAGTCCTTGACGCAGGCCTGCGTGCAGGATCATTTCCCCATCATTGCAATCGAAGGTGCGTTCTCCACTCTTGCTTTGAATCGTAATTTTCATCGGCGCGGACAACCGCTATTTAAAGAAATCATCGTCATCGTCGCCGGCATCCTCGTCGAATTCATAGGTCAATTCAGACTCGATGTTGGCGAAGACCGCACCGTCCTCTTCCTTGATATCGTAGGTTTTCAGCGGTTTTTCCGCAGGGCCCCTTATTTCAAGGGTTTCCAGATCCCACGACCACAAATGCTTGGTGCAAGTCAGCGTACAGCGCACCACCACGCCGGACTGCTCCAGGGGTTCTTCCATATGCGGGCAGAGCGGCGGGATGGCGCGAAATCCGGAACCGTAATTCACGAGCAGGATGGGAATGCCGTCGACGTCAAATTTCTTAACCGAATTCTCGGCAACGTCAGCCGTCGCGCATATACGCTTCCACGTCATATTGCTGTTTCTTTGGTTGACCTGACCGATGTTCTCGCCGATCGCATTAAATCGGCCAATGCGAACCTTTGTCCAGCCGCCGATTTTCGATTCGTACTTCGCGGCTAAGGAACGTCGCTTTATTGTTGTCGATCTTGAAAGTGTCGATGTATTTCCCGACTAAAAAAATTCAACTCTCGCCCGCATCAATATGAGAGTTGATGCCATCCAGCAGGTTTTGATAGACAACAAAAGAGCTCACGGCTTTTGCCGATTTCGCCGCGTCATCGACGTCGACGGTATAGACGGAAGTGTGTCTCGTCAGCGGCGAGTGATCGGTGTTGTGCTTGGGCAAAAGCTTGATCATGCTCGCCAGACCTTTCCGGTCCAGCGCGAGGTAGGTCATGTCCTTATTGATTTCGGGACTCCAGGCGCGAATCGCGTACTGAAACGCTTCGTCGCAATGGGCCAGCCATCCTTCCCAATCCTGGCTGTCCAGCGAAATTGCTGACCGGTAAATCGTGTCACGAACGAGAGCGGATGAGTCCACAAATTCCCCCTCGGATACACAAGTCAGCCAGCTGGTTGGGCAAACCAGCGGGCAAACCCACGAAAACACCCCCGACGACAGCCGGCCCGCCGACCGTCGCGTTCATCACTCAGCCGCGACTAAAAGAGATTCAGAAAACGGCTGGTCCGGCTTGCCGGGCATCCGGTTCATCCAACGGCCCCATTCCGCGTAGTAGTGGCGCATGCCGTTTTCGTCATGGATCGTCTGGTTCTCGTGACGGCCATGAAGAAGACGACGGGGCTCGGAGCCGGTGAGCATTGTCGAGCCTTGGCCCTGAACGCCGATCAGGTCCTCGTGCAGATTGCGGCCGAACGGGCCCCAAATCGAATTATGGTGGTTAACGCGGGTCCTGCGCTCCTCCTCCGTGTCGCTCTTGAGACCGAGGCCGCGAAACTCGATCATCACTTTGTCGGGACCCAGCGGAGTAACGATGTCGCAACGTAGAGCGGAACCACGGAGATTGAAGTTCATGCCGGGGAACAGATCGATCATATACCACTGGTTCGGCGGAAGATGGGGAAACGAGAGCGCGGCACGGCTGTCGAAGCCTTCGTACTTCTCGTAGTTCACTTCGAACGTCCCGACGACGACATGGCCGTGGTCGAATGCTTCGTTCTTCCGAGCAAAATACGCATCGTTAAAGCCGGTGACGC
Source organism: uncultured Pseudomonadota bacterium (assembly GCA_963702605.1). Taxonomy (GTDB): domain Bacteria; phylum Pseudomonadota; class Alphaproteobacteria; order Rhizobiales; family Xanthobacteraceae; genus Pseudolabrys. The sequence goes on from CAVPDI010000001.1 coordinate 107,721, forward strand.
GGTTATGGTAGTGCATAAAGTCGTGATAGAATTCGCAGTTGGTGTCGTGCCATAACTTGTAGTTCGCGTTCACGATCGCTTTGTGATAGTGGAAAACCTCAAGCGGTTCGGCATCGAGCGACTTGCGTAAGCAATTGAATGCGGGCGCCGCCCATTCCTCGAGTGACACTTTCGGGTTGTCATCGAGATTGACCCAAACGAAGCCGCCGAATTTTACTTCGCAACGGAGCCGCCGCAAACCGACGTCTTCTTTGCAAATACGTTCCTGGTAGCCCTCTTTTTCGCGGCTGATGTAAACGCAATTGCCGCGCATGTCGTATTGCCAAGCATGAAACATGCAAGTCATGCGCTTGGGATTTCCCGACGGCGATCCTTCCAGAAAACTGCCGGAGGGGCGGCGCTCGATGATCATGCCGCGATGAGGGCAGACATTTAGGAACGCGCGAACTTCATTGTCCGGACCGCGGCAGACGATCACCGGTTCGCGAGCGATGGTGACCGTGCGAAAATCGTACGCCTTCGGAAGCTCAAATTCGTGACATACCGGAATCCAGGTCTTCTTGAAGATATTTTGGAGTTCCTCTTCGAAGATCTGCGGGTCTGAATAGATGCGACTGTCTACCCACTCGCCAGATTTAAGGGGTGGATCGGCGGTCCATTGACGATGGTTTTTGGCAGCCACGTTGGATTCTCCATTAAACGCTAAACGGCATGACACCGCTCGCGATCGTTGAGGTGTGCCCGAATTCAACTAACCGGCAAACATATACAATTATATCACAACCGTTGGCAAAGCTGCCATATCTCACACAATCGAACGTAATTATCGGGCAATAGTTTCCGCAATATTTGCGACGTTGGCTAAACGCAAAACTGCGTAAATGCCTCGTTGGACTGAGGTGTCCTTATGCAGTAGGCATCCTCGAATTTGTTGCGTGGCACCAAAGTCGTTTTATGCGGCTCCGATCGCTAACCACCGTTTTTCCTATCCAATTGATGTGGGGATAGTGTCCCTCTATATGCCAATTTGGAGGAACGATTTTACACAATGACGCCCTCGGCTGGCACACTGTGCCCGGGGCGGATTGGGCTTAGTTAAGTTCCAACTCCCCATGCGGATCGCGCGGTAGTGATCAAATTTAGACTGACGTTTAAGTCGTCCAAGGGGGAAACCAAATGAGCGAACAAGTGCTCGGTGGGACGCGATCTGTTGGCCGCAGTGCCACCGCCGTCCACCATCTTCACATTCCGTTCAAAGAGGCATTCCTTGTCGCGCTCGCTGCGGGACTTGGCTACGGATTCGACGCCTATGCCGTCAACATCTTCGGTATGTTGGCGCCAACATTGGCGCACGATCTTGATGTGCCGATCAAGACGATTGGTCTCATCGGATCGATCTTCCTTGTAGGTTACACGATCGGTACGATCGGATTTGGTTATCTTGCCGACCGAATCGGACGCCGCGATGCTCTCGGCTATTCAATTCTTCTATACGGTCTCACGACTGCGTTGGGCGGGATTTCAACCAACCTCTACATCTTCACATTTCTTCGCTTCCTCACGGGCGTGGGCGGCGCGGGCGAGTTGGCGGTGGGCGCTCCATACACCGCTGAAATGTGGCCTAAGAAAGTGCGCGCGCTCGGCACCGGCGGCGTGATGTTTTCGCTGTACTCGGCGGGCTACATCTTCGCGGCAATATGTGTCTTGTTCATTGTCCCGCGGTTCGGCTGGCAATGGACATTCGGGTTCGCGATCGTGCCAGCCATCCTGGTGTTCGCGCTGCGCCAAATCGTTCAGGAATCCGTGCGCTACAAACACGCACAGGCTGAAGTCCAGAAACACATCCTCGCGGACGGCAAAGTGCATCCGCGCGTGAACATCTTCTCGATCCCAGGCGCGTGGCCACGCATTCTCGTTGGCTGGTTGCTTTACGTGCCAAATGCATGCGGCTACTGGGGCATCACGGTGTTTCTCACCACTTTCATGGTGCAGAAATTTCACACCAGTCCCGCTGACGCGATCTTCTGGGCGATGATTTTCTACATCGTTCAGTTCTTCCTTGCATATGTAGGAACCGGATTGTCCGATCTCATCGGCCGTCGTCCGGCGGGCATCCTCGGCGCGCTGATCATGATGGTCTGTACGGTGCTGGCGTCACGTACCGACGACTTCACAACCTTCCTGATCTTCGGGTCGATCATGATCGGAATGCTGGGCTGGTTGTGGGGTATCAGTGATACCTACATGAGCGAGTTCTTCCGGACCAGCCTGCGTGCTACCGGTTTCGGCATCATGGTCGGTGGCGGCCGCGTCGCGTCGATATTTGCTCCGTACCTCGTCGGTTGGGGCATCGCGACCTACGGTCCGACCATTCCGTTCATGGCAACCGCGCTTCTGTGGGTAGGGACTATCATCGGATATCTGCTCGGACCCGAAACGGCCGGCAAGGAGCTCGAAGAAGTTCAGCTTTAGCAATCGAGCGCTATACTTACGCGGGTGGTGACCGGAAAAGTCGCCACCCGTTTCTTATTGCGCTGCGGATTGCACTTCACAGACCGGATTGACCGCATAGCCGAGCTTGGTCTCAAGAAGCGCCCGGACACGCGGCCATTCGTCGTCGACGACCGAGAAATAGACGTTGTCCCGGTTCCGGCCATCCGGATACAGCATGTGTTTGCGAAAAATTCCCTCTTGCGTGGCACCGAGCCGCAAAATCGCCGCGCGCGATTTTTGGTTGTCGACGTCTGCCTTGAGTTCAACTCTCCGGCATTTCAGCACATCGAAGGCGAACCAAAATTGAAGGAGCTTTGCTTCGGTGTTGATGTGCGAGCGCTGGAACCCGATACCTAACCAGGTCACGCCCACTTCGAGACGCCGATGCTCAGGCTCGATGTGGTGGTAACGCGTCGATCCGACGGCCTTCTTATTGACGAGGTCGATGGTCGCAAACGGCCAAGCTGTTTGCTTGCCATGTGCGGCTAAGGCCGATTGAATGAACGCTGCCATCGAACCCGGAAGATGATGTGCGCTTGGCAGCCAGCGCCAGATGAGACTCGTCCGCGCCGGCGGACGCCAGATCATCAGATGGCGCGGCGATAACGGCTCAAGCGCAACACGCGCTCCTTTGATCAAAACCGGTTTGAAGTATTCCACCATGCTCGCCGGCTGTTTTATGCGCACCATATCTTCCAAATCAGCGGATCCGGGCTGCCCATCCAGTCGTCACGGATCAAAGCCCCGGCACAAAGCCGTTGTGCCCGCTGGTACGAGCGGTCATCCGGGACTTCTTTTACCACGGCAGGACGCGCCATCCGTCGGCAAGTCGACGTCATGCCGAACTCTTGCAGACGTCATGTCCGGCGTCTGGCTTGACGCCGCCGCGCCGCACCCGTGCTTATTCAGTCAAATTCTCAGATATCGGGACAAAGCGGCTCGATTTGACCGTTGCGGCGTCAAACTCTTCTGTTATCGTATTGAGAATAGCAGTCTCAAAATATGAGAATCCGCCGACGCAGGACCATGCGCTCGGCGGAGAACCGGCAGCAAAAAGCCGGATCAGAGTCCCTGCCAGGCACGGCCGCGGGTGAGGACGAAACAAGCAGGCGGCCGGTTGCAGGGAGGATCAAGTCATGCGTTCGACGACGCGAAGCTTAACAATGCTTGCGGCGATGGCGTTCGGTGCCGTGCTTTTCGGCGGCAGGGCTGTCGCAGCGGGATATCCGGAGCGGCCGATCGAACTGATTGTGCCGTGGGGACCGGGTGGCGGCGCCGACCAACTCGCGCGCTTGATCAGCAAATTGATGGAGCCGGTGCTCGGTCAGGGAATCCCGGTCGTCAACGTCCCGGGTGGAACCGGTGCAACCGGCATGGCGAAACTGCTCGCGGCGCCGGCCGACGGTTATTCGATGGCGATCTATATCGCCGACAGCCACGCATTGCTCGCCGGGAAAAGCCCGCGCTGGACGATGAACGACATCACGCCTGTGGCAGTGATGATGAAAGTGCCGTCTTTCATTTTCGTGAAGCAGGACAGCCGCTTCAAGAGCTGGGACGATTTCGCCAAGGAAGCGAAAGCCAATCCGAATAAGCTCAAAGTTGCGACGCTCGGCTTCGGCAGCGTGGACGATTTTTCGTTGACGGTGCTGGACCATGGCGGGATCAAGGTCACACAGGTGCCGTTCTCCAAACCGAGCGAACGCTACGTTTCCATTCTCGGCGATCACGCCGACGCACTTTACGAACAGGCGGGTGACGTTGCCCAATTTCTGAACGGCAAGCAGATGCGGCCGATCCTGCTGTTCGGCGAGAAGCGCCTCGACCAGATTCAAGGATATCCCGGCGTCTTATGAACTAGGTTACAAAGTAGCGCTGCCGCAATTTCGCTCGATCGTCGTACGTTCCGGTACGCCCCCAGAAATCGTGAAGAAACTGTCGGACGCGCTGGCAAAAGTTTACGCCTCGGCCGAATACAAGAAGTTCATGGATGATCAGTTCTGCGATCCCAACAGCTTCGAAGATTCAGCGAAAGCGCCGGCCTTCATCAGCCAGCAACTCGAAGACATGAAGAAGACAATGGCGACGAACTGATGTTTTGCTCTTTGTATGTTCGCGCGCTTCGCCCATTCCCGCGAAAGCGGGAATCTAGGGCCGCCGCTTCGGCGGTAGCAATTTGTCGCCCTGGATCCCCGCGTTCGCGCGGACGAGCGGAGTAAGTGCCATGGACAAGGTGCTGCTCCGTTCGATCCTGCCCTACACGGTTGGTCTCGTCATTGCCGCCGCGCTTTACATCTATGCCGGCACGATCGCCTACACACCCCGCGCCGGCGATCTCGGCCCCGAAGTGTGGCCGCGCATTGCGATACTGCTCATGGCAGGGTCCTGTGTGTTTGAAATATCGCGTCGCTTGATCGCAGGGAACAAGGAAGGGACCGGCTTCCTCGAAGCCTTCGAGCGCGAGACCGAGACGGAAGAGAAGCAGCCGGTTTATCCGCGGCTTCTGATTGGCGGCATCGTGCTGATGGCGATCTATGCGGTGCTGGTCCCCGTTCTCGGCTTCATTCTCGGCACGTTCCTTTTCCTGGCCGCCTTCATGTATGTCGGTGGTTATCGTGCGCATGGCGCTATCTGGGGCACCAGCGCCGCGGTGACGATTTTCTGCGGCGTTCTGTTCCTGCGCATCGCGTATGTATCGCTGCCGCGCGGGATTCCGCCATTCGATCGTGCCACCGACATCTTTTTCGCAATTCCGAGCCTGTGGTGAGCATATGATCGACATTCTCACGCAGCTCGCCGGCGGCTTCCTTCATTGTTTCACGCCTCTCAATATGGCGATGCTGCTGATCGGGATCGTCATCGGCCTGTTGATCGGCGTGCTGCCCGGGTTGACGCTGGTGATGGGTGTCGCACTGGCGCTTCCCTTTACCTACAAAATGGACGTTACGGCCTCGATCGTGCTGCTGACCGCAATGTATGTGTCCGGTACGTATGGCGGCGCTTTTACGGCTATTCTTTTCCGCATTCCGGGTGAGCCGATCGACGTTCCGATGCTTTGGGACGGCTACACCATGGGCCGCAAGGGCCGGCCGGCCAAGGCGCTCGGATGGACACTTGTTGCCGCGCTCGGCGGCGGTCTGCTCTCGGCTGTGGTCATGGTGGCGCTTACCGAGCCCTTGGCCAAATTCGCGCTGCGCTTCTCGTCGCCGGAATATTTCGTGATCGTGATGTTCGGCCTGCTTAGCGTGGTGGCGATCGGCAAGGGTTCACTCGCCAATGCCTTTATCAGCATGAGCGCCGGCATCCTGATTTCGACGGTCGGAACTGACCCTATCTATGGTGCCTATCGATTTACGTTCGGCTCGCCAATCCTCGCCGACGGCATCGAGTTTCTTGTGGTCATGGTCGGCGCCTATGGCGTCGGTGAAGTGCTCTCGCGCCTGGAAACCGGCTTTGCCACCAAGCCGCTCGACAAAATATCGAACGCCCGCACCGAACTGCCGACCCTGAAGGAGCTCAATGACATCAAGGGAATGTTCTTGCGCGCCTCGATCGTTGGCGATCTCATCGGTCTTCTGCCCGGCGCCGGCGCCACCATCGCCTCGTTCGTCAGTTATGGAATCGAGGCCCGCTTCGGCAAGCGCAAGAACCAGATGGGTACAGGCGTTGCGGAGGGAATCGTCGCGCCGCAGGCCGCCGCGACCGCCTCGGTCGGCGGCGCCATGGTGCATCTGCTCGCACTCGGTATTCCGGGCAGTGGCGCGACGGCCGTTATCCTGGGCGCATTCATGCTGCACGGCATCCAGCCAGGACCACAGGTGCTCGTGACCTCCGCACCGCTGGTCTATACGGTGTTCGCCTCGCTGTTCCTCGGCCTCGCACTGATGTGCGCCATCGGTTATTTTGCAATCAGGCCGCTGGTGAAGATCCTCGATTTTCCCGAAGCGGTCGTTTCGGCCTATGTGCTGATCCTTTGTTTTATCGGCGCGCTCTCGATCCGCAACAACATCACGGATCTGTGGCTGATCATCGGCTTCGGCATCCTCGGCTACGGCTTCGAGCGGCTGAAATTTCCGGTGGCGCCCCTCGTACTCGGCGTGATCCTCGGCCCGATCGCCGAAGAGAATTTCATGAACACGATGATCAGCTTTTCAAACGACTGGACCATATTCTTCAGGCGGCCGATCTCCGGAACCATTGTCGTGTTCACAATCGTCGTTCTGTTGCTGCCGTTCCTGCAGCGCCTGCTCAGAAGCCGTCTGGTGACGGCTTGAACCGAGGCTAGGTGATACATGCGTACCAATCTTGGACTTGATGAAAGGCTGCCCGCCGCCGCCCCCGCCAGGCATCCCGTGCCCGAGCCCAAAGTTCATCCGCTCCGGGCGAATACGCGCGAGCACAAACTCGGTGCAACCGCGCGCTCCTTTGCTATCCTGGAGTACGTCGCGGGTTCACAGACGCCGGTCGACGTCTTCGACATCATCGCCGCGCTTAAATTGCCGAAGGCGACAGCCTATCGGCTGGTCGACTGGTTCGTGACGCAAGGCTATCTCGCGCGCGAGCCCGGCCGGCGCCGGCTGATCATCGGGCCCAAGCTCACCAATCTCGCTTTCGGTGCGCTGTCATCGTCGATGCGCAACGATACTCCACATGTCGTACTGCAGCGGCTTGTGCACACGCTCAACGAGACCTGCAATATCGGTACTTTGCTCAACGGCGAGGTCATCTATCTCGATCGCGTGGAAGCGGAACATTGGCCGCTTCGTTTGCATTACACCAGCGGCTCGCGCGTCCCCCTGCATTGCAGCGCAATCGGCAAGCTGTTCCTGGCGCTCGCGGCTTCGCCGCGCCGTCGGAGATTATTGCAAAGTCTCGAGTTGCGGCGTTTCACGGATACGACAATTACCGACGGCGCCAGGCTCGACGCCGAGCTGCGGCAGATCCGGAAGGAGCAGGTTTCATTCGATCGTGAAGAATATCTCGTAGGCGTCGTCTGCATGGCCGTGCCGGTGATCGGAAAGAACGGTGAACTGCTCGCCGCGCTTGCCATCCAGGCGCCGGAAGCGCGCATGAATGTGCAAACGGCGCGCCGCCAACTCCCGGCGCTGCGTCGCGCGGCCGACGACCTTGCGGAAATTTTTCAGGATAAATCCCGGTAGAGCCGCGGTTGGATAGAGGACTGGAAACTATGAAGATGACGACGGAAGAAGCCTTCGTAAAAGTATTGCAGATGCACGGCATCCAGCATGCTTTTGGCATCATCGGCTCGGCGTTCATGCCGATTTCGGACCTGTTTCCCAAGGCCGGCATCACTTTCTGGGATGTCGCGCATGAGACGAATGGCGGGCTGATTTGCGACGGCTATACCCGTTCGACGGGAAAGATTGCCATGGCAATCGCCCAGAATGGCCCCGGCATTACGAATTTTGTCACCGCCATAAAGACCGCCTACTGGAACCACACGCCGATGTTGCTGGTAACGCCGCAGGCGGCCAACAAGACCATCGGGCAGGGCGGCTTCCAGGAAGTGGAGCAGATGGCCCTGTTCCGGGACATGGTCTGCTACCAGGAGGAAGTGCGCGATCCGTCGCGCGTCGCCGAGGTTCTCAACCGTGTCATCACCAAGGCGAAACGACTGTCGGCGCCAGCGCAGATCAATATCCCGCGTGACTACTGGACGCAGGTCATCGACATAACACTTCCGCCGATCGTAGAGTTCGAGCGACCGGCCGGCGGCACGCAGGCCGTGGCCGAAGCGGCAAGGTTGCTCTCGTCGGCGAAATTCCCGGTCATCCTGTCGGGCGCGGGTGTCGTGCTCGGAAATGCCATTTCCGAATGCGCCTCGCTGGCCGAAAGGCTTGATGCGCCGGTGTGCAACAACTATCAGCACAATGACAGTTTCCCGGGAAGCCATCCCCTCGCCGTCGGTCCGCTGGGCTACAACGGCTCGAAGGCCGCGATGGAGCTCGTCGCCAAGGCCGACGTGGTGCTTGCGCTCGGCACCAGGCTCAATCCGTTCTCGACCTTGCCGGGATATGGGATCGACTACTGGCCCAAGACCGCAAAGATCATCCAGGTCGATATCAATGCCGATCGTATCGGTCTGACCAAGCCCGTGACCGTGGGGATTTGTGGGGATGCCAAGCTCGTTGCCCAGAGCATTCTGGCTCAGCTGTCGCCGTCAGCGGGGAACGCGGGCCGCGAGGAACGCAAGGCACTCGTCCACACGACTAAATCACGCTGGCTGCAGACGCTGTCGAGCATGGATCACGAAGAGGACGATGTCGGCACCACATGGAATGCCGATGCCCGCAAGCGCGATGCCGACCGAATGTCGCCGCGGCAGGCCTGGCGTGCCATACAGGCCGGTTTGCCGAAGGATGCGATTATCTCCAGTGATATCGGCAACAACTGCGCGATCGGCAATGCCTATCCGATGTTCGATCAGGGCCGGAAATATCTGGCGCCGGGCCTGTTTGGGCCGTGCGGTTACGGATTTCCGTCGATTATCGGCGCCAAGATCGGCAATCCGGATACGCCGTGCGTCGGCTTTGCGGGAGATGGGGCGTTCGGAATTTCCATGAACGAGATGAGTTCGGTCGGACGCGAGGAATGGCCCGGTATAACGATGGTTGTGTTCCGCAACTATCAGTGGGGCGCCGAAAAACGTAATTCGATCCTCTGGTTTGACGACAATTTCGTCGGCACCGAGCTCGATCCGCATCTCAGCTATGCAAAGGTGGCGGAAGCCTGCGGTCTCAAAGGTGTAGTAGTGAAAACGCCGACTGAATTGACGGAAGCGTTGCGCAAGTCCTGCGAAGATCAGAAGAAGCGCGTGACCACCTTTATCGAAGTCATTCTCAATCAGGAGCTTGGTGAGCCGTTCCGGCGGGACGCCATGAAAAAACCCGTGGTCGTCGCCGGCATCAGGCGCGAAGACATGCGTCCGCAACAGGTGGCCTGAAAATGATCGCGCGCGAGACCCTTCGCCCATTCTCTCCGCATTCGCGGGGGGCGGGCGGGCGATTTTGTGCGCGCAGGAGCAAATTAAAATGACAGTCGCAGTAAAACCGACGGCCGACCCCAAGACGATGGCTGTCGTCGACGAGCTGGTGCGCCGCGGCCGCGCGGCGATGGCCGCCTTTGCAAGCGCGGATCAGGCGCGCGTCGACGAGGCCGTCACCGCGCTTGCCTGGTCGCTTTACAACCCCGCGCATGCGAAAGAGCTTGCCGAACTGGCCGTGAAGGATACGCAGCTTGGCAACGTGCCCGACAAGATCATCAAGAAGCAGCGCAAGACCTTCGGAACGCTGCGCGATCTCCTGCGCGCGAAATCGGTCGGCATCATCGAAGACGACCGGAAGCGCGGCATCGTGAAATACGCCAAGCCGGTCGGCCTGGTCGCCGCGATTACGCCGTCAACCAATCCGGGCGCTACACCCGTCAACAAGGCAATGATGGCGATCAAGGGCCGCAACGCCATCGTCATCGCGGCATCGCCTGCAGGCCTGAAGACAACCACGCGAACGGTCGACTACATGCGCGCGGAATTGAGTAAAATCGGCCTGCCCGAGGATCTGGTGCAGATCCTCCCGCCGCCGGCCTCAAAGGATATGACGCAGGCGCTCGTGCAGGCCGCCGACCTCGTCGTGGCGACCGGCTCGCAGGACAATGTGCGGCGCGCCTATTCAAGCGGCACGCCTGCAATCGGCGTGGGCACCGGCAATGTGCCCGTGATCGTGGACGAAACTGCCGACCTCGACGAGGCTGCACGCAAGATCTGCGCCTCCAAGATTTTCGACAATGCGACGTCCTGTTCGTCGGAAAATTCCGTCATTCTCGTCGACGCCATTTACGACAAGGCTATCGCGGCGCTCGAGCGGGCCGGCGGCTACATGGCTTCCAAGCCCGATAAGGCAAAGATCCAGGCCGCGCTCTGGCCGGACGGAAAATTGAGCCGCACGCTTATCGCGCGCGACGCCGATATATTTGCGCGCGGCTGCGGTCTTCCACCGGCTGCGGAATCGAAGAAATTCTTCATGGTCGAGGAGACCGGAGTCGGCCGCGATTTCCCGTTCTCCAGCGAGAAGCTCTCGCTGGTATTGACCGTCTATCGTGCGAAGGACTTCGATGCGGCCATCACGCGCGCCAATGAAATCCTCGCGCATCAGGGCCGCGGCCATTCAGTCGGACTGCATACGAAAAACATGGACCGTGCGCGCAAGCTTGCCGAAACCTCGGACGTCGTGCGCGTACTGGTCAACCAGGCGCACACCTTCGGCAATGGCGGCGGTTTCGACAACGGGCTCAATTTCACGCTGAGCATGGGCTGCGGCACCTGGGGCGGCAACAGCATCACGGACAATCTCAATTACACACACTTCCTCAACATCACCCACCTCGTCACCACCATTCCGGAAGACAAGCCGAGCGAGGAAGCCTTGTTCGGCGCGTATTGGAAGAAGTACGGGAAGTAACTCCTTTCTTTGTCGTCACCGGGCTTGTCCCGGTGACCGCGCTTGGGAAGGCACACCTTCCTTAAGCGAGGTGGCCGGGACGAGCCCGGCCATGACAAGTCCAAAAGGCTACGAGACTGTTGAATGAATTTCGATGAACACGCCGCGAAGTCGCTGATCCTTGCGCCGGCTGCCATTCCGGTTCCGCGCGGAATGCTCTGCATCACCGTCGCCGAGGCCGCAATGGCCGCTGCAAATATCGGCCCTTGCGTCGTGAAGGCGCAGGTGCCCACCGGCAAGCGCGGCAAGGCCGGCGGCATCAAGCTTGCAAGCACGCCTGATGAAGCCAGAGCCGCAGCGAAGCAGATCCTCGGCATGCGGATCGGCGAGTACACCGTCGAACGTGTCCTGGTCGAGGAACAGGCCGATATTGCGCGCGAATTCTATGCCGCCGTCTTGTACGACGTCAGCATGCGCAAGCCGCTGATCCTGTTTTCCACCGAAGGCGGCATGGACATCGAGGACATCGCGGCGGCAAACCCGAACGCAATCCGCCGGCTGCCTGTCGACATCGACCGGAACCCGTCACCTGCCGATATCGCGCAAATGCTCAAAGGCCTCAATCTTGGCGTCGCGGAAGCGCAGATCGCGCGCATCCTCGAACATCTCTACGCCGCCTACCGCGCGCGCGATGCCGAATTGCTGGAGATCAATCCGCTGGCACTGCTTGGCGACGGCCGCGTGGTCGCGCTCGACTGCAAGTTTGTGCTTGATGACGCCGCGGTCTACCGGCAGCCTGACATTACAAATGCCGCCGCGGGTGGCGCCCAGACTGCGCTCGAGCGTCGCGGCGCCGAGGCCGGCCTCAAGCTGATCCAGCTCGATGGCAATGTGGGCGTGCTCGCAAACGGCGCCGGACTTACCATGACGACGATGGATGTCATCCGCCACTTTGGCGGCAGGCCCGCGAACTTCCTGGAAATCGGCGGTGAGGCCTATACCAAATCCGAGATCGCGCTCGACCTAGTGCTTTCAAACCCCGGCGTCAAAAGCCTCGTCGTCAATTTCTGCGGCGCCTTTGCGCGCACGGACGTGATGGCGGAAGGAGTCGTCAAGGCGTGGCACAAGCTCAAGCCGAAAGTGCCGGTCTATTTCTCGATCCACGGCACCGGGGAGGACGAGGCAGTCGCGATGGTGCGGCGCGAGCTCGGTATCGAGCCGTACGACTTCATGGAAGACGCCATCCAGGCGGCGGTCAAGGCAGCGCAATGATCGTTCGCAAAAAAGACCGGGTCATCGTGCTCGGCATCACCGGCAAGCAGGGCACCTTCTGGACGGAGAAGATGATCGCCTACGGCACCCATGTGGTCGCCGGCGTCAATCCCAAGCGCGCAGGCGAAACCCATGTCGGAGTGCCGATCTTTGCGACCACGGCCGAAGCAGTTTCGAAAACCGGCGGCAATGTTGCCGTCATGTTCATTCCGCCGCCGATGGCAAAGGACGCGGCGGTCGTCCGCGGCCGAGGCCGGCATCAAATTGCTGGTGGTGCTGACGGAGCACATTCCGGCGCAGGACGTCATGGTGATGCATGCGGCAGCGGCAAAGCACGGCACGCGGATCGTTGGGCCCAACACCGCGGGTCTTGTCACGCCGGGCGAATGTTTTGTCGGCATCATGCCGGCCTTCGTGCCGAGCGTGTTCAAGCCGGGACGCGTGGGCGTCATTTCGCGCAGCGGCAGCCTTGGCACGCTGGTCTGTCTCAACCTCACGCGCGCCGGCATCGGCCAGTCGGCTTTCATCGGCATCGGCGGTGATCCGATGCTTGGCACCACCACGCGCGACGCCCTTGCGGCGCTCGACGCCGATGCGGGCACGGATGCGGTGGTCATTGTCGGCGAGATCGGCGGCGGGATGGAAGAAGAGGCTGCCGACTATGCGAAAACGATGCGCAAGCCGATGGTCGCCTTCATCGCCGGCGCCGCTGCGCCGCCGGGCAAGAAAATGGGTCATGCCGGTGCCATCGTTACCGGCAATGCCGGTAGTTACGTCGGCAAGCGCAAGGCGCTGGAAGCGGCAGGCGTCACCGTCGTCGACACGCCTTCTCAAATCGCGGCTGCCATTTCCGCCGGTCTCAACTCCAGCCGAACTGGCAGCAAAATCGCCGCGAGCCAATAAGTAATTCGGCTTGGCAGCAAAAAATTTGCACACCTTGAGGCCAACCCTCGTCGCGGCGCATCTGCGACGCTCGCGATCGACGGCCGTGCCGATCTCATCCTCCGAATGGATGAGTTATTTTCGGACCAGGTAAATTCCGTGGCGCATCCTCTATTTGGGTGATGCGGCGCGAATTGTTTTTCGCCAGGATCATTCCCATTCACGCCGATCGTTTCGGCAACGAGCCGTTCAATCACGGTTCATCGTCGCGCGTGTAAGTCGATCAAACGCTGGTTTCACAAATGAGTCGAGCCACGACAATCGTTAACGAGCAAACGGGAAAAATAAAAATGCGAAAATATGTTGTTATGTTTCTTGTCGCTGGCCTGATGGCCTTTGGAGTTTGGCTGCCATCGGCCGCATTCGCCAGGCCACCGCAAGGATCACAAGCTCGCTGTTTCGACAATTATGCTGCTTGCTACCAAAACTCGGGCAAGTGCATCTTTCCTGGACAATGCCGCGCCAAGTGTGAGCAGAAATATTCCGCGTGTAGCGCCGTCGCAACATCGGGCGGCTGGAGCTCGCGCGGCGGATGCAACCACCGCACTGCCGGTAACCGGCAAAGGGACAACGACCGTCACGATTTCGAGTGGCGGCACGCTCGTATCGACGCCCGGATTGCCGGTAACGGCCAAAGGGACAACGGCCGCGACGATTTCGACTGGCGCCGCCGCGCTCGTGTCGACACCAAATGGCAAGTCGCCGCCGGTTTCAACATCAGGTGTCAGTAGCACGGTGTTTTCGCGGCCGGTTGCCCCGTCGTCCGGTGCATTCGACGAATTCGCACTCAGGCGGTGGCGGACGCTCAACGGTGCTGGTAGCGGCGGTCCGACAAAGCGAAAGCAGCAGTAACTGGAAGACTAAGTTTGGCGGCCAATGTCTCCGCATCGAAACGACCGCAGGGTGGGCTCGGCGCAATAAGCCCACCGGCGGCCTTCCAATTAATTTCGGCGGGCTCGGCGTATCAGCGTCCACGCCGGGGACTTCGGCGAACAAGCCGCGCCTTAGCCCACCCTACGCCAGTGTCACCGTCTCGAAATCGGCCGGCAGAACGATTTCCAGCAGTTCGCAGTCATCGGAATAGCCGCGCACCGTGTGCTTGATTCCGGGCGGCTGGATCCAGCACGAACCGGCGTGGAACGTGTGTATGCCTTCGCCTTCGAATTCGCTCTGAAACCAGCCCTTGAGCACGTAGACCATCTGGAACTCGACGTCGTGAAAATGCGGGATCGCAACTTCCTCGGCGGTGAACGGCTTGGTCATGCGGATGACGTGCGCCTGTACCATGCCACTCGTTGCCGGCGCGATGCCGAGATCGCGATAGGCTGAATAGGCACGCAGGCCCCGGTCGAAATCTTCCTCGCGATGATGGCTGACGGTGAAGCGCTGGGGCCTGCGCGGTTTGGCCCTTCTGGCGGACGTCGCGCGTTTTGCGGATTTTGCCGCGACCTTTTTCCTGCTTTTCCCGGCTCTTGCCTTGGTTGCCTTCGCCTTGCGTCGTGCTTTCGCCATGACAGGCCTCCCATGTTGGGGAGATTGGACCACGGCGGAACACCGTGGGGAAGGGGTGGCAATTCGGGTGAGCCTGCGAGATATCGTTGCCGGGCTTGGCCGGCCATGACATTCGATATGTCGCAACCCAGTCTCAAACCCCGCTCTCGCGAAAGCGGGTATCCACAAGCAAAATGCACATTTTCAGCAATTGCGCAGGATCCTCGCTTGCGCGGGGATGAGTGGTCGCGTCTCGTCACTCCGCGGCTTCGGCCGCGCCGCCGTGAGCCTTCGACCAGCCGGCGGGGTCGGCGATGAATTTTTCCACTTCGGCCAGCATCTTCGGTTCAAATTTTCCGCTGGTCCGCGCAACACCGAGAACATCTTTCCACGTCGTGAGCGCGTGCAGCGTTACGCCGATATCGCTGAAGATTTTCTTGCTTTGGGGATAGATGTCATAGAAAAAAATCACAAAGCAATGCTCGCACTTACCTTCGGCAGTCGCGGATCGCCTTGATGAAATTCACCTTGCTCTTGCCGTCTGTGGCGAGATCTTCCACCAGCAGCACGCGCTGGCCCGGAATCAGCAGGCCCTCAATCTGCGCGCCGCGTCCGAAGCCTTTCGGTTTCTTGCGCACATATTGCATCGGCAAGTGCATGCGGTCGGCAATCCAGGCCGCAAAGGGAATGCCGGCGGTTTCGCCCCCCGCCACCGCGTCGATCTTGCCGCGGCCGATATCGCGCTCGATGGTGTGAACCGCGAAATCCATCACTGCCGAGCGCACGTCGGGAAACGACATCAGCCAGCGCGAGTTGTTGTAGACAGGGCTGGCCCAGCCGCTCGTGAAGATGAACGGCTTGTCCTGCATGAAACGTACCGCGCCCGTGTCTAGATACATCCGCGCGGTCAGTTCGGCGATGGTCTTCTTGTCGAGGAATTGGGTCGATGACATTTAGAGGCGATCCGCTGGCGCTGTGCCGTCCAAGTCAAAGCACAAAACGCCTCACGCCGCCATGCCACAGTGGGGCGCCAATTCACAGGCCAGATCGAGCAACGCCTCGTCGCCGCCGGCCCAGCCGATAAAGGAAAGGCCGACCGGACAACCATTGATCGTTCCGCCGGGAATGCTCATTTGCGGCAAACCGGAAACGCCGGATGTGCAGGTCAGCCGCATTACCCGGACCCGGAAATCCTCGAGCTCGGCTGCGCCCATATCGATCTTCGGCGCGATGCTGGGTGAGGTCGGCAGCGCAAGCACGGTGCCTGGCACCCCCACTTGACGGATGTGCGCGCGGGCCTTGGCCAAAGTGCCGCGTGCCGCATCCGCCTGTGCCTTGGTGACGGTCGCCGCGAATTCCATGCGCTCACGCACGCCGGGGCCGATCTTCGGCTTGTGCTGGCTGACGAAACCGCCGAAGGTCTGCCAGGTCTCGTAGGCCTGCACGATGCGGAAGGCCTCGCGCCAAGGGTCGAAGCCGTCCGGCGCAATCTTCCCGTGCACCATGCCGGGCAAATCGTCGCTCATGAATTCGACCAGCGTGCGCAGCAGGTCGGCGACCGGGGCTTCCGCCTGCGCGAAGGCATCTTCCAGGATCACGACGCGCTCGATCTTCGCCCATATGCGGGCGCTGTCGAGCAGCACCGCGCCGATTTTGCGAAACACGCCCGGCGTTGCCGCGAACCAGCCTGGCACGTCGAAACTCGGTGCCATGTCGGCGACTCCCGAATGTTCGATGCGTTCATGAGTCGGACGCAGGCCGTAGACGCCGTTGAATGAGGCGGGAATCCGCACCGAACCGCCGGTGTCGCTGCCGAGCGCGAAGTCGCATAGTCCGGCGCCGCAGGCGGCCGCCGAGCCGGCCGACGATCCGCCGGGCAGGCGGCCTGGCGCGCGCACATTCACCGGCGTCCCGTAATGGGCATTGGCGCCGCTCACACTGTAGAAGAATTCATCGCAGATGGTCTTGCCGGTGATGGTCGCGCCGGCGTCGAGGATTTTCTGCACCGGCGGGCAGTTGCGCGTCGCCGGGGCGTGCGTGGCAAGCCAGTCCGGATTGCCGCAGCCGGTGCGCTCGCCTGCGATATCATACATGTCCTTGACCACCGCGCTCAGCCCGGCGAGCGGCCCGCTCGCCGCGCCCCTGATTGGCGACTTGAGGTCGTGGGGAACGAAGCAGCTGCGGTAAGTTTGCGGAGACATGCGTCACTCTCGTGCATATTCACGAGCAAAGTGAGCAAAAGCTTCGAATGAGTCGGTCATGCTTTGCTTGCACCCCGATACCAGTCGAGGATTTTGGCGCCGTCCCAGGCCACGACGCCCTCGTAGCCGAGAATTTCCGCGAAGGTGCGCTCCACATGGCCGATCCGGTGCGGCACGCCCGATAGATAGGGATGGCAGGCAATCGCCATGATCTTCGGGCGCTCGGCCGACTCCGCGTAGAGCGTCCTGAAATGGTCGATCGCGCGCGCGTGACATTGCTCGGAAGGCATGTGCTGCAGGGCCATCATCACGATGTCGTGGATCTCGAAATTATAGGGCAGCGCCACCACCGGCTTATGCGTGGTCTTCAGCGTCACCGGCTCGTCGTCGAGCACCCAGTCGCCGATATATTCGACGCCGGCTTCCGCAAGATGGTCGAGCGTGTCGAAGGTCTGCGTGAGGCCCGGGCCGAACCAGCCGCGCGGGCGTTTGCCGGAGAATTTCTCGATCACGTCCATCGACTTCATGATGACGGCGCGCTGGTCGTCGAGCTTGTGCATCGGCATCTGGTCGTAGCCGTGCGCGTTGAGCTCCCAGCCGCTGTCGATGCAGGCCTTCACTACCTGCGGATAGGTCTCGCAGATCCTGGCATTGAGCGTCACGGTCGGCTTGGCGCCGAGCTCGAGCAGCATCTTGCGCATGCGCCAGAAGCCGACGCGCATGCCGTACTCGTGCCAGCTCCAGTTCGGATGGTCGGGCAGCATCGGCTGGCCCTGCGGCGGCGAGATCACCATGCGCGCCATCGGCCGCGCCATGTCCCATTCTTCGAGCGCCAGCACCGGCCAGACCACCAGCCGCACGCCGTTCGGGAATGCAGCGGCGCGCGGCCTTCAATCGGTGAAAATGGAAGTCTTTCGCGGGGGTGCATGCAGCCTTCCTTATCTTTGCCCTGGCCCGGACTGGCAGACCGAACTCCGCTCATTCCCGCGCAGGCGGGAATCGAGCGGCCGCGCCGCAACGCGTGGATCATTATCCTGGACCCCCGCATTCGCGGGGGTGAGCGGAGTGTGGTTCACAGCCACGCCCGTTCTCCTCACTCCGGCTTTGGTCCGGCCTTCATATACCAGTCGGCGATCTGTGCGCCGGTCCAGAACAGAACGTCTTTCTTCTTGCGGATCTTCTCGAAGATCTTGCGGAAATATTTAGCCCGGTGCGGCGCGCCCATGATGTAGGGGTGCACGGAAATCGCCATCACCCGCGCCGAATGCTTGGCGTCCTTGTGGATCTGATCGAACTGGTCCATCGCCCGCTCGTAGAACTCGCTCGCCTTGTGGTGCTGGATCAGCATCATGGCGACGTCGTTGCATTCCTGCGTGTAAGGAATGTTGAGGATCGGCTTGCCGCGCGTCTTCATCCACACCGGCTGATCGTCGAGCACCCAGTCGGCGACATAGTCGTAACCTTCCTCGGCGAGGATATCCGGCGTCTCCCAGGTTTCAGTGAGGCCGGGGCCGAGCCAGCCGCGCGGGCGCTTGCCGGTTGCCTTCTCCAGCACCTCGGCGCTTTTGCGGATGTCGGTGCGCTCGTTCTCCACCTT
Source organism: uncultured Pseudomonadota bacterium (assembly GCA_963702605.1). Classification (GTDB taxonomy): domain Bacteria; phylum Pseudomonadota; class Alphaproteobacteria; order Rhizobiales; family Xanthobacteraceae; genus Pseudolabrys. The sequence continues at coordinate 126,173 of CAVPDI010000001.1, forward strand.
CTGCATGTTGCGCTGGGTATAGCCGTGGCCAACGAATTCCCATTTGCGATCGACGCAGGCCTTGACGATGTCCGGAAAGGCATCGACCGCCACGCCGTTGATGTTCATCACGCCGGGAATCTTGAAGTCGTCGTACACTTGCAACAGCCGCCAGAAGCCAACGCGGTTGCCGTATTCATGCCAGCACCAGTTCGGGATGTCGGGCATCGGCGAGCCGCCGGCCGGCGGCGTCAGCACCGTGCGCGGCATGGTTTGCGTCGGGTCCCATTCCTCGACATTGGTGATGGTCCACACCACCATGCGCGCGCCTTTCGGCAGCTTCAGCGGCTTGCGCGTTGGGATGGCGGAATAGGAGAGGCGGTCGTTCGGCAGCATGCCGACGGAAGGCTTCGGAAAATTCATGACGCGGACGTTCCTCGGTTTATTGATTGGCTGGCAGTTTTGCAGGTGGTCCGGTTATTGTACAGGTCATGAAACTTGTCCGTTACCGCTCTGCAACCGGCGAGAAGCCGGGGCTGTTTCTGGATGGTGAAATCTTCGACCTGTCGGCCGGATTTGCCGCGCTCAGCCACCGCGCGCCCACGCTTGAGCACGTCGCTGCAATCGCGGCGGTGCCGGTGAAAACGCTGGCCGCCGATGGGCAAGGACCTGCCGCTCGGCCCGCCGCTGCGCGGCATCGGCAAGATCATCGGCGTCGGCCTCAACTACCGCGATCACGCCGAGGAAACCGGCTTGGCGTTACCGAAGGAGCCGACGCTTTTCTTGAAAGCCACCAGCGCGCTGTGCGGGCCTACGGACGATCTCGTCATGCCGCGCGAGGCGAAAAGCGTCGATTGGGAAGTCGAGCTCGGCGTGGTGATCGGCAAGCCGGGCGTCTATATCGCCGAGCGCGACGCGCTCGAGCATGTGCTCGGCTATTGCATCGGCATCGATTTTTCCGAGCGCGATTTCCAGTTCAATCGCGGCGGGCAGGGCTTCAAGGGCAAGAGCGCCGACACCTTCGCGCCGCTCGGCCCAATCCTTGCGACGCGCGACGAGATCGTGGACCCGCATGATCTGGCGCTGCGACTCAGCGTAAACGGCAAGCTCAGGCAGAGCGGCTCGACCCGCGACATGATTTTTTCCGTCGCCGAGCTTGTGTCCTACATCAGCCGCTTCATGAGCTTGCAGCCGGGCGATGTCATTCTCACCGGCACGCCGGCTGGCGTCGGCTTCGGGCAGAAGCCGCCGGTCTACCTGCAGCGCCGGCGATTTGGTGACGGCCTCGATCGACGGCCTCGGCGAGCAGATGCATAAGGTTGTGGGGCCGGGATAGAGGCGCCGCACATGCTGCATTTATTTTGGAAAAATGGTGGGCTAAGGCGCGTCTTCGCGCCGAGCCCACCACCTTATTCGCCGAATGTTGACCCCGGCAGATCACGAACGTCACCGCCCCAATCCGCCGGCAAATCACCGCGTTCGACGTATCGATGAAAACTGCTGTGCGGCCAATCGCAAACGCAAGACACAAGGCCATGCTTTACCGGATTGAAGTGGATGTAATCGACGTCCCGTGCCAAATCCTGGTCATCGCGGATGACATGTTCCCAATAACGGCGCTGCCAAATGCCCTTCTCCCGTTTGGCCACCTTGCTCGACGAGCGTGAAGCCGCAGGCAGTCCGCGCGAAAAGCCGCTCTTGATACGATTCCATCGCTGCGCGAAATCGGAATCGCCGGAGGGCAACGACCACAATGCATGCATATGATCGGGAAGAATGCAGATCGCCAGTGTTCGGAACGGGCAGCGCTGCCGCACCTCGCCGTAGAGACGGCGGAGGCGGTCGATTTCCCGTACCAGCAATCCGCTGGAACGATCCGCAAGTGCCAGCGCGAAAAAGAAGGTGCCGCCCGCAATTTTCGCGCGCCGATAGTCGGACAAGATGCAGTGTAGTGCGAGGTGGTTGTGGTGGGCTCGGCGCTTTGCGCCTTAGCCCACCCTACAAGAAGAACGCACGACTTGACTACGTCTGCGCGAAACGCGCTGGCATCTTTTCTCCGATAGCCACGCTCGCCGGGATTTCGGTTTTGGACGTAGGGTGAGCAAAGGCGCGGTTTCGCGCCGTGCCCACCCAAAAACAGGAAAGGGGTGACGCACTCTCAATCCATCCCCCATTCGAAGGATGTTCTATTATCTTCCATCTTTACTAATTCGCGCCGCGCGCAATATGCATAGTCTGAATTGCGAAATCGCCACGTGCCATCGCGACGCGCGCAAAGTTCTCATCTGATTGGATGATGTGTCGCGCGACAAAATAAATTTAAGTGAATCACCTTCGCGCGAACAATCTGCACGTATCGTTTAAGTGCGGTTCATGTGTGCGCATCTAGGTTGCGCACAGATCGATGAGCGGGCGCGCTCAATGCGACGTGACGAGAATGAGGCGAGTCACCGACGAACGAAGCGCTGGCAAATTGATGCCTCGAACTACGTGATCAACAACAGAAACGAACCAGGAAATTTGAAATGCGCAAAATTCTTATCATCGCTCTCGGCCTTGCTACTCTCGGCGCCCTCGTCGGTGCACAACCGGCGGACGCAAGAAAGAAAGGTCCGCCGATGCCGACTGGTTTTGGTGGCGGCAAGCCCGTGACGGGCCCCGGCTACGGCGCGTCGCAGGTTGTCATCGTGCCGGGCGAGCTCGGCCCGCGGCATCCGCAGCCGACCGATCGCGCTATCATTAACAAGTAATCGGATTCGGCTTGCCTGTAACGGCAAAAACCCGGCGCGATAATTCGCGCCGGGCTTTTGAAGCGGCAAGCTCGATCATCGACGCAGGGATAATTGGAAATCTCACATGCGCAAAGCTTTCATTATCGCCCTTGCCCTTGCAGGCTTTGGAGCGCTCCCGCAGCTCGAAAATCAGGTCGCCCTGGCCGCGGAGAATTGTTACGCCAGTTTCACCAGTTGCCGCGCGCTCACCGGGCCTGACGTCGATGGGACCTGCCGTGCAATTTACAATGCGTGCGTAAAGCGCAATGCCGGCAAGGCATCCGGGCAAGCCAGTGGCAGCCGGCTTGTTTCCGGCGCGCACATAACTGTCGATGGCAGCCTTGTAACGCCGGCCGGCAAGCCGTCGACTTGGAACGGCAAGGCTACCAATAGTGTGGTCGTCAATGGGGCCGCCCTCGGCGGTTTTGCCGGCCCGGCCGCAACCGGCGCCGGCTCAACCGTCCACGGCAGCAGTGCCACCGTCAGCAGCGCCGGCAATATTCTCCAAGGCGCGAAGGCCACGATTGGGGGCGCCGCAATGAGCGGGTCACGCAACAGTGGCCGCACCAACATGCGGGCGAAGTAGATCGGGACATCTCGGGAAAGAACGCTGAAACAATAGAGCCCTACCTGGTCTACGGCGTGTCCCCACCCGCCGCGATCAGGCCAGACTCCCGGCGCGTGTGGCTCGCGCCGGGAGTTCTGTTTTTTTGGCGGGTGTTGCGCCGGCAAACCCACGTGATGGGCACGGCGCACTCAGTGCCTTTGCCCGTCCTACGAGTTGAGACCTGCGCGCAGCCACTCCGTTGCCCACGTCAACTTCCCTTCTCGCCGTAAATCTCCGGAAAGAAATAATCCTTCCACGACGCGGGCTTCGCCTTGAGCCGGCCGACGCGCGACATGAACTCGGCGAAGGCCATGGTGTTCTCCGGTACCATCGTCCAGTGCACCTGCGGGCCCGAGACGATCTTGCCGGCCATGTCGAGCGGAAGCTTCGATTTGGAATCCTCGATCCATAGCGCCGCGGCCGCACGCGGGTCCTTGGCGACGATCTCCGTCGCTTCCTTGAGCGCGGCGATAAAGGCCTTGTACAGCACCGGGTTTGAATCGCGGAATTTGGCCGAGGTCCAGATCGCGGTGAACGTGTGCGAGCCGCCCATCACGTCGAATGAATTGAGCACCGTGTGCACGCTCGCATCCTCGAGCTGCTGATACTGGAATGGCGGCACGCTGAACGCGGCGGTGATCTGGGCGCCGCCCTTGAGCAAGGCGATGGTGGCGTCGGGCGGTGTCATCGATATCGTCAGCGGGTCAAGCTTCTCGAAGTCCTTGTCCCCGTATGCCTTGGCCGCCGCCATTTGCAGCGTCAGCGCCTGCACCGAGGTGCGCACGGCGGGCACCGCGATGCGGTCGCTGTCCTTGAAATCCTTGATGGTCTTGATGTTCGGATCGCGGGTGTTGAGCAGGAATGGCTGCGAACTCAGCGCCGAGATGCCGCGCACTTCCTGCGGGGTTCCCTTGGTGCGCGCCCACAGCGTGAGCAGGCCCGGCACGCCGCCCGAGCCGATATCGATATTGCCGGAGATCAGCGCTTCATTGACTGCGGTCGGCCCGTTGAATTTGAACCACGAAACCTTGGCGTTCGGAATGCCCAGCGCTGCTGCGTGCTTTTCGATGAGCTGCTGATGCTGCATCACATTGAGCTGCAAGTAGCCCATCGAAAATTGCTGGGCGAGCCGGATTTCCTGGGCCGGAGCCGAAGCCGACAACAGGCCAAACAGCGCCACGACAGTGGCAAAAGCACGCAGCATTGTTTTGGAATTCATGGCATGTCCTCCAACCCCGCCGCCAGCTTACCGTTTCTTATGGGCGACGGCTCGCACGCTAGGCGGCGGCCTCGATTTTGGCAATCGACAGAGCGGTTGTCTCTCAATCCGCTCATTCTCGCGAAAGCGGGAATCCATATCACAAGCTCGGAACGCGTTGTCCTGGGTCCCCGCTTTCGCGGGGACGAGCGGAGTGGGCGTGCCGTACGTGTGCCGTTCGCACGTTCCGCCCGCTAGGCGGCGGCCTCGATCTTGGCAATGCTGCGGTACCAATCGAGTATCTGCTCGCCGTTCCAGTGCAACACGCCGTCGTGCTTGTTCACATAATCGTAGATCTGCTCGAGATATTTGATCCGGTGCGGCTGGCCGCTGATGTAAGGGTGAATTGCCAGCGCGCAGAATTTTGCGCGCTTCGCGCTCTCGGCATAAAGCCGGTCGAACTGGTCCGTCACCAGCTTGAGCAGGTAGTCGCTGTTGTGATGCTGGACGATCATCACCGGAATGTCGTTGCACTCAATGGTGTAAGGCAACGTCACCAGCGGGCCCTTTGTGGTTTTGATCACCGTCGGCTCATCGTCATAGACCCAGTCGCCGATGTATTTGACGCCAGCCGCGGCGAGCAGGTCCGGCGTCTCCAGGGTCTGCGTCAGGCCAGGGCCGAGCCAGCCGACCGGACGCTTGCCGCAATACTTCTCCATGATGTCCATGGTGCGGTTGATCATGCCGGCCTGGTCGGCCTCCTTGTGGATCGGGCCCTGCTCATAGGCGTGGCCCATGAATTCCCAGCCGTCATCGCGGGCCTGCGCGGCCACGCGCGGATAGTCCTCGCAGATGCGCGCATTGGCGGCGAGCGTCGGTTTGATGCCCAGCTTCTTGAACAGTTCGTGGAAGCGCCAGCAGCCGACCCGCATGCCGTATTCGTGAAATCCCCAATGCACGACATCCGGCATCAGCGGCACGCCGGTCGGCGCCGGGAGAAGTTGCCGCGCCATCGGCTTGCCGATGTCCCAGACTTCGTAGTTGACGATGGTCCAGAACACGATGCGGGCATTGCCCGGCAGCTTGAGGGGCGGGCGGTCCACGATCGCCGAATAGTCGGCGCGGTCTTTTGGGATCATCGGATTGGCCATGACTTCGTCCTACTTCGTCCTTGCAGATGGAAGAATGTCACGCCGCTGCGGCGACACGCAACCGGGCCAGGGATGGCGTGAATGTGGAGGGCGTTAACTCTCAACCGCTCATTCCCGCACCCGGGTCCGGCTTCGCCGGCCCGAGTGCAGGGTCCGGCGGGAATCACGCTGGGACCTGAGCGAAACGCTACGCCCCCGCCGCCACGCGCAGGCCGACGAGGCGTTCGAGCGTCGCGGTGTCGTTGCCGAGCTGTGCCGACGGCGCACGGTGCGCCACCGCGCCGCGCTCCAGCACGATCGCCTCGGCAGTCAATTCCAATGCGATCTCGGTATGCTGCTCGACCAGGATGATCGCAATGCGCCGGTCGGAAAGCATCAGCTTCATCGCGGCGGCGAGCTCGTCGACGATCACCGGCGCCAACCCCTCGAACGGTTCATCGAGCAGCATCAATTCCGGATTCGTCATCAGCGCCCGCGCGATTGCCAGCATCTGCTGCTCGCCGCCGGACAGCTGGTTGCCCATGTTGCGGCGGCGCTCGGCAAGACGCGGGAACATCTTGAAGACGGACGCAAGATCCCATGGCCCCGGCCGCGCCGCGACCGTGAGGTTTTCCTCCACCGAGAGCGACGGGAATATCTCGCGCTCCTGCGCCACCCAGCCTATTCCGTTCACGGCGCGGCGATGCGATGCAACGCGCGATATATCCTGCCCGCGCCAGCGCAGGCGACCGGCGCGCAGCTGCGTATAACCCATGATCGTGAGCAGGAGCGTCGACTTGCCCACGCCGTTGCGGCCGAGGACCGCAAGGCTCCCGTGTTCCGGCACGTCGAGCGAGATGCCGTGCAGCACCAGCGCATCGCCATAGCCGGCGGTTACGTTTTCGAGCGTGAGAAGCGGCTCAGCCAAGATATTCATCCATGCTTGCGCTTGCCCAGATAGACCTCGCGGACGCCAGGGTCGGCCGCAATCTCGGCCGGCGAGCCCTCGGTGAAAATGGCGCCGCCGACCAGCACAATGATATGGCTTGCGAAGCGGAAGACCACGTGCATGTCGTGCTCGATGAAAAGCAAGGTGAGATCGCCGGAAAGCCCGGCCACCGCCTCGAAAATATCGCCGCTTTCTTCCTGCGGCACGCCCGCCGCCGGCTCGTCGAGCAGCAGGACTTTCGGCTTCGTGGCGAGCGCCAGCGCGATTTCCAGAAGACGCTGCCGCCCGTAGGGCAGTTCGCGCGTGATCTGGTAGCAGCAGTCGCCGAGCCGCAGCCGCACCAGGATGTCGTACGCTTCCTCGATCGTCTCCTTGTGGATGGCGGTGTTCTGCCAGAAGTTGCCGGCAATGCCGCGCCGCTCGGCCACCGCGAGGGTCACCGCTTCGAGCGGATTGAGGCCGGCGAAGAGCGTGTTGATCTGGAAGGTGCGCGCGAGGCCGCGCCGCACGCGCTCCTCCGGCGCCATCGCCGTGATATCATCGTCACCCAGAAAGATCTGCCCGGCATTGGGCGTCAGCATTCCGGTCATCAGATTGATGAGCGTCGTCTTGCCCGCGCCATTGGGTCCGATCAGCGCATAGCGCGCGCCTTGCGGCAACTTGATCTCGACATCGCGCGCGACCGGCAGCGAGCCGAAGCTTTTCGACAGCCCGCGGGTCGCCAGCGCGAGTGCGCGGTTATCGGCCGTGGTTTTTGCGGGATGCGCGGGGGTGCTCATTTGCGCTTCCATCGCCCGTAGATCTTCGACAGGCCGCCAATAATGCCATTCGGGAGGATCATCACGACCATGACCAGCAGCACGCCGATCCAGAAATACCAGTATTGCGGGGCGATGCCGGAAAACTGGTCGCGCGCCACCATGAAGATCGCTGCGCCGATCAGCCCGCCGTAAAGCCGTCCGGCGCCGCCCAGCACCAGCATCACCAGCACGTCGGCGGAACGCTGGAAGCCCAGCGTTTCAAGGGACACCGTTTCGGTCGTCTGCGCCAGCAGCGCTCCGGCGATCCCGGCAATGGCGGCGGCGATCGTATAGATCGTCTGGATATGGGCGCGGCTCGGCGCGCCGATTGCCGGCATGCGCACCGCGTTCTCCCGGATGCCGCGCAAGGCAAGGCCGAACGGCGAATTGATCAGCCGGCGCGCGAACAGGAACACCGCAAACAGCACGATCAGCGAATAGGTGTAGGCGACATAGCCGTACAGATCGAACTCGAACATGCCGAGCAGCGGCCACATCTTGACGCCCTGGAGCCCGTCGACGCCGCCGGTGAGCCAGCTCGCACTGTTTGCAAGCTCGGCGAGCAGCAATCCGAATCCGAGCGTGAGCATGATCAGCGCAAGATGCCTGAACCGCGCGATGATGAAGCTCGATGCGTAGCCCGTGAGGCCCGCGAGCACCGCGGCCGCAAGCAGGCCGGACAGCGGCTCGCCCCAGCCGTATTTCGCGATGATGCCGGCCGTGTAGGCGCCGACGCCGAAAAACGCGGCATGGCCGAGCGACACGATGCCGGCATAGCCGAGAATGAGGTCAAGCGAGAGCGCGAAAAGCGCGGTGATCGCGATCTGGCTTGCGAGCGAAAGATAATCCGGAAACAGCACGTAGGGCAGGAGTGTCGCCAGCCAGAACACGATCTCGATCGGCTGCCAGCGGCTTTGCGCCTGGAGATAGGCTTGCGGGGTGAGGGTGGTGCTCGCGGTCATGTGCAATCCAATCACACGATCCGCTCATCCCCGCTTGCAGTTGCTCCTCATCCCCGCTCATTCACTTTCGCGGGGATGAGCGCAAAAAGTTGCAATTCCGTCCAGGAGAGACGCATCCGCTACCGCCTCCCGAAAAGGCCGGTCGGCCGCCACATCAGCAATGTGATCATGACCAGGTAGATGAGGAAGGCGCCCAGCTGCGGCACATAATATTTGCCGGCGATGTCGCTGATGCCGAGCACCGCCGCGGCGGCAAAGGATCCCGTAATCGAGCCGAGACCGCCAACCGAAACCACGATGAGCACGTAAACAAGATAGGTGAATGCAAAGAGCGGATCGAGGCCGACGATCTCGATCGCGAGCCCGCCGCCGAGTCCGGCGAGTCCGCTGCCGAGCGCGAAGGTCACGGCAAAGGTGCGGTCGACATTGATGCCGAGGCCGCTCGCCATGCGCTGGTTGTCGACCGCCGCGCGCACCTGCGCGCCGAAGCGGGTGTATTCCAGCGTGCCGACCAGGATGAGCGTTGCGGCGATGCCGATACCCACCAGGATCAGGCGGTAGATCACGAGATTGAGCCCCAGAAATGTGATCGATCCACGCAGATACGACGGAAGCTGCAGCGGCTGCTGCTCGGTGCCGAATGTGTATGCCGCCACCGCCACCGCAATGAACGCGATGCCGATCGTCAACAGCACCTGATCGAGGTCGGTGGCGCGATATAGGCGCCGGTACAGCACGCGCTCGAACACGACGCTGATGAGCGCGGTCACGATGAATGCCACCGGGAGCGTCGCAAAAAACGGCCAGCCATAGCGGTTGACCAGCATCACGGTCACATAGCCGCCCACCATGGCGAAGGCGCAGTGCGCGAGGTTGATGAAATTCATCATGCCAAGCGTCACCGACTGTCCGACGGACAGCAGGAACAGCAGCATTCCATAGGCAAAGCCGTCGAATAAAACGCCGATGATAGGAGGGAGCATGGTCGCGGCGCCCCTATGAGCCGACTGTGAGCAAATCGGCTACCCCGGAATGCCAATAAAGCATTCCGGGGTCGGCGTCAGCTTTCGCGATCGGATAAGTGACAGGACCGATCGTCAACGGACCGGCTTACTTTTTCATGCGCGCCTTGACCGGATCCTTGACGTTCTCGACCTTGCTGATCTCGACATTGACCAGCTTGCCGCCGACCTTCTCGACTTTGTTGATGTAGACGGTCTGGATGATGTCGCGGGTCTCGGGATCGATCGAGATCGGCCCACGCGGGCTTTCCCACTTCATGCCCTTGGCCGCGTCGATGAGTTTCTCGCCGTCGGTCGCGCCTTTGGTCTTTGCGAGCGTGGCATAGATGAGGTGCATGCCGTCATAGCCACCGACCGAGAAGAAGTCCGGATTGCGCTTGTAGTCGGCGTTGTAGGCCTTCACGAAATCGGCGTTCATCTTCGACTTGTGATTGTAGTCGTAGTGGGCGGCGGTGATGATCCCCTGCGCCGCATCGCCCATGCTGGCGAGCGCGTGCTCGTCGGCGATCTCCAGCTGGCCCATGACTTTCGTCTTCTTCGGATCGATGCCGCGCTCTGCCAGCGCCTTGCCGAACGCGCCGGGTTGCGCGCCGCCGGGGATCATGACGAAGATTCCCTGCGGGTTGAGATCCTTGGCGCGCTGGACGAAGGCCGAGAAATCCGGATTGGCCGGCGGCATGCGCACCGAGCCGAGGACCTCGCCGCCTTGCGACTTGAAGCCGCTCTGGAATGCGCCTTCCGCGTCGATGCCCGGGCCGTAGTCCGTCACCATCGTGTAGGCTTTCTTCACGCCGTTCTTTTCCGCCCAGCTGCCGAGCGTTTCATTGAGCTGCGGAACGGTCATCGATACGCGTGCCATATATGGCGACTTGGTGGTGTGCTCGCAGCACGGACCGGCCCGATGCCATCGACCTCGCGTAGCCGGTCCGGTGTGGTCTCGATGATATCGAAGACTTTGTCGCTGAAGGCGCGCACGAGCTTCTTGGCGTAGACCGGTCCCACGCCCCGAATCATGCCGGAGGAAAGATATTTCTCGATGCCCTCTGCCGAAGTCGGCGGCGATGTGCGCAGGAACCGTGCCTTGAATTGCTGGCCGTGAGTGCGGTCGTTGACCCAATCGCCCGAAGCTGTGATCCACTCACCGGCGGAAATGCTTGCGGCATGGCCAACCACGGTCACGACATCACGATGACCACGCGCCCTGGCGCGCAGAACACAAAAACCATTCTCGACATTATGATAGGTTACGCGCTCGACGAGGCCCGCCAGCACTTCCTGGGTTGATGGTTCAGGATGCGGACTCATCGGTTTGTCGCGTGATCTGTTCCGCCGCGGGCGACGCCAATCCCTCGGCCCGTCGAAGTGGCGATGCAAAAGCAGCGACCTATTTGCACGCAAGGGGTGGCCGGGTAGGCTCGTTACACCATAAGTTTCTCGGGCTGATGTACCCGGTCACCGCGCCTTAAAGGCTCACCGGTCATCGGCACGCGTGGGCTGGCGACGCAATCTTATGGTTCTTCTGATTCCGGGGGCGCGGGGGTAGCGCCACTCTCGTCACGCACCTCAGTCGCCTCGAATTCGGTGACGACCGTTACACCTGGAACCGGCTCCTCGATCACATCGACGACGACAGTTTCAACCGCGGGGGTGCTTGGCGGCTTCACCGCCCTCACTATCTTCCGCGCCTTCTTTGCCCCACGTTTGAGCTTAGCCTTGGCCAAACGTTTCCTTGGGATTGCCCTCGCTACGGTGCGTTTCGCCGGTCTTCCCCGCGCAGACTTGGAGGGCTTGCGAGCTTTACGGCGTGCTGTCGGCTTTGCTTTCCGTGCAGTTGGTCGCTTCTTCCGTTGAGCCATAGTCGCCGCCTGTCTGTGTGAATGCCACGTTCACTATTTGCCGAACCCCCAAGAAAGCAAGCCCGCGCGTCTATTTCGGAGAAACTGCGCCCCGTTGGAACCGTTGTGCACACCACTTCAATCGTCTGTCCCCGCGCCCTAGCGCAGCCCGCCACTGCATCGCGTTCGCAGATGTTGACGGTGAGGAGTCGCCGCTCTCGTTCAGGACGAGGGGCCGCAGGTTCAAATCCTACCACTCTGACCAATGTTTTCAGAGGTTTATGGACTTTCGCGCATCTCCCAAAATGTCAGCGCGACAGGCGGCTATCCACACAGCCCAACATGATCTTCTCGGTGCTCATTGACGGTCGTCGCTGTCTGCAATCCGCTTCTTGCGGCGGACCGAATAAGAGGATTGCGGGCGAATCACTCGTGGGAAATGGCCAGCATAGATGCTCGATAAACCAGAGAAGGCTGGCGATCTCATCGCGATCTTGGAGGCGGCGCTACCGTTCGAGGTCGCTCTGATGCCCGAGCTGATCGGACGACTCGCGCGACAAGAGAAACCGGTTGTGCTCAAGCCCATCGAGACAGTCTCAAAAATTTCGTACCTCGGCGATATGGGCGGCATCGTCTGCAACCCGAGGACACCGAGAGCATGATTGTCGTCTCGCTCACTCAGGTACGAGTATCCCGCAAACTCCCCTTTGCCACGGCTGTGCTCGATTATCAGAAGCATCGCGTGAAGAAGCTGCGAAGGCAGGGCTACAACTGAGCCGTCAGGGGTCAGCGCGCGATCATTTGTACCGGCGCCATTCTTTTCGGAGCAAGCACCATGGACATCAACAAGTTCGACGTAATCCTCTGGGTACGGAAAACCGATTCCTTCCCGGCCTTGTGCAACGAGCTGCTCCGCCTCGCCGGTAATGAACCGGATAAGTCCACCAGCTACGAGGGCATGGTCGATTTTCACTGGGGCTTTGTCGATCTCGCCGACGCCGAGCACTTGGCCGCCGCTCTCAGCCAGATGACCTCCCGTTCCGACATCGTGCTTCTACGACTCTGCAATTACGACAACCTAGATGCGTCGGTTACGTACAAGGACGCGCGATTCACGCGGCACTAAGCCACGCCCTCGCTCTACCGCCGGTTTAATGCAGCATGAAACCAGCTCTTCGCAACTGATCAAGAAGCGCAAAGAGCCTCAGGCAAGTGAGCGGGATCTTTTCAATTGTCACAATTCGGCGTAAATACGCATTACCTTGCATTGAGAACAACCGTGAAAAAGCTCGTCGTTTTAACCGCCTTCCTGTTCGCCACCGTGACGGCCAATCAAGCGGTAGCATGCGACATGGGCGCCATCGAGATGTGGGTTGCCGCGGCCTGCCAACGGAACGGTTGCGAGACAAAATCAACTACTAAAAATTCGGCTGAGGGCAGTGACGGCAGCAATTGTACTGCGCTTTATTCCGTTGCGCGACCTGAACTAAGCAGACGTCTAACTGCTCAATAGCCTTTCAAGCCTCTAATCAGTGTCGCTAAACTGCAGCGACTAGGAGATGCCTCACGGGGCGTCATCAAAGGTTTTCCACAGGTCGGTGCGAGCCACTCGACAGCCCGGTTAGAGTTGGACCACCATTCATGCGGCGGCCTCGCCTGGTCCAGCGAGCCTTGCTGGCCCCAAGCGGGATAACCGCTGCTCTATGCTTGGACGCCAGTTGTGCCAGCGGCTGGCGCCAAGAAGGCACATGGGGGTCACTTGCGGCGGTTCTAGAACGCTAATGGTGGGCCGATGCTCCCATGAACGACGGCTTATTCGTTCGATGGGGCGCTGACGATGAAGCCTTCACTGGCTTTGTCGCGCGACGTTAACGTGAGACATGGATCTGACCGCGCTTACCTGGCAGGCGAGCACGGTTTTGATCTATCGTCTCATTTAACAGGGAGGCGGGGGTGGCTAACGCGACCCTCGCTTCTTTTTGTGCTCACGGTCCAATGTTTCCAGCCCTCGACACGGACGTGACCGTCGTTGGCTGCGGTCCCCTGGATCCGCCACCGCGTTTTGCGCCCTGGCTGGGACGTCTCACGGGCGACCGTGCCGTTCCCTCCATTTCGGGCCCGGCCCGCGCATGTAATGACGTTCGGGTCGGTAGGAGGGGAATAGGGTCGATTAGCCTTCTCCGAATCGGTCCCCAAAATCGCATATCGAACTCCTTACTTAGCAATATGCCAGCTTGTCTTCAGTGAGTGCGGATTTCCCGACGTTGAGGCTCCTGTCCAACCACTTTGGTAGGGGCAAACACGGCGTGGTCCCGGTGGATTATTTCAAGGGCGTTCTCGTTACCTGGAGGGAAAGTCGGTGTGGCCACAGCCCTGAAGCCGTGCGCCTGCGAATACAGGTACCCGGGCACAATGACGGCTGCGATTAGCGCAGCTGACACGTAAGGGAACACCTCCAAGATCAACCTCGATGTTCGCTCCAGCATGGGACACCCATCCGGTTCCTGCCGACCCTCAAACGTCCATATCATACGTCCATTTGAAATTCAAACGTTTGTTTTGGGCAGGATCATGACGCGCAAAATGGGCTTCCGTTGAGGAAAGGGTTTGCATTCCGGGGGAATGCATATTATGACCAAGCTTCAAACGATTGTTTGAATTCCAAAACGATGACCCGTCCTTCTGACCACACCCGTGAAGCCATCATCAAGGCCGCCGTCCATCTCTTCGCGGAGAAAGGTTTCGACGGCACCAGCGTGCGGGATATCGTCACCAAGGCTCGCGTCAACCAGGCTGCCATCAATTATCATTTCAAAAGCAAGGATGGATTGTACCTCGAAGTGCTCAAAACCGCGTTCGAAAGGCTGACGACGGATGCTGGCTTTGATCCGGAGAAGCTGAAATCGCTTTCTCGCGAGCAGGCCGTGCGAAGTTTCCTACGCCAGCAATTGCGGCCGTTATTATTCCGTGACGATTTGAGCCGCTACATTCGCCTGTTTGCCTGGGAGAGCGCCCATCCCAGCAAGATCTTCCTCAAGTTCATGGCAACCAACACGACATCTTATATGACCGCTGCGGTCGATATCGTACGCAAATTTCTGTCACCAGGCGCAGATCAGCGGACTGCGCTATGCGCAGCCATTTGGCTGATGGGTCAATGCAACGTCTTCGTGCGAAACCGGGAGCTGCTTGCGCGAGAGCCGTTCAGTATTATGGCCGACGAGCCATTTGTGGAAGAATTGACCGAGCTGGTTACCAGGTTGGCCTTGGGAGGCTTGCTGAAAGCCAACCCAATTTGATTGACTCGAACACGCCCGATCCCATGACCGCCGATTAGCAGCCATCTGCGGGCGAGCACGCCGGAAGCTTATCAATACTCCTTAGGAAATACTTGAGGGATCGGTGCCGTGTGCGCGAGATGTCCTGTTAGCTCTGAGGTGGCCATACGTGCTCAAAGGCCGCCGTCAGTCCGGTGAAAAATCGGTCAACCACGTTCGGGGCAGGTTGAGGCGCCAGTGAATGCTGCGCTTGCCGCGATGAGCTTATAGCTTCCTTGTGTCGTGCCCTTTGCGCGACCTGCGTTGAGTGTTTCTGGGCGGCGGGTGATGGCGCAACAGCAGTTTTTAAAGCCAACTTTGGTGCCGTGCGTGCTTCGGCGGAAGCTGCCGCGACTGCCAGGCGGGCCGGAGAGCTGGCGCCCAATTCGTTCGTCGCCGAGCCGTCCACCTGGCCCTCATCCAACGAAACTTCGGTGGACACCCTCTGGTTCAGCGGCCGGGGGTTCAGTTGGGCAGCTTGAGGCGCACTGACCGAAGTTGACACGGCGGGAATAGGCCGCACCAATGTGCGCTCTGCAACTGACGTTTGGCCTGCCGACTGCCCAGCCAAGGAAAAAACCACGCCGCCACCGGCTATCAAACCGACCGCGGTGGCGACCAGCACAGTGCGCATCGTGCGCAAGAAACTCGGGGCGGGAGCCAGACAGCCCCACTCTGGATGAAAGTTCATGGCTTGAGGCATTTCCACTCACCTAGCGATTGGGAACGCTGCAAAGGTTTTTCAAACTGTCGATAGAAATTCAAACACTCGTTTGAGACGGGCGTGAGCCGGAAGCAAGG
>CAVPDI010000002.1:0-842500 GCA_963702605.1 uncultured Pseudomonadota bacterium
GTTGCTGCCCGAGGAGCGCGATCACGACAGGCTCGCCGTAGCGGTGAGTGGTACGGAAACAAATGGTGATGCGCGGCATGCCAGCGATCGGCTCGATGATCCGAATGATCTGCGGCGGCCTGAATGTCCGGCCATAAATCTGGAAGCGTGGCGCGAAATCGGTGATCCGCACGGCGCCACCTTTATCATCGATCAATTCGGTAACGACGATCGCCGTGTTGCGGACGTAGTCCGAGCGAGGCTCGACCTGGCCGTCGAGCACCACGTCGGTAAAACCTTTTTCCTCGTCGCCGGCAAGGAGACGACAGAAAACCGGGTCGCCGTCGTAGCGCGGCAGGCACCACCACACGATCCGCGAGGACGGCTCAAGCAGCGCCGCAGTGCGGCCATTGCCGATGACCGCCAGATCGAGCCCGTAATCGGTCATGCACGAACCTGCCCGTTCGACGCCAGTGACGCCAGTGCGCTTCGGACTTGCGCCGGACTCGCGAATATTCCAGTCAGCCCAGGGAAATAACGACTGACGCTGAAACCCTTGCCGCCAATTTCAGGCAACACTTCGAAAACCAATTCATCGGTGACATCATCGCCGATGAAAACCGGCACGCGACCGGCAAAGGGCGCATGCGCCATCAGCTTGCGAATGCTCTCGCCTTTGTTGATACCCGGCCGTTTGATTTCGAGCACCGCCTTTCCCAGGAGCAGTTCGGTAGGTTCGGCGGAAAACTCCTTCCGCGCTGCGGCCACGTGATGCCGCAGGCGTTCGGCATCTTGCGGCGCCTTCCGATAGTGCAGCGCCAACGAATAGTCTTTGTCCTCGACGACGATGTCGGAACCGATATTTGCCAGCGTCGGCAAGGCGCCGGCGAAAGTCCTGCGGCAACGGCTTCGCCCAATAGAAAGTTTGACCATCGCGCAGGCGCATCTCCGCACCATGTCCGCCGACTGACGGCAGCCGCAGCGGCGCAAATAGCCGGTCGAGATCGGCGATCGGACGGCCGCTGACCAGCGCGACGGCGCCCTCCGTCAATTCGAACAGACGGTCCAGCGACCGCAACAAGCTATCGGATACCTGCACTTCGGCCGGTGACGGACCGATATCGATGATCGTTCCGTCCACATCGAGCAAAAAAGCAACTGTTTTCAAATCGAGATTGGAAAAAATATCCATGACTTGGTCGTTGGCAATGATCTGCACTACTATAATTCCGTCCAGTGCAAGAAAGTTCGAAGTGTGATCGAGCATTCAGCGGGCCAAAACCTCGACGTCGCCATCGACGCCGGTGACGACCTTGAATTCTCGTTCGTAAACCTTTCCCTCATTGCGGGCGATCGCGCGATATTCGCCCTCCGCGAGGATCACCCGTGGAAAGGCGCCGATCAATTCCTTGATCACGTCGCCGCCCGGCGTCAGGACCGACCACGCCGTATTGGCAAGCGCCTCGCCACCGCGATCGGTCACCAGCTTGAGCGTAATGGCGGCAGCGCGATGCGTTACGGTGATATCAGTTAGTTTGCCGGCCTGCACGCGAATATCGGAGCGCACGACGGAATTTGCATCGCCATAATTTGAAACAATGTAGTAGGTGCCGTCCGGCACCA
Source organism: uncultured Pseudomonadota bacterium (assembly GCA_963702605.1). Lineage (GTDB taxonomy): Bacteria > Pseudomonadota > Alphaproteobacteria > Rhizobiales > Xanthobacteraceae > Pseudolabrys. Next base: position 1,603 of record CAVPDI010000002.1, read on the forward strand.
TCACGACATCGTTCGTCATTACATGCTCGGCGATCGGCCGGCGATCGCCCGCCTCGAACTGGCTGCCTTTGTAGACGTCGAACGATATCTGACCCGGCCGGAATACGCACGTCACCGACCTTGCCTTCGATGCGCAAACCGCCGGCGGGCAGATCAAACTCTTCATGTACACTTGACCCACGCAAATCGACGGGCTTGACGGCGCTCGCCAGGCCGAAGCCCACATGGACGATATAAGCGCCGGCGGGCAGCACAAGTGTCGGCGTCGGCGATTTTTCTTCCTTCACCAGCTTGAAATTTCCATTAGCGTCGGGCTTGGCATTGTAGATTCGCCAGGTGAGTCCGCCGCCGATCGCGGGCGCGTCCTTGCCGAAGCGCGCATTGAGCGCGAGCGCCACCTGCCCGGCGGGTACCATCGGTATCGATGCCGTCGGCGACTCGATGTTCGGTGCGGCGACCTTGGGAGGCGCGGGCGGAGGCGGCAGGCTGCTTGGACCAAAAATATCCGTGCGCGTTGATGGCACAGGGGATATCAGACCGGTCGAGGGCATTGCCGAAAACAGCGAATTTTGTCCGGCGATTTGCGCCACCGCGAGCTGCGGGTTCATCGCAACGAAAATGAACACAAACACCGGCCATAGCCGGCCGCTCGCGTGCGGCGGTTGCAAGTATCCTGTCCATGACAGTGGTGTTTTCGGCCCAAATCGAGGCGATTTCAAGCCGACTGACTGCTTGTTTGTGAGCGCGTTAACGCCGTGCTAGGCGCAACCACATGTTTTCCCACGAGGCCTGCGATGCCCGACGCCTTAGAACTCCTGAAAACCCGCCGTTCGGTCAAACCGATGGAGCTGGCCGGACCGGCGCCGACAGGACCCGAGATCGAGACACTGCTCAAGATCGCCTCGCGAGTCCCTGACCACGGAAAACTTGCGCCTTGGCGTTTCATCCTGTTCGAGGGACTTGCCCGCGACAAGGCCGGCGATTCCATTGCCAGGATCTTCCGCACCGATCACCCCGACGCCACTCCCGATCAACTCGAGTTCGAACGCAAGCGGCTCGCGCGCGCGCCGCTTGTGATCGCCGTCGTGAGCCGCGCCGGCCCGCATGTGAAGATTCCCGAATGGGAGCAGCATCTCTCGGCCGGCGCCTCGGCGATGAGCCTCGTTTTCGCCGCGCATGCAATGGGCTATGCGGCAAGCTGGATCACCGAATGGTATGCCTATGATCGCCGGGTACTCGATGGACTTGGTCTTGCCGCCACATGAGCGCATCGCTGGCTTCGTGCATATTGGCCGCCCGGCGAAACCGCCGGAGGACCGGGAACGCCCCAAGCTGGATGCCATTGTCACACGGTTCGGCGGTTAAGGAACAAATGGATAGGCGGGGGCTTTAAACCTTTACGTAATCCGCGGGCAAAGTCGTCCTGTCACGTTTCGGTCACAAACTCCGCCAGCAATATGGTCCTGCTGGAGTGTCGCGCTCGTAGCGGGGGGCTTTCCAGATCGCAGGATAGGAGGAACCACTCGTGGTTTTCGAGGGCTTGTTCGCGCGAGCGCGCAATAGCGACCGCGCGGCGGAAGCCACCACCCGATCACAACCGGTGTCCGTGCGGCCGACCATTGGTCTGGCTTTTGGTGGCGGCGCCGCCCGCGGCTTTGCCCATATCGGCGTGATGCGGACCTTGGCGGCGCACGGCATCGTGCCGGACGTCATTGTCGGCACATCAATTGGCGCCGTCGTTGGCGGCTGTTATGCCGCGAACGAAATGGACAATCTCGAAACTTGGGCGCGCACCCTCACCGTGCGCGGCGTGCTCAGCTATCTCGACCTCAGCCTGTCAGGCTCCGGATTGATCGGTGGCGGTCATCTCGCGTCCCAACTGGAGGCCGGCCTTAAGGAGAGGCGCATCGACGATCTGCCTATCCGGTTTGCCGCTATTGCGACGGAATTCAACACCGGCCACGAAATCTGGCTTACGCACGGACGATTGAGTGATGCATTGCGCGCGTCCTATTCGCTGCCGGGGATTTTTCCGCCTGTGCTAATTGGCGGGCGCTGGCTGGTGGACGGTGCGCTGGTCAACCCTGTCCCGGTATCGGCAGCGCGCGCACTCGGTGCCCGTCTCGTCATCGCCGTCAATCTCAACTCAGATCTGTTCGGCCGCGGCACTATTATCGCAAATCACGGCTCCGACGACAGCGACCTCGCCGACGCGCAACCAAAGCCGAACGGCTTTCGTGCCATGTTCAGCGGCGAGCGCTCACTGAGGCGGCAATTTTTCGGAAGGCGCGGCCGGCCCGGGCTTCCCACGGTCATGGTCGAAGCCTTCAACGTCATGCAGGACCGTATTACCCGCGCTAGGCTTGCCGGCGATCCGCCCGACGTGCTGATCAGCCCGCGGCTTGGCGGCATCGGCTGGTTCGATTTCCACCGCGCAGGCGAGGCGATCGATATCGGCGCCGAGGCTGCCGAAAAAGCAATCGACTCCGTCAGCGAAGCAGTCGCGGCGCTGTCACAACCGAGCCAACGACGCTACACTCTAGAAGGCGCTTACGCGGTCCGGATATAGTCGCGCATCGCCTCCGACTCGCTCTCGATCTCTTCGACGCGGTGCTTGACCACGTCACCGATCGAAATCAGGCCCACAAGATTCCCATTCGGCGACAACAGGCATGTGACGGAATTTTCCCGCCGTCATGCGCTCCATGATGCTGGCGGCGGAATCTTCCTCGCTGCAGGTGGCGATACTGCGTGTCATCACCTGCCCGACCGGCAAGCCGAGCGCTGCGGCGCCATGCTCCGAAAGCGCGCGCACGATATCACGCTCGGACAATATCCCGGCGAGGCGCCCGCCCGCGCCGCGGATAACAACCGCGCCAATGCGATGTGTGGAGAGTAAGCTTGCGGCCGCCGCAAGATCGGCGGTGGGCTCGATGGAGATGATGTCGCCGCCCAAGTTACGTTCCGAGTTACGTTGCTTGGCGGCCAGAATCGTCTTGACGTTCATGGCAGCCTCCCTGCGCATGACTGCGCTCCGAACCGGGTCATGCGAAAAGCGCTTGGCGCGCCCAGGGCACAGGACAACCCGCCCGGGCCGTAGCCAACGATCCCGCCGCGATGTCAGTTCCGTCAATACGAAAATACGCGGGCACAGGTACGCGCTCCGTACGTGACTAATGCGGCGTTGCAGCAGAATCCTCGAATTGCGGAAAATCCGGTTTCGGGTCGAACCAGGAAAACAGGAAAAGTCCCGCAAGAAAGCCGCCGATATGCGCCTGCCATGCGACAGGCTGTTCGCTGCCGGTGATCGGAAATGACCCCAGCCCGAACAGGATATTGATACCGAACCAAACAACAAGGAAAAGCAAAACGCGGGGATCGCGCAGCACACCACTCAAAGGAATCGCCGGCACCCGATAGGCGCTTTCGTCGGCGCCCCGCAGTAGACCGAGCGGCCCGCCACGCTGGAAGACAAAACGCATGGCAGCAGCCATCGTGCCGGAAATTGCTGCAGACGCGCCGATCATCGGGAATTGTTCACCGGCATGCGTGGCGAGGTGCAACGCCGCTCCTGCCGCCGCGGTGACAGCGAAGAAAGAGAGAAAGCGTTCCGGACCAAAGCGGCGCGCCACGGCGCTGCCGAAGGGCAGCAGCCACACGGCGTTGATGCCGAGGTGGGTCCAATTGGCATGGATGAGAGCGTAGGTGACGAACGTCCAGACATCCGCTCCGCCACCCGGCAGTGCGCCGCCAAGGACCAATGAACTGTCATAACGAGCCGGGATGAACGCGAAATTCAGCAGAAATTCGATGTCCTGCTGTTCATTCAGCAAAAATGTGCGCGCGACAATGGACAAGCGCCAGCACCAGGATCGTGGCTGACGACGACGGGGGGAATATTGAAGAGCGGTTCGCGTTTCACGATCAAGTTCCGGTGGCGGACTTGAGTTACGCTGCTTCGCGCCCTGGCCGCAAGGCGGCTACGACCCGAAAAAAAGAAAAAGGGAGGGCTTTCGCCCTCCCTTGAGCCGCGTTGCGGGGTTATTGCCGCGCCTTAGGGCTTGGTCACATCCCCTCGCCTCCCCGAGGCTCCCAACTTTTTTTTCCGTGCGCCCGAATTTGCGCTCGGTCTTTCACATGGATCGACGACACCCTAGGGCGACCTGCCCGCGCTGCCAACGCGACTCTGGTTTTAAGGCTAACCGCGCCGGGGAACCGGGTAGCGACGGCAGCGGCACGAACTCTGCTCCATCCACAAAGCGAGGCGAAAAGAGCCCCCAGCCTGTGCCGATCGGGGACAGGCGGGGCACAGTTTCGTCCCGCGGCGGAACAGGGTTTGCCATGAAACACGCATCTACGCGTGCACTATTCGAGTACTGGGACCGGCAGCGGGCCAACCGACCGGCACCTGCCCGCTCGGACATCGAGCCTGGCGACATCCGGCATGTCCTTGGCGACACCTTTATGCTGTCAGCTGATTTCATCGACGAACTCCGATTCAGGCTTGCCGGTACGCGCGTTTGCGCGCTGTTTGGGCGCGAGATAAAAGGTGAAGCCCTTTATCGCTTTTTGGGGTAACTCGAGCCGGCCGCAGATCGCGGATTTGCTCGCCGCTGTCGAGAATGAATTGATCGGCATCGTTGCCGGGGTCATTGGCCGTACGCAAAACGATGCGCGAGGTCGAATTGGAAATGCTGCTGCTGCCGATCGCAGCAGGCGGACAAACGCGCATTCGCGCGCTCGGCGCGATCGCGCCACAGGTATCTCCTTATTGGCTCGGCGCGGAGCCTGTTGTCGACCTGGAGCTTCGTACGCTGCGGCATATTGGCGCCGAACAAGCCACGATCGCCGGGGCTGGGTTTTGGGCTACCGTCGGGCCAGCCGCCGTGTGCGGCACGGCTTTCTCGTTTATACCGGTGGACGCGACTTTAACCCGGATGAAGAGACCGGCTAACACAACATTAACGAAAGCCTAATAGGGTCGATGGCTGCGGAAAAACCCTTCCGACTCCGGCACCTATGGCACTGCCTCTGACCAAACCGGTTATCCTGCCTCTGGCCGAAGAGCGTCGGCGCCATCAGCGCGTGAAGGTCAACTTGCTCGGCCGCTACATGCTGGCCGACCGCCGCGAATTTCCATGTCAGGTCGTCGATATGTCGCCCGGCGGCATGGCCATGCATGCGCCAATGGCCGGCCAGCCAGGCGAACGCGTGATCGCCTACGTTGATCACCTCGGCCGGCTCGAAGGCAAAATCGCTCGCACCTTCGAAAATGGATTCGCGATGACGATTTCTGCGACGCTGCGCAAGCGCGACAAGCTGGCCGCACAGCTCACCTGGCTCGCCAACCGGCAAATTCTCAACCTGCCGGAAGACCGCCGCCACGGCCGTTTTGCGCCGCGCAATGCGATGGCGCGTCTGGTCCTGCCAAACGGCACCAACGTCGCCTGCCGCGTAATTGACCTGTCCCAGTCAGGCGCTGCCATCGGAATCGCAGCAGAGCTGCGACCGCCAATCGGCGTCGTGGTCACCGTCGGCAAGACGCAAGGGCGCGTCGTCCGGCACATCGAAGATGGTTTCGCCATCGAATTCATGCGCCTCCAGCACCCCGATTTCGTCGAAGAAAACGTAACCGGTGAATAGCGTCACCGCGCGGTAAATGCGTAGCGCAAAATTGCGCGCAGTCGCTGCAATACTCCGGTAGTTGAAACCGCGCACAGCGACGCCGGGCCGCCTCAACCTCGAGACCTCCAAAAGTAAACGCCTGCGCGCGAACCCGTGCGCAGGCCGTATGTTTTTGCCGGTCAGACGTTAATAGCAACAATTTTAGCTAAATTGTATTGTGCTAAGATTTTAATCGAATTCTATTCGAGTTTTATAAGTATTCGCTTCTTGTTTTATTTCAGTTCTTCTCAAAACTACTTGCCTCACTTAGCCCGAATACAAATGGTTTGTGGGAAATGTGGCCCCAACAAGACGGGAAGGGGCCATAAATGGCTAGGCGTCTCGTACAGACACTTAGGACCAGCGCCATCTTGGCTGCCGCGGCCGCCGTGCTGCTGGCTGTCTCGGTGGGAGCGACGACTGCGGGCGAACGCACGGCGTCGCTCGGCGCATCCTTACCATCGATGGACAACCTGTTTTCGTCGTGGTTGGGGAGCCCACGCGCTCGCCGATCGGCTGGGTCGATTTCTGCATCGAAAACAAAACGGAGTGCGCGACCACGCCTTCCGCCCCGCGCGATGTCGTCCTCACCGGCAAGGTCTGGACCGACCTCGTCAAGGTCAATGCCTGGGTCAACGAGGCGATCAAACCGATGACCGACATCGAACATTGGGGAGTGGTCGAACGCTGGAACTATCCCGACGACGGTTATGGCGACTGCGAGGACTACGTACTGCTCAAGCGACGATGCTGATGCAGGCCGGCTGGCCGCGCGAGGCGCTGCTGATCACGGTTGTGCGCGACAAGAAAGGCGACGGCCACGCCGTGCTTACCGTCAAGACCGACCACGGCGAATTCATTCTCGACAATCAGGAACCGCAGATCCTGCCGTGGAACAAGACCGGCTACCGCTTCGTGAAGCGGCAGTCGCAGTCCGATCCGAACGTGTGGGTTCTCGCTCGGCGAACCGCGCACGGCTCCCGCGATAGTCTCGGCGCGCTAACAGGAAAAGGAATTCGCGTTCCCGGTCACGTCCCCACCCCTCCCCGTCCCCAGACCGGGTTCGCGAGCGGCCGGCTCTCCCCCAAGGGCCGGCCGCACATTTTCCAGGAACCTCGTGCGTTCCGATTTCCACGCGATGGTCACGAAGCTGTCAGACTGGCGGCATTTTTTTCGGCGCATTCTGTCTCGCATTGGGCGACAGCATCAATGCGAGTTCCTTCATGCAACAGCGAATTGACGTAACGAAAGTCAGTCCGGCCGCCTACAAGGCCGTGGCTGCTCTGCAAGCCTATGTCGATCAATCCGGGCTTGATGCGAAATTGCGCGAACTCATCAAGATCCGCGCTTCGCAGATCAACGGCTGCGCATATTGCCTCGCCATGCATACGCGCGAAGCGCGCAAGATCGGCGAAACCGATGAGCGCATGCATCTGCTCGATGCCTGGCGCGAAGCGCCGATATATCAGCGCGCGCGAACGCGCGGCGCTGGCATGGGTCGAGGCCATCACGCTGGTCGCGCGGGGTCACGTCCCTGACGAGGTGTATCGACGCGGTGCGCAAGCAATTCTCGGAAAAAGAAATCGTCGACCTCACGGCTGCGGCGGTCGCCATCAATATGTGGAACCGGATTGCGATCGCGCTCCGCGCCACTCCGCAGGTCGACAGCAGAAAAGCGGCCGCCTGAGCTCAACCGATCCGCTTCAGTCCCTTGGCATATTGTTTCCAGCGCCGCACATAGATGTCGGCGCCGGCGCGGATCATCGCACGCGCTTTTTCATCCAGCGTGCGGATCGCGCGCGCCGGCGCGCCGACGATCAGCGAATTGTCCGGAAAATTCTTGCCTTCGGTGACGACGCTGCCGGCGCCGACCAGGGAATTTTTTCCGATTTTGGCGCCGTTGAGCATGATCGCGCCCATGCCGACCAGCGAATTGTCGCCGATCGTGCAGCCGTGGAGAATAACGTTGTGGCCGATGACGCAGTCGCGGCCGATTGTCATCGGAAATCCGGGATCGGTATGCAGCGTCGCATTGTCCTGGATTTGCGAGCGCTCGCCGAGTTCGATCCACTCGTTGTCGCCGCGCAGCACCGCGCCGAACCAGACACTCGCTTCGGCCTTGAGCCGCACGCGGCCGATCAGCACCGCCGTCTCGGCGACGTAGTACTGGCCGTCGCCCGGAAATTCCGGCGCCTGGCCATCAAGCTCATAGATAGCCATATGCCTTTCCACTCCTCAGCGCGACGCGCCGGAATGACATGCCTGAACCGGATTGACGAGGAAAGCGCCTAGGCGACGAGGATGCCGCAAGCCTGCAGTGTCGTCACCAGGACAAGGCCCGACATCATGCTCCAGAAGCCCGCGATAAGCGTCGCCAGGAAGACGAATTCGAAGCGACGGCCTTCCTGCTGACGGCCGAGAATGGTGTTGCGCATGATCAGGAACGGGGCCGACGCCACCAGCAACGGAATGGCCGCGAATGTGGCGGGCGCCGGGCCGGTGCTCAACTGGCTGAAGCTCAGCAGGCGACTGGTGGCGAGCTGGTACGCCGGAACTGCACAGGCCGGCAACGGCAAAGCCGAGCGCCAGCGCAAACAACATTTGTACCGATTCCGGGGTCATCAGCCGCCTCAACGCAATACGGGACCATCTGTGTCGCAAACGGCCGGCCGGGCGCCAGCCAATCCTTAACGAATGGTAAATAGCGGGCCGCGGGCCGCGCGTGGCATAATCCGCCCGATTTCGCAGCTGGCGCGGGCAGGACGCTGCCTGAGCGTCTCATGGAGGCGGTATTGGCCACTCTCGGGCCTGGGCAGTCACCGGCGGTCCGGCGCTCCACGCGGCGCGCCAGCAAGACCGGCCACAATCCGTTGCTGGCGCCGCTTCTGGTGTTTGCCGCGGTCGCGTTGTTGCGTCGCTCTACGTGACCTACATCCTGTGGCCGCGCTGGCCCGACGCGCCGGTGGCGCTCGACGCCCCATCGCTGCCCATCGTGATCGCAGGGGTGACTTTCAATATCGAGCCGGCCGCGATCCGCATGAAGGTGCAGCGCCGTCCCGGCGCCGCAGGAGCGCGTCGACCTGTGCTACCTGTGGCCTTCGCTCGTGCCGCCCGATCCTGCGCTCAAGCCGACAGTCGGCGCGCCGGTGGATCCGAACGAACGCCTGTTTGTCACCATCGCATCCGGCGATACCACCCTGCCGCTGATGGAGCGGTGCAGACAATCTACCCGCGCTACCTCGTGGCCGCAACCTGCCGCCGGATTTCCCGGACTGACTTTCCGTAGCTTTCGCGACGGCACGCCCTATCAGGGCGAGGATCTTGTATTTCGAGTCCAATGGCGCCCGAGCATTTTCTCGCGCGCTGCTCGCGCAAGGGCGTCAACAATTCGGGCGTCTGCCTGCTGGAGCGCCGCATCGGCAATGCCGACATCACCTTCCGATTTCCGCGCGACTGGCTGACCGACTGGCAAAATGTCGCGAGCGGAATCGACCGGCTGATCGCGAGATTGCATCCCGGCGACCAACCCAGGCGATCGCCCATGCGAAAGCGCGGTCAAAGGGCGATATCAGTTTATCCGGCAATGATGATGGATTTCCGCTTGCGCGGGAATAAGCGGGTGCGGCGCGTAGTCCACCAGATCCACGTCGAGGATCGGCAATTCGAGAATGTAAGACCGGCGGCCTTTCTCGATTTCCAGAAACAGCACCGCCGATGAATTCCTCGCCGATATAGACTTCGAGCGAATCGGTCTTTTTCGGCCGCGTCACGACGCGGATATTTTCGTTTTCGAATTTCGCCCGCAGATAGGCATTGAGCGTCGGCACCGGCTGGATGCTGGGGTCGTTGCCGACCTGGATGACCATGCGGAAATTGTATGAACGCTCGCCATCCTCGTCGTCGACGGTGAGTTCGCCGAGGTCGTCTTCGCCGACGAAAACTTCGGCGGTATCCGCACCCTTCGGCACCACGCGGATATTGCGCGTTGCCAAACAGCTTCTTCAGATAGCCGTCGAGCTGCCTGACTTCCTGGACGTCCACCGGGTCACTCCTGTCTCAAGGCAACGTTTCATTGCCCGATCGGCGGGCCCGGTGCAAGCGCAAATGCACATAGCAGGCCCTCAGCCATCCAGCATGATGCCGTAGAGCATCTGGTCCATGGCGCGCGAGGGCTCGGGGCAACCGGCTTCGCCGACGACCTTGGCCGGCACGCCGGCGACCGTGACATTGTTCGGCACCGGCTTGATGACAACCGAGCCGGCGGCGATGCGCGCGCAATGCCCGACTTCGATATTGCCGAGGATCTTGGCGCCGGCGCCGATCATCACGCCGCGGCGGATTTTCGGATGGCGGTCTTCGTGCTCCTTGCCGGTGCCGCCGAGCGTCACGTCGTGCAGGATCGACACGTCATCCTCGATCACCGCCGTCTCGCCGACGACAAGGCCGGTCGCATGATCGAGGAAGATGCCGCGGCCGATTTTCGCCGCCGGATTGATGTCGCACTGGAATACCGACGACGAGCGACTTTGCAGATAGAGCGCGAAATCCTTGCGGCCTTTCCGTAGAGCCAATGCGCCAGACGATGCGTCTGGATCGCGTGGAAGCCCTTGTAGTAGAGCACCGGCTCGATGAAGCGGCTGGTCGCAGGATCGCGGTCGACCGTGGCGACAATATCGGCACGGAAGGCGTCGCCGAGCGCCGGCTGGTCCTCAAGCGCGTCGTTGTAGGCCTGCCGGATCATGTCGGCCGAGACGTCCGGCATGGGCAAGCCGTCTGGCTGACGCGATGGGCAACCGCGGCTTCCAGGGAATCGTGATGCAGGATGTTTTCGTAGATGAAGGTCGCGAGCTCGGGCTCGCGGCGCGCGATATCTTCCGCTTCGCTGCGGATGCGCGCCCAGACCGGATCGACCTTGTCGAGGGCCCGTCGCGGGCCGTGTCTGAAATTGAGCCATGGACAACGTTCTCCCGGCACCTCTCGATACCCCTAGATGGGTCTTTTATCACAAATTCGCAGATGCGAAGAGGCCCGCCAGAGCGTTTTTCAGCGCATGCGCTCATCGCGCGTTGGTTAAGAAAGTCGATAACGCCGGCCTTAAAGACTTTGTCGCCGACCGCCAGCATGTGGTCGCGGTCCGGGAATATCGAGCGCGCCGCGCGCCCGGGATGAGCGCGGCCAGCGCCTGCGCCGATCCCGGCGACGGGATCCTTGTTCCCGACCGCGACCAGCACCGGCGCGCGGATTGATGCCACCTCGGCCCGCGTCGAGCGTCTGCCGCGAACCGCGAATGCAGGCGGCCAAGCGCGCGCAGGTCGGATTTGGTCTGATCGGCAAATGCTCCGGAAAACGCGCCCGGTCGGATCGCTGCACATCGTCGAGCGACGGCGCTTCCAGCGCATCGGCGATGCTTTCCGGCAGACCAACACCCTCCACCAGCCGGATGCCGAGCCCGCCGAAAATGGCGGAACGCACGCGTGCGGGATGGCTCACTGTCAGAAATGCCGTGATGCGCGCGCCCATCGAATAGCCCATGACGTCGGCGCGTTCGATGTTGCAGATGATCGAGCAGCGCGCGGACATCGTCCGCCATGGTCGCGCTGTGATAGGCGGACGGATCGTAGAGCTTGCTCGAGGCGCCGTGCCCGCGATTGTCGAGCGCAATCACGCGCCGCCCCGCGCGGTCAGCGTCGCCACCCAGCCCGGGTGCACCCAATTCACTTCCTTGGTGGAGGCAAAGCCGTGCACCAGCACGATCGGATCGCCGTCGCCCTCGTCGAGATAGGCGATCTCGACCTCGCCGTTCCTGAAACCGCGGCATGCGTGATTTCTAGCCGCGCGCCGCAGCCGCAGCAAATGGCTGCAATTCGCGTTGCGCATGCGCCGCTCCCGGCGGCGGCGGAAAAACCGCAGCGCCGCACGCTCGGTGGCATTCTTGAGCGCCGGAGACAAAACCGAGAACAGCAAACAGCGCGCCCAGCAGCCAGACGGCCGCATCGAAGGCAAATGCCGCAATCGTAATCGCGCCACGGCCCGCGACTTTGAGAATCGCGCGCGTGCGGCTTCCTTCCTTTCTCGGCAGCTTGGCCAGGCGCGTCACGTCACGCGGATCTTTCGCGATTTTCAGACCATCGAGCGCGGCGCGTCCGCCGGCGGCTCTTTCGATACGGCCGACATCGCCTGCCAGATTGCAACAGGCCGCCGGCACGTTCGGCCTTGACGGCTTCGCGCGCGCTGCGCGTTGCCGGACCGGCGAGCGAAACGTCGCGCCTGTCGCACCATGCGCCCGACACTGCGCGGCCAATTCGGCACTGAGGGCGCCGGACTTTCGTGCGGCCTTTGCAAGCGTCAACCCGACCCGCGCCGGCGCGCCGGCACCGAAAGTCGCGTAAGTGCCTGCCGTGATCGCGATGCCCGACGCCGGCGAGGCCCAGACATGAGCTCATCGGCAGCTTGTCCTCTCGCGAGCCGAGTGCCCTCACGAAGCGCATCACGGATATCGCCGAACAAGGTCAAATCGCCGAGCGCCGTGCCTGCGAGTGCGGCCATATCGTCAGGCTCACCGGTGACGAAACCACGGGCGAAGCTTGCCACCTGATGGCGCGTGGTGGCGGCCTCGGCTTGCGCCGCGCTCACCTTCTCGATCAGGGCCGGATCAAGCTTCACCTGCCGGTCGGCCGCAAGATCGACAAAACTCTGCGCAAGATCGGGATCCTGAACCGCCAACGCGTTTTCAATCTCGCGCTGCGCAACGGCAGCGCTGAATGTGTCATCGAGCGCGCGGTCGGCAATGCGCACGGGATCGTCGAGGCTGAAAACAGCCTCGGCCGCACGTGGGACTGCATAAATCGCAGCCAGGCCGAGGACGCCCGCTGCCAGCAACGCGCCGCCAATGCGAGGTACGCGCCGAAAATCTTGCGGTGGTGGTTCCAATTCGTCCGTCCCGTGCATTTCACCCGCCGCCCTCGACTTGCAAAGGCAGTACCCAATCATGCCGTGCCCGGCAACCAAGGCGATTCAACGGCAGTGCGTCGCCCACAACACTGCTCAGGGAGCTAGGCATCGCATTCCACGGCCGCTATGGTGCCGCCGAAACTTCGCCGCGGAACCGCGGCATCGAGAGGATTGGCCATGGCGGAACATGTCGTCCCCCACTTCCACAATGACCCGGGCGTGCCGGTGATCGAGATCGGCGCCAAGGAGTTCATGTGTGTGGGGGCAACTCCACCTTACGATCATCCCCATGTCTTTCTTGATATGGGCGATGACAACGAGATCATCTGCCCGTACTGCTCGACTCTCTATCGCCTCGACCCGGCGCTCGATTCGCACGCCGCGCGCCCGCCGGAATGCGCACTGCCGCTTTCCGCGGCCGCCTGAACCATATCGGGGTTTTACGTCATGGCGCCCGCGCGTCATGTCATCGTGGCCGGCGCCGGAATTGCCGGACTGACGGCGGCATTGGCGCTCGCGCGCGCCGGCATGCGCGTGACCGTCTTCGAACAAGCCGAAAAACTCGAGGAGACCGGCGCCGGACTCCAGCTGTCACCGAATGCAACCCGCGTGCTGATCGCGCTCGGCTTGCGCGATCGGCTGCAATCCGTCGCGGTTGCACCACAAGCCATACGCGTGATGGCCGGCGGCAGCGGACGTGAGATCACCCGTATCCCGCTTGGCGATGAGATTGAACGGCGCTACGGCGCGCCCTATTGGTCCATCCATCGCGGCGATCTGCAGTCGGCGCTCGCCGATGTTGCGCGAAGATCAGCTCGACCTGAATGTCGAACTCGGCGTGCGCGTCGAGGAATTCGCAGCACACGCCAAAGGCGTGAGCGTGCTCGCCAAACGCGGGTCGCAGGTGCTCGACGAACGGGGCATCGCGCTGATCGGCGCCGACGGCATCTGGTCGACCGTCGCGGAGCGGCTTCGCCAACAGCAACCGCCGGCGTTCCGGCACCGCACCGCCTGGCGTGCGCTCATTCCGGCCGACGCGGTGCCGGCCGAATTCCGCCAGCCCCTGGTGCATCTCTGGCTCGGGCACGAAGCACATCTCGTGCACTACCCCGTCAAGGCCGGCCGCGTCATAAATGTTGTCGGTATCGTGCACGACGAGTGGAACCAACCCGGCTGGTCGGCAGCCGGCGACCGCGCAGAAATCCTGCGTCGTTTTGCGCGGTGGACATGGTCGGAGAAAGCTCGCGCGCTCATTGCGATTCCCGATCGCTGGCTGAAATGGGCGCTGTACGACCGCAAGGACCCGTTCCGCGGCGCCCGTTTGCCGGTGACATTGATTGGGGATGCCGCCCACCCGATGCTGCCATTCCTGGCGCAAGGCGCGGCCATGGCGATCGAGGACGGCGTCGTCCTCGCCGACATGCTCGCCAAATATCTCGATGACCCGTCCGATGCGCTGCGCGCCTATGAAGGCGCGCGCTGGCATCGAACCATGCGTGCGCAGCAGGCCGCGCGGCGCCAGGCGCGCATCTACGGACTGACAGGCCCGGAAGCGCTTGTACGGAATCTCGCGATGCGGGCGATGGGCGGAGAAAAGCTGCGCTCGCGCTACGATTGGCTCTATAGTTGGCGGCCGCCTCAACGTTACGGTGCATGACCCGGATACGGATCGGGCTTTCGGGCAAACCATGCACAAACCAAAGTGTGTACGCGCATGATATTTCCATCGACCGTCGCCGGTAGCCTTCCGAAACCTTCCTGGCTCGCCGAACCCAACAAGCTGTGGCCGCAATGGCGGCTGCAGGGAGATGAGCTTGCCTCAGCCAAGCTTGATGCCACGCTGCTCGCAGTGAAGTGGCAGGAAGATGCCGGTATCGACATCGTCTGCGACGGCGAAATGTCGCGCCAGCATTTCGTGCATGGCTTTCTGGAATTCGTCGACGGTATCGATTTTTCACACAAGGTTGAAATGGGTATCCGCGCCGACCGCTACAAAGCGATGGTTCCGGTCGTGCGCGGGGAACTCAAGCTCAAGGGCCGCGTGCACCAGGCGGAAGCGCGCCATGCGCGCGCGCATACGTCGCGCCGCCTGAAGATGACTCTTCCCGGTGCAATGACGATTGCCGACACCATTGCCGACAATCACTATGGCGACAAAATCAAAATGGCGATGGCCTTCGCCGGCCTGCTCAACCAGGAAGCACGCGCGCTCGAAAAAGATGGCGTCGATGTCATTCAGATCGACGAACCCGCATTCAATGTGTTCATGGATGATGTCGCCGGTTGGGGTGTCGAGGCCCTGCACCGTACAATTGACGGGCTCAAGTGCACGACCGCCGTACATATCTGTTACGGCTACGGCATCAAGGCCAATATCGACTGGAAGAACACCCTTGGCGATGAGTGGCGCCAATACGAGAAATTCTTTCCGGCACTTGCCAAAAGCCGCATCGGCCAGGTGTCGCTGGAATGCATCAATTCACACGTGCCGCTGAAGCTCCTGTCCTTGCTGGAGGGCAAAGACCTTCTTGTCGGTGTGATCGATATCGCAACCGACAAAGTCGAAACGCCGGAAGAAGTCGCAAGGGTGATCGGCGATGTAATGAAAGTCGCGCCGAAGGAAAAAATCATCGCCTGCACGAATTGCGGCATGGCGCCGATGCGGCGCGACATCGCGGAGGCAAAACTCAAGGCGCTCGGCGCCGGAGCTAAACTGGCGCGCGAGAAATTCGGTTGATGGTACTGGCCTTGCTGGTGAAACAGCCATGGCAAGCGCGGCAATAAAAACGAACGACTACCGCCCCGCCCGTCCCATCACGTCCATCAATTCGGCGACCTTGCGCCGCTGATCGGCCTTGTCGCCGCTTTTGATCGCATGATCAACGCAATGCGCCACGTGATCGCGCAGGATTTCTTCCTCGGCCCGGCGCAAGGCAGCCCGCACCGCTGCGATCTGCGTGACGATATCGATGCAATAGCGATCGCCTTCGACCATGCGGGCAAGCCCCCGCACCTGGCCTTCAATCCGGTTGAGACGCTTGAGCGTTGCCGCCTTGCTGTCTTTCGCCATGGCGTCTATATACCCCCTAGGGGTATTTAGCGCAAGGATCGACCGTGGCACCCGAACTTCACCACCAGCATGACGCGGCGGCACCGGGCGCAATCGATCCGGTCTGCGGCATGACAGTGGACCCGCACACGGCCAAGCACCGCGCCGACTATCGCGGCCACGCCTATTATTTCTGCTCGGCCGGTTGCCGCACGAAATTCATCGCCGAGCCGCAGAAATATCTGGGCGCACGGCGCGCCCGAACCTGTCGCCGAAGGCACGATCTACACCTGCCCGATGCATCCCGAGATTCGCCAGGCCGGGCCCGGCTCGTGCCCGATCTGCGGCATGGCGCTCGAACCCGTGATTCCACGGCGCTGAAACCGGGCCCAACCCGGAGCTCATCGACATGACACGCAGGTTCTGGGCGGGCCTGGTGCTGACGCTGCCGGTATTCACACTCGAAATGGGCGCCCATGTTTTCGGCGCACACAATTGGGTCGAGCCGAGCGCTGTCGAACTACATACAATTCGCTTTCGCCACGCCGGTCGTCCTCTGGGCCGGCTGGCCGTTCTTCGTGCGCGGCTGGCAATCGCTGGTCACGCGCAACCTGAACATGTTCACGCTGATCGCGATGGGCACCGGCGTGGCGTATGTCTACAGCCTGTTCGCAACTTTCGCGCCGGGATCTTTTCCGGACGCGTTTCGCGGCCACGGCGGCACGCCGGCGAGTCTACTTCGAATCTGCGAGCGTCATCACGGTACTGGTCCTGATGGGTCAGGTACTGGAACTCCGCGCGCGCGAGGCGACGTCCGGCGCGATCCGTGCCCTGCTCGATCTCGCGCCGAAGACTGCGCGCCGAGTAAACGAAAACGGCAGCGACGAAGACGTTGCGCTCGATGCGGTCCAATCCGGCGACCGTTTGCGCGTCCGGCCAGGCGACAAGGTGCCGGTCGACGGACTGGTGCTGGAGGGCCGCTCGGCCGTTGATAAATCCATGGTCACGGGTGAATCCATGCCGGTCACCAAGGAAAAGGATTCACGCGTGATCGGCGGGACGATCAACAGATCCGGAAGCTTCGTCATGCGCGCCGAAAAAGTCGGCCGCGATACGCTGCTCTCGCAGATCGTGCAGATGGTCGCGACCGCGCAGCGCAGCCGCGCGCCGATCCAGCGGCTTGCCGACCAGGTCTCAAACTGGTTTGTCCCGCTCGTCGTTGCGGCAGCGATCGCTGCTTTTGCCGCATGGGCGACGTTCGGCCCCGAACCGCGTTTTGCTTTCGGCCTCGTCGCAGCGGTGAGCGTGCTGATCATCGCCTGCCCCTGCGCGCTCGGCCTTGCCACGCCGATGTCGATCATGGTCGGCGTCGGGCGCGGGGCGCAGGCCGGCGTCCTCATCAAGAACGCCGAAGCGCTTGAGCGCATGGAAAAGGTCGACACCGTGGTCGATCGACAAGACCGGCACGCTGACCGAAGGGAAGCCGAAAGTCGTTGCGATTGTGCCGGCGCCCGGTTTCGATGACGCGCAGGTGCTCAAGTTCGCGGCGAGCGTCGAGCGCGGCAGCGAGCATCCGCTTGCTGCGGCAATCACTGCCGCTGCGGCCGAGCGCAAGCTGCCGCTGTCGGATGTGCGCGAATTCGACTCTCCTGCCGGCAAAGGTGTCATCGGAACGGTCGAGGGAAAACGTCTTGCGCTTGGCAATGCGCGGTTTCTCGACGAATTGAATATCAATACCTCGACGCTTGCCGGCGAAGCCGAGCGTCTCCGCGGCGACGGAGCGACCGCGATTTTTCTCGCCGTCGACGGTAAAGCAGCCGGAGTGATCGCGATCGCCGATCCGGTCAAGTCCACGACACCCGACGCGCTGAAGGCGCTCGCCGCGGACGGGATTCGCGTCGTGATGCTCACCGGCGACAATCGCACGACCGCGGAGGCCGTGGCGCGGCGTCTCGGCATCGCCGAGGTCGAGGCAGAAGTCCTGCCGGACCAGAAGAATGCCGTCGTCGAAAAGCTGCGCCGCGAGGGGCGCGTGGTGGCCATGGCGGGCGATGGCGTCAATGATGCGCCTGCGCTCGCTGCCGCCGAAGTCGGTATCGCAATGGGTACGGGCGCCGATGTCGCGATCGAAAGTGCCGGCGTCACGCTGCTCAAGGGGGACCTGACGGGAATCGTGAAAGCGCGCGCGCTCTCCTCCGCCGTCATGCGCAATATCCGGCAGAACCTGTTCTTCGCCTTCGTCTATAATTCGCTCGGCGTGCCCGTGGCCGCCGGCGTGCTCTATCCGGTCTTCGGTGTGCTGCTCTCGCCGATCATCGCCGCTGCGGCCATGGCGTTGTCGTCCGTCAGCGTCGTCGGCAACGCGTTGCGGCTGCGCCATACCGCGCTTTGAATTCGCCCGGGTAAAGTCTGCTAGAAAACTGCGAGATATTTCAGCAGCGATATAATGCCAATGATGATGACGATGACACGCACGATCTGCTTCGCGCGGCCATCAAGCGGCAGCATGTTGACGAGATAGAGGACCAGGATAACGACAAGAAAAGTGATAAGAATACCGATCAAAATACCCATGCTCGCCCCCGTTTAAGGCCGCTGCCGCGGCGGGTTCCACGCCTACAAGTTCCATAGCTTGAAATAGTTCCAGCCGGCGCGCCAGCCGCGTTCAGCGCACGACCTGGTCGCTGGTGCGCGTGCCGGACCCGGTGACGGTCCGGCAATTTTTTTCCAGCGTCGTTTTGTGCAGCTCATTCATTTCGCCATGCAATTGCGTGTATTCCGGCCGATAGGCCAAATTGCTGACCAGCCTTCCGCCCGAATCCGGACCAGCCTTGGCCATGAGCGCTTCCAGCTCGTGCTGCCGCGTCGCATTGGCCTGCGCCGCCTCGGCGAGCTCCTTGCAGTTGTAGAGCGTGTATTTATCGGGTTGCACGAGAAAGCGGCCCGCGCTGTCTTCCGACGCGCAGCCAGACAGCACCAGGGCGGCAAACACGCCGGTCAGAAACCCAGACATCGAACGGCAGATCATCACTAAAGATACCGTACAATTCCGGCATTGCGATGATGCCGCCACGTGAATAACGGCAGAAAACCTCCAATCGTTTCAGTGGGTTTCTTCACCGCTGGCCGTCGATATTGGATTCACATCTCGGTCTATCATCATGATTTTGCTGGTGCGGACGCCGGGACTCGAACCCGGACGGGAAATCTCCCAAGGGATTTTAAGTCCCTTGCGTCTACCATTCCGCCACGTCCGCGTGGCAAGTCTCCACCACCCGCCGGCGCGCGGCGGGTGAGCCCACGCGGCGGCGAATTAAACTAGTTCGATAACACGTGCCCCCAGGCCGACTGCCAGTCCTTGCCGCCGGCGTCGGTCACCTTGCCGTCCTGCTCGAAGAATTTGTTCGGCACCTGGAAGATCGCGATCATGGTGCCGCCCTTTGGGCACCAGGCCTCGTGCCGGCTGCCCGCCGGCCGCCAGACGAATTCCCCGGGGCCGACCTCGAGGCCGGCATCCGGACCTTCCTTGTCCACCAGCGAACCTTCCAGCACGTAGGTCTGCTCGATCAGAACGTGCTCGTGATCAGGCAAGCTAGCGCCCGGCTCCATCTTGATCAGAACGGTCGCAAGCCCGGTCTTGGGATCAAACAGCAGCGTCTTGGCCTGGCATCCGGGAAAACGCATTTTCTCCCAGGGCAGATCCTGCGGGCGCACATGGCGCGAGCGCTTGTCATCGACCGGATCGGCGCTTTGCATATTCGGCTTGACGTTCATCACTGTCCTCCCCGGCGGGGTTTTTTCGGCTGGCGATCATACACCGAAACCATGTCAGTTGCTCAATTTGATGTTGGCCTGCTCCACGATCTTTCCGAATTTCGTGCGTTCGGATTCCACAAACGCCTTGAACTCGGCGACGTTCATCGGCTTGGGCACGATGCCCTGCGGCAGCAGCTTGCCGGAAATGCCCGGGTCCTTCAGCGCCGTATTGATGATGCCGTTAAGACGATCGACGACTTCCGGCGGCGTGCCGGCGGTGCCGAACATGGCAAACCAGTTGAGCAATTCGTAACCCGCAAGGCCGGGCGCGCCTTCGCTCAGCGGCGGAACATCCGGGAGCTGCGGCATCCGCTCACGCGACGTGACCGCGACCGCGCGAATCTTGTCGGCATTCATCAACGGCAACGCTGCCGCGAGACTGGAAAAGCTCATGGTAACGGCACCGGTTGCGACGTCGGTTACGGCCGGCGCCGAACCGCGATACGGCACGTGCAGCACCTTTGTCCCCGCCATGGTGTTCATCAATTCGCCGGCGAGTTGCTGCGGATTGCCGATCCCCGAGGAAGAGAACGACAATTTATCGGAGTTGGCCTTGATATAGGCGATGAGTTCTTTCGGGTTGTGCACCGGCGTCGTGCTCGCGACAACGACCACGCAGGGCACAATGCCGACGAGTGCAATCGGAACCAGTTCCTTCGCCGGGTCGTAGGCCATCCGCTCCTTGAATAAAAAATGATTGATGGCGACTTCGCCGGACGCGCACGCAAGAAGCGTGTAACCGTCGGGCGCCGCTTTCGCGACCGCAGCGGTTGCGAGCATCGCGCTGGCACCGGGGCGGTTCTCGACGATGACCGGCTGGCCGAGTGCCGCCTTCATCGGATCCTGCAGCAACCGCGCGATGATATCGACCCCGCCGCCGGCGGCATAACCGACGAGGATATGCACGGGCTGACTGGCATATCCGGTCGCCGCGCCGGCTTGCGTCCCGGTTGCGGCAACCGCGGCAGCTCCTGCGAGCAGATGGCGCCGTGTCAGCATGGCGGTTCCTCCAGATATTGTTTTGACGTTTTTCATTCGAGCACGATCATATCCGAAAACTGGATTTCACCTCGACATCATGGCTATTCGCCGCCTTCCCGGATCGGCGGCTGGAAGGCGAGCCCGGTATCCCAGGGAAAATAAATCCAGGTGTCCTGCGAGACTTCCGTGATGAACGTGTCGACAAGGGGCCGTCCCATCGGCTTGGCGTAGACCGTGGCGAAATGCGCATTCGGCAGCAGATCGCGCACGACGCGCGCGGTCTTGCCGGTGTCGACGAGATCGTCGACGATCAGCACGCGCTTGCCCTGCCCGTGCAATGCGGCGACCTCGGGCGCGATGCCCTTGAGCAGCGAAACTTCGCCCTGGTTCTTGTAGTCGCGATAGCTCACGACGCAGACCGTCTCGATCATGCGCACATTCAATTCACGCGCAACGATCGCGGCCGGCACCAGGCCGCCACGCGTGATGCACACAATCGCCTCGAATGGACCTGCGTCGTGCAGTCGCCATGCAAGCGCACGCAGAGTCACGGTGAAACTGGTCCCAGGAGACTGGAAAGATTTTTTCCGGACGGGGCGTTTCGGACTGCGATTTATTCATCCGCGCCTCACCGGGCACTTCCCCGCGCAAGCACGAACCCGGACGCCAAAGCCGCAGGCCCTTCCGTAACATGCCGGAGCCGCGGTTGTGGGGATGCAGCCAGAGTTTGTGGCAATTCCGGCATTTAGCT
Organism: uncultured Pseudomonadota bacterium; assembly: GCA_963702605.1. Lineage (GTDB taxonomy): Bacteria > Pseudomonadota > Alphaproteobacteria > Rhizobiales > Xanthobacteraceae > Pseudolabrys. Next base: position 22,815 of record CAVPDI010000002.1, read on the forward strand.
CGCCGCCTTCAATTGAGATTTCACTTTAATAAGCATTGCCTCGATCTCCGCCTTGACCGCTGCCAGGTGCCCGGCATCTCGCGAACGCACGACGATATTGGTGTTCGGCCCCTGCTTCTCGTCGATAAAGGGATAGCTGCCGATGATCGCCTCGGGATGGGCCTTTGCGATGGCGCCAAGCTCCGTACCGAGATCGCCTTCCTTGGCATCGGCGCGGATCGTTTCGGACACCAGCTTGGTGCCGGTCTTGAGCTTCGGTGCGACCTCATCAAGCATGCCCTGCATCACAGCCGGAATTCCGGCCATGGTGATGACATTGTCGATCCAGAATCCGGGCGCGCCCGACACCTTGTTCGCAACCAGCGTGGCGCCGCGCGGAATGCGCGCCATGCGCAGCCGCGCCTCGTTGAGTTCGCCGCCGGTCTTTGCGAGGCGCTCCTTCAGGATGGCGACCGCATCGGGGTGGAATTCCAGTGCCACATCGAAAGCTTTCGCCACGCAATCGGCGGTAATGTCGTCGTGGGTGGGGCCAATGCCGCCGGTGGTGAATACGTACGTGTATTTTGCCCGCAGCGCATTGACGGCTTCGACGATTGCGGCAGCCTCATCGGACACCACACGCACTTCCTTGAGATCGATCCCGATGGCGGTGAGATAGTCGGCGATGTAGCCGATATTCTTGTCCTTGGTGCGTCCCGAAAGGATCTCGTCGCCAATCACCAGCACGGCAGCTGTGATGATGTCGGACTTGGCACTCATGAACTGGCACTCATGAAAGGGTCCTTGTCGGCAGTCCGGAAGACCTAGCGTGGCGCCGCCACCTGCTCAAGCGGCGCGGCAGTGCATCTTGTCTTGTCAGATTATGCTTTATCTTGTGAGGCTAAGGCCAGGGATTAACGACGTTTTTCCCGTCATGGAAACATGCCGCCAGGCATGAAACGGCGGCCCTACCGCAAGCGTTGCAACAAGCTCCTGCGAGTTGAATATTCAAATGGCGATAGCCGCCACTTCCACCCCACGGGTCCCACTGTCAAAAGAAAAGACATGCCAACCTCATGACCTATTGCTGCGGAATCCTCGTGCGCGCCGGGTCTTGTCATGATTGCCGATACGCGCACCAATGCAGGTCTCGACAACATTTCGACGTTTCGCAAGCTTCACGTTTATACGCAGCCCGGTGATCGCATCATGGCGCTTGCCTCATCGGGCAATCTCTCGCTGAGCCAATCGGTACGCTCCACGCTCATCGAGGGCGTTGAAAACCCGGAAACCGGCGAGCGCGAAACGCTGATGAACGCGCCGACCATGTTTCAGGCTGCGCAACGGATCGGCCGCGCCATCCGCAACATCCAAAGCGTCGAGGGCACGGCACTGAAAGCCGCCGAAATCGAGCATGAAGTCGCCTTTTTATTTGGCGGGCAGATCAAAGGCGACCGTCTCCGGTTGTTCATGATCTACTCGGCTGGCAATTTCATCGAGTGCACGACCGACACGCCCTATCTGCAGATCGGCGAGCACAAATACGGAAAGCCCGTGCTTGATCGCGCCGTCCGCTACGACACGGATCTGTATGACGCGCTCAAGATCGGGCTGATCTCCATGGATTCCACGATGCGCTCCAACCTCGGCGTCGGGCTGCCGATCGATCTCCTGGTTGTTCGCACGGACTCCTGCGATGCCGAGCTCAGCTACCGGATCGAACCAGGCGAACCCTATTTTCAGGATCTGCGCGAACGCTGGTCCGCGGCCCTGCGCGCGGCCCATATCTCGATCCCGAGGCCCCCGTACCGTAATTGAGGGCAAAGCGCGCGCCGACAACAAAAAAGTGCTTTTTGCAGAGGGATACCGAGCCGCAAGGCCGGATTGCGCTTTTACCGACGGTTAACAGAACCCTGCGAATTGCCGGTTCCCGCCGGCAGGGGCCAGCGGATCTCACAAAATGCAAGCGAATAGCAAGCTTTGTCCCATAGCTTCCGGCCCGAAAAGACCTATGGGCAGGACGCTTTAAGGGACCACGCACGTGCCGGCTGTCGCTCGTCCGCGCGCCTCCGACGCGCGGCAATACACCAGTTGGGATCGCGCTCGCTTGAGCGTCGTGGTCCCGATTGGCGTGATCGTTGCAGTGGCGATCGTGTGCATTGTCGTTGCCGTTCTTTCATCCGCCCAGCGCGCCGACGTGGTCGCGGTCGACCACGAAAGGCAATTGTTCTCGAGCGCGATTACCAGTTACGGCGAGCGCATACTGCGTGAGGTCGATAGCGTCGCCTCCTCGGACGAGGCGATCAAGAATATTCGGCGCTCATTCGACGCGGGATGGACAAAGGATCACGTTGGGAAGTGGCTCGAGACATATTTCGATCACGACTACATCTTCATTTTCGATCGGAAGGACGAACCGATCTATTCGCTTGTCGGGCGCCGCCCCGCCGACCCAAACTGGCTGGCAAGCACACGCGCCGAGTTTGAACCAGTGATCGACTATATGCGTGGCCGCACTCCGGCCTTGCATAGCGCCATTCGACTCAACCAATTGAGCCTCACCGAAGGCGGCGCAAATTCCCAAGCGGCAGTGATACGCCGATTGAAGGGACGGCCGGCGGTCATCGCGGCCGTTGCGGTCGGCCCGGTTGACGGCGTCCCGCAATCGCTCGACACCGGCGCACCGATCATCATGTCGGTGAAATTCATCGACGATGCCGCGCTGGCGGGCATCGCGGCGCAACTGCGACTGGTCAATCTGCGGAGCGTCGGGCAGAGCGTCATTCCAAATGGCGATATCGACTACGCCCTGAGCGGCCCCGACGGCAGCATCATTGCGCGCTACGCGTGGACGCCGAAGCAACCGGGCGCCGAAATCGTACACAATGTCGTGCCGTTCATTGCCGTCGCCTTGACGGGTTTTGCACTGCTCGCGGCTTTCGTGTTGCGTTATATGCGCCGCACCGCGGCGGCGATTGCCGCAGGTAAATCCCGGCTCCGCCATCTCGCAATGCACGACCCGCTTTGCGGCTTGCCCAATCGCATATTCTTCGGCGAGCGGCTGGAGGCGGTGATTGACGAGGTGAGAAACGGCAGCGCGCCGGCTGCCGTCTTCTATATCGATCTCGACCATTTCAAGGACGTCAACGATACGCTCGGTCACCATGTCGGCGACGAGCTGATTCGAAATGTCACGCTGCGGCTCTCGCATACCCTGCGCGGCGGAGATCTCGTCGCGCGCCTCGGCGGCGACGAATTCGCGGTGATTTCCTCGATCGCGGGCGACAGCTGAAAAAATGGTCGCGCTCGCACAGCGCATCATCTCGGCGATATGCGCGCCCTACTCGATCAGCGGCCAGAACATCATCATCGGCGCCTCGATCGGGATTGCCATGATCGACGAGAACTGCGGAACTGCAACCGATATCATGCGCTACGCCGACATGGCGCTTTATCGCGCAAAGAACGAAGGCCGCAACCGCGCCTGCATCTACGACGCCGCGATGGACGCCGATCTATCGACCCGCAAGCTGCTCGAGGCGGACCTGCGCGACGCAATCGAGAACGATCGGCTCCAGCTGCTTTACCAGCCGATCGTCAACAAGAGCGGCGAAAGCGTGGTCGGGGCCGAGGCGCTGTGCCGCTGGAATCATCCGACCCGCGGTGAGATACCGCCGAGCGAATTCATCGCCATCGCCGAGCATAGCGGCTTGATCATCGATCTCGGCAATTGGGTGCTGCGCCGCGCCTGCCTCGATGGCAGGGCCTGGCCGGAATTGACGATCTCGGTCAATGTTTCGTCGCTGCAGTTCCGCCGCATGGATTTCGTCGAGGTGGTTGAGCGTATCCTCCACGAAACGAATTTCAATCCCGAGCGCCTCGAGCTCGAACTGACGGAAAGCGTGCTGCTCGGCAATGTCGATAGCGCCGAGACCGCGATGTTCCGGCTCAAGACGCTGGGCGTGCGCCTCGCCCTCGATGATTTCGGCACCGGCTATTCGAGCTTGCTTTATTTGCGACGCTTTCCATTCGACAAGCTCAAGATCGACCGCAGCTTCGTGCGTTCAATTGAAAAGGCGGCGGACGCTGCGGCAATTGTGCACGCGATCGTCAGCCTCGGCCGCGGTCTTGGCATGAAAGTCACTGCCGAGGGCGTCGAGACCGCCGACCAGCAGCTCTTTCTGCGCGCTGCAGGAGTGCACTCCATGCAGGGCTTCCGCTTCGGAAAACCTGTGACCGTCGCCGAGATTTCCGCTCGCCTGAAATCACCAGCTGATTATCAGCCGACCGAAGTTTATCACGCGCTCGCAAGCTGACGCCCCCAATCCCGTCTTGTTTTATGGGATGCAATGTCCCTGATGGCGTGCGCGCGCTTTTGTGATATTGCGGACGTCTCGAAATTCCTGAAAGGAAAGGACATCGGATGGCTGCGTCCGCAAAGATCGCGTTGGTGACCGGGGCCGGCACCGGGGTTGGCCGTGCTGTGGCCATTGCGCTTGCCAAGGCCGGCTACAATCTTGTCCTCGCCGGCCGGCGCAAGGAAATGCTCGATAAGGTCGCCGGCGAGATCAATGCCGCCGGCGCGCAAGCACTGGCTGTGCCAACGGATGTTTCAAAACGCGAGTCGATCGTTTCGCTGTTCGGCACGGTCAATTCGACCTTTGGCCGCCTCGACGTCCTGTTCAACAACGCCGGTATCGGTGCGCCGGCGGTACCGCTCGAAGATCTTCCATTCGAGACCTGGCAGAATGTTGTCGCCACGAACCTGACCGGCATGTTCCTGTGCACGCAGGAAGCCATCAAAATCATGAAAAGCCAGAACCCGCGCGGCGGCCGGATCATCAATAACGGCTCGATCTCGGCGCACGCACCGCGACCCTATTCCGTGGCGTATACGTCGACCAAGCACGCAGTCACCGGTCTCACCAAATCAACCTCGCTGGATTGCCGGCAATACGACATCTGCTGTGGCCAGGTTGATATCGGCAACGCAGCAACACCGCTGACCGAACGCATGGTGCAAGGCGAAGGTGTGCTCCAGCCGGATGGCCGCAAGATGATCGAACCGCGCATGGAAGCAGACCATGTTGGCAACGCCGTGGTCTACATGGCCGGCCTGCCGCTCGACACGAATGTGCTGTTCATGACGGTGATGGCGAACAAGATGCCTTTCGTCGGGCGAGGCTAGTCTTGGAGCGTGCCGATGCGTGAAGGTCAACGTTGATGCACACGCTGGAAAGCTGGCACGACTTTTTCATCCTGCTCGGAACTGCCGGAGCAACGCTGCTCGCCCTCCTGTTCGTCGCGGTGTCGCTCGGCGCAGGATTCCTGAGCGAAAGCCGGGCCGACGCAACCCGCGCTTTTTTCAGCCCCGTCGTCGTGCACTTCAGCGCGGTTTTTCTGATGTCGGTGGTCGCACTCGTGCCTGGGCATCGGCCCATCTTTTTTGCGGCGGCGATCGGTGTTTGCGCGCTCGGCGGCCTGGCAGTCGCGACTTACGCAATGGTTTCGCTGCTGCGGCATGACTGGACGCATTACAAGCAGGACCACGTGGCCTATGGCCTGCTGCCGACCATCGCCTACGTGGCGCTGCTATTTGCCGCGTTCATGATCTGGACCGGAAATGAACACGCTGTCGACATTCTCGCCGGCGCGTTGCTCGTGCTCCTGCTGGTGAATGTTCGCAATGCATGGGACCTGACGCTCTCGATGGTGCACCGGCAGGCGCGGCGGCGTTAGCCCCGAGTACCCCGATCAAGGATAGTGAGCGATAACAGACTTCCTATCGCAGCAGGGGCGGAATGCGGCCTGGGCGGCCGGTGTTATTACCAGCGCAAGCCGTAGAGCGTGAGGAGGACGCCCCTGGTTTTCGTTGCAGCGTCACTGAGAACAGCGCCATGTCACCGCTTCCGATGAAGATCCTTGCAGCCGATCCTGATCGCTGCTTTCGCGCTGGCCTCACCGGCCGATGCCGAGAAAGCGCGCAAGCACAAGAAAGTCGCTGCTTCGGCCACAACGGCGCGCACCGACAAGCAACACCACGGTCCCCCCTATACTGTTCCTGGCCCACCACTTTACTTCGGGGGCGTCTATCTGGGCTCCGATCCTGATCCGAACATCAGTTTCCAGATCATGCGGGATGTCAGTGGCCGGTTTGGCGGCGATCCTTAAAGATCACGCGTCGCACTAGATCGAAGCGTCCTTTTCGACGAACAACGACGATCCTCGCCGAACGAGATGCCTGGGCAAAAAAGGCAAAGGCCGAGCAAAGCCCGGCCTCCAACCTCGATAATCGATTTCCGCTGCGTTTGGTCCGATCTAGAACAGATCGTATTGCTGCGTGGGAAGGCTGGTCGTTGATGTCATCATGCTGGCGGGTCGATCGAAACGGAATTATGCTGTTTCGCGACGGTCGGAATGCTTGACCAGACTGTGGCTGCGATAACGGTTGCGATGGCGATGCCTAACAGGAAGCGCATGGGGTTGGTCTCCTTCATCTCTTCGGAGCGCCGTTCGCTCTCGACCATGAGACACCCTAACCGCCTCCCGCCATTTCGCTGTGCTGGCCATCACACAAAACCGGATTTTGCGGGTAAACAGAGTAATAGCCACGTTGATGGGGAGTATGCTTATGAGCATTGCGGAAGTCAGCGGATACGGCGCGGCAGTGCTCGTTTTTCTGACCTTTTACATGAAAACGATGGTGCCGCTGCGTGTGGTCGGGATATGCAGCAATTGTATTTTCATCATCTACGGATACATGGGCACGCTCTATCCGGTCCTGATATTGCATCTCATTCTTCTCCCCCTGAACGGTCTACGACTTCGCGAAATGCTGCAGTTGACTCGGCAAGTGCAGGAGGCAACGCGCGGCGATCTCAATATGGAATGGATCAAGCCGTTCACTTCGACGCGAAACATAAATCGCGGCGAAGTCTTGTTCCATAAGGGGGACACCGCCAGTGACATGTTTGTCGTGGTGTCAGGCCGTTTCCGCCTCGTTGAGACTACAATTGAAATCGGGCCTCCGCAGGTCGTCGGCGAGTTGGCTTTTGTCGCACCGGAGCGCGTCCGTACCCAGACGCTCGAATGCATCGAGGCTGGAGCCCTGCTCCAAATAGGCTACGACCAGGTCGAGCGCCTTTTCCTTCAAAATCCAAAATTCGGATTCTATTTTCTCAGGCTGATCACGGCGCGACTTTTTCAGAACAACGCCCGCCTCGAAAGCGAATTGGCAATGACACGCGCGGGCAGTCAGCCGATGCGGCCCGGCATATGATACAGAAGCGATCTTAGCGTTGCTCGATCGACACTGTTTCAAGAAAAAGTGTACCGACTGCGTGACATAACAGTTTCCGGTCTGCTAGATGTCCGTCATTCTCGCGTGTTGATTGAAAGGAATGTCATGTCGATCAAAACTGGTACCTGCTCTGCGTTCGCCGCCACACTGTTTGGCCTTGCCCTTACCACGATGCCTGCGCACGCCGCCGTCGAGGTAGGGTATGCTCAGCTGCCAAAGCCCGGGCGCGGCGAGCTATATCGTTTATTCGGCGCGGACGTATGACTGCGTCTTCACCCCATCGAGCGGCGCCCCGGCCCAACACTATCAGGGCACCGTCCAGCGCTTTGGCGCACAAATCGGATTTACCAGCGATGCGACCATGAGCTGGGCCGTTTTCGCAGCCACTGTGCACTCGGCGCAGGTGCGCTGGCCGGCGGATATGTCGGCGCTTCCGGCGGAGCCGCGGTGGGTATCGGAGCCGCCGCTAACGGGTTGGTCGGTGGGCTCAACAACTCGCTCGCCCTTCAGCCGATCAGCGTCGAAGGCCAGACCGGACTCAATGTCATCGCCACGGTGAGCGGGCTCGAACTGCGCTCGCTCGCACCCGTCCGTCATCACCGGCGGCATCGCCACTAGGCGCTGATCAATCCTTCGCATCAATCGATTGCAAAGTTATCAAACCGCCCGGTCTCATGGCTGGGCGGTTTAAATTTTTGCCTGCGCCGAAATCGGCGCAAAATTCAGGCGGCGCACGCTGGCGGATCGCTTTCTGTCGATAGAGATGAGCAACATGCCGCGCATTGAGCGCATCCCGTTGGCTGCTAAATTTGCTCCCGCGTGACGCGACCAGGGCGGAGCGGGCGCGATGGCGAAAAACATCATCCTGTTGTCGGATGGCACCGGCAACGCGGCCGCCAGCATCTGGCGCACGAATGTCTGGCGTATGTTCCAGGCAATCGACCTCACTAATTCGGATCAGGTTGCGCGTTACGACGACGGCGTGGGCACCTCCTCATTCAAGCCGCTCGCAATTCTCGGCGGCGCCTTTGGATGGGGCCTCAAGCGCAATGTCATCGACCTTTACAAGTTTCTTTGCCGCAACTACAGCCCGGGCTCGCACATCTATGCGTTCGGATTCAGCCGCGGCGCCTTCACGGTTCGCGTGCTCATCGGGCTGGTCGCGCGGGAAGGCCTGATCCCGTTCACGACTCAGGACGACCTGGACGCGAAGGCCCTCGCCGCCTATCGCGCATTCCGCGCGCGCCCGCTACCGCGTCACGGCCGGCATCATATTCCGTCCGCTGCTTGACTATCCTGGTTTCGCTCAAAGGCGCGCTGCTGGGGCGCGAGCGCTACGACGCCGCCAAGAATATCAAGGACGTATCGATCCGCTTTCTGGGGTTGTGGGATACCGTGGCGGCCTATGGCCTGCCGGTGGAAGAATGGACGATCGGCATAGATCGCTACCTCTGGCCGCTCGAACTGCCGGATCGAAAACCCTGGTCCAAAATCGAGCGGGCCTGCCACGCGCTCTCGATCGACGACGAACGGACGACATTTTACCCGGTGCTCTGGGACGAGAGTGATGTTCGCCCGGAAAAATCACGCAGGTCTGGTTCGCAGGAGTGCACGCGAATGTCGGCGGCGGCTATCCCGACGACTCGCTTGCCGGCGTGCCCTTCCAATGGATCCTGACGCAAGCCCAAGCCGCGGGGTTGGTGCTCAAGGTCACGCCGCAGCAGCCCGATGCGGTGCTGGTCGCCGATTCAAGCCGCGACAGGGATGGCCGGCTTTATGATTCGCGGCGGGGGTTCGCCAGCTATTACAGGTATGGGCCGCGCGATATCGGCGCCCTCTGCAACGATGACTACAATCACGTCCGCGCGCCGGTACGGATCCATCACAGTGTCTTCGAGCGGATCGAGAGCGGCGCCACCGCTTACGCGCCGATCGGCATCCCGGACAGCTACGAGCTGGTATTGCCGAGCGGAGCGATCGTGTCGCAAGGCACGCCGCCATCGGAGCGGCCGGCGCAGGCGATACAACGGTTTGCCCAGCAGCGCGGCGTCTGGAATTTCGTCTGGTGGCGGCGCCTGTTTTACTTTCTCACGGTGGCCGCTTCCGTCCATCTGCTGTCCTTCCCCCTCACGCATGGAACGGAATTTTCGCGGGAGTACACGACACGCCTGCGCCTGATCCCGGAAGCCCTGCGGGTTGCCGGCGAATTTCTGCCGGCATTTGTCACGAGCTGGTGGATCGATTCGTTTGCGGCGCACCCGATCACATTTTTGGTGTCAGCCGTTTTAGTCGCCATCCCAATTTTCTTTGGCCTGAGGCTTGAGACGGCGATCGAGGACCGCATGCTCGATGCATGGCGCGGAACCAGTCGTCCGCCTACCTCGCTGATGAATTTTTTGGACGTTGTTGCGGTATTCCGGACGGCCGGGTGGTACCGGGCGTCGTTGCGCATAATCAAATACAGGCTCGCGCCGATATTCTTCGCGGTCCTGACGGTCTATATCGCCGTGGCCTTCCTGTCTCATTTCGCGTTACTATCTTGAAGACGCGGGCGGCATGACTTGCCATCCATCGGCGAATGCAACGCACCTGCAGACCTCGCAACGCACGCCGGCGCTTACGTTCGATCCAAAATCGGAATGTTGGCCTAGCGGAATCAAACTGAGCAAAGGCGTCAGATACGTCATCAGTGTGAAAATCTCCGACGACTGGGCCGACAATCATTACCAGGCGGATGTCCGCGGCGTCGCTATCACCAGGCTCCCGACCTGGTGGGACCGCGCAGCAATGATCATCGCCGTGCCTTTCCGGCGGATCCTTCTGCGGCCCTGGTACCGGATCATCGCACGGATCGGTGAAACCGGAACCGACGAATATTTTCTCGACCCCGATGCAGGCGACAGGAAATCGCTGGATGTCCCATTCATCGCCAATCGTGACGGGGAGCTCTATCTTTACGTGAACGACATGGTGCTGCCGGCCGCCATGGATTATTTTTACCGGAGCAACAAAGGCTCGGCCACCGTGACTGTGTCACAAAAGGACAAGAGCGCTCCCTAAGCTGCAGGCGGCTCCTCGCCCACGAGCAAAATGGCCTGCGCCTAGCCGATCGCCGTCACCCGGACATGAGCGCCGCTTCTCACCTTGGCAAGAACCTTCACGCTGCCGAGGGCCCTGGCAAACACATTGCAGGGGCTCGCCAACCGCGTCTCATCACCCTGGCTGATCGGCGTCCGGCCGAAACCGAGTGCGATCGCCGGGCCCTCCGGCCAATACGCGATCTCACCCGGCGTGACGACGGCGCGCGCATCCCCCTCGCGTGTCACTTCGACCGGGACGTCAAAATAGACCTCCTCGCCCCAGGTGAGCGCAGATGACGAGATCGGCAGCGCGGCGGCGACGGCCCTCGCGGTCGGTGTGTCGAGCAGCTCCGCGTCGAGGATCAGCGTACCAAAATTGAAGCGAATGCGAGCCAACACTGCTCTCCCGATGCGGCGCTCAGGTCGTCTTGACCCGCATGTGAATGATGATCAGCACCACCAGGCTCAACAGTGACGTTCCGATCAGATAGAAGCTCGGCGCCAGCGGCGAACCGGTTGTCGCGACAAGCCAGGTCGCGATGGCTGGCGCGAAACCGCCGAAAACCGGGACGCTGATATTGTAGCTCAGGGCGATGCCCGTGCCGCGCGTGGCGGTCGGAAACAGCTCGGCCATCAAGGCCGGCAGCGTGCCGCTGTAAGCCGCCTTGAGCAGACTGAGCCAGCACACGATGCCGACGATCCCCGCAAGCGAGGGATTGGCGACGAGCATAACAAAGGCAGGATAGGCCGAGATCGCAAACAGCAGCGACACAACCATCATCATGCGCACGCGGCCGACCCGATCCGACAAGTGGCCGAAAAATGGCGCGCCGAAGGTCAGCAACAGGCCGCCGATCATTGTTGCGGTGAAGCCGAGCGATTGCGGCAGGTGCAGTTGTCTGATCGCATAGGTCGGCATGTACAGGATGATGTAATTGGAACTTGTCGACAGGATCACGACACCAATGCACATCAGCAGCCGATCCCAATGTTCGATGAACATCTGCCGGACGGGTGCCTCGGCCGGACCCTTTTCGTTGAACTCGGGCGTCTCGCCAACGTGCTTGCGAATGTAGAGGCCGATGGGACCGATCAGCAGCCCGAAGAAGAACGGCACGCGCCAGCCCCAGCTGTTGATCTGGTCGGCCGTCAGCCACCCGAACAGGATGACTCCGAAAAATGAGGCAAGCACCGCGGCAAGTCCCTGCCCGAACCACTGGAAACTTGCAAAAAAACCTTTGCGGTCGTGCGAGTGCTCGACCAGGAAGGCTGTCGCGCTGCCAAACTCGCCGGCTACCGCGAAACCTTGCAGCAGCCGCGCCAGGAGTACCGCCACCGGCGCAATGACCCCAACCATAGCGTAGGTCGGCATGATTGCCATCAGGCCGGTGCCGACCGTCATGATGACGATCGAAAGCAGCATCGCCGCGCGACGCCCGGCGCGGTCAGCATAAGCGCCGAGCACGATGGCGCCGAGTGGCCGCACCAGATACGAAACCCCGAACGTGCCGAACGCCAGAAGCAGCGCCGTCGTCGGATCGGCGGTCGGGAAAAACAATCTTCGAAATGGTGACGGCGAAATAGCCGTAGACAAGAATGTCGTACCATTCGAGTGCATTGCCGATCGAGGCTGCGGCAAGAATTTTGAAAGTGCTGGAACGATGCTGCGCTGCAGCCGCGACGGTGGTCGTTGACATTTTATCCCCTCAGTTCGAAACCCTCAGCCGCGAGGTTGCCGCGAACGGCGCGCGGAAACAAGGTGGCGGGCGCGCCCAATCTCAACTACATTGCGGATGCATGAAAACCGACGTCTCCAAGATCAATCCGAACCCCTTCACAACCCGGCCCGAGATCGAAGGAACGTTCGGCGTCGTCACCTCGACCCACTGGATCGCAACCGCCGTCGGCATGGCGACGCTCGAGAAAGGCGGCAACGCTTTCGACGCCGCGGTGGCGACCGCCTTCACGCTGCAAGTGGTCGAGCCGCATCTCAACGGGCCCGGCGGCGACGTGCCGGTCATTCTCTATGACGTGAAGCGCAAGCGGCCGGAAGTGATCTGCGGCCAAGGGCCGTGCGCCGGCAAGCCGCGACAATCGCGCGATTCAAGAAGCTTGGCCTCGACATGGTGCCCGGTACCGGACTGCTGGCTGCCTGCGTTCCGGGCATGTTCGACACGTGGATGAGTTGCTGCGCGACTCACGGCACCATGCGTGTCGCCGATGTGCTGACACCGGCAATTTCCTACGCACGCAACGGCCATCCGCTTGTCGAACGCGCCTGCGCGACCATCGCCATGGTCGCGCAATTGTTTCGCGAGCATTGGCCAACATCGGCCGCGGTCTATCTGCCGGACGGCAAAGTGCCGGAGCCCGGCATGCTGTTCACGAACCGCACGCTGGCGGACACTTACGCGCGCATATTGCGCGAGGCCGAAAGCGCGGGCGGCGATCGCGTTGCCCAGATCGAACGCGCGCGCAAAATTTGGTCGCAGGGTTTCGTCGCGGAAGCGATCGACAAATTCTGCCGCACGCAGAAAATCATGGATGTGTCCGGCGAACGCCACGGCGGATTCCTCACCGGCGACGACATGGCGAAGTGGCAGGCGCATGTCGAGCCGCCCCTCACCTACGATTACGGGCGCTACACGGTTTGCAAGCCCGGCGTCTGGAGCCAGGGACCGGTGGTGCTGCAACAGCTGGCACTCCTCAAAGGTTTCGACCTCGACAGTCTCGATCCGAGCAGGTCCTGAATTCATCCACCTGCAGGTCGAGTGCGCCAAGCTTGCCTATGCGGATCGTGAAAGCTTCTACGGCGACCCTGATTTCGTCAAAGTGCCGATCGAAACGCTTGCTGTCGGACCGCTACAACGCCGAGCGCCGCAAGCTGATCGGCAAGAAGGCGTCGCTCGAATTGCGCCCCGGCTCGGTCGAAGGTTTCGGCGCGGTGGTCGAAATGCGCCAGGCCGATGGCGCACGCGCCGCGGTCGGCGCTTTCGGCACCGGCGAGCCGACCGTCGGCCGGCTCGGCGAGGTTATCGGCGACACGGTGCATTTCGACATTATCGATTCCGCCGGCAACATGGTGTCGTCGACACCATCCGGCGGCTGGCTGCAATCTTCGCCGGTGATCCCCGAGCTCGGCTTCTGTCTGGGGACCCGCGCGCAGATGTTCTGGCTCGACGAGAAGCATCCCGGCGGCGCTTGCGCCCGGCAAACGGCCGCGCACGACGCTGTCGCCGACCTTGGCGTTGCGCGACGGCGAGCCTTATCTCGCCTGGGGCTCGCCGGGCGGCGACCAGCAGGATCAATGGACCACACAGTTTTTCCTTCGCCACGTCCACGCCGGCATGAATCTGCAGGAAGCAATCGACGCACCGGCCTGGCACTCCGAGCATTTTCCGATCTCGTTCTGGCCGCGCACGGCGCGCCCGGGCGTGCTGGTGGTCGAGAAACGATTGTCCGATGCAACCATCGGCGAATTGCGCGCGCGCGGCCATGAGGTCGAGGTCGGGCCGGCCTGGTCGGAAGGCCGCCTGACTGCCGCGTCGCGCGTCGGCCCGCGCCGCCGCGCCGCCGCCAATCCGCGCGGCATGCAAGGATATGCCATCGGGCGATAGAACGTAGCTTGGCTACACCTTGACCCGCTCAGTCCGTAGGGTGGGCTAAGGCGCGGCTTGTCCGCCGAAGCGCGTCAGCGCGAAGGCGGAACGCGCCGAGCCCACCGCAGCGCTGCAGCAATTCGAAACGTCGTTGGTGGGCTCGCTTCGCTTAGCCCACCCTACGATGACGGATGGTGACTGAGACTTCAATGCAGCCTGAACTCGCCGTCGATCGTCTTGAGCTCGGCCGGCTTGATCAGCTTGCAATGCGCGACGCGCACCGAATGCAGAGGCCCCTCAAGCTTTTCTTTCCAGAAGTTGAGAAAGCGGTGGAGCTCGGGGAATTCGGGAAACAGATCGTAGCTCTGCCAGACGTAGGACTGCAGCAGCCAGCGATGATCGGGACGCCGATACAGGATGTGCGCGGTCGTCAGGCCATACCCACTGACTTGTCTACGGAAATCCTCTGAAACCATGTCGTCCTCCGTCTGCGACTCGGACTGAAGTTTCCATTTCCGGCAGTCTCCATTGCAAGCCGAAAAGGTAAACAAGTTGTTTAAAATCAAGGCGATAGCAGCAAGCATCCATGCCTGCTAACAGCCCCGGCGTGTGCCTCGCGCAGCCCGCAAGATTTAACGTGAGCGCGGTGACGGCCGTTCCCATCACGCGTTGATCGCCTGGATCACTTGGCCGTTAACCATTGCGACTGGTTGGGCTTTCCGAGAGTTGTTGGCACTCGCCGCAAATGAGTGCTAAAAATTTCCTCGATGCCCCTTGCGGGCAAAAATCCGCCACCCATGTGGCGGCTAGGGGCTGGCGGGGGGACCAGTCAGCCACCGAAAACGTCCATATCGTTCAATAACTTAGGAGGACAACCATGAAGTTCCGTCCGCTTCACGACCGCGTCGTCGTCAAGCGCATCGATGCCGAGGAAAAAACTGCCGGCGGCATCATCATTCCCGACACCGCTAAAGAGAAACCGTCGCAGGGCGAGATCGTTGCCGTTGGCCCAGGTGGGCGCGACGAGAGCGGAAAGCTCATCCCGATCGACCTCAAGGTCGGCGACACCATCCTGTTCGGCAAGTGGTCGGGCACCGAGGTGAAAATCGATGGTCAGGATCTCCTGATCATGAAGGAATCCGACGTCATGGGCGTGATCGAAGGCGGCGCTGCCGCCAAGAAGAAAGCCGCCTGACGCTGCCCAACCGAATTTTAAATCAGAGGAACACCAACAATGGCTGCTAAAGACGTCAAATTTTCCGTCGACGCGCGCGACCGCATGCTGCGCGGCGTCGACATTCTCGCCAATGCGGTAAAAGTGACGCTCGGCCCGAAGGGCCGCAACGTCGTGCTCGATAAGTCGTTCGGCGCCCCGCGCATCACCAAGGACGGTGTGACGGTCGCCAAGGAAATCGAGCTTGAGGACAAGTTCGAAAACATGGGCGCACAGATGGTGCGTGAAGTTGCTTCGAAGTCGTCCGACTTCGCGGGCGACGGCACCACGACCGCGACCGTGCTTGCCGCCGCGATCGTCAAGGAAGGTTCCAAGGCGGTTGCTGCCGGCATGAATCCGATGGACCTGAAGCGCGGTGTCGATCTTGCCGTTGAGGCGATCGTCGAGCACCTGAAGGCCAACTCCAAGAAAGTCACCTCGAACGAAGAAATCGCGCAGGTCGGCACGATTTCGGCCAACGGCGATACCGAAATCGGCAACTTCCTCGCCAAGGCCATGCAGAAGGTCGGCAACGAGGGCGTAATCACGGTCGAAGAGGCGAAGTCGCTCGAGACCGAACTCGACGTTGTCGAAGGCATGCAGTTCGACCGTGGCTACATCTCCCCCTACTTCATCACCAATGCCGACAAAATGCGGACGGAGATGGAAGACCCCTACATCCTCATCTACGAAAAGAAGCTCTCGGGCCTGCAGGAACTGCTCCCGCTGCTCGAATTGGTCGTCCAGACCGGCAAGCCCCTGCTGATCGTGGCTGAGGACGTCGAGGGCGAGGCTCTCGCCACACTCGTGGTCAACAAGTTGCGTGGCGGCCTCAAGGTCGCGGCGGTGAAGGCGCCTGGCTTCGGCGATCGCCGTAAAGCCATGCTGCAGGATATCGCCGTCCTGACCGGCGGTCAGGCGATCAGCGAAGATCTCGGGATCAAGCTCGAGAACGTCACGATCGCCATGCTCGGCCGCGCCAAGAAGGTGATGATCGACAAGGAAAACACCACCATCGTGCACGGTGCCGGCAAGAAGGCCGACATCGAAGGTCGCGTGTCGCAGATCAAGGCGCAGATCGAGGAGACCACCTCGGACTACGACCGTGAGAAGCTGCAGGAGCGACTGGCCAAGCTCGCGGGTGGCGTTGCGGTTATCCGCGTCGGCGGCGCAACCGAAATCGAGGTGAAGGAGCGCAAGGATCGCGTCGATGACGCGATGCACGCGACCCGCGCCGCGGTCGAGGAAGGCATCCTGCCGGGCGGCGGTGTCGCTCTGCTGCGTTCGGTCGAGGCACTCAAGCGCCTCAAGGTCGACAACGAGGACCAGAAGCACGGCATCGAGATCGTCCGCAAGGCGATCCAGGCGCCGGCCCGCCAGATCGCAACCAATGCCGGCGCTGACGGCTCGGTTGTCGTCGGCAAGCTGCTGGAGAAGGATCAGTACTCCTACGGCTTTGACGCTCAGAACGGCGAGTACGGAAACCTCATGACCAAGGGCATCATCGACCCGACCAAGGTCGTGCGTGCGGCGATTCAGAATGCGGCATCCGTTGCTGGCCTTCTGATCACCACCGAGGCCATGGTCGCCGAATTGCCGAAGAAACAGAGCGCAGCTCCGGCGATGCCGGGCGGCGGCGGGATGGGTGGGATGGATTTCTAATCCATCTTTCCATCGCTGCGAAAATGCAAAGGCCCGGGAAAAATCCCGGGCCTTCTGCTATTTTCCGGGCTACAGAAAGCACAAAAAAGTAACGACCACAAACGAAAAGGCGCGCGTTCATCCGGCGTCGCCTCGTCGCAGTGGCCGCGGGTGATAGGCTTCTACCACCCTTGCAAATCACACTACGCCACCGACATGACAGCACGATGACACAGCGATCGGGCAGCATCTACGTCGGGATCGGCGGTTGGACGTACGAGCCCTGGCGCGGGGTGTTCTATCCCAAAGGCCTGCCGCACGCGCGCGAGCTGCCCTATGCCGCGGAACATCTGACCTCGATCGAAATCAACGGCACTTTTTACCGCACGCAAAGCCGCACCACGTTCCGCAAATGGGCATCGGAAGTGCCCGACGGATTCGTCTTCTCGCTGAAGGGGCCGCGCTACGCCGTCAACCGCCGTGTCCTCAAGGAGGCTGGAGACTCAATCAAGCGATTTCTCAATTCCGGCGTAACCGAGCTTGGCAGCCGGCTCGGCCCCCTGCTCTGGCAATTCGCGCCTACCAAGAAATTCGAGGAAGCGGATTTTGGCAACTTTCTTGAGCTGCTGCCTAAAACCTTTGACGGACATTCATTGCGTCACGTGGTCGAAGTGCGGCACGAAAGCTTCAAGACGTCTGCATTCATCGCGTTGCTGCGGCGGTTCGAAATGCCGGTGGTATTCGCCGAACATGCGACATACCCCGCGATTGCCGATGTCACCGGTGGATTTGTCTATGCGCGGTTACAAAAGGGTAACGAAAAACTCAAGGCCGGCTATCCGCCGAAGGAAATCGAGGGCTGGGCCGCCCGGGCCGAGACCTGGGCGAAAGGCGCGGAGCCGAAAGACCTGCCGCGCATCGGCAAGACTGCGGCAAACAAACAACCGCGCGACGTTTTTATCTATTTCATCCATGAGGCCAAGATCCGGGCACCAGCGGCAGCCATGGCCTTGATCGAAGAATTGAAATGAAAGCAAAACAAAAGACGAAACCGGCGAAAATCCGGCCGCTGTTCACGATCGGCTACGAGCAGGCCAAGCCGGCTGCAGTTTTCGACGAACTCAAGCGCGCGAAGATCGACCTGCTTGTCGACGTCCGCGCGGTTGCAGCCTCGCGCCGGCCGGGCTTTTCCAAGCGCCAGCTTTCCGCCTCGCTCGACGATGCGGGTATTGGCTATATCCATTTGCAGAAACTTGGCACGCCTCCCGAAGGGCGCGCGGCCGCGCGCAGCGGCGACACGGACGCGCTATGGCGTATCTATGATAAGCACATCAAGACGGCGGGCGCACAAACGGAACTGGGCGAACTTTTCGCGATGATCAAGTCGGGCAAGCGCCTTGCCCTGCTCTGCTACTGCCGTGACCCGAAAGACATGCCATCGCAATCGTATTGTCGCCAACGTGAAGAAGCGGCTCACGGTAAAGGTCAAAGATCTCATCCCGCCGTTATTCTGAGTTATTCGGCCGGTTGCGGCGCGCGCTGCTTGCCTTCGACGCTGATGATCATCGCAACCAGCGCCAGCGTGGTGACAAACAGCAGCAAGGCGATGGCGGCATTGACCCCAAGGACAAGTGTAAATCCGCCTGTCTCATGCAGAATCGATATCATGCCGATTGCGGCACCCGCGCTGATGAACAGAAGAAAATAGCGCACGGCATAAACGCGGCCACGCCACGCGTCGGCCGTGTAGCGCGCCATGATCATGTCGTTGACAGTAACCTGGCCGTAGATCGCCGCGATAGCAATTGCGAGCGCGGCCAGCAGTGCGACACCGCTGGCATACGCCGGCCCATAGATTGCCGATGAAACCGATGCCGGTCACGATCGCGAATATCACATGGGGCGAAACCCATTCGACCAGGCGGCCGACCGTCAGTTGCGCCAGCGCGCCGCATACCAGCACCGCCGTCGCGATGCTGCCGACGAGAACGAGAGGCAGATCCCTTGACAGGCGCTCGTCCACGATTTTCGGCAATGCGATGGTGAGCACATTGAAAGTCAAGCCGGCGCTCAACGCGATCACAATGAAGAGCCCGAACAGCATGACCGCGAGCCGCGGCGTAAGCGAAACCGCCGGCGCGGATTTGCGGTTTTTTGCATGATGGAGATCGTCGGGCGTGAGCCAGAAATAGACAATGCCCGTAAGAATCAGAATCCCCGCCGGGGCGTAGAACGCGGCGCGCCAGCCAAACCAGGTGGCCAGTGCAGCGCTGATGCCGGCAGCCAGCGAAACACCAAGATTGCCGCAAACTCCATTGAAGGCGAGCGTCCGTCCCCGCGCATTCGATGCCTCGATCAGCATGGCCATGCCGACCGGATGATAAATGGAAGCGAACATGCCCAGCGCAAACATCGCTACCGCCAGGCCCGTGAGATTCGGGGCAAAGCCCGCGCCAGCCAGCGACAGACCGCATCCGATATAAAATGCAGTCATCATGTTGCGGCGGCTCCAGCGATCCGCGAGCCAGCCGGCCGGCAGCGAAAACACACCAAATGCCACGAATGCCGAGCTCGAAAGCGCAATGAGTTCGCTGTACGACCTTTGATAGACAGTCTCGAGACCGATCACGACCGTCGGATAGATCAGCAGAACGAAATGGTCGATTGCGTGCGCCCAGTTCAGAAAGGCGATCGACCTTCGACGTGCCGCGTCTTCGCCCGCATTGCTTTGGCTCACCGGCCTGGCACTCATCGGAATTCCAATCGGCAAAGTGGACTCATTGGCATTCATATACTCATTCATTCGGCCAAGTCCCAACCATTCGGCCACGTCCCAACTGGCGGCGATACAACTCATGGTTGTATTTAACAGGACGCATCCTCTATACTTGCAGCGAGGATTGAGGCATAGTTCAGGGGTCAGTCGTCCGGAATGAAGTGTCGGAGGCGCGTTTACGCGGCGGTTGTCGCCGCCGCGGCCTTCTCTTTTTGTTGCGTGTTGTTGCCGATTGGTCCCGCGTGCGCCAACGAAGACGATGACGCGCGCACCATTCTCTTCTCCGGCCGCGACATCTGGCGGAACGGCGCCTTTGCCTATGGCGGATTTGTGTTCGCACCTGGCGGCCTCAACGAAGACGGGTTTCTTTTGAAGGGCCTGCTCTCGGGCGGCTGGTATCGTTACCTCGCACAAAATCTCGGGGGCAGTCGCGTCGATGCCATCGAGGGCCTGGCGCAGATTTTGCCGGGATGGCGGATCAAGCGCGGCAATGCCGAAATCAAATTTTTCATGGGCCCCGAAATACAGGAGCATCATCTTTGGCCCGATGATCCCGCCAACAGATTGCGTGGTCGCTCGTTCGGGCTGCGCATCGGGGCCGAAGTCTGGTACGAACCGACGATCGAAACCATGATTGCAGGCGACGTATCACTGTCTTCCGTCGCCACCAGCAATTCTTCCCGCGTCGCCTATGGATGGCGCGTATTCGAGAAAATGCTGGGCGGCGTTTATGTCGGCCCGGAAATCCAATATTTCGGATCTGACGGCTACCGGCAGATGCGATTAGGCGCGCACGTCACGAGCCTGAAGGCCGACGACACCGAATGGTCGATCGGCATCGGCTGGGCGCAGGATTCGGACCGGCGATCGAGCCCTTATCTACGGCTCAGCATCCTGAGACGCAAGTGACTCAATCGAGCGTGCGCCGGAAGCGCGTTACGGCGATTGTCATGGCAACAAGCATCAAAACCAACATCGCCGCTGCATCGTAGCGCAGATCGCTGATCGATGATCCCTTCAACATGACTGAACGCACGACGCGCAAATAATGTGTGAGCGGAAGAGATTCTCCAAACCATTGCGCCCAGGTCGGCATGCCGGCGAACGGAAACAGGAAGCCGGACAACAGGATATTCGGCAAAAAGAACATGATCGACATTTGCATGGCCTGCAGCTGATTCTGAGCGATGGTCGAAAACGTGTAGCCGATCGAGAGATTGGTCGCGATGAACAGCGTACTCAGGCCAGCCAGCACAAAGAGATTGCCGAGGATGGGAACGCCAAACAAGAGTACGCCGATGCCGATGATCATCGCCGCCTGGACGAAACCGACAATGATGTACGGAACGATCTTGCCGAGCATGATCTCGACCGGCGTGATCGGCATCGACAGGAGATTTTCCATGGTGCCGCGTTCGATTTCGCGCGTCACCGACAATGCCGTGAAAATCAGCATTGTCATGGTGAGGATTGTGCCGACCAGACCGGGAACGATGTTGAGCTGGGTCAGCCCGGCCGGATTGTAACGCGGGTGGGTCCTGATCTCGAACGGCGCCGTGACGGCCTCGGGAATCCCTCGGTCATGCGAAAGCGCGGTCTGTACGACCTGTCCCAATGCGCTCACTGCCGAGCTCGCGGCGACCGGGTCGGTTGCATCCGCGATGATCAACATGGCCGGCTTGTCGCCACGCCGCACTGAGCGTTCGAAATTGCGGGGAATTTCAATGCCGAACAGTATCTTGCCGGAAGCCAGCAGCTCATCGAGTTCGGCCTCGGTGCTGGGACGCTCGGTGACGCGGAAATAGTCGGTATTCCTGAGCGCGGCGAGAATCGAACGGCCAAGATCGCTGTTTTCCTGCAGAAGGACCGCCGTCGGCAAATGTCTCGGATTTGTGTTGATGGCGTAGCCAAACAGCAGGAGCTGTATCAGCGGAATCATGATGATCATGGCGAAGGAAACGCGATCACGTTTGAGCTGAATGAACTCCTTGACCAGCACCGCCCAGGTCCGGCCCCAAAAATTGTTGCCGAGAACGCGCCGCGGCGCCTGCGCAGGAAGCAAATGGGTCATTGGAAGTTGTCCCGGGCTTTACCCATCAAATCGATGAAGACATCTTCAAGCGACGGTTCGGCGCGCCGCCATTCCAATCCCTTCGTCTTGCGATACGGCGCGATGGCCGCCTCGAGCTTGGCTTCATCCCGGCCGGACACATGCAAACTGGTGCCGAACGGCGCCACCATATCGATGCCGGGCTTATCATTGAGATTTGCAGCCAGAGCATTGAGGCCTTCGCCTTCTTCCGAGCTGACGATATAGGTCGTCAGGTGGGAGGACTCGAT
Organism: uncultured Pseudomonadota bacterium; assembly: GCA_963702605.1. Classification (GTDB taxonomy): domain Bacteria; phylum Pseudomonadota; class Alphaproteobacteria; order Rhizobiales; family Xanthobacteraceae; genus Pseudolabrys. Next base: position 44,743 of record CAVPDI010000002.1, read on the forward strand.
GACATGCTCCACCGTCCCATGCGCCAGAAGCTCGCCGTAGGCGATATATGCGATCTCATGGCAGCGCTCGGCTTCATCCATGTAGTGCGTCGATACGAGGACCGTGAGACCTTCGGCAGCGAGCGCGTGGATCTCGTTCCAGAATTCGCGGCGGGCCTTCGGGTCGACACCGGCGGTCGGCTCGTCGAGCAAAAGCAATTGAGGGCCGGATAACGTGCAGGCGCCAAGCGCCAGCCGTTGTTTCCACCCGCCGGAAAGTTCACCGGCAAGTTGCTCCTCACGGCCCGTAAGTCCGAGCCTTTTGATTGCGGCTCTGGCGGCCGCGGCCGGCTGTGCGATGCCGTAAATTCGGCCGATAAACTCAAGATTCTCGCGCACCGAAAGATCCTGGTACAGGCTGAACCGCTGGGTCATGTAACCGACTTGCAGCTTGATCTTGTCGGTTTGCGTGCGGATGTCGTAGCCAAGGCATGTGCCAGTACCCTCGTCCGGCGTCAGCAGACCGCACAGCATGCGGATGGTCGTCGTCTTGCCGGAACCGTTAGGTCCCAGAAATCCGTAGATCGTGCCACGTTTGACCTGCATGGAAAGGTTGCGCACTACGGCGCGGCCGTCGAATTTCTTTGTCAGGCCGTGGACATCGATGACGATATCGGCGGAATTCATTTCGGCGCCTGTTGCGGCAGCGTGACGGTGATGGGCTGACCAACCCTAAATTTTTCCGGATGCTCAGGGCGCGCCTCGATGAGGAATACGAGCTTGGCTCGTTCTTCCATGCTGTAGATGACGGGAGGGGTAAATTCAGCGCTACGCGCAATGAAGCTGATTTTCGCAGTCAAATCCTTGTCGCAGCCATCGCAGGATACGCCGACGGTCTCTCCGTATTTTATCTCCGGCAACATCGACTGCGGCGCAAAGAAACGGATCTTGAGGTTACCGGGAGGCAGCAACGCCACCACCGGCTTTCCAGCTGCCACGGTTTCCCCTGGGCGGAAATAGATCTGCTCTACGGTGCCATCGCCCGGACTGTGCGCATCCCTGCGCGACAACCGGGTTTGCGACCATTCCAGATTGGCCTTGGCCTGTCGGAGCGCCGCTTCTGCGTCATCGTAAGTCTTTTGTGTTCCGGCCGCGGACTTGAGCAGTTCCTTGGCACGGTCGAATGCCTGCTGTGCATTTATGACCGCGGTATTTCTCACTACCACATCGGCCTTTTGCAGATCGTCGTCGACCTCGAACAGCAGTTCTCCTTTTTTGACATGATCGCCTTCACGTACCTTTAATGTTTCGACGCGGCCCTGCTCGTCCGGGGAAACGAAAATCAGCTCGGCTTCAACCCAGCCCTGCAGCGTACGGTCGTTGCCTTTGTCACAGCCGGCGAGTGCGCACGCTGCGAGTATCAACATCATCCCATAGAGCATCCTGTTCATGATGCTCTCCTCGGCGCGAATAGCAGCTCGACGTGGGTCTTCATCATTCTGCGAACGTCGAGCGGCTCGAAACGTTCGAACAAGCCGCTCCAGATGATCGCGATCAGGCCCGGCGCCGCGATGATTTGCGGGAACTCTGCGAGGCTCTCAGGCACCTCACCGCGTGCGGCAGCTCGCCGCAGCAACGTCCGCATTGCACCGATGATGCGCGATAGCACCTCACGATAGTAAAATTCGGCGAGCGCGGGAAAACGCCGCCCTTCCGAAATCATCAGGCGCACAACGTCCTTGCGCCGCGTTTCGTAAACCTCATTCACGAAAAGGTCGACAATGCGATCGGCCAACATCGCCAGAGGAACGTCGGCCGCGCCAAGAGCCTCGATGGTTCCGACCAGAGGCGTAAGCATGGTCCGTATCAATTCCTGAAACAGGGTCTCCTTGTCCCGGAAGTAGAGATAGATGGTCCCTTTCGCGACGCCGGCGCGGCGCGCCACATCATCCAGACGAGCGGCCTCAAAGCCCCGGCTCGCAAATTCATCGAGCGCGGCGGCCAGAATTGCGTCGCGCCGTTCGCCGCTTCGCGCCTTGCGAGGACCGGCCGCCGGTGAAGCCGCAATACGCGCCGCATTGGAAGCACGCGCGCGCCTGGTCGCCCGCCCTTTTGCCGATTTTCGAGATCGGGGTACCCGCAGCATTTTCGCACCTACATACTGACTGACCGGTCAGTCAGTATGTAGAGTGAAATTACACGCTACGCAAGGGCGCTGGATTCACAAATAAAATCAGATATTTGTGGTAACGGCGGAGCCGGACGGCCGATCTGTCGCCCGCGCCGTATTGAGTGCGACCACCATCAGCGTCGCGGTGGCGAGAACCAGCGCCACGACCACCAAGGCACGCATCATCGGGGCATAGATGTTGCTCATCACCCGTCCCTATCGCCGCACTCAGCTAGGAGTGAGTCGGCGGGTACGATCAATGATTCGAATCTCAAGCCCGCTCGATTTCTGCCTTGACGACGGAAAGCGACTCGGGAGTGTCGACGTCCGTGAGCGCGGCATCTCCAACGACAGGAACTTCAACGACTGATTCGGCGTAATTGCCGATCAAGTATCGCGCGCCGACGTCACCCTGAATTCCCATAAGATCCTGGAAAAAACGTCGCGACCAGACAACCGGATTGCCGCGCCGGCCGTCGATACTCGGCACGACCACCAGTGCGCCGCGTTCTGGATCAAATGCAGCGATCAGCCGGTCAATCAATGCAGCGTCGACTTGCGGCATGTCACCAAGGCAGACAATGACAGCATCGGAGTCTTCAGGCACGGCAGCAATTCCCGTTTTAAGTGAGGTGCCAAGTCCATCGGCGTAGTCAGGATTATGTACCAGCCGCACCGGCAGGCCTCTCAAGACCGACTCCACTTTTTCTCGTTCGTGCCCCGTTACGACAATCACGGGATGGGCACGCGAGGCGACAGCCTGTTCGGCGGCAATCCGCACGAGCGGCTTGCCGCCGATCTGGGCGAGCATTTTGTTGACTGCGCCCATTCGCGTCGAACGCCCGGCGGCGAGCACCACCGCTGCGACGCGGCGACCGGCCGGTGCGTCCATTTTTTCGCGCGGCTGCGGCCGCGTGACGATTTCCATCAGAAGCCCGCCGACACCCATGCCGGTAATGTCCTCGCGCGTAACAGGGATTCCGGCGAGCAACCGCATCAAGATCCAGTCGAAGCCATTCTCCTTCGGGCTGCGTGCACAGCCGGGAGCACCCAGAACCGGCAGGCCCCGTACTTTCCCAATCAACATCAGGTTGCCCGGGTCGACCGGCATTCCGAAATGTTCGATCTGCCCACCGACCCCCTCGACGGCCGCGGGAATCACGTCGCGGCGATCGGCAATGGCCGATGCGCCAAACACGATCACCAATTCGGCGCCGGCATCAAGCAACTCATGGATTGCCCGCGAAAGCACTCCTTGTTCGTGCGCCACGCGCCGCTCGGCAATAATTTCGGCCCCGGCCGGGGCAATGCGCGCTGCCGTGATCTTCAGTGTCTTTTCAATGACCTTGGACGCGAGCCCGGGCAGCAATGTCGATACCACCCCAATCTTGCGTACCTTGTAGGGCGCAACACGTATGACCGGTTTGCCTTGACGGCAGCCGCTACTGCTTCATCGCGATCAGTGCCGTCCACGGCAAAAGGAATGATCTTCACGGTTGCGATCATTTCCCCTTCGACGACGGGCTTGAAGGCCGCCAGTGTCGCCACCGTGATGGATTCATCGATGCGGTTAAGTGCATCGACAGACTTCTTGTCGACAATTAAAACGCCGGATTTTTCGGCAAATAGATTGCAGCGCCCGGTAAAGGCGCGGTCGACGCGCACGCCGTCGCCTTTGATGGCAACGGCGATATCTGCGGCAGCCTGATCCTCGGATACGTCACCGGGCTCGACACGCGCTATCGTGATTTCGGCAATTCCGGCGGCCTTAAGCGCGGCAACTTCGGATTCCCCGATCAGCGTGCCTTTCTTGAGCACGAAGTCGCCCTGGCGGATGGAATGCACCGCAGTCGCGCCAATCGCATCGCCGACGGGAACGGAGCCAAACTTCATGCCGCATCCGCCTTCTGCCGCAGGACTTGCGTGATTTCGCCGATGATCGCGACCGCAATCTCGGCCGGCGATACCGCCTCAATGTCCAGCCCGATTGGCGCGTGAATGCGCGCGATATCGGCATCGGAAAGGCCGGCCTGCTTCAGACGTTCAACGCGCCTGGCGTGAGTTTTCTTGGAACCGAGCGCGCCAATGTAGAAACAATCGCGCGCGAGCGCATGCTTGAGAGCCGGGTCGTCGATTTTGGGATCATGCGTAAGCGCGACGAACGCCGTGTAGTGATCGATGCCGAGAGGCGGCAATGCAACATCCGGCCATTCCGCGATTACGTTCACATCGGGAAATCGTTCAATCGAGGCAAAGGCGGTCCGCGGATCGACGATCGTTACGTCATAACCGAGCAATTGGCCGATCGGCGCAAGCGTCTGGCTGATATGGACCGCCCCGGTGATCACCAGGCGCGGTGACGGGACATAGACCGTAAGGAAAAACCGTCCCTGCGGCGTCTCCTCCATGCCGCTCTTGGCCATGCGCAGTCGCTTGGCTAGCGCGTCCTTGAGCGGATCCTTCGCCACGTCAGCCGCCTTGACGAGATGTTGCTCGCCACTCTTCACGTCGGTAACAAGCACGGCAGCACGACGCGCTGCCCGCTCGGAATTCAACGCATGGAGGACGTCGAGTTTCACCTCAGCTCACCTTTTCGACATAGACGAGGATGGTACCACCGCAGGACAGGCCGACGTTCCAGGCGGTTTCATCCGCGACCCCGAATTCGAGCATTTTCGGTTTTCCGGTATCGATGACATCAATCGCTTCCGTGACGACTGCCCCCTCGACGCAGCCACCGGAAACGCTGCCGAGAAAATTGCCTTCGCTGTCAATCACCAGATTGGAGCCAACCGGCCTCGGTGCCGAACCCCATGTTTCAACGACAGTAGCCAGTGCGACGCCACGTCCGTTTTTACGCCACTCCTCTGCGGCTTTTAAAATGTCCTCATCGCGAGACAGCATGATTGTCCTCCATCAGGCAACTTGCCTCAGCATCTCTTGTGGATCACGGCCTTTTGTCGATGCCCCCGACAGCGATCGAACCAGATCCTTCATCGAATCCAGATTGTGAATTGGTCGCAACTCATCAATGTGCGGCAGCATGGCTTGAACGCCCTTGGCGCGCGCCTCAAAGCCGGAAAATCGCAGCAACGGGTTGAGCCAAATTAACTTGCGGCAGGACAAGTGCAGTCGTTCCATTTCAAAGGCAAGTGTGTCGTCGGCATCACGCTCGAGCCCATCCGTGATCAGGAGTACGACCGCACCCTGGCCGAGCACGCGGCGCGCCCAGTGCTTGTTGAAGGCACGCAGCGACGAGGCAATTCGGGTACCACCCGACCAGTCAGCTACGTTGGCCGAACAGGCGGCAAGCGCCTCGTCCGGATCGCGTTGGCGGATCGCGCGCGTCACGTTGGTCAGCCTGGTACCGAAGAGGAATGTCGTCACGCGCTTGCGCGCGTCGGTGACTGCATGCAGGAAATGCAAAAATAATCGGGTGTATTCGTTCATCGAGCCGGAAATATCCAGGAGCGCCACGATGGGCGGTTCTTTCACGCGCGGCCCGAGATACTTCAGATCAATCACCGCTCCTCCTGCTTTCATGCTTGCGCGCAAGGTGCGACGAATATCAATGAGATGGCCACGGCGGCTCTGGGCGAAGCGGCGCGTGCGTACCTCATCAAGCGGAAGCGTAAGCCGGGCAATCGCCTCCCTCGCCGCGGCAATCTCAGCCGCGGTCATCTGTGCAAAGTCCTTTTTCTGCAACACTTCGCGGTCGGAAACCGTTAACCGGGCGTCAAATTCAACTTCCGAATTCGGCTGCTTCCGGTCGAGGCCGGAAAAAAGCGCGTCCTGAATCCGTTGTGCGCCTGGCGGCGGCGCCTTCGGTCGTCCGGCAGTCACCTCCGGGAGCAGTGACGCAATCATCTTTTCGATGTAGCCACGCTTCCGAAAGAATATCTGAAAGGCCTGGTCGAACAGCGCCGTGTGCTCGTGGCGTTTGACGAAGACTGCGTGAAGCGTCCAATAAAAATCATCTCGCCCACCGATATGTGCGACGTCGAGCGCTTCCAGTGCATCAAGCACTGCGCCTGGTCCAACCGGAATTCCTGCCGCCCGCAAGGCGCGCGCGAAGTAGAGAATATTTTCAGCGAGGCGACCTTGAGGCGCAGCCATGACGTTACTCCGCCGCCCTCAAATCCGACCTTCACCTCATCAAGGAGTGCCTTCACTTTGGTGCCATCGAGCCGCGCAATATCGTCTTGATACTTCAGCAGCACTCCAAGGGTATCGGATACCGTCGCCGGATCGAGCGCTACCACATCGAGCTCTGTAAGCGCGCTCGCCCAATCGAGGGTTTCAGCAACACCCGGTGACTTGAACAGGTCTTCTTTGCGCAAAGTCTGCACGAAAGCGACGACCTGCTCGGATAATTTCTTGGCAATTCCCGGTACCCTGGCGCGAAGGATTTTCAGCTCGCGCTCCGCATCCGGGTAACCGACCCAATGATAGAGACACCGTCGCTTAAGAGCATCGTGCACTTCGCGTGTGCGATTGGACGTGACGACGACGATCGGCGGATGTGGAGCCTTGACCGTGCCGAGCTCCGGTACGGTGACCTGGAAATCGGCAAGGACTTCCAGGAGGAATGCCTCGAAGGCCTCGTCGGTGCGGTCGATTTCGTCGATTAATAGGACCGGCGGGCCGGATGGGTCGGGCTCAAGCGCTTGCAATAGCGGGCGCTTGATCAGAAACCGTTCGGAAAACACGTCGTGCTCGATCCGTCCCCGGTCTCCCTCGCCCGCGGTTTCGGCGAGTCGGATGGAAATCATCTGCGCACCGTAATTCCACTCGTAGACCGCGGCTGAAACATCCAATCCCTCGTAGCATTGCAGCCGGATCAGGCGGCGGCCCAGCGTTTTGGCAAGAACCTTCGCGATCTCGGTCTTGCCGACCCCCGCCTCACCCTCGACAAACAACGGCCGGCCCATCCGCAGCGCGAGATATAGTACGGTCGCGAGCGACCGGTCTGCGACGTAGTCGGCCTTGGCCAGTAACGCGAGGGTCGCGTCAATTGAATTGGGGAGGTTTCTGTCTGCCATGCGGGGACTTTATCCTACCATGTCCGCGCCATACATGTAGGAATGAGAGGCCCCGACAGCCAGGATTTGCCCATGACCAAACCAATGACCCTCGAGAAAGAGGCTCTGCAATTCCCCACGATCGACCCAGGGGTGCGGATCGGCCATGTCCATCTGAAGGTCGCCGATTTGCAGAGGGCGCTTGATTTCTATTGCGGGGTGCTGGGTTTCACCATGACGACCAGCCGCCCCGGCGCCGCCTTCATTTCAGCAGGCGGCTATCATCACCACATTGGGCTCAATACCTGGGAGAGCCTGGGGGGTTCACCGCCGGCACCCGGCACCACGGGGCTTTACCATACCGCCATTCTTTACCCGTCCCGCAGGCTGCTCGCCGACGCGCTTCGCCGGCTGATCGTCGCCAAAATTCCGCTCGAAGGAGCGAGCGACCATGGCGTGAGCGAGGCATTGTACCTGCGTGACCCCGACGACAACGGCGTGGAGCTTTATTGGGATCGCCCGAAGGAAAAATGGCCGAAAAAACCGGACGGGTCCCTGCAAATGTTCACGCATCCGCTCGACCTGCACGATCTGCTGGCTGAACTCGATCGCGCCGGGAAATAAGCCATAAGCCGCGGCACACTCGAAAACATCTTTGGCCTAGACGCTCAGGCGCACCAGCGCCATAGCCGCGGCGGTCAGTACCACGATCAAAATCGGATAATTTTCAAACACAGGAGAGCCTGCCCAAGCGCGCCGCCCCACTTGCAACGCCGCACTTGTCATTTCAGTTCCCGATGGCGCAAAAGCCCATCGATGCACTTTTGCCCAACCCCGGTGGCGGCAACCCTTTCCCGGCGAACGTCTAAGCCGTGGCCTTAGCCAAAGCGCGCCGCGCGAGCACACCAACCAGATGTGCGCGATATTCGGCACTCGCGTGAATGTCGCTGTTCATTCCATTTGCCGGAATGGTCATTCCCTCAATCGATTTTGCGGCGAAACGTTTCTTGAGCGCTTCCTCGAATGATTTCACCCTGAACACCCCATTGGCGCCCGCGCCCGTAACCGCGACGCGAATGTCCGCCCCGCGCTTCGACACAAAGACACCGACCAACGCGAAGCCTGAGGCCGGGTGCTTGAATTTTTCGTAAGCGGCCTTTTTTGCAATCGGGAAACTTACCTTGGTGATGATCTCACCGTCCTCAAGCGCGGTGGAGAACATCCCGGTGAAGAAATCGTCCGCTGCAATGCGCCGCTTGTTCGTGATGATGGTCGCACCGAGACCGAGGCAAGCCGCTGGATAATCCGCGTTCGGGTCGTTATTTGCGATCGAGCCACCGATCGTGCCCCGATTGCGCACCTGCGGATCGCCAACCGACGCAGGCACCGCGGCAAGCCCCGGAAGAAGTTGCTGAAGGACCGGCGAATTGGCCGCGTCGGCGTGCCGGGTCATGGCGCCGATCACGATCGAACGCCCCTTCTGCTCCACGCCGCTTAACCCTTCGACCAGCGACAGATCGATCAGCGCCGAAGGCTGTGCCAGCCGCTGTTTCATGACCGGCAAAATCGAATGGCCCCCTGCCAGCAACTTGGCTTCGGGGTTACGCGCCAGCAGCCCGGCCGCCTGGCGAACCGTTGTCGGACGATGGAATGTGAAATTGTACATCGATGTCTCCCGTGACTATGCCGCCTGCCGCGGTTGCGCGCGCTTGAGCGCCGACCACACCGCCTGAGCGGTTGCAGGCATTGCTATTTCTTCCGTGCCGATAGCGTCGGTAATCGCATTGATCACTGCCGCCGGCGCGGCAATGGCGCCGGCTTCGCCGCAGCCTTTGATTCCGAGTGGATTTGAGGGTGATTTGGTTTCGGTGAGGCCGACTGTGAATGACGGCAAATCGTGCGCGTGGGGCATGCAGTAATCCATGAGCGAGCCGGTCAGGAGTTGCCCATCCTTGTCGTAGACCGCGCCTTCGAGAAGTGCCTGCCCTATGCCCTGCGCGATGCCGCCATGGACTTGCCCTTCCACGATCATGGGATTGACCACGGTGCCGAAATCATCGACGGCCGTCCAGTTGACGATTTCGGTCTTGCCCGTGTCGCGGTCGACCTCGACCTCACAGATGTGGCATCCGGCCGGAAAGGTGAAATTCGTCGGGTCGTAGAAGCTTGTTTCCTTCAGCCCGGGTTCGAGTTCCTGGCCCGCGAACTTATGCGCGACGTAGGCATTGAGGGTGACATCACCCCACGCCGCAGATTTGTCAGTGCCCGCAACCGTGAATTTTCCGTCTTTAAATTCGATATCGCCCTCCGCCGCTTCCAGCATATGAGCAGCGACTTTCTTGGCCTTTACTTCGATCTTGTCGAGCGCCTTGGCGACCGCTGACATGCCGACCGCGCCCGAGCGTGAGCCGTATGTTCCCATTCCGAACTGCACCTTGTCAGTGTCGCCGTGCACAATCGAAATGTTCTCAAACGGAATGCCAAGTCGCTCGGAAACAAGCTGCGCAAAAGTAGTCTCATGACCCTGACCATGGGCATGCGAGCCGGTCAGAACTTCGACGCTTCCGGTAGGATTGACGCGCACCTCGGCGCTCTCCCACAGGCCAACGCCGCAGCCAAGCGAGCCCACTGCCTGCGAAGGCGCTATCCCGCAGGCCTCGATATAGGTCGAAAAGCCGAGACCGCGGAGCTTCCCATGCCGGGCGGCTTCGCGTCTGCGCTTGCTGAATCCCTTCACATCCGCGAGGTCCAGCGCTTTTTTGAGCGACGCGCCATAGTCTCCTGCATCGTAAGCCATGATTACCGGCGTCTGATGCGGGAACGTTTTGATGAAGTTTCGTTTTCGCAATTCCGCCGGGTCAATATCCATCTGCCGCGCTGCGACTTCAACGAGGCGCTCGACAACAAAAGTGGCTTCCGGTCGGCCGGCACCTCGATAGGCGTCGACGGGCACGGTATTCGTGTAGACGGCATCAACTTCGCAATAAATATGCGGGATGTCATATTGACCGGACAGGAGCGTCGCATAGAGATAAGTCGGCACCGACGAAGAGAATGTCGACATGTAGGCGCCAAGATTGGCAATCGTCTTCACGCGCATCGCCAGAATTTTGCCGCTGGCATCAAGCGCGAGCTCGGCGTGCGTGACGTGGTCGCGGCCATGCGCGTCGGTGACGAAGGACTCGGAACGATCCGCCGTCCATTTCACCGGCCGCCCAATTTTTCGCGCTGCCCACAGGCAGACAACTTCCTCGGGGTAGATGAAGATCTTCGAACCGAACCCACCGCCGACATCGGGCGCAATAACACGTAACTTATGCTCGGGTGCCATACCGACGAAGGCCGCGATCACCAGGCGAGACACGTGTGGATTTTGGGTCGTGTTCCAGAGCGTGAGTTGCTCGGTACCCGCATCATATTCGGCAAGCGCGGCGCGAGGCTCGATCGCGTTTGGAACGAGGCGATTGTTGACAATGTCGAGTTTGGTGACGTGTTTCGATGCCCCGAAAGCAGTATCGACTGCTTTCGCATCACCAAGCGACCATTCATAGATGGTATTCTTGGGAGCCACTTCGTGAATTTGCGCGCCTGACTTTGCTTTGGCAGGATCCGTGATTGCCGGCAGTGGTTCGTAGTCTACTTTTACTTTTTCCGCGGCGTCGGATGCCTGCGCCAGAGTTTCGGCGATGACAACGGCAACCGCATCGCCCTCGTGATTAACCTTCCCCGTTGCAAGGGCCGGATGCGGCGCCATTTTCATTGGGGTGCCGTCTTTCGAATGAATCATCCAGCCGCAAATGAGATTGCCGATCTTGTCATTCGCCAATTCGGTTCCGGTAAGCACCGCAACGACGCCCGGCATGGATTTCGCGGCGGCTACGTCGATGCGCCTGATTTTTGCGTGCGCATGCGGTGAGCGGACGAAAGCTGCCCGAGTTTCGCCGGGCCGAACCACATCGTCAGTGTATTGGCCCTTTCCTGTAATGAAACGGAGGTCTTCCTTCCGGCGCACCGCCGCGCCGATACCGGTCGCGCTCATGGCGGTCTCCTCCCGTTACGTTGATATTATTCCGCGGCCTGACGTGCACCGTCCTTGGCCATGGCTTTCGCGCCGGCGGCTATCGCCTTCACGATGTTGTGGTAGCCGGTACAGCGGCAAATATTTCCGTCGAGCTGTTCGCGGATGGTGTGTTCGTCGAGGTCATTGCCGCGACGCCTGACAATATCGAGAGCCGCCATGATCATTCCCGGCGTGCAGAAACCGCATTGCAGACCGTGGTGCTCGCGGAACGCCTCCTGCATGGGGTGCAGCGGCCCGTTCGCTTCTGCCAGGCCTTCGATGGTCGTGATCTTCGCGCCCTCGCACTGCAAGGCAAGTGTGGTGCACGATTTGGCGGCGATGCCGTCTATGTGCACGACACAGGCGCCACATTGCGAGGTGTCGCAGCCGACATGCGTCCCAGTGAGCCGTAGGTTCTCGCGCAGGAACTGCACGAGCAAAGTGCGCGCTTCGACGTCGCCGGTGACGGCTTTGCCGTTCACCGTCATAGACACGGCAGGCATGACCTTCCTCCCAATATGGGGCCAAAGGCCCCCTTTTCGCCCCTTTCGACCCGGGCGGCTGTGGCTCGACTGCAAATTCGAGCCGATTTCGGCCAGATCGGGCTTCGGAACATGAATAAGTCTGAACCCCGATCACCGGCCCGGTCAAGGGATTCCAGCGTCGACAGCCGCTTCAAACTGCGTGATTGGACCGATTATGCGGCAGAAACGGTCGAAGCAAATTTCTGGAAAAAATCGTCGGCGATCTTCTTGGCCGCGCCATTGACCAGTCGCTGGCCGAGTTGAGCAAGTTTACCGCCGATCTGCGCTTCCACACTGTAAGTCAGCAGCGTGCCACCGTCCTTTTCGGCGAGCGCGACTGTTGCTCCGCCTTTGGCGAACCCGGCAACACCGCCATCGCCCTCACCCGAGATTTTATAGCCATTTGGCGGATCGAGGTCGGTGAGATGAACCTTGCCTTTGAAGCGAGCCTTGACCGGGCCGATCTTGGTCGTCGCAACTGCCTGGAATTCGGTGTCCGAAGTCTTGTTGAGCTCTTCACAGCCGGGAATACAGGCCTTGAGCACATCGGCGTCGTTGAGCTTCGCCCAAACTACATCCCGGCTGGCTGGAAGCTGAACTTCGCCCGTCATCGTCATCGCCATCTACGCATCTCCCTCGACAACCGCTCGCCAGTCAATCTACCCGACTTAAGCCCTCGCCGCGGCCATGAAAAGAGCTTTGCATAGCGCGCGTGCCGCATTATGGGTGTCCGCAACGCGAATACCAACACTCTGTAAGTAAGTATGTGTCTTGGGGAGGACTTTCATGCCGATGATCAACGCCGATGACGGCTGCCCGATCCACGTGCAACTCGATGGCCGCGAAGACGCGCCCGCGCTGATCCTGTCAAATTCACTCGGCACCAACCTGCACATGTGGGACCTCCAGACCCCCGAATGGGCAAAGCACTTTCGCGTGGTGCGATACGACCGCCGCGGTCATGGAAAATCGGGCGTACCCAAAGGCCCTTATTCCATGGAGCGGTTCGGCCGTGACGTGCTCGCGGTCGCCGACGCCCTCAAGATAAAGAAATTCAACTGGTGCGGCTTGTCGATGGGCGGGATGGTCGGACAATGGCTCGGAGCAAACGCACCCGACCGCGTCGAAAAGCTGGTACTTTCCAATACAAACTACAATTACGCCGACAAGACACCGTGGGCGGACCGGATCAAGTTCGTGCAGGAAAAGGGCCTCGCGGCCTTGGTCGATCCGAATATGGAGCGCTGGTTCACCAAGGGATTCCGCGACCGCGCGCCGCATAGCGTCGCGCGTATGAAGGAAATTTTTCTCGCGACCAGCCCGATCGGTTATGTCGCCAGTTGCGAAGCAATCCGCGACATGGACTTTACCGCCTCAAATCCGCGCATTACCGCACCCACGCTCGTGATTGTCGGCAAACAAGATCCTGCGACCCCGCCGGCAGCCGGTGAAGCTATCGCCAAGCAGATCAAGGGCGCCAAAGTCGCCGCACTTGATGCCGCGCACATTGCCAATATGGAGCAGCCGAAGCTTTATGCCGAGACCGTGCTCAACTTCCTGCATTCGTAGAGGCCGGCAACATGGATGACAAGGAACGCTATGAACGGGGGATGGCGAAGCGCCGCAAGGTGCTCGGCGATGCCTGGGTCGATCGCGCCAATACGAAACGAACGGCGTTCAATGAAGAATTCCAGGATTTCATCACGCGCACAGCCTGGGGCGAAATCTGGACCCGGCCGCACTATGACGAACGCACCCGGCGTGTGCTCGTGATCGGCACAATGCTCGCTCTCGACAAATGGGAAGAGTTCCGAATGCACGTGCGTGCGGCCATTAGCGAGGGCGGCTTCTCGCCGGATGACATCAAGGAAATTATTTTACAACAAGCGATCTACTGCGGAGTACCGGCCGCCAATCACGCCTTCAAGGAAGCTGCCGAAGTAATATCCGAAATGAAGACCAAATAGCCATCACGCGATGGTGACGCTCTCGTCATTTCGGGTTGAAGGGGCCGCAATGTAGGCCGTGGCCCAAACGAGGGGGAGGTTTAGCCATGGCGAAAATCAAGGTGCGCAAAGGGATGCCGAGCGTTCAGCTCGACAAGCAGGAATTCAGAAAACGTTTTCTGGCGAAATTCTACGATCCCGAGTTTGAGCCGCTCGCCCGCCAGCTCGACGCGATAGCCGACGCCGCCTGGATCACCTACGACGAATATCATAAGTCGCCCCGGACACGAAAAGCGGGAAAAGGTTTTGCGAACCCCGAATTCGATGTACCGATCGAATGGCTGCGGACACGTGAAAGTGTACGCGCCGCCGAGCTCGGCCAGAAAAATCGGAAATCACCGTCGCGCGTGCTGATCGTCAATGGCTCATCGCGCAACGACCAGACCTGTCCCGGAGAAATTTCAAAATCCTGGCGTATCGCCACGCTGGCAAGGCAGGCGATCGAAAAGACGCGCGGCTTCCAGGTTGAGGTTCTCGATCTGTCGCGTCTCACCGCCGAATACGGAAAGGTGATTTATCCCTGCAAGGCATGCGTCTCAACAGCGCAACCGCTCTGCCACTGGCCCTGCAGCTGCTACCCAAATCATGCGCTCGGCCAGTCCGGCGACTGGATGGCTGAAATATATCCGAAATGGGTCGCAGCCCATGGCGTCATGATCGTATGCCCCGTGAACTGGTACCAGGCGCCCTCCTCGCTCAAGCTGATGATCGACCGACTGGTCTGCGCCGATGGCGGTAATCCGGATCTCACATCGACGCACGGCAAAGATCCACTGATGGCAAAAAAGCTCGAACTTGCCGGCTGGCCATATCCGCGTCATTTGGCCGGCCGAGTTTTTTCCGTTGTGGTTCATGGCGATGCCGCGGGCACCGAAAACCTCCGGCGCATTCTCACCGACTGGCTGATGGACATTGGCATGATTCCATCAGGCCATCTCGCATTGATAGACCGCTATGTAGGCTATCTAAACCCCTATGCAACAAGTCACGACGATCTCGATCGTGATGTTGATTTCCAGGACGATGTACGCAACGCCGCGCGCGCCCTCGTTCAGGCGGTGAAAGACAGACGTTCAGGAAAACTCGAACCGCCCGACCGCGGCCTTCACGAAGCGCGACCCAAATGACGGATTCGCGCTCCGCGACGCTTCAGCCTTTAGAGCCCTGTGCATTAACGGCCAGCCGCGCGTAGCTACGCTCGAATATGCACAAACCGGTCGCGAGAGCGGCGAACAGAAGCTGCAAAGTGTGCTCGCGCACAAGGTCGGTGCTGTGTGTCCATGATGCGGGACCGACGGACGCGATGCTCACGAATACAATCAGAATTAGCCCGGCTTCCAGGATTTCAGAATTCGCACTCCCGTAAGTCAGGCAGCGGACGCGATCAATAACGTGAAATCCGCAGATGCACGCAACAGCAAGCTTTATGGTTCCGAAAAATGCCGCAAGTTTGATCAGGCCAATCGGCGTGAGGTTGAACAGGGCGTCCGATGCCGAAAATGAACTGTGAGCGCCAGACGTCTTCGAGGCCATAAGACGGTGATGTCAGCACGCGCAAAGCGTCATAGCCCCAAAAAAGGGTGAAATAGAGCGAGATTACGACGATCACGCTGACAATGACGCCAGACATTTTTTTCATTGAGGCCTCCTCACGCACGAGAATGCGTAAGCGCTTCAAATCCCAAGTTCAAAAGAAACCGATGCTTTACCTTACCCGTTAGCCCTGTTGCCCGGCCGGATTTACCAAGGCGAAGCGGCGGGTTCCGTCAGATTGCGAGGGCTCCCATCACTGCTCGTGATCTTTTGGATTGAAAACATTCGCTTCATTTATCGCGGCCCGGACTGCAATTTCCGGCACATCGTCGGGAAATCGGGTGGGCATTTCGGGTGGGTCAGAGGCAACAAACCACCTAAATCGCGGTTTCGAGCCGCAACTGAAGGAAGAAATGCCATGTCTCTGGTTTCAACATGGTTCAACGGTGCCGCTGAACGAACGCAGCCGCAACTCGTCCTGATCGCCGCTTCGCTCGGAGTGCTGTTCGCGCAAATCGACACATCCGTCGTCAACCTTGCAGTGAAGAGCATCAGCACGGACCTGCACGCTGGCGTCAGCGAAATGCAATGGGTCATCAATTCATACAATCTCGTCTATGCCAGCCTGCTTTTAACCGCTGGTACGCTCGGCGATCTTTATGGCCGCCGGCGAATATTCGTGCTGGGCATCGTGCTGTTCGTCGCCGGCACGTTGATGTGTGCGCTTGCAGCCAACTCAATGATTCTGATTGGCGGGCGTGTTGTGAGCGGCATAGGGGCGGCCTTCGAAGTACCAATGTCTCTGGTGCTGCTCACGATAGCCTTTCCCGATCGGAAGGAACGTGCGCACGCTTTAGGCGTTTGGGCGAGCTGCAACGGTCTTGCTTTTATCATTGGCCCGATCGTCGGCGGGTGGCTGGTGAATGCGATCGGATGGCGAAGCATATTCTACGTCATACTGCCGGTTTGCGTCGCCGCTGTAATACTTGCTTACCGCGCTATCCGTGAAAGCGCCGAACCGAAGGGCCGCGCGCTTGACCTGCCTGGTCAATGTCTTGCGATTATCGGTCTTGCGGCATTTTCCTTCGCGGCAATCGAAGGAACGCATTGGGGATGGACGTCGCAACCGATACTATCGATAGCAGGCATTGGGATTGCGGCGTCCGTGCTCTTCGTATGGGTTGAGGCGCGCACGCCCGGGCCAATGCTGCCGCTTGAGTTCTTGCGGCGGCCGGTGTTTTCGGCATCTCTTGCGATCGCCGGGCTGATGACGTTCGGCATGTATGCCCTGCTGTTCATCATGCCCCTGTATTTTCAGACCATGCGCGGAGCCAGCCCACTCATCACTGGACTGGAGCTGCTGCCCATGCCAGTGAGCTTTTTCGTGGTCTCGCAATATGTTGGCCATCTCAATAATCGCGTGGGGCCTCGTATTGTGATGACCGTCGGCATGGCGTGCATGGGTGCGGGCGCTCTGGCGCTCGCCTTCATTGACGAGAACACAAGTCTTCTGTCCATCGAACTGGCTCTGTTGGTCGTCGGTATCGGCCTTGGGCTCAATACCGCACCCGTTAACGGCGTTGCCGTTGCAGCCTTGCCACCGGAACGGTCGGGAACTGCCTCCGGCGTGCTCAACACCTCGCGCATGGTCGGCGCAACATTAGGTGTCGCAATTTTAGGTGCGGTATTTGCCGCCCATGCAGGACAGCATTCTGAGATGGGACCCCAATTTCTGTCCGGCTTGCGTATTGCACTCATGGGCGGCAGTGCGGCGGAATTGCTCGGCGCGCTCGTGGCCCTCGTTTTTATCCGGCGCAACTCCTTGCACGCGACATCGTGACGCTCAGCCGCCGCGTCCGTCGCGGAACGCCTGTGGCGTCATGCCGGTCTGCTTGCGAAAAAACCGGGTAAAGTGTGAGGGGTCGGAAAAGGCGAGGTCGTAGGCAATTTCGTGGATCGCCAGATTTGTGAATACCAGCTGCCGCTTCGCCTCCGTCAAGACGCGCTGACGGATGAGGTGCCCTGCCGTCACGCCAGTCGCTCGTTTGACGTGATCGTTGAGCCTGTCGGGCGTCATGGCAAGCTTTTCGGCATAAAAACTGATGAGCCGCTCATTGTGAAAATGTTCATCCACGAGCCTACGCAGTTCATCGACCCGCGCGTCCGATCGTGAGAGCGTCACCGCACCGCTTCGCTCGCGGCTGACGCCGAGCCGGACCACCTCGATTGCAATAAGAGCAAGCAATCCGCGCATGGCCAACCGATATCCTTCGCGCGCGAGTGAGCCCTCTTCATGCAAATCAGCGCAAAGCATCGACAGACGCTTGGATTCTGTCGCATGGGCGAGCGGCAGAAGCGGATTCACCGCCACTGCGTTTAGTCGCGCGAGCGCCTCACCGGACTGATCGCCAAGCGCGTCGGCGA
Source organism: uncultured Pseudomonadota bacterium (assembly GCA_963702605.1). Classification (GTDB taxonomy): domain Bacteria; phylum Pseudomonadota; class Alphaproteobacteria; order Rhizobiales; family Xanthobacteraceae; genus Pseudolabrys. The sequence goes on from CAVPDI010000002.1 coordinate 62,460, forward strand.
CATCCTCGGTAAAGCTCACGACCCAGCCATCCGTCACCTTCGGCGAAAAGCGAAAACCGTGAGCGGTTGTCGCGGGCACGAGGATTACTGCCGGAGCTGTAAAGTGGGCGGTTGCCGTTTCAAAACTCATTTCGCCACCGCCCTTCTCTATCAGCAGAACCTGAAACAGGTTGCGATGACGGTGTGCGCGGATAGTCCAGTCGTGGACGGATGAACGCGATGCGATCGTTTCAATGTGGATGAAGTCGAACGCGGAATCGTCCGGCGGGTCGCCGTAGAGATGGAATAACGGAAGTGCGGAGACGGTGCCCATGTCGCAAGCATATTCGACCCGGTGCTCGATGACTACGGTCCGTTAAAAAAGCGAAGCCCCGCCTCGCGGCGGGGCTCCCGTCAACAAATTTTCAGCGGCTTAGCGGTTCTGCTGGCCTGGCTGATTTTGCTGGCCACCTTGCTGCTGCTGGCCGGGCTTCTGCTGCCCGCCGCCCTGCTGCCCGCCACCTTGCTGCTGACCACCTTGCTGCTGACCACCTTGCTGCTGACCACCTTGCTGTTGCTGGCCAGGTTTCTGGTTTTGATCTTGACCCATTGAATGATCCTCTCGAGGTTGGATTGAAGCGCCATTTGATCGCTCTTTACCCATGGCAGAGGTCAATGCCCGGCGATTGCAATCGTTCCAGCGCATTTTTTCTCTCTCCACTTTGAAACAAAACCATCGGGAACCTGACGTGAGTGCCCAGAGTTCCTCTAGGCAACTGGGAGAACCGACGATGGGACGATATTTGCTGCTCTGGCTGCTCGGAGTGCCCATACCAATTCTCGTGTTGATCTGGATATTCGGCGGCCTTCATTAGAAATTTCGGCTGCTTCGCGATTCGTGGATGGCGAGGAGTTGGCACGCCTGAACGGGTGTGCGGCTCATCATCCACTGTGAATATCCGCCGGATTGCCCGCGTGGCGCGCTAATTTTGGACTTAGTAACACACCGCCAATGCGGCGTTGCCGCTCCGGTTATGCCCTGTTAAGCCTTTCTCATCCGGCCATTTCACGAACGGCCGGATGGCCTCGGGAAGGCGCAGGGGACGGGATGGAAGTCTTCCTACAGCAGTTCATCAACGGCATCACGCTCGGCTCGATCTATGGCCTGATTGCCATCGGCTACACGATGGTGTTCGGCATTATCGGGATGGTGAATTTCGCCCACGGCGACGTATTTATGGTCTCGGCCTTTATTGCGTTGGTCGCTTTTCTTCTCCTGACAAGTTTTCTCGGCGTAACCTCAATCGTCCTTGCGTTACTGATCGTGCTGATTGTCGCAATGCTGTTCACCTCTCTGGTCAACTGGACTATCGAACGGCTCGCCTACCGCCCGCTGCGCGGCTCGTTCAGGCTGGCGCCGCTGATATCAGCAATCGGCATGTCAATTTTCTTGTCCAATTTCGTGCAGGTGACGCAAGGACCGCGCAATAAATCGATCCCCCCGATGGTTCAGGGAGAATTTGTCCTGTTCACCAAAAACGATTTCCCAGTGACGCTGTCGTACAAGCAACTGATCATCTGGGTCGTCACCGCCGTGCTGCTCGTCTGTTTTTGGTATCTGGTCGCCAGGACGCCTCTCGGAAGAGCCCAGCGTGCATGCGAACAGGATCAGAAGATGGCCGCGCTCGTCGGCGTCGATGTCGACCGCACAATTTCAATAACGTTCGTGATTGCGGCAGCGCTCGCCGCGGTCGCAGGCACGATGTACCTGATGTACTACGGCGTCGTAAGCTTCTCGGATGGTTTTGTACCGGGCGTGAAAGCGTTTACCGCTGCGGTTTTAGGCGGCATCGGCTCATTGCCTGGGGCCGTAATCGGCGGCCTGCTCATTGGGCTGATCGAAACCATGTGGTCGGCTTATTTCTCGATCGACTACAAGGACGTTGCCGCCTTTTCGGTATTGGCAATTACATTGATCTTCCTGCCGCAGGGGTTGTTTGGGCGGCCGGATGTCGAAAAGGTCTGACATGCCGAGCGGCGCGCATTCCGGGCGCGTCGATATTATTCGTGCGCTGCGGGACGCAGCCGTCACCGCATTGCTTGCTTTCGGTCTTTTCCTGCCACTGATTGGCTTCCAGACCATCACTGATTTTCACAACAATCTGGTTCTGAACACGCGCGGGCCATTGCTTCTTGTAGTGGTCTCAATCGTATTCATTGCCGCCTAGCATATTCGCTTGTGATCGAACCGTGGCTCGCCCGGCGGGTGCGACGGCCATCAACCACTGCGATCCCAAAATGGCGACTGCAGATCGGAAATGGTTCGTCCCCTTTGCGATCGGTTTCGTCATCGTTCTATCCCGCAATTGTCATTGGTACTGCAGGCTTTGGCCGCGCGGTCAAATGGATCGACAATTTCGGCATCCAGATCCTGATCTACGTAATGCTCGGCTGGGGCCTCAATATCGTGGTCGGGCTCGCCGGCCTGCTCGACCTCGGCTATGTCGCGTTCTATGCCGTCGGTGCCTATTCCTACGCACTTCTGGCCAAGGCTTTTGGCTTCTCATTCTGGATTCTCCTGCCGCTCTCCGGAATTCTTGCATCGTTCTGGGGAATCCTGCTCGGATTTCCCGTACTGCGGCTTCGCGGCGACTATCTCGCGATCGTCACGCTCGCGTTCGGCGAAATCATCCGTATCGTGCTGATCAACTGGGTGGACCTGACGAACGGCTATGCCGGCATCACCGGCATCCCGCGTCCGACATTCTTTGGGATTCCCTTTAATGCCGACGACAACGGCTTTGCTGCCGTCTTCGGCCTCGAATTTTCTCCGATCTACCGGACCATCTTCCTTTACTACCTGATCCTTGCGCTCGCGCTGCTGACCGCCTTCGTGACGTTGCGGCTCCGGCGCCTGCCCGTCGGCCGAGCCTGGGAAGCGCTACGCGAGGACGAAATCGCCTGCCGATCGCTCGGCATCAACACGACAAACACAAAACTCACCGCCTTCGCGATGGGCGCCATGTTTGCCGGCTTCGCCGGCTCATTCTTTGCTGCGCGCCAGGGATTCATTTCTGCCCGAACTCGTTCACCTTCCTGGAATCCGCGACAATCCTGTCGATGGTCGTTCTCGGCGGCATGGGCAGCCAGATCGGCGTTGCTATTGCTGCCATCGCCATGATCGGCGGCACCGAGATTATGCGCGATCTCGATTTCCTGAAACTGATATTCGGGCCAACATTCGATCCGACCCAATACCGCATGCTCCTGTTCGGCCTCGCGATGGTGCTCATCATGATCTGGCGGCCACGCGGACTGATCGCGACGCGCGAGCCGTCACTATTCCTCAAGGAGCGTAAGGCCATTTCCGCCGACCTGATCAAGGAAGGGCATGGCTGATGGCGCGCGGCGGTGACATTTTGTTGCAGGTCGAGCATCTGACCATGCGCTTCGGTGGCCTGGTCGCGGTCGACGATCTGTCCTTCTCGGCACGAGACGGCGAAATCACAGCATTGATCGGCCCTAACGGCGCCGGAAAAACAACCGTATTTAACTGCATTACCGGCTTCTACAAGCCAAGCGAAGGGTGCCTCGCACTTCGCCACGGCGATACTGCTGCGTGGAATTGGCTCGATGCGCTCACCACCAGCAGCAAGCGGCGCCGGGTGCGCGGCATGAATGGTCTGTATCTTCTCGAACGCATGCCTGATTACCTTGTCGCGCAAAAGGCCCGCATCGCCCGGACGTTCCAGAATATTCGCCTGTTTCCAGGCATGACCGTTCTGGAAAACCTGCTGGTCGCCCAGCACAACCGGTTGATGCTCGCATCAGGCTACACGCTTCTAGGCGTGCTCGGCTTTCCGTCATATTCAATTGCCGAGCGCGCGGCGATCGAGCGTGCGCGCAGCTGGCTCGATCGCATTGGGTTGACGGCACGTGCCGACGATGCGGCCGGCGACCTGCCTTACGGCGCGCAGCGCCGGCTCGAAATTGCGCGGGCCATGTGCACGAATCCCGCGCTGCTTTGTCTGGACGAGCCAGCTGCGGGGCTTAATCCGCGCGAAAGCGCAGAACTCAATGAACTGCTGCTCGCCATCCGACAAGAACACGCAATCTCGATTCTCCTGATCGAACACGACATGTCGGTCGTGATGGAGATATCGGACCACGTCGTTGTCCTTGACTACGGCGTCAAGATTGCCGACGGCGCTCCGGCTGCGGTCCGCGATAATCCGAAAGTGATTGCGGCTTATCTCGGCGTTGCTGACCGCGAAGTTGAGAGCGTCGAAGCCGAGGTCGGCCTATGAGTGCGCCTCTCCTCAGTGTACGCGGCGTGAAAGCCTTTTACGGCCGCGTCATGGCGCTCAAGGGTGTCGACCTCGATGTCAACGAAGGGGAAATCGTCGACACTGATTGGCGCAAACGGCGCCGGAAAATCGACTTTAATGATGACGGTTTGCGGTAATCCTCGCGCGCGCGAGGGCACGATCGGATTTGCCGGCCACGACATCACGCAACTGCCGACGCATGAGATTGCGCGACTCAAACTGGCGCAAGCCCCCGAAGGCCGACGCATATTTTCGCGCATGACGGTCCTCGAGAATTTGCAGATGGGCGCGACCGTGGCGCAGCGGGAAGAATTCACGCGGGACCTTCAACGCGTGCTCGCGCTTTTTCCGCGCCTCCAGCAACGCATCAATCAAAGAGGCGGTACACTGTCCGGCGGCGAGCAGCAGATGCTTGCAATCGCTCGCGCCTTGATGGCGCGTCCCCGCCTCCTCCTGCTCGACGAGCCATCGCTCGGTCTTGCACCACTCGTCGTCCGTCAGATATTCGACGCGATAAAGGCGCTCAACTCCGAGGCTGGCCTTACCGTTTTTCTTGTCGAGCAGAATGCCTACCACGCGCTCAAGCTCGCCCATCGCGGCTACGTTATGGTCAACGGACTGATCACACTCTCCGGCACCGGCCGCGAATTACTTGAACGCCCCGAGATCAAATCGGCCTACCTTGAAGGAGGCCGACGTTGAACGAGATATCGACCGCTTTCTCGATTCCGGACTTTCTCTACGAGGAGCACTCGTTCGGCGTGTTCCTCCTGGTGACCATTGTTCTTGGCGGCGGAGCGGCAACGCTAGCCGGGCGCGCGATTGCGACGACTTGGCGGCCCTGGTGGCAGGTTGCCGCATATGGCCTCATTCTTGCGGTTGCGGTGCGCTTTATTCACTTCAGTCTTTACGGCGGTACTTTCTTGTCCCTTCACTATTATCTGGTCGATGCGGCCTTTTCGGTCGCGTTCGCGTCCCTGGGCTTCAGGGCCGCACGCGCGTCGCAAATGGTCAGGCAATATCCCTGGCTCAATGAACCCGACGGCCCGATGCGCTGGCGCCGGAAACTCCACTGACATAAGATTGCCCCAGGCAATGTGCCGGCTCCAGGTGGAGGGGAAACAAATTATGCAAAAAATCACCACGCTCAGCATTGCGTTGAGCATTGCGATGGCCACGGCGGGAACAGCTTCGGCGCAGGTCAAATTCGGAGTGGGCGGGCCAATCACCGGTCCAAGCGCCGCAACCGGCGCGCAAATGAAGAATGGTGTCGACCAGGCTGCCGCGGACATCAACGCGACCGGCGGAATTCTCGGCCAGAAAATCACCGTTTCCTATGGGGACGACGTTTCGGATCCCAAGCAAGGTGTATCGGTCGCCAACAAGTTCGCCGCCGATGGAGTCAAATTCGTCATCGGCCACTACAATTCCGGCGTGACGATCCCCTCGTCGGACGTCTATCAGGAAAATGGAATTCTGGAGATTACGCCCGCATCGACCAATCCAACGGTGACCGAGCGCAAGATGTGGAACATCTTCCGCGTCTGCGGCCGTGACGACCAGCAGGGTCAGGTCGCCGGCGAATACATCGTCAAGCATTTCAAGGGCAAGAAGATCGCAGTCGTCCACGACAAGACGACGTACGGGAAGGGCCTCGCCGACGAAACGAAGAAAACGATGAGCAAAGCCGGCATGAAGGAGGTGCTTTATGAGGGCGTCAACACCGGCGAGAAGGATTATTCGGCATTGGTGTCCAAGATAAAACAATCGGGCGCCGATCTTGTTTATTGGGGGGGCCTCTACACCGAAGGCGGTCTCATTGTGCGGCAAATGCGCGACCAGGGCGTCAAGGCGCCGCTGATGGGCGGTGACGGCATTACGTCCGACGAATTTGCTGCGGTTGGCGGCCCCGGCGTCGAGGGCACGTTAATGACCTATGGCCCCGACCCGCGAAACAAGCCCGAGGCCAAAAAAGTCGTGGAAGAATTCCGCGCGAAGAAATTCGAACCGGAGGCCTATACGCTTTACAGTTACGCCGGCGTCCAGATCATCAAGCAGGCTGCCGAAGCCGCAAAGTCGCTCGACCCCAAGAAGGTCGCCGAAAAGATGCATTCCGGCATGCACTTCAAAACGGTGCTTGGCGACATCTCCTATGACAAAAAGGGCGATATCACCAAACTCGACTACGTTATGTACGTCTGGAAAAAAGATGGCAGCGGAAAAATAACCTATGTCGAATGCCCGGGCTCAGACTGCAGCAAGGTGAAGTAAGGGATCTAAATTTGCGCGCACGGGCCCGCTGACTTGCGGGCCCTTCTTTTTTTCTCAGCCGATTTTTCCAAGCACGGGGAACGCTTCGAGCAGCCACACGCTCACCTGATTGATGCTTCCGGTCAGAAACGCAATTCCAGTCAGCACGAGCAGCGCGCCCATGGCCTGTTCGACGCGGTGAAGATGGTTGCGAAAACGCGACAAAAAGGCCGCAAACGGCTCGATTGCAAACGCCGCGGCGATGAACGGCACCCCGAGACCCAGCGAATAAATTGCAAGCAGACTTGCACCCCGGGTGACGGTTTGCTCGGACGCTGCGACCGCCAAAATCGCGGCGAGGATCGGACCGATGCAAGGCGTCCAGCCGAAAGCAAAAGCAAGCCCAATCACATATGCGCCCCATAAGCCGACGGGCTTGCCAACCTCGAGCCGCTTTTGCCGATGCAACAATGCGATCGGCGTCACTCCAAGGAAATGCAAGCCCATAACCATAATTGCAATGCCGGCGATCGTGGCAAGCGGACCTGAGTACGCGCGGATGAGCGAGCCGATAACGCTGGCGCTGGCGCCGAGCGCGACGAACACCGTCGAAAAGCCAAGAACGAATAGCGCGGCCGCGGCCACCGTTTCCCGCTTGATCTGGGGTTCGGCTTCCTTATCCGCAAAGCGTTCGAGCGACGTGCCCGCCAGAAATACAAGATAGGGGGGCACCAGCGGGAGAACGCAGGGAGAAAGGAAGCTGACGAATCCCGCGACCAAAGCGGCAAGATAGGTAACATCGCTGTTCATGCGGCCCTAAATGCGCCTGCAAGTATGGCGATGGCAAGTCGGTCGGTATACATCTGAACTTGAAGTGATCAGGCCGTGAGCGGACGATTGACGCACCAATTCAAATCGTTTCCGCTCATGGCAGGGAGAAAAAACTTGCGCAATATGATTACGGATATTCCGGGCATAAGAATTGGCCACGCTGCCGACGACAAGCTCGGCTCGGGGTCCACTGTAGTCATTTTCGACCACCCGGTCGTGGCGAGCGTTGACGTGCGCGGGGGCGGTCCCGGAACACGCGAAACCGCCCTGCTCGATCCGGCCCAGACAGTGGAAGGGATCGACGCGATCGTGCTTTCGGGCGGATCGGCCTTCGGGCTTGACGCTGCGTCGGGCGCGCAAGCCTGGTTGCGCGAACAAGGCCGAGGATTTCAGGTCCGCGAAGCCCGCGTGCCCATCGTGCCGGCGGCCATCCTGTTCGACCTCTTGTCGGGCGGCGACAAGAATTGGGGCCGTTACCCTCCCTATCGTGACCTCGGCTATTCCGCGGCAAAAGACGCGCGCGGGGATTTCGCACTCGGAAGCGTGGGCGCCGGTCGCGGCGCAACGACGGTCAATCTGAAGGGCGGTATCGGCACGGCAAGCGGGAAGACGCGCAGCGGTTTGACGGTCGGCGCGCTCGCGGCCGCCAACGCGGCCGGCAGCATGACCATCGGCAACGGGCCCCACTTCTGGGCGGCTCCGTTCGAGCACGGAAATGAATTCGGCGGCCGCGGCTGGCCAGCCTCTTTTCCCGCCGATGCCCTGGCATTTCGGAGCAAAGGCACTGTGGGCGAGAATACGACGTTGGCGGTCGTCGCAACCGACGCCAAATTGACCAAGGCGCAGGCAAAACGGCTTGCCGTCATGGCACAGAGCGGGCTGTCACGTGCGATTTATCCGGTACACACGCCGCTCGACGGCGACGTTGTATTCGCCGCCGGTACGGGAGCGACGCCGCTGCCGGATACCGTCTTTTCCCTCAGCGAACTTGGCATGGTTGCCGCCAATGTGCTTGCGCGGGCCATCGCGCGCGGGATCTACGAAGCCACCGCGCTACCATTCGATGGCGCCATGCAGAGCTGGCGCGATCGTTTTGCATGACTGCGAACCCGACGCGACCTCGCGCGTTGTCGCGTCATGCCATCAACCGCGATCGCAGATATTAGATACGATCCGGAGAGTAGGCGGCTTGCCGTCACTTTCGTGAGCGGGCGCATCTATGAATACGTCGACGTGCCCGTCGAAGTCGCCGCGTCGTTTCGATCGGCTTTCTCAAAAGGCACGTTTTTCAACACGTACATCCGCGACCGATACGATTTCCGCGAAATCGCGCAGGCACGCTAGGCGAACCGTTCCGCGCGATATGGCGCCGGATCGCAAAATGGCGGCTCGCCCGTGATCATCTCCGCGATCATGCGGCCGGTTGCGGGGCCCAGCGTCAGCCCCCAATGCGCGTGACCGATCGCAAGCCAAAGCCCTGCAAAGCCCGGTGCGCGGCCGATCACGGGGCGCGAGTCGGGAAAACAGGGCCGGCTACCCATCCAGGTTTTGTCGTCTGCGCGATCGCCGAGCGGAAACAGCGCTCGTGCCATTGGCATGACGCGATCAAATTGCACCGGTGAAGGCGCCGCATCGCGCGAAGCGAATTCGACGCCGGTCGTCATGCGGATGCCCTGCTCCATCGGCGTGATCAGGTAGCCGGCCTCGGCATCGAGGACCGGCCGCGAGAGCCCGGCATTGCCCTCCGCACGAAAATGCCGGTGATAGCCACGTTTGACTGCAAGGGGCAGCCTCACGCGCAGCAATTTGAGCAAATCCGGCGCCCACGGTCCGAGCGCCACGACACATTCCTTGGCATCGAGCGCACCCTCATTGGTTTCCACGCGCCAGCGGCCACCGTTCGCGTGCAATGAACGCGCGTCACCAGCAAGGATTGCGCCGCCAAGCTTCGCGAAGTGCGCGGCATAAGCGCGTGTCACGCCGATCGGGCTGCTGATGCTCGCCGCCTGCGGCCAGAACACTGCGTGCGCAAACACCGGATTGAGCGACGGCTCGAGCATCTGAGCGCCGGCGGTATCGAGCGGTTGCAAAGGAAGGCCAAAGCTGGCGGCGGCATCGAATTCCGGTGCAAGCGCGGCAAAACTTTTCTCGCCGCGGTAGATCTTGAGCCAGCCGGTCTTGCGCAAATATTTCGTAGCGTTCGCCTCGGCCATCAGAATTTCGTGTTCGGAAACCGCCCTTGAGAACAAAGGCCGTATCAACTGCGCCGTTTCTGCCAGATGGTCCGGCCGCGATGCCGCGCGGAACGCAAACAGCCACGGTGCGACACGCGGAAGAAAGGAAAGATGATAGTTGGCGTCGCCGGCACGCTTGAGCGCGATGCGCATAAGCGCACGAAGATTTGCGGGAAAGGCTGGCGGGATAAGGGTATTGCCCTCAATGACCCCGGCATTGCCATACGACGTTTGCTCGCCGACTCCCGCGCGATCGACCAATGCCACGCTCATGCCGCGCTTGACGAGATGCAGCGCGACCGAAGTACCGACGATTCCGGCGCCGAGAACCATTGCGTCGGTCCGTGCCATGCTTCGATCTCTCCTGCTTTTCGCGGCTCACCTCTTTTATATGGATTGGATCGCGGCCGCACCCCGTGGCCTTGCCACAGGAGGACGGCCTCATGTCGTGACCTTTACTGAAGCCGCTGGCAATGCGGCTTCGGCAATATGCGAAAGTTCAGGCGATCGTGGAAAGGACGGACGCCGCTTGCGACACGAGTTGCGACTGCATCCGAATCAATTCTTCGATCAGGTTGCTGTTACTCGAACCGGGGTTGGCCGACCCGTTGGCACCGTTGCCGCTCGATCCGTCACCGGAGGAACCCGCATTTGGAGTGCCGGCCGGTGTCGTCATGCTGACCGAGGTACCATCGGCGTATGAAATGGTCGTGGTCGTCGACCCATCGGAATTTGTTGCGGTCTGGGTCGTTGCACCGGTTATATCCGTCCCATCGAGCAATGTTGAGACGCCGCCCTGCTGGGCACCGCCTTGCGTGGAGTCAGCGCTATCCATTTGGTGATGGTGGTGATGGCCGTGGCCATGGGCCTTGCCGAGTTCACCCTGGGTCACGCTGCCATCGCTATTGGCATCGAGCTTGCCGAACAAGGCATCCGCGCTTTGTGCATCAACGCCAACCGCACCGAGCGCCTGTTCGAATTCGGTCTTGCTGATTTGTCCGTCACCATCCGTATCCAGTTGGGAAAACAGATCGGAGGGTGAATTGCCAACGACGCCGCTGGCGGATTGGCCTTGCAGCGATATCAGGGCCGCCAATGTTCCGGGTTGAAACGATGACGCGGCTCCGGACCAGGTTGGGGTTGTATTCGATTGTGATTGGTCCGGACCACCGGCATCGGCCGTCGTCTGATCCGGCGTCAGGAGCGGGTCAGTGCTCGCCGCTGCTGGGCCGCCGGAGCCACGCAATAGCAATTGCTGCAGGTAGGATAGCGCATTTGAGGATGCGCTAATCGACATGGACATAACTCGATACTCCTCAACGCGCCGCCTTGGGCGGCGGTCGTCGCACCCGTCCTGAAGGAACGCAAAAGTCGCGCCAACACCCGGCAATCGAAAAAGCGGGCGTCCGCCTTGCGGTTGTCCACAGATCCGCTTGCGGATCGAGGGATTGACATCAACCGCGGAGGGCAAATTTTGCCGCTTCGAATGACGTAAACTGCCGAGGCAGAGCTGCGCGGGCCACGCGTTGCCCCCCGGCGCACTCCGTGTTACCCGAACGTCTCCGGAGGCCCTCCATGCGCCCGCTCATTATCGCGCCGTCGATTCTTTCGGCCGATTTCGCCAAATTGGGCGAGGAAATCCGCGCCGTTGAAGCGGCCGGCGCCGACTGGATCCATGTCGATGTGATGGACGGCCATTTCGTGCCCAATATCTCCATTGGCCCGGTGGTGGTTCAGGCGCTGCGGCCGCTTACCAGGAAGACGCTCGACGTCCACCTGATGATTGCGCCTTGCGACCCCTACCTCGAAGCCTTTGCCAAGGCCGGTTCCGACATCATTACGGTCCATGTCGAGGCGGGTCCGCATGTGCACCGCTCATTGCAGGCGATCCGCGCGCTCGGGAAAAAGGCGGGCGTCACCATGAACCCGGCCACGCCGGTATCAAGCATTGAGCACGTCATCGACCTGGTCGATCTCATTCTTGTCATGTCGGTCAATCCAGGATTTGGCGGCCAGGCCTTTATCCCGGCCGCACTCGACAAACTCCGTGAAGTGCGCACGCTCGTCGGCGCGCGGCCGATCGATATAGAAGTCGACGGCGGGATTACACCCGAGAATGCCGCTCGCGTGGTGCAGGCCGGCGCAAATGTACTCGTCGCCGGCTCGGCCGTGTTCAAGGGCGGCAACTACAAAGCCAACATCGCCGCGATCCGCAATGCAGCGGCGATCGCCCGTGGGGAAGCAGCGTGAAATTGCGCAAAGCAACTCTTAGGTGGTCGGTGCGGGGTTTGGATCGCGCCATCGAGGTTAGGATTGCGCGGCGCCCAATTGATCGGGGTCTCCGGGACAAGCCCGGCGATGACGATTGTGAGAATGACGTCCGGCCAGCGACCATGATACTCCGCTATTCCCGCCCCGAGATGACCGCCATCTGGTCTCCGGAAACCAAATTTCGCATCTGGTTCGAGATCGAGGCGCACGCCGCCAACGCCATGGCGGAACTCGGCATCATCCCGAAGGATGCCGCAAAAAAAATCTGGGAAAAGGGCAAGGCCGCCAAATTCGACGTTGCGCGCATCGATGCGATCGAAGCGGAGGTCAAACACGACGTCATTGCTTTCCTCACTCACCTTTCGGAGATTGTCGGGCCTGAAGCTCGCTTCGTTCACTCTGGCATGACGTCATCCGACGTGCTCGATACATGCCTGAATGTCCAGCTCGTGCGCGCCGCCGACATCTTGATTGCCGACGTGGATTTGCTCCTGGCGGCAATCAAGCGCCGCGCCTTCGAACACAAGATGACGCCGACTGTAGGGCGTTCGCACGGTATTCACGCCGAACCGACCACTTTCGGGTTGAAACTCGCCTATGCCTATGCCGAGTTCGCTCGCGCGCGGGAACGGTTGATGGCCGCGCGCAAGGACGTCGCCACCTGCGCCATATCCGGTGCGGTTGGCACTTTCGCGCAGGTCGATCCGCGCGTGGAAGCGTACGTCGCCAAGGCGATGGGCCTCGCGGTCGAGCCGGTCTCGACACAAATTATCCCGCGCGACCGCCACGCAATGTATTTTGCAACGCTTGGCGTGGTTGCCTCCTCGATCGAGCGCCTCGCAACGGAAATCCGGCACCTGCAGCGGACCGAAGTCCTGGAAGCCGAGGAATTCTTCTCCGAAAAGCAGAAGGGCTCTTCGGCCATGCCGCACAAGCGCAATCCGGTGCTGTCGGAGAATGTCACCGGTCTTGCCCGCATGGTCCGCGCTTATGCGCTTCCCGCCATGGAAAATGTCGCACTCTGGCACGAACGCGACATCTCACATTCCTCGGTGGAGCGCATGATCGGCCCGGACGCGACCGTCACGCTGGACTTCGCACTCGCGCGGCTCGCGTCGATCATCGACAAGCTTGTCGTCTATCCGTCCGCGATGCAGAAGAACCTCGACAGGCTTGGTGGCCTGATCCATTCGCAGCGCGTGCTGATCGCGCTCACGCAGAAAGGTGTGGCGCGCGAAGACGCCTACCGCCTGGTGCAACGCAATGCGATGAAGGTCTGGGAGGGCGAGAACGACTTCCTCGCGCTGCTCAAGGCCGATAAGGACGTGCGGACAAAGCTTTCCGACAAGGAGCTCGAGGCAAACTTCAACCTCGACCATCACTTTAAGCACGTCGATACGATCTTCAAGCGGGTATTTGGCGCATGATCCCGGAAATTGGCGACCGGTTTTCGGACAAGATCACCCGCAGTCTAGAAGCCGCCTGACGCCGTGCGCGACCCCACCGCCGATTTCGATTTTCTTGTGCTGCCGGGCCTGGGCAATTCAGGCGTCGATCACTGGCAATCCTATTGGTGCATGGCATTTCGTAATGCGACACGCGTCTTGCAGGACGAGTGGGACAAGCCCACACTTGCATCCTGGCTCAATCGGCTGGACGCCGCACTGGCCAGCGGCACACGCCCGGCGATCCTCATCTGCCACAGCCTCTCCTGCACGCTCGCCGCCCACTGGGCGGCGCGCGGGCAACCTGGCCGCGTCAAGGCCGCGCTGCTGGTTGCGCCATCCGATCTTGAACGGCCCGACGCTCCGCCTGCGACGCGCGATTTCCTGCCAATGCCGCGGCAGAGGTTTCCGGTGCCGACGCTGGTTGTCGCGTCCACGGACGATACTTTCGTCAAACCGGCGCGCGCCCGCGAGTTTGCCGAAAGCTGGGGTGCGGACTACTGCGAATTGCCGGATCTCGGGCACATCAACAGCATATCGCGGCTCGGTACCTGGCCGCAGGGCCTGCTGTTGCTTGGCCGGCTGATCGAGCGGACCGAGGCCTGACGTGCCGGCGGCTCCTACTATCCTTGTCTTCGACTCCGGCCTCGGCGGCCTGACCGTCTTTCGCGAAGTGAAGGTGGCAAGGCCCGATGCAAGATTCGTCTATGTTGCGGATGACGCCGGGTTTCCCTACGGCAATCTGGACGAAGACCGGCTGATCGAGCGCGTCGTCGAGGTGGTCGGCACCGCCATATCCGAGCACGCGCCCGATCTTGTCGTGGTGGCCTGCAACACCGCGTCCACACTGGCGCTCGGCGAACTCCGCACCCGGTTTCGCGTGCCGTTTGTCGGGACGGTGCCCGCGATCAAGCCCGCCTGCGCGCAGTCGGCGACAAAGCGCGTTACCGTGCTGGGAACGCGGGCAACCGTCGGGCGCGAATATACTCATGCACTCATTCGCGAATTTGGTTCGGGCTGCGACGTGCATCTGGTCGGCTCGACACGCCTTGCAGCCGATGCCGAGGCGGAGCTTGCGGGAACACCGTTGCCAGACGCGGCGATCGCCGCCGAGATTGCCCGCTGCTTCGTCGAAAAGGACGGAAGGCGCACCGACACAATCGTGCTTGCCTGCACGCACTATCCGCTGTTGACCGAGCGCTTCCGTGTCAATGCGCCGTGGCCGGTGACCTGGCTCGATCCGGCGCCGGCAATCGCACGGCGCGTCGCCGACCTGATGCGCGCGAGGTTGCCTGGTGAACCCCCGCCTCCACCGCAAATCCTGTTTACGTCCGGGCGTCCGCCCTCGCCCAAACTCGCGGAGGCGCTTCCGCGGTTTGGCTTCTAGCTGAACAAATGCGGCTGCACTTCCAGAAAACCGCGCCAGATCATGTCGAGCGCGACGTAAAGAATGATCGCAAGTCCGACATAAGCAATCCAGCGATGCCTGTTGAGAAGACGGGCGATGTACCCGGCGGCAATGCCCATCAGGACGATCGAGAGGCCAAGACCGAAGACCAGCGCGGCCGGATGGTCGCGCGCGGCGCCGGCCACAGCGAGCACGTTGTCGAGTGACATCGATACGTCTGCGAGCACGATCTGCCAGGCGGCTTGCGCAAAGGTTTTAGGTGGCCGCCTGCGTCTCTCCGGATGCCAAGGCCATTTCGGCAGCGTGTGCGCCCGGCCCGCGCAGTTCGCGCCACATCTTCCAGCACACCCATAAAAGCAAAATGCCCCCGGCGAGCAACAGGCCGACAATTGCCAGGAGTTGAAGCGCCACCGCCGCAAACGCGAGCCGCAGCACGGTCGCCGCGATGACGCCGACGAGAATCACGCGTGCGCGGCGTTCGGCTGGCAAGCCGGCAGCGGCAAGGCCAATGACGATGGCATTGTCCCCTGCGAGCACCAGATCGATAGCCATGACCTCGAGAAAGGCTGCGGCTGCGTCGGCTGTGATGAAGCTGCTCATCGGGGCCCCTTTTGGTCATTCAGTCCGACATCGCAGCCATCGCGGCTGCCAGAGGGGCCCGGTCTGATGCGCTGAAGATGATCATAGGCCTTTCGGAAATCAAGCAAAACCGGGCGGGCGCGCCGGTCTGCGGCTGACGGTTGCAGACCTGACGTGGTTTGACAGGGCGTCCCGATCCCCCTAAAACCCGCGCGCCCGGCGGCATTCAGATTTGCCGGGCGTTTCGCGACCCGCGGCACGGCCTTGCGCTTAAGAGAGGCTGTGCCTGTCGGTTCCGGCCCTTGCCGGGACAGAGGAGGGCGCGATCCTCAGCCAACAGCAACGATAATCGAGGACGCGAATGACCAAGCGCATGGAATCCAAGTACAAGATCGACCGCCGGATGGGCGAGAACATCTGGGGTCGCCCAAAAAGCCCGGTCAACCGGCGCGAATATGGCCCCGGCCAGCACGGCCAGCGCCGCAAGAGCAAGCTTTCAGACTACGGTGTGCAGCTCAAGGCCAAGCAGAAACTGCGCGGCTACTATGGCAACATCTCGGAGCGCCAGTTCCGCGGCATCTATCAGGAAGCCCGGCGCCTGAAGGGCGACAGTGGCGCGCACATGATCGGGTTGCTCGAGCGGCGGCTCGACGCTCTCATCTTCCGCGCCAAGTTCGTGCCGACAGTTTTCGCGGCACGTCAATTTATCAGTCATGGCCACATCAAGGTGAACGGCAAGCGCGTCACCGTCCCGAGCTATAGGGTGAAAGTCAGCGACGTCGTCGAAGTGAAGGAAAAGTCGAAGCAGCTTGCGCTGGTCCTCGAAGCCCAGGCTTTGGCCGAGCGCGATGTGCCCGACTATATCGAGGTCGACGCTTCGAAGCTGACGGCCAAACTCATCCGCGTGCCAGTGCTGACCGATGTGCCCTATGCGGTGCAAATGGAGCCGCATCTGGTCGTCGAATATTATTCGCGCTGACCGCGACTACCTTAGCGGACCAGGTAACAACACAGACGGCCGGCGCCGGACGTTCCGCGCCGGCCGTATTTCTTATTTGTGAGCGCAAACGAATTGCAATCAGGCGATTCGGTTGGCGCCAAATTCGGCGCGCGGGAGAGAGTTATCCCCGACTAAAGATGATCGTGCACAGGTTATTTTGTGGCTGCATTGCGACTATTCTCTACATTTAGTGGTCGAAAAGCGCTATTAACGGCGCGCGGTCCTCGAATCACAGGACCTGCCTAGGGAGACTCCGCAATGAAAGGGATCGATACCATCAAGGAGTGGGTCGGGGCGTTGACGGAATTGGCGCTGATGCTGCTCGCATTGGCGATCGTGCTCTCGTTGTTGGTCGGCGCAAACCTGCCGTTCTTCGGCGCCGTGACGGCGAACATCATGGGTTGGGTGAAGGACATGGGCGGGAACGGTCTCGTCGGTCTGATCACACTCGGGATCGTCCTCTGGCTGTTCTCGAACAGGAAAATGGCCTGACGCAGACTTACGGTCAGCTAAGGCCGAACTGCTGACGCGATCGGGGTGGGGAGCACCGCTCCCCACCCAAGGAATTGCATGAGTCATCATGGAGTTCTGCCATGCGGAAATTCATGGCCAACATGGCCTTCGCAAAAAACTTTCTGTGGGAATTCGTCGAACTAGGTTTCGTCAGCATTCTCGCGATCATGCTGATCTATCTGATCCTCGGACAAGGCTCCGGGGGCTTCGTGCTGTCGGTGGCCGACAACGTCACGAAATTCGCGAGTTCCGTGCCCACGCCAAGCCTGGTCGGGCTGGCTCTGGTCCTCGGTGTCATCTACCTGCTGATGAATTGCCTCCGCTAGCCGGACCAAACCGTTCCCCGATCCGATCGAGCCCGACTCCCGACCGGTGGCGGGCCGCCATGGCTTTGGCGTAGAAGGCGGCAAGCCTCCCGCAAAGCCGGCAGCATCCCTCGATGCCGAACCTAAGCCGCCGTCATTTTCTTGCCGCAGCCGCCGCCGGCCTTGCAGGCGCGTCCCTGCCCGCTTTCGCGGCGTCGCCTTACAGATTCAAGCATGGCACGTTTGATGTGACGGTCATCAGCGACGGCCATCTTGTCCTGCCGACGAGTTTTCTGGCGCCCGATGCGCCCGCGGCGGAACGGGAGGATCTCCTCAAGGCCGCGGGCGAGACCGGCGCGCAGTACAATTCGCCCACCAATGTCACATTGATCGGCGCGAAAGACGATCTGATCCTCGTCGATATGGGCTCCGGCGACCGCTTCATGCCGACCGCCGGAAAGCTATGGGACAATCTCAAGGCGGCCGGAATCGATAAGTACAAGATCACCAAGGTGATTTTCACCCACGGCCACCCCGATCATCTCTGGGGGACGGTCGACGAACTCGACGAACTGGTGATGCCCGACGCCGCGTATTTCGTTGCGAGCGCGGAGTGGGATTTCTGGACTGGCGCGAACGCCACGCGCGGGCTGCCATCCGAACGTGCGGGTTTCGTCACCGGCGCGCGGCGCAACTACGCGGCGATCAAGGACAAGGTGAAAATGATCAAGGCCGGCGACGAGATCGTTTCCGGCCTGCGCATTGTCGACACGCCCGGCCATACGCAGGGTCACGTTTCACTCGAGCTTGCCGGCGGTGACGGGCTGATCGTCGGTGGCGACGCGCTCACGCATTCGATCATTTCATTCCAGCATCCCGAATGGAAACCGACGGCCGACCACGTGCCCGACCAGGCGGTAGCGACACGCCTCAAGCTGCTCGACCGGCTCGCCGCCGATCGTTCAACACTGATCGGGTTCCACCTGCCCTATCCGGGCGTCGGGCGGGTCGAGCGCAAGGACCGCGCCTATCGCTTCGTTCCGGCTGCCTAACTCAATACGGCGCCGGCACCATCAGCGCGCGAGCGCACCGGCGACCGGCAGCCATGCCGCTGCAATCCCGATACCGGACTTGCCACGACGGTTGAGCATGAATCCGGCGACGGGGGCCGCGAGGCAGGCAAACAGGGCCAGAATGTAACCAACCCCCACGATGAGCCCGGCATGCGAGCTTTCCGGACCACTCCCGAACATAAATCCGGATACGCCCACCAGCAATGCTGCGAGCGCAAGATCTGCGATCGTTGCAATTACGAGAGAGACTTTGGCCACGCTCAGCGCGTCAGGCGGGCTGACGGACGGAAACGCCTTTGTCTTTCAGGGCCTGCTGCAGTTCGCCGGCCTGAAACATCTCGCGCACGATGTCGCAGCCGCCGACAAACTCGCCCTTCACGTAGAGCTGCGGAATCGTCGGCCAGTTGGAATAGGTCTTGATGCCGTCACGGATTTCGTCGGATTCCAGCACGTTGACGCCTTTGTAGCTGACACCGAGATGGTCAAGGATCTGCACGACCTGACCCGAAAATCCGCACATCGGAAACTGCGGCGTGCCTTTCATGAACAGCACAACGTCGTTTGCCTTCACTTCATTGTCGATGAATTGCTCGATTCCCATGGCTCATCCTGTTGGGCGGCTCGGGCCGCCTCGCTACCGATATATGTACTCCAAAAGTTACCGCCAACCCAAGAGGACCGGAACGATTCACCGGCTTTTTGGAGCGTAAAATGTGCCCTCGACTTCGAAAATGTCGTCCTGGTTGAGCCTGGCCACTTCAACGATGGTGCGCGGCGGGTATGGGCCGGCATCCCAGAGCTGCTTCCTGGACGGCGTTCACCAATGGCCGCAGACGGTTCATGTCGGTGACGAAGACCGTCAGACCGCACGCAATCCGAAAGGCCGGCGCCTTCGGATTGCGCGATCGTCGTCATATTCGCGAAAGCCTGGCGGATGCGGGCCTCATCGCCGGAGACCAAGAGCGTTGCTCGCCGGATCGATGCCGCGCATGCCGGCCACGAAGACGAAGTCGCCCGCACGCGCGCCAGAGACTCCACGTGCCGGTCGGCGTGATCGAACCTTTTGGGGAGAGCGCGCGAACGCCGCTGCTCGTGCTCATCACGGCGTGCCGGTCTGCAAGGCGAGAGCGTGCAGCACCCCGCCCATCTGGCCCTTGAGCGCCTCATAGACCAGCTGGTGCTGTTGAACCCGCGACTTGCCTTTGAAGGAAGCGGAAATGACCGTCGCGGCATAATGGTCGCCGTCTCCGGCAAGGTCGCGGATCGACACTTGCGCATCCGGGATGTGCGCCTTGATCAGCCGCTCGATTTCAACGGCGTCCATGGCCATCGGCCGGGTCCTCGAAAATTCTCTACAGTTCGCCGGCCATGTAGGTCGGCAGCCAGGATTCGAAACGTTCCCGTAGAATCGTGACTAGGATGGGACGCTCTCCCGCAAGCGTCAATGTGTCGCCGCCGGTCTTCCCGATCGCCCAAACCGGGACGTTCGCCTCCCTTGCCCGCGCCAGCACCGCATTTACTTCGGCAATCGGCACGGTGACGAGATAGCGCGCCTGGTCCTCGCCGAACCAATGGGCGTGAACGGGAATATCGGACGGTGCGGCATCGATCTGCGCACCGATCCCCGAGGCGATTGCCATTTCGGCGAGGCCAACCAGCAGACCGCCGTCGGACAGATCGTGTGACGCGGTGGCCGCTCCGTCGAGGATCAGCCCGCGCACGAAATCGCCATTCTCGCGCTCCTCGGTCAGATCGACCGGCGGCGGCGCACCCTCTTCGCGCCGGCACAGCTCGCGCAGATACATCGACTGTCCGAGCCAGCCCGTCGTTTCGCCGACGAGAAGGATCGCCTCGCCCGCGCCGCTTGAAGGCGAGCGTCGCCGATTTCGTGAAATCGTCGATGAGGCCGACACCGCCGATCGACGGTGTCGGCAGGATCGCGCGGCCGTTCGTTTCATTGTAGAGCGACACATTTCCGGACACGACAGGAAACCCCAGCGCCTTGCAGGCTTCGGAGATGCCGCGGATGCAGCCGACAAGTTGGCCCATGATCTCCGGACGCTCCGGATTGCCGAAATTGAGATTGTCGGTGATTGCAAGCGGTTTGGCGCCAACGGCGGTGAGATTTCGCCAGCACTCCGCCACCGCCTGCTTGCCGCCCTCGACCGGATCGGCCTCGCAATATCGCGGCGTCACATCGGTAGTAAGCGCGAGCCCTTTCGGACCGTCCTCAATCCGCACGACCGCCGCATCGCCGCCGGGCCGCTGCACCGTGTTTCCGAGAATGACATGGTCGTACTGCTCCCAAACCCAGCGCTTGGAGCAGAGATCGGGCGTCGCCAGCAATTTCTCCAGCGCCTCGATCGTTGCCAACGGCGCCCGCACGTTTTCGGCCTCGATCTCGTCCGGCTTGGCCGCACTCACGAAAGGCCGCTTGTATTCCGGCGCCTGATCACCCAGTTCCTTGATCGGCAAATCCGCCATCACGTCGCCACGGTGGCGGACGATGAAACGTTTCGTCGGCGTAGTCTCTCCCACGACGGCGAAATCGAGGCCCCATTTGCGGAATATCGCCTCGGCTTCCTTTTCTTTTTCGGGCTTGAGCACCATGAGCATGCGCTCCTGGCTTTCCGAGAGCATCATCTCGTAGGCGCTCATGTCCTCCTCGCGGCACGGCACCTTGTCGAGGTTGAGGGTGACCCCCAGATCGCCCTTGGCGCCCATCTCCACCGCCGAACAGGTGAGACCCGCAGCGCCCATATCTTGAATGGCGATGACACAGCCCTTCTGCATGATCTCGAGACAGGCTTCGAGCAGCAGCTTTTCGGAAAACGGATCGCCCACCTGCACGGTCGGCCGCTTGCCTTCCGAGTCCTCGCCGAATTCTGCCGAGGCCATCGAGGCGCCGTGAATGCCGTCGCGTCCGGTTTTGGATCCGAGATAGACAATCGGCATGCCGACGCCTGAGGCCGCGGCGTAGAAGATCTGATCCTTGCGCGCGATACCGACCGCCATCGCATTGACCAGACAATTTCCGTCGTAGCGTGAGTGGAAGCGCACCGAACCGCCGACCGTCGGCACGCCGAACGAATTGCCGTAGCCGCCAATGCCGGCAACCACGCCGCTCACGAGATGCCTTGTCTTTGGGTGCGACGGCGCGCCGAAGCTCAACGCGTTCAAGCATGCAATCGGCCGTGCGCCCATCGTGAACACGTCACGCAGAATGCCGCCGACACCGGTCGCCGCGCCCTGATAAGGCTCGATGTAGCTCGGGTGGTTGTGGCTCTCCATCTTGAACACGCAGGCAAGGCCGTCGCCGATATCGATGACGCCGGCATTTTCGCCCGGTCCCTGGATCACCCACGGTCCCTTGGTCGGCAATGTGCGCAGGTGGGCCTTGGATGATTTGTACGAGCAGTGCTCGTTCCACATGGCCGAAAAAATGCCGAGCTCAGTGAGCGAAGGCTCGCGGCCGATCAATTTGAGGATGCGCTCGTATTCGTCGGCCTTCAGGCCGTGCTCGGCGATCAGCTCGGGGGTGATGCGAACGTCGTTCGGGATCACGATTACGCCGCGCGGTCCAGTGTCTCGACCAGCCCCGCAAACAAACCGCGCCCGTCGGTCGGGCCGATCTCGGCTTCGACGTGGTTTTCGGGATGCGGCATCATGCCGAGCACATTGCCGCGATCGTTGATAATCCCGGCGATGGCATTGGTCGAGCCGTTGACGTTGAATGCAGGATCGCGCGTTCCGTCGGGTCCGACATAGCGGAACACCACCCGGCCTTCGCCTTCCAGGCGCGCGACCGTTTCCGCATCGGCGACGTAGTTGCCTTCGCCATGCGCGGTCGGCACGCGGATGACCTGGCCCGCATTGTAGCCGCGCGTGAACGCCGTGTCGGAGCGTTCCACTTTGAGGAAAATGTCGCGGCAGATGAATTTCAGCCTTGCATTGCGCATCAGCACGCCGGGAAGAAGCCCGGCCTCGCAGGCAATCTGGAAGCCATTGCACACCGCGAGCACCAGCCCGCCTTTCGCGGCATAGGCGCGCACCGCATCCATGATCGGGCTGCGCGCCGCGATTGCACCGCAACGCAGATAATCGCCATAGGAGAACCCGCCGGGGATGACGACAAGGTCGGTTCCGGCCGGAAGTTCCGTCTCGGCATGCCATACCATCGCCGGCTCGCGCCCGGAGATGAGACGCAGCGTGCGCGCCATGTCACGCTCGCGATTGATGCCGGGAAAGACGAGAACAGCGGCTTTCATCCCAGCACGTCCACTTTGTAGTTCTCGATCACCGTATTCGCGAGCAGCTTGTCGGCGGCCTGCTTGAGCAGGGCCTCCGCCTTGGCGCGGTCGCTGCCCTCGATCTCGATGTCGAACACCTTGCCCTGGCGCACGCTGGACACGCCGACGAGCCCCAGCGAGCGCAGCGCGCCTTCGATGGCCTTGCCCTGGGGGTCGAGGATGCCGGATTTCAGCGTTACGGTGACTCGGGCTTTCATAGCGGTTTTTCGGGCGATTCCGGCCTCAGGGACCTGACCTAGCATCCGCGGGTGGCCGCCTCAACCGTGCGGATGAGCCCTGCACAGGTCATCTCGCCGGCGCCTGATTTCAAGGTGGGAACGCATCGAAATCGAGCCGCAGGGCCTTGGCCTGCAGGGTGGGCTAAAGCACGTTTGTCCGGAAATGCCGTATGACGCCACAATACACCGCTCGTCCCCGCGAAAGCGGGGACCCAGGGCAAAGAATCCCCGAGCTCGCGCCTCCTTCGATTATTATTCCTGCCCGGAGCCTGTGCGCGGACCAGCTGAAGGCTCTGGGCCCGAGCTACAAGAATGAGCGGAACTGCGAGCGGCGGTCTGCGAGCTGACTTTTTCCACCGCGCGCGCCCGCGATCAACGCCCTGCTGTCACGAAGCCCTGCACCAACTCGCCCAGCCGCTGCCGATCAGGCTTGCCGTTCTCATTCCTCGGCATCTCCGTAACCCCGATGAAGCGCACCGGTACATGCGTCTGCGCAAGCTTTGCCTGGCAGTGCCTGCGCAAGGCCTCCTCGTCGAGCGTCCCCTCAGGCACGACGAGCGCCCACACCTCGTCGATGCCCAGTTGATCCGGCGCGGCGAAGGCCAGCGCTTCGCGCACGCCGGAAAAATCCGTGAGCGCCTCTTCGATGATCCGCGGGCTGACCTTGTCGCCGCCGAGATTGAGCACCTCTTTCTTGCGCCCCGTAATGACCAGCATTTTCTCCGCCGTCACATAGCCGGTATCGCCGGTATCGAAATATCGATTTTCGAACGGCATTTCGGTCTGGCCGATATCGTCAAGATATCCGTCGACGCTGACCGGGGTCCGCACGCGCACCGATCCTTCCCGGCCTTCCGGCAGCAGTGCCCCGTTCTCGTCGACGATCTGCACCGACACATCGGGCGCGATATACCCAACGGCGCCGGCCGTGCCTTTCAGCGCATGGGCAGGCGCCGACGAGATCGTCGAAGTCTCGGTCGTGCCGTAATAAAAAATCAGGTCCGAGCACATGCGCGCCCGCACCCGTTCCGACAATGAATCGTGCAGCGGGCTTCCGGCCGAAATGATGATCTTGAATCCGCAGCGAAAGTCGCTGTTGGCATCGTAGAAGTTCAGAAATCCGCTGAGGCCGCCGGGCGATGCGATCAGCCCCTGCACCTTGTAGAGCTCGAAGGTCTGCAGCGTTTCCATCGGCGACGGACCGGGAAAAAACATGGTGCCGCCGCGCGAGAGCACATAAAGAATGTGCCGGAAGCCGCCGCTCGAGCCGAGGCCGTAGTCGCTGAAAAAGCGCGAGTACCTGGGGAAATTTTTCCCGAACACGTGATTGTAGCGCGCAAGCCGCGCCAGCTGGTTGTTGTGCGTGAAACCGACCGCTTTCGCTTCGCCCGTGGAACCTGATGTCAGCGAGATACGGCAAATATCATTGCCGTTGCCGCTATACACGCGGCTTTCGTCAACGGGCACGCCTTTGCCCGACATCCACGAAAGATCCACCGGAACGACTTTCGCGTTTCCATTCCCGAACGTGCCGGCGTATCGGTGATGATCACGTCGACGCGCAGGCCTGCGGGAAAGATTTCGCCGACCGAAACGGTGGCGGCGCCGATGTGCATCAGGCCCAGCGAAAGCGCCGTGTGAAAAATGTGGTCCTTCACCTGGATCGCGACCACATGCTTGGGCGCAATGCCGACGTGAACGGCCCGGTGGCCCACACTGTGGATGAACCGCGCCAGCCTCGCATAACTGATGACGCCCAGCGCAGTGCCGGGCGCGCATAAAGCCGGTGCCGGCGGGTCGTGCCTGGCCTGAAAGAGAATTGGCTCGACGACGTTCACACTTGATCTCGACGAATGACGCTTGCCGATTGCGCGGCGGCTTTGGGGTTGCCGATACGCCACATACGCGGTGGGAAAGGCGCGCGCGTCCTCCGATCAGGTGACGCGCTGTGAAAAAGGAAGTGGCAACGAAAATCGCTCGGGATTCTTGGTCGAGCTATAAGGTTCGGAATACTCGGGGATGGAACAATGAAAAAGTTTTTGCTGGCCACGGTATCGATGGTGGCGCTGACGAGCGTCACGCGCGCAGCCGAAATGCCCGCAACCTTGCCTGCAGCCATGCCTGCAGCCATGCCTGCGGCCATGCCTGCGGCCATGCCGACAAAGGAGCGGATGTATTCGCCAGTTCCGGTGGCGAGCTGGGACGGCGCTTATATTGGCGTTCAGGGCGGAGTGGTGCGGCGGGATACATTGGTAAAGTTCGATCCCACTCTGGTATATCTTTGTAGCGTAGATTCACGTGATCTGAGCAAGAGCGGCGGCACGGTCGGCGCGCTGGCTCGGCTACAACTGGCAGCAGGGCAATTTTGTTTACGGCGTGGAAGGCGACTGGAGTTGGGTCGGCGCCAAGAGAAACTAGGGTTAGGTCTATTAACGGCATTTCCGATTTATCCGACGATACCTGGCTCGCCACGATCCGCGGCCGCGCAGGCCTGGCATTTGAGTCGACACTGTTCTACCTCACCGGCGGCGCAGCTTTTGGTCACGTGAACAACAGCGTGACAGAGTTATTAAGCGACGGCATCCCGCGGCTCATTCACTCAGAGACCAAACGAAGACCGGCTGGACATTGGGGGCGGGCGCCGAGCACATGTTCGCGCCCAATTGGACTGCGCGCGCCGAGATCCGCTACGTCGATCTTGGAAAGACAAGTGTTGAGTGCGTGGCCGGACCGAAGAGCTGTCTGAGCACCGCAACGGGGGACCGAGTTTCAGCAATTCGCTATGGATGGGCCAGATCGGCCTGAGCTACAAGTTCGGCGGCGGCCGATGGCAGATTGGTCTCGCGCACAGGCTTATGCGCCGCCGTCAGTGCCGTCTGTGGGCCGGCGGTTATCTGGGCATTCAGGGCGGCGCCGCACAAAATTATGCATTGTTCGGGGACTCCGATTGTTTCTTCAGCCGCTGCCCGCTTATCGACCACCGGAAGACGGGCGGCACGGTCGGTGGATTGCTCGGCTACAACTGGCAGCACGGAAGCTTCGTCTACGGCGTTGAAGGCGACTGGAGCTGGATCGGCGCCAAGACGAGTCGGTCTCGCTCCTGATCCAGGCTTTGCACTGGCACAGATCAACGATTTATCGACGTCATACGACGTCTAATTGGCTCGCCACGCTGCGCGGCCGCGCCGGCCTCGCGTTTGAATTCAGACGCTACTCTATGTTACCGGCGGACGCGCCCTTCGGCCATGTGAAAGAATAGCGTTGAGCTGATTAACGTGGACTCTGCCGTACAACCGGACCATCGACGCTGCTTCCTTTACCCAAAACCAAACAAGGGTCGGCTGGACCGCGGGCGTCGGCGCCGAATACATGCTGTCCCAGCATTGGATCGCGCGCGCCGAATTCCGTTACGTCGATCTCGGCAAAACGACTATTGCCTGCAGCAGCGCCAGTGACTTCGGCGGCTGCGTGAGCGAGGGCTACCGCGGCGAATTCAGCAACACGCTCAAGCTGGGCCTGGTCGGCCTGAACTACAAGTTCTAGCTGCTAGCGCCGCGCTTGAAACGCCTTTGATCGGCCGCGCGGCAATGCCTGCCTCTCGGCCGTCATGGCTGGGCATGACAAGTGTTTTCCCGCTCGTCCCCGCGAAAGCGGGGACCCAGGGCGGCACGTTCGCACCTTGCGTTTCTGGATTCCCGCTTTCGCGGGACGAGCGGAGAAAAACCGCGCGAGCTACCCCTTCACCAGAACCGGGCCGGTGCCCTGCGGGCGCTCGCCTTCGTTCATGATGCCGAGGCGCTTGGCCACTTCGGTATAGGCTTCGACCAGGCCGCCCAGATCGCGGCGGAAGCGGTCCTTGTCGAGCTTGTCGTTGGTCTTGATGTCCCACAGCCGGCAGCTGTCGGGTGAAATCTCATCGGCAACGACGATGCGCATGACATCGTTTTCCCACAGCCGGCCGGTCTCCATCTTGAAGTCCACCAGACGGATGCCGACGCCGAGGAATAGCCCGGAGAGGAAATCGTTGACGCGGATGGCCAGCGCCATGATGTCGTCGATCTCCTGCGGCGATGCCCAGCCGAAGGCGGTGATGTGCTCTTCCGACACCATCGGATCGTTGAGCTTGTCGTTCTTGTAGTAGAACTCGATGATCGAGCGCGGCAGCTGCGTGCCTTCCTCGATGCCCAGGCGCTGGGCCAGCGAGCCGGCGGCGACATTGCGCACCACCACCTCGAGCGGAATGATCTCCACCTCGCGGATGAGCTGCTCGCGCATGTTGAGCCGGCGGATGAAGTGCGTCGGCACCCCGATGTCATTGAGGTGCTGAAACACATATTCCGAGATTCGGTTGTTGAGGACGCCCTTACCCTCGATCACCTCGTGCTTTTTGGCATTGAAGGCGGTCGCGTCGTCCTTGAAATGTTGAATCAATGTTCCGGGCTCAGGGCCTTCATAAAGGACCTTTGCCTTGCCCTCGTAAATGCGACGGCGGCGGCTCATGGGCGTGTACCGTGGTTTGTGAAAGTCCATCGGATTGCCGTGGCTCCTTGTTGTGAGACTTTGCAAGATCCGCGGCTGCGGGACCGGACCGATCGCTGGACGCGCCGGCGGTCCGGGCACGGATTCAACCTAGCCGATCGGTCGGGGCAGCACAATCACGCCACGCCCGTGTTTTCCACTTCCTATTTTCGCCGCAATAGCGCGGCCCGATGTTGCCTTGACGGTATCCCGACGATATGCAAGGCGGCAGCATTGAACCAATGTGAGCGATTTTAACGATCGCAGTAACGAGGGGCGGCATGGCAACAACTTTCGACAAGCGCGAAGAAGGCTTCGAGAAGCAGTTCGCGCACGACGAAGAACTCCGGTTCAAGGCGATGGCCCGCCGCAACAAGATGCTCGGGCTGTGGGCCGCTGGAATTCTCGGCAAAAGCGGCGCGGACGCGGAAGCCTATGCCAAGGAGGTCGTGATGGCCGAGTTCGAGGAAGCGGGCGATAACGACGTCGTGCGCAAAGTGACCACGGATCTGCAGGCGAAGGGCATCACCGAGCAGCAAATCCGCACGAAAATGACCGAACTGCTGGCGGCGGCAGTCGCCCAGATCAAGAAGAGCGGTTAGACTCGCTGTCATTCCGGGACGGTGCCAACGAGGTCCACGCGAAGCGCGGTCCGATGGCGCCGGGCCCGGAATCCGGATGCGTGCACAGAACTTGTCGCTGGATTCCGGGTTCGCTCGCCAAAGCGCGTCAAAGACGCGCGTAAACGCGCTTATGCTCGCGCCCCGGAATGACGAGTTGAATGGGACCCAATGAGCAATCCACTTTCGCCCTCGCCCGGCGCCTGCGCGCGGGTGAAACAGTTTTTGCCGGCTGGTGCATGCTGGGTTCTCCGATCGTGGCCGAGACAATGGCGCGCGAAGGCTTTGCCGCCGTCGTGCTCGATGCCCAGCACGGGCTGTGGGATACCGCGGCGCTCATCGCGGGCATCGGCGCGGTCAATCATGCCGAGGCCGCGCCCATCGTGCGGGTGCCGCTCAATGATTTCGCCCTGGTGTCCCGCGCGCTCGACTTCGGTGCGGAGGCGATTATTGCGCCGATGATCAACAGCGCGGCCGACGCCCGGCAATTCGCGGCGGCCGCAAAATACCCGCCGGTTGGCGAGCGCAGCTGGGGGCCGATGCGCGCCATGGCGTTGCAGGCGCCGCGCACGGCGCCGGTCGACTACATGCGCGAGGCGAACGAGGGCACGCTCAGCTTCGCCATGATCGAAACATCGGCCGCGCTGACCAATGTCGATGCCATCGCGGCAACCGCCGGCATCGACGGGCTCTTCGTCGGCCCCTACGATCTCTCCACGGCGCTGAGCGGAGGCACGGCGCAGGATACGCAGGCGCCGCAGGTCGAGCAGGCGGTCGACCGGATCTGCACCGCGGCCAAAAAGGCCGGAATAATCCCGGGAATCTATTGCCGCGACGCCGAAAGCGCACTGGCCATGGCCAGGCGCGGTTTCCGGTTCATCATCGCCGGCAATGACAGCACGACCTTGCGCGCAGCCACCGTGGCGCAGTTGAAGGTGCTGAAGGGCTAGTTTCGCCACACGGCCGTTCGATTCTCGCGCAAGCGGGGAATCCCCGGACCCGCTGCGAATGACAAATCAGCTGGATCCCCGCTTCCGCGGCGGATGAGCGGATGATTTTGCAGAACGTGCGAACAACGGAAAAAGTCCGGAGCGCGACAATCAGAAAACGATCGCCGCCAATGGATCCAGCGCATCCGCCAAATGAGCGCTTGACAGTCGTCCGCCGCTCACCTTAGCCGGCGCGGTCCCGGGCATCTCACTTAGGTGAGCACGCATTGCATAATGAGATGGCGATCACCGTGCGCGCCGCAATCACGAAACGGCTCGCCGCCGACGATCGAGATCCAGCACTCCCGCCAAATCACGCTCGAGGTCGCTCCGCCCTCACCTCAACCACGCGATACTCGCGCTCGACGAGGTAATCGTGCCGCTCGGCTCGCGTGCGCGCCGCCTCTTCGCTCTCCTGTGCCGGCACGAGATCGATGACACACTTGAGCGGGAACGAGACGAAATCGACGATATGCGGGCCGATCGGCACCTGCCGTTTGAAGCCGCGGCCGGCAAAGCGCCGGTCGTTCACCAAAGCCTGCCACAGGATGCGCTCGGCCTCGGTCGGATTGCGCCGCAGAAGCCGCGCCAGTCCGCGCACGGGCTCGCGCTCGCCCGGCACACGGCCGCCGCCATGTTCTGCCAACAGGTCGCGCAGCTTCTGCGCTTCCGCCGAGTTGAGGACGCCGCCGCGCGCCGGCCCTTTGCGGCCTTGCGCAATCGCGTTGATCACGCCGTGCAATGTGCGGATGTCCTGCTGCGTCGGCGCCATGCGCTGGAAAATATTGCGCAGGTTTACGCTCATGGTGCCGCGTTTTTCCTCCGGACGAAAAAATTCAACGCGCTCGAGCTCACGCTCGAGATCGGAAAATAGCGCGTCGAGCTGCTGCTTCGGAGCCGGTGGCGATTTCTCCGGCATTGAAAACGGCAACTCGCCGCCGCCTGCATACTTGAACCATTCATAGGCAACGATCACGACCGCCTGCGCCAGGTTGAGCGAGGCAAAAGCAGGATTGACGGGAAGCGTCACAATCCGATCGGCGAGCGCAACCTCGTGGTTTTCAAGCCCGATGCGCTCGCGTCCGAAAATGATGGCGACGGTTTCACCGCCGGCCACCCGCGGCGCCATCTCGGCTGCGGCGGCACCTGCCGATATGACGGGCTTGGCCTGGTCGTGATTGCGTGCCGTGGTGGCGAGCACGAAGCTGCAGTCGCCGATCGCAGCATTTAAACTTTCGTAGAGCGCTGCACCGTCGAGGATCCGGTCGGCGCCCGCCGCCATCACGCGCGCCCTTTCGTTCGGCCAGCCCTGCAGCGGCTTCACCAACCGCAGCCGCGACAGCCCGAAATTTGCCATGGCGCGCGCCGCCGCGCCGATATTCTCGCCGAGCTGCGGCTCGACCAGAACAACAATCGGCGCCGGCGTCTCGATCCAGCGTTTGGTCTTGTCGGTACCGGCACCAGGCATGCATATCTCCGTCGGCGCGGTATACCCGCCCTGGTCGCTTTTTGCTTGCGCATAATCTTGCCCGAAAACAGGTTCAGCTGCGCGCTATTCTGCGAAAAATATGGATTATGCGCATGGGAAAAAATGCCGGAAATCGCCGCTTTCGCCGCCCGGTTTGGGGTGCTATAGGGCGCGCGCCGGAAGCTTTTTCCTTCCTGTCCGCGCAACTTTCAAAAGGCTCTACCCGCAATGGCGAAGATCAAGGTGGCAAACCCCGTCGTCGAAATGGACGGCGACGAGATGACGCGCATTATCTGGCAGCTGATCAAGGACAAGCTGATCCATCCCTATCTCGACATTAACCTCCTCTACTACGATCTCAGCGTGCAGAAGCGCGACGAGACCGACGACCAGATCACCATCGACGCCGCCAACAAGACCAAGGAAGTCGGCGCCGCGGTGAAATGCGCCACCATTACGCCCGACGAAGCGCGCGTGAAGGAATTCAACCTGAAGAAGATGTGGCGTTCGCCGAACGGCACCATCCGCAACATCATCGGCGGTGTCATCTTCCGCGAGCCGATCATCTGCAAGAACGTGCCCCGGCTGGTGCCGGGCTGGACAAAGCCGATCGTCATCGGCCGCCACGCCTATGGCGACCAATATCGCGCGACCGACATCCGCGTGCCGGCAAACGCCAAGATGACGCTGAGCTACGTCACCCCGGACGGGAAGAAGGTCGAGCACGAGGTGTTCGAATTCCCCGGCTCGGGCATTGCGATGGCGATGTACAACCTCGACGACTCGATCCGCGATTTCGCACGCGCATCGATGAACTACGCGCTGTCGCGCGGATACCCGCTCTACCTCTCGACCAAGAACACCATCCTCAAGGTCTATGACGGACGCTTCAAGGACATCTTCCAGGAGACATTCGAAAAGGAATTCAAGGGCGAGTTCGACAAGAAAAAGCTGACCTACGAGCACCGCCTGATCGACGACATGGTGGCGGCTGCGCTCAAGTGGTCGGGCGGTTATGTCTGGGCGTGCAAGAATTATGACGGCGACGTCCAGTCGGACATTGTCGCGCAGGGTTTCGGCTCGCTCGGCCTGATGACGTCGGTACTGATGACGCCGGACGGCAAGATCGTGGAGTCCGAGGCCGCCCACGGTACCGTCACCCGCCATTACCGCGAGCATCAAAAGGGCAAGGAAACCTCGACCAACTCCATCGCGTCGATCTTTGCCTGGACGCGCGGTCTCGCTCACCGCGCCAAGCTCGACAAGAACGATGCGCTGGCGAAATTCGCCGCGACGCTGGAGAAAGTCTGCATCGATACCGTCGAGGCCGGCTTCATGACCAAGGACCTCGCACTCCTGGTCGGCGCCGATCAGAAATGGCTCTCCACCACCGGCTTCCTCGACAAGGTGGACGCGAACCTGAAAAAGGCGATGGCGTAGGCGCGTTTTTATGCCTCTATGCGGTCATTCCAGGGCGCAGCTAAAGCTTCTCAGCCGTCATACCTGGCGTTGCAATCTGTAGGGTGGGCAAAGCGACGCCGGCGCGCGTTAGGCGCGGCGGCGGCGCGTGCCCACCACCATGGGTGATGCGATCGCCGCACGTGCGCGGTGGGCTCGGCGCACCCAAGTCGGCTATAGCCGACTTGGGAATTCCAGATTGCTGATCTCGGGCAAGCCCGAGATCAGTGCGCCTTAGCCACCCTACGAACTCGACATCCGCTCATCACCGCGGGTTAAGCGACGCCGTTCTGCGAACGGCTGTGTTGTGCGCATCGACGTTTTTCCGCTCCGTCATTCCGGGACGGTCCGAAGGACCGGACCCGGAATCGAGAACGAAGGATCGTGCTCGCGTCTGGATTCCAGGTTCGCTCGCGGAGTTTACCATCGGGCCGGCCCTTGGCCGGACCCGTTGGCTCGTGCCCCGGAATGACGAACCGCGGGCGGCTATGTCTGGCCATGACGGGTGAAACGCACTGCCTCTCGTTCGTCATGCCCGGCTTTAGGCCGGACATCCACGTCTTTCTTCGCGCGGTTCAATAAGCAAAACGTGGGTAGCCGGACCATTGGCGAGCGAAGCGACGCCGTTCTGCGTACGCCGATGTCCCGGCCAGACCGAAAATATCGACTATGGCTCTATTTTATTTCCTCCGCGACGATATCGCCCTTGGGCGATACTGCGCCGCGGCCGACGCGCTTTTCCACCACTTCGTCGATGCGTGACGCGATACGCGGATCTCGCTGCATCAGCGCGTGCAGATCGTGCGCATCAAGTACCAGGAGATTGGTGCGGGTGAGCGCAATCACCGTCGCCGAACGCCGCGCGCGGCGCAGCACCGCCACCTCGCCGAAGAATTGGCCCACACTGAGCCGCAGCGGCTCCTTCTTGCCCTTGAGCGCAATCTCGACATCGCCGGCGGCGATGAAATACATCGAGTGCGCGGCGTCGCCCTCGCGCACGATGACTTCACCCGGCTCTGCAACTTGCGCCCGGAGCAGCTCCATGATGTCGGAGATTTCCGCGGCATCAAGTTCGGCGAAAAGCGGCACGCGTGAAATCATGCCCCAGGTCACGATAAAATCGCGCCTGTGGATCTGTTCGGCAAAGGCTGTCGCAATGATGCCGACGGGAAGCGCCATCATCACCAGCCCGGCAAAGATCGTGCCTGTTGCAATCAGCTTGCCGAGCGCGGTGATCGGCACGACGTCGCCATAGCCGATCGTGCCGATCGTGACGATCGCCCACCATAGTGCATCGGGAATCGTGCCGAGCTTTTCCGGCTGAACATTTCCTTCAGCGAGATGCATCAATGAGGCCGCAACAACAGCGCTGCCGAGCGCAATCACAAGGCAGCCGAATAGCGCGCGCCGCTCATTGTAGAGCACGTCGAGCAACGAGCGCATCGCCGGCGAATAGCGCGCGATCTTGAAGAAGCGCACCATGCGGAACACCAGCACAAAACGGAAATCACCCGGCAGGAAGATGGCGAACCAGAACGGCAGCACCGCGATGAGGTCGATGATGCCGGCGGCGCTAAGCGCATATTTGAGACGCGCCCGCGAGGATGCCAGGTGCCGGTGCGGCCCATGTTCGACCGCCGACCATAATCGCGAGCCCGTATTCGACCGTGAACACGACGAGCGAGAAATATTCGATCAGGTTGAACGCGGCCGAATATCGCGCCTCGTAATGCGGAATCGACTCCAGCGCGACCGCGACCAGGTTGACGAGGATGAGCGCGACCAAAAACCGGTCGACCGCGCTGCTAATGCCGTCGCCGATCGGCCCCTGTTCGAGAACCTGATAGACGCGCCGGCGCAAATCCTTGAGGCGGTTGCGTGCCATGCGGCGTTGACCCGGATTGAAATCGATCGATCTCGATATATCAGACTATCGTCCCGGCGGGGCCGGGCACGCAGCTTTACCGAAAAACCGGCACCCTCAATACAGCCGCACCGCATAAATCGGCGGCAGGTGCGCATTGAGGAGCTGCCAGCCCTCGCCGCCGTTTTCACTGACCCACAGGCTGCCCGTGGTCGAGCCCATGGCGAGCCGGGTGCCCGTCTCGTCGACATCGAGCCCGTGCCGGTAAATCAGGTCATAGGCATCCCTCTGCGGAAGCCCGTCGCGGAAGCTTTGCCAGGTCTTGCCGCCGTCCTTGGTGCGGGTGACCGCGAGTGCGCCATCGCGCGGCACGCGCATCTCGTCCTTGATCGCCGGCACGAACCAGGCCGTATCGTTCCTCTCGCGGATGGGCGGCGACGGCAAAGCCGAAATCATCCCCCGGCGGCTTGATCTGCGTCCACGACACGCCGGCATCGGTCGAGCGAAAAATGCCGCAGTGATGTTGCATCCACATCACGTCCGGCGCCGCGCGCGCAGCGGACAACGCGATGCGGATCCTGTGTCTCCTTTTGCCCTGCAAGCTCCGGCGGCATATAGGCCGCGATCAGCCCCTCGCCCTGCAGCATCCAATGCGCGCCGGCATCGCGCGTGTCCCAGACACCTCCGCAAGAGATGGCAACCACGACGCGATCAGGATCGCGCGGATCCGGCGAGATCGAGTGGATGCCGGCATCGTCATAGCCGCCGCCGAACCATTTCTCGCGCTCGGGCACGTTCCATAGCGCACTTACTTGCCGCCAGTTCTCGCCTCGGTCATCGGAGACGAAAAGCCCGGCGGGAAGCGCGCCGGCCCAGAGGCGGCCTTTTTGATCGGCGCCACCGGTTTCAATCGTCCATAACTGGAAAAGCGCCGGTGCACCGGCCGCATCGGCCGGAAAAGCCGGCGCCGGCAGTTCGATCCATGTTTTCCCGTTGTCATCGGAACGATGAAGTTTGGTGCCGAAATGACCATGCTTGAGAACCGCGTAAATTGCGCCGTCGCGATTGTCGTAGAGCGTTGCGGTCACCGGAATGCCGGCGAAGTCGGTTCGCAGCACCGACCATTCGCCGTTCTTTGCGAGCGTAATGAGACCCTTGCGCGTTGCCACCAGCATCCGCTCCGCCATGATCAACCTCCCGATAAAGCCTGCATGACATAGAGCCTGGAATCCGGCCGGATAGCATGCGCAAGCGCGGCTTGATGCGGCAGGCGCCTGCCATCGACAAAGATGCAGACGTGCTTGCGCAACCGACCCTGCTCGTCGACGACATAACCGCGCACATGCGGACGTTCGTTGAAGACGGCGCCGAGCGCCGCCCCGACCGTCGCGCCCGCGGCGCTCAGCGGCCCGTCCGGCACGATCTCTCGCAGCCAGCATGTGAAATGCAATTCGGCCATGCCTCCGACTCTCCGAGATTTCGCGCAAGAAATTGTAGCAAGAGCCAGGTGGCCCTCCAATCATCGATTGAACCGCTGGCACGCCAAGCGCAATGAGAGTTCCGGCGTGCCGCCGTTTTTTCACTGGCGAAACTACTGGGCTACGGCTATAACCTGCTGGAAGTGCCGTGCGCAGGTGGTCGCAACGCGGCCGGGAATTCGTGCGCGATGCCGCGAACCAGGCGATGCGTGATGCAACCTAGCCGGCGAGCGCGGCCTCGACTGCCTTGAGGGCGTCGTCGGCCTTGGAACCATCCGGGCCGCCCGCCTGCGCCATGTCGGGGCGGCCACCGCCACCCTTTCCTCCGAGTACTTCGGCACCTTTTTTGACAAGGTCGACGGCGTTGAAACGTTTTGTGAGATCATCAGTGACGCCAACGACAATGCCCGCCTTGCCGTCTTCGGCTGTCGCAACGATGACCACAATGCCCGACCCGACCTTGCGTTTGCCCTCGTCGGCAAGACTGCGCAGGTCCTTGAGCTCAATGCCGGATACGGCGCGCGCCAGGAGCTTCACGCCATTAACCTGCCGCACATCTGCGGCCTCGCCCGGCGCCGTGCCGCCCCCGCCCATGGCAAGTTTCTTGCGGGCATCGGAGAGCTCGCGCTCGAGCTTCTTGCGCTCGTCCAAGAGCGATCCGATACGTCCGGGCATCTCTTCGAGCGGCACTTTAAGCTCCGCAGCCGCCGCTTTAACGACTTGAAGTTGTTTATTAGCGGACTTTCGGGCCGTTTTACCGGTCAAAGCCTCGATCCTGCGGACACCGGCCGCAACCCCCGCCTCGCCGACCACCGAAATGAGGCCGATATCGCCAGTCCGGCGCACATGGGTGCCGCCGCACAGTTCCACCGACCAGCCAAGGGAATTCGACTTGCCGTTCGACTTGCCGTTGCCGGCACCCTCGCCCATCGCGACCACCCGCACCTCGTCGCCATATTTCTCTCCGAACAAGGCTCGCGCGCCTGACGCGATTGCGTCATCGACCGCCATCAGCCGCGTGGTGACAGCCGCATTCTGGAGGACGACGTCATTGGCGATGTCTTCGACCCGTTCGATCTCATCCGCCGACATCGGCTTGGGATGCGAGAAGTCGAAGCGCAGCCGGTCGGAGGCGACCAATGAACCCTTCTGCGCCACGTGATCGCCGAGGACCTGACGAAGCGCCTCGTGCAGCAGGTGCGTCGCCGAATGATTTTGGCGAATGGCGCCGCGGCGAGCGTGATCGACTTCCATCAGCAGCGGATCGCCGGCCTTGACCGAACCCTGCTCCACCTTCACCAGGTGGGCGAACACGTCGCCGGCTTTTTTCTGCGTGTCCGCGACCGTAAGTTTCACGCCCTCGCGCCGCATCTCGCCGGTATCGCCGACCTGCCCGCCGCTTTCACCGTAAAATGGCGTCTGGTTCATGACCACGGCGCCGCTCTCGCCTTTCTTGAGCTCGGGCACCTGCTTGCCGTCCTTCACAAGCGCCGCGACGACGCCCTCGGCGCTTTCGGTCTCGTAGCCGAGGAATTCGGTGGCGCCGACCTTCTCGCGCAGCCCGAACCATACCGTTTCCTGCGCGGCTTCTCCGGAACCTGCCCACGACGCGCGCGCCTTTTCGCGCTGCCGCTCCATGGCATCTTCGAAGCTCGCAAGATCGACGCTGATGCCGCGCGTGCGCAGCGCGTCCTGCGTGAGATCGAGTGGAAATCCGTAAGTGTCGTACAGCGTGAAGGCGGTATCGCCGTCGAACATCGCGCCTTTCTGAAGTCCTTTGCTTTTCTCGTCGAGGATGGCGAGGCCGCGCTCAAGCGTGCGCCGGAATCGCGTTTCCTCCAGCTTGAGCGTCTCGGTGATCAACGCCTCGGCGCGGATAAGTTCGGGATAGGCCTGCCCCATTTCACGCGCGAGCACGGGGACCAGCTTCCACATCAACGGTTCCTTTGCGCCCAGCAGTTCGGCATGACGCATGGCACGCCGCATGATGCGGCGAAGCACATAACCGCGCCCTTCGTTCGACGGCAGCACGCCGTCGGCGATCAGAAAGGCCGACGCGCGAAGATGATCCGCAATCACACGGTGTGAAGCCTTGTGCGGTCCGTTCGCAGAGACCCTGGTCAAATCGGCGATAGTCTGGATCAACACACGGAACAGGTCGATGGCGTAGTTATCGTGCGTGCCTTGAAGCACTGCGGCGATGCGTTCGAGCCCCATGCCGGTATCGATCGAGGGCCGCGGCAGGTCGGCACGCTTGCCGCCCTCCATCTGCTCGTACTGCATGAAGACGAGATTCCAGATCTCGATGAAGCGATCGCCTTCGGAGTCAGCCGAACCGGGCGGGCCGCCGGGTATCTTGTCGCCATGATCGTAAAAGATTTCCGAGCAGGGGCCGCACGGGCCGGTGTCGCCCATTGCCCAGAAATTGTCCGCGCCGGCAATGCGCAGGATTTTGCTGTCGGGGAGGCCCGCAATTTTCTTCCATAGCTTGAAAGCATCGTCGTCGTCGATATAGACCGTAATCAGCAGCCGCTCCTTGGGCAGCGCGAAATCCTTCGTGATCAAGGTCCATGCGAGTTCAATGGCGCGTTCCTTGAAATAGTCGCCGAAAGAAAAATTGCCGAGCATCTCGAAGAACGTGTGGTGCCGCGCCGTGTAGCCGACATTGTCGAGATCGTTATGCTTGCCGCCGGCGCGCACGCATTTCTGCGCGGAGACCGCGCGCGAATACGGCCGCTTTTCGAGGCCCGTGAATACATTCTTGAACTGCACCATGCCGGCATTGGTGAACATCAGCGTCGGGTCATTGCGTGGCACCAACGCCGAGGATGCCACGACCTGGTGGTCGTTGCGGGCAAAGAAATCGAGGAAGCTTTTGCGGATGTCGTTGACGCCACTCATTTTGAACCGTGCAACCCTGTTCCGATCGGGCCTAAATCCCCGTCCGGCTTGGTGTTTTCAGTCAGCTATTTAGCGGTGGGGTTGCGTTAAGTCTAGGAAGGCGGGACCGCGGCCGAAAAGCCAGTCACCGCCGCGCCGGGCCCGGCGATGCCGCTCTGGGCCGAATGCGCCGTCTCCGCAGAGGCGAGACGCCAGCTGGAAACGTCGGACCACGAAATCCTCGCCAAACGCCTTCGCCCCCGTCCTCGGTGGCGGCCGCTTTACGCAGCCGGGTGCCGACGGGGGCGAATGCCTGACGCATCATTGGACGATACGCGTCACCAAATGGTGCGGCGAATAACACCGGCGCCGCCGCGCGCGCCTCACCTCACATCGGGCCTTAGCGGCCGGACTTCGCTTTGCGCTTCGAGTTTTTCACCGCCGGTTCTTTGGCCTTCGCGGCCGCCGCCTTCGGTTTCTTTCCCGTCGCATCCTTGGCTTTGCCTTTCGCAGCACCGGCCTTTCTCGATTTAGCGGCCTCTGGCTCTGCAATCGGCGCGGCAAGATGGTTGGTCGGCGTGGGCAGGACAGGCAATGGCTCTGGCATCGCCTGCGCCGGATTCTCGCTGTCGAAGGCTATGCCTTCCTCGCGAAGACCGGCTCCGGACGGCAGCGTCGAGACAACGCCATCCGGCAGCCCCTCATCCTTTCAAGCCTCAGCGGCCTCGTCGTCGTCATCGTCTTTGTCGGCGCTTTCACCCGCCATGATCGCTTCCGCGATAAGGCCGGCGTTCTGCCGCACGGCAGCTTCGATTTTGGCAGCCATGTCAGGATTTTCTTTGAGAAATTGCTTGGCGTTCTCGCGGCCCTGACCGATGCGCTGACTGTCGTAAGAGAACCATGCGCCGGATTTCTCCACGACGTTGGCCTTGACGCCGAGGTCGATCAATTCGCCGAGCTTGGACACGCCCTCGCCGTACATGATGTCGAATTCGACCTGCTTGAATGGCGGCGCCAGCTTATTCTTGACCACCTTCACGCGGGTCTGATTGCCAATGACCTCGTCGCGTTCCTTGATGGCACCGATACGGCGGATATCGAGCCGCACCGAAGCGTAAAATTTCAGCGCGTTGCCGCCCGACGTCGTTTCCGGCGAGCCATACATCACGCCGATTTTCATGCGGATCTGGTTGATGAAAACCACCATGGTGCGTGAGCGGGAAATCGAAGCGGTGAGCTTGCGCAACGCCTGACTCATCAGCCGCGCCTGACTGCCCGGCTGCACGTCACCCATCTCGCCTTCGAGCTCGGCGCGCGGCACGAGAGCGGCTACGAAATCAACCACCAGCACGTCGATCGCACCTGATCGCACGAGCGTGTCGGCGATCTCCAGTGCCTGCTCGCCGGCATCCGGTTGAGAGATCAAAAGATCATCGACATTCACGCCAAGCTTGCGGGCATAGATCGGATCGAGCGCGTGTTCGGCGTCGACAAAGGCACAGATGCCGCCCTTCTTCTGGGCTTCGGCGATCGTGTGCAGCGCGAGCGTTGTCTTGCCGGAAGATTCCGGCCCATAGATTTCCACTACGCGGCCGCGCGGCAGGCCGCCGATGCCGAGCGCGATGTCGAGCCCGAGCGAGCCCGAGGAAATGGCCTCGATATCCATAGCCTTGTCGTTCTTGCCGAGCTTCATGACCGAGCCCTTGCCGAACTGACGCTCAATTTGGCTCAGCGCAGCGGAAAGGGCTTTCGACTTGTCCATGGATGATCCTTCAACGAGACGCAGGGCAGGCTGACTCATGATGTCGCGCTCCTTATGGCGGGGATTCGACCCCCCGACAACGCGACCCCTGCCGCGCCACCGGAATTGACTGAGGAAAAGACTGTACACTGTTTGTTCTCTGTTCGCAATATGTTCCGTTCAAAAAATTGGTGATAGTTAGTCCGGCCTATCCCGCATTTGCGGGCTATTCGCTGGATTTTCCCCAGGGCGATGTACGCCTAACCTCAACATGCGAACACGAAGGGCACCGCCAATACGTCGTGACAGATTCGTCGTCGTGCTCAATCTTGGTCAGCGTGTCCATTTGCCCGTTTTGGCAGACCGGACACAGCCTCGTTGGTGTGGAGTTGGACTTCGGCATTGATATAAATTTTGCATAAAAGCCGCGCTGCGCGACATTAATTCTCGGCAAGGTGCGACAATCAAACGCGTTAATTCAGTCCAAATTTTCATGGGTATTTCGCTACTCGCATCGCCGCCGGCGAGCGCGCATCCGAGTCCCAAATAATAAGGCCCTGACTGGAGCGTCGTCACAGCAGCAACTTGAACCAAAATGCCCTGCGGTGGTTTTCGGCCTGCGGAGAATTAAGTCGGGTGGAAGGTTGGTTGCTATGATTGGCAAGCGCGTCCAGTTTCACGAGGAGACATGGCGCGAACTTCAAATTCTTGCCTCCGAGAGCATGAAGTCGTTTCAGGAACTCGCCGACGAAGCCTTCAACGATCTGCTTAAAAAACATGGCCGGCCAACAAGCCTGAAAGACGCGCTGCGCAAAAGTGCCGCCAATACCGCCAAGGTAATTCCTCTCGAGATATAAACGGCGCGCGGCAAAAAAGCGGACAAAAAAGCAGAAATAACATCCGCGGCACGCGAGCCTTTGCGTGAACACACTTATTGCCAAAATTTTACTGGATTTCTTCCAAATGACGACGCCCAATAGTCATGTGGCGACGGTATTTTGAAACTGCAATTCGATTTCCCCTTCCATACCAGATCAACAACCAAAGGAGAAACCCGATGCGTAAGCTGGTGGTGACACTCTCGGCGACGGCCGCGATCTTGCTCGCGGGCTCACTTGCTTCCAGTGCGCAGATCACTCGGGGCGCGGCTACCTTGCCGGCGGCGAGCCATAACTTCACGCCGATCGAGAAAGCCGCATGCGGACCGTACCGAGGCCAATGGTGTGGACGCTGGCACCACCGTGTGTGCCGCTATGGCCGCTGCTGGTGCGCGCCCTGCTGAGCGCCAGGCGCTATATGACAGTTTAAGGCCGCCCGCATGGGCGGCCTTATTTATTTATCATTTTAGCCATTCAACCGGACGGCGGTTCGCGGGACGGTTGTAATTACTCGAGCAAAAGCTAGAGTCCGACCAGGGGCCAGTAGCAACAACGGAGCCGTTCGGTGGATAGAACCGTGGCCCGGTTCAATATCGAGCACTATCGGCGCCTGCTCGCCCAGGAAACTGACGAGACGCGGCGCCAGACGTTAGGCCGGCTCCTCGCCGAGGAAGAAGCGAAACTCTTCGGCCTGAACAATCCGGAAAAGCCCCCTCGACAGGTCTAACGCTGCTCCGGCCACAACCGCCAATGAGTCGGGTTCACGTCGATCCGAGCATTCGAGCGTGCATCGATCCACCCACCGGCACCACGGCGGCACGGAAAGACAAGCGCGTGCGGGCCGGCTTTGTCGATTACGGCAAGCTCCAGATCGCTATCGAATGGGGCGTTGGACACGGACTGCCACATGAAAACAACCTACGCGACGGGATCATTTGAGCCATTCATATAGGTCAGTTCGCCGCGGCCAATGCTCAAACGCGCCCGCAGATGACCGCATTGATCTGGATCAACTCCAGGAAAACCGAATACGCCGAAGCATTCTCGACGCTTGCGCGTCGTTGCGCACAAATCCATCAGTACGATGGAGCACGGCAAATCATCCGAAATCGCAGCAGAATGCAGCATATTGACCGGCGGCGCGACAATTCAGAGAGGAAAACGGCACCACACGGCCGCCATTTTCAACGCTGGATTTGATTTCTCTCAAAACATTCGATCGCGAATGACGTCATATTTTTTGTTGCATCGCGAAACGCCGCGACGACCCCGTGCACAGCAAGAACGCATCGGATCGAAATGAAAACTGCCGTCATCAAACGCTCGATTATTCTGGAGGGGCACAAAACGAGTGTGTCTCTCGAGAACGAGTTCTGGGACGGACTGCGGGAGATCGTTTCCGACAGAAGTGCGAGCCTCTCGGGCGTGGTCGACGAGATCAATCGTGACCGCGACAATTGCAATCTCTCATCGGCTATCAGAGTGTATGTCTTCAATTATTTTCGCGGACGCATCGGCCGACAGGCCGACGGGGTCGCTCCCGAGGTAGCCGATTTAAATTAAACGCGCGGCCGTCGCGGATTGAGCGCTCGACTGCGAGGATTATCCGCGGGCAAAGCTGCGAATGAACGCTATTTTCCTGAGGTAACTGGAAACTTGATGCGCCCCGGGCGTTAGCGGCTTGACCCCGTCAATGGGTCCAATCTGGGATCCAATTTGCCTTTTTGCAGCGCAATAAGCTACATTGCATCGCAGTGGCGTAGCGTATGTCGCGGGACCGAGGGGCCGCGGCGGAGTGGTGTGTCATGCTGAAGATGTTGCGGAAATGGACCGCGATCCCGGCAGTGAAGTATTCGATTATCGCGGTCACCAGCCTGCTCTGGCTCGTCGGTTTTGCGGATCAACTTCCGGATTTTACGCAGACTGCGAAATATATCGGCATCTCACTCCTGATGGTGGCGGTAGCCGCAACCGCATGAGCCGTCCGAATTTGTCGGCTCTTTAGATGCCCGGGCATCTAGCCGACATCTTTTTCATATACCCAGGTGACGGTGCAGGATTTCCGGCTGCGCCTTGATCTCCTGCGCCGGACCTTCGTGCGCAATGTGGCCGTTGTTGATGATGTAGACGCGGCTCGCGAGCGCGAGGGCTGCGGCCAGATTCTGCTCGACCAGGACGATGGTCTGTCCGGCGTCGGCCAGATCGCGGCAGGCCTTCACGAGATCGCGCACGATCACCGGGGCCAGCCCTTCAAACGGCTCGTCGAGCAGAATGATCTTCGGATCGCGCACGAGCGCGCGTGCGATCGCGAGCATCTGCTGCTCGCCGCCGGATAGATCCGTGCCGCGGCTGCCACGCCGCTCCTTCAGCCGCGGGAACATATCGTAGATGCGATCGAGCGGCCATTGTTCTCGCGCGGTCAGCCCTGCGAGCACGAGATTCTCTTCGACATTGAGGCTGCCGAAAATGCGCCGGTCTTCATGCACGAGCTGCATGCCGGCTTGCGCGATCGCATGGCTTTTCTTTCCGGCTACGTCGGCGCCGTCAAAGATGATGGAGCCCGCTGCGCGGCGTCACCACGCCCATCAGGCTTTTCAGCGTCGTGCTCTTGCCGGCGCCGTTGCGGCCGAGCAGCGCGACGACCTCGTTGCGCTCGACGCGCAATGAGACGTCGAACAGGATGTGGGAATCCCCGTAGTAGGCTGTTGAGCGCCCTTGACCTCGAGCAGGCTCATTCTGCCGCCAAAACGCCGTGCACGCCGCCGAGATAGGCTTCCTGCACTTTTGCGTTGCCCTTGATTTCGTCCGGGGTGCCCTCGACCAGCACGCGGCCTTCCTGCAGCACGGTAATCTGCTCGGCCAGCTCGAATAGCGCGTCCATGTCGTGGTCGATGATGATCATGGTGCGGCCCCGGCTGATCGACTTGAGAAGCGCGCACCGTTTCGACACGCTCGCGCGGGCTCATGCCGGCGAGCGGCTCGTCGAGCAGCAGCAGGCTCGGCGAGGTCGCGAGCGCCAGCCCGATCTCCAGCCGGCGCTTCTCGCCATAGGCGAGATCGGAGACCGGCATGTCGGCGCGCTCGGTCAGGTCGACGAGCTGCGAGCGTTTGCTCGACCTGCTCGCCGAGGCCGGGCACGCTCTTCGATCGACGTGAACAGGTCGAGCCGGAACTTGCCCGCGCAGTTCCGCGAGCGCCGCGATGGTCAGGTTTTCGCGCACGGTAAGACGGTTGAACAGCTGATTGACCTGGTAGCTTTTGGTGAGGCCGAGCTGGCAGACGTCGGTCACCGTCATGCCGGTGATGTCGCGACCCTCGAACAGGATCTGCCCGGAGGTCGGCGGCACTTCGCAGGTCAGCATCTTGAAGAACGTGGTCTTGCCGGCGCCGTTCGGGCCGATGATGCCGCGCACCTCGCCGTGATTGACCGTGAAGTCGATGTCGCTGTTGGCGGCAAGACCGCCATAGCGCTTGGTCAGGCCGCGGCCTGCGAGGATCGGACCGTCTTGCGGTCGGTCTCGCGGCGACGCGCCGGCATGCGGCGACCGCGCGTTGCGCGCGGCCGCGGCGGCGGCGGCCGTCTGCTCGTCCTCGGCGGTCACTCCGGCGACCGGCGCTTCGGCGGCCGGCTCGGGCTTTTTTCCGCGCGCCGGTCATCAAGCGCATAAAGATCGGCGATGCCGCCGATCAGGCCGCGCCGCAGGAAGCACGACCAGCAGCACGAAGATCGACGCCGAGCACCAGCTTCCAGGTGGCGCCGAGATGCAGCGTGGTCTGGAGGAAATCGCTGCAGGTAGAGCCACACCGTGGCGCCGACCAGCGGCCCGAACAGCGTGCCGGCGCCGCCGATCGCCGTCTGCATGACCAGTTGGCCGGAGGTGTCGAACATGAAGGCGTCCGGCGGCATGAAGCCCTGCATCACGCCGAGCAGCCCGCCGGCAAATCCGGCATAGGCCGCGGCGATGACGAAGGCGGTCAGCTTGTAGCCGTGGATGTTGTGGCCGACGGCCGCCGCGCGCAGCGGGTTGTCGCGGATGGCGCTCAGGATCGCGCCGACCGGCGAGCGCACGATGCGCAGCGCGATCACGATGCCGACGAAATACCAGAACGCCAGGAACGCATAGAGCGACCAGTCGGTGTTGAACTGGAGG
Source organism: uncultured Pseudomonadota bacterium (assembly GCA_963702605.1). Lineage (GTDB taxonomy): Bacteria > Pseudomonadota > Alphaproteobacteria > Rhizobiales > Xanthobacteraceae > Pseudolabrys. The sequence goes on from CAVPDI010000002.1 coordinate 107,249, forward strand.
GTCGTGAAGCCGAGATAGAGCGTCGGCGCCGGCACGCCGGGCAGCCCGTTCTCGCCGCCGGTGTAGGCCGAAAGCGGATTGAACTCGACGAAATAGAAGACTTCCGCGATCGCCACCGTGATCATGGCGAAATAGATGCCGGTGCGCCTGAGCGCGATCAGCCCGACCAGATAGCCGACGATGCCGGCGCGACCATGCCGATGAGCAGCGCCAGCGATGACGTACGGGAAAGTTGGCGATCGTCAGCAGATAGGCGGCGACCATGCCGCCGGTGCCGAAGAAGGCGGACTGGCCGAACGAGAGCAGGCCGGTAAAGCCGAACAGGATGTCGAAGCCGAGGCCGAACAGGCCCCAGACCAGGATGCGGTTGATCGTCGTCGGCGCGAAGCCGAGATAAGGCAGCACGAACGGCGCCGCGATCAGGCCGGCGGCCGTCAGCGCTCTCGACGAGGAAGGGGCGTTGCCTGAGCATCAGGCGGCCGCGCTTCATTCGCGGCCGGCCGTGCCGAGCAGGCCGTAGGGACGCAGCACGAGCACCAGCGTCATGGCGACGAACAGCATGACGTAGGAATAGCCGGGATTGAACATCGAGGTGATGCTGATGATCTCGCCGGCGATCAGGCCGCCGAGCACCGCGCCCGGGAACGATCCGACGCCGCCGATGACGACGACGACGAAGGTCTGCACCAGGATCGTCTCGCCGACATCCGGCGCGATCGACACCACCGGCGCGTTGACGATGCCGGCGAAGCCGGCCGCCATGGCGCCGATGCCGAACACCAGCATGAACACCTTGTAGACGTCGATGCCGAGCGAATCGACCATCACGGAATCCTCGATGCCGGCGCGCACGATCATGCCGATGCGCGTGCGGTAGAGCACGATATAGAGCGCGAGCAGCGCGACGGCGACGATGCCGAGCAGCGCCAGCCGATAGGTCGGATAGAACATGAAGCCGAGCGGCGTGATGCCGACCAGCGCGGGCGGCGGCGGCACGGTTTTCGACAGGCTGCCGAAGAAGAAGCGGACCAGCTCGACGAAGACGATGCCGAGGCCGAAGGTGACCAGCAGCTGGTCCTCGTGCGGCCGGGCGTAGAAATAGCGGATGATGACGCGCTCGATCACCACGCCGACCAGCATCACGAACAGCGAGCCGGCGATGACCGCGACGATGAAGGAGCCGGTGTAGGTGTAGGCGAGCCAGCCGGCATAGCCGCCGAGCATGAACATGGCGCCATGCGCGAGGTTGAGCACGCCGAGCGTGCCGTAGATGATCGTCAGGCCCGATGAGATCAGCGCGAGCAGCGCGCCCAGCACCAGCCCGTTGAAGCACTGCGAGATGAAATTAGGCCCAGTTGACCATCGTATCTGCCCGATCGCCCCGTTGCCACGGCCCTGCACCGGCCATCCGCGCCTTCCGTTATACCAAGCGAAAGACGCGATGCCCGACCTGTTGCCGGGCACCATGGCGTGGAGCGCCACTCCCGCTGACCGGGAGTGGCGCCGATCAGGTCAGGTGTAGTCGCCGAGATTGCAGCCGAAGGCGTCGGGCTTCTGCATCAGCGGCGCGCCCGGCACGACCTCGAGGACCTCCCAGTAGTCCTCCTTGTTCTTCATGTCCTTCGGCGCCTTGCCGCGGACGATGACGACCGGACGGACCAGCTGGTGATCCTCGGGGCGGAAGTGCACGTCGCCGACGGTGGAGTGGAAGGTCTCGCCCTTCTCGTATTGCTTGATGACGTCCGGCGGATAGAAGGTGCCGGCTTCCGAGACCATGCGCGCCCAGATGGCGAACTGCATGTAGGCGTTGTCGGCGCCCCATTCGGGCTTGTAGCCGTACTTCTTGTCGAAGGCCTCGACGAACATCTTGGCCAGCGGATACTTGTCCTCCAGCGTCCACCAGAAGTCGGTGGCGGCGAGCACGCCCTTCGGTGAGCTCCGGACCCACTTCCTTGGCGAGGAACGGGATCTGGTAGGGGATCACCATCTTCATCTTCGGCGTCAGGCCGAACTGCTTGGCCTGCTGGATCGACAGCACCGCGTCGCGGCCCCAGTTCACGTTGATGATGAACTCGGCGCCGGAGTTGGCGATGTTGGTCAGGTACTGGCTGAAGTCCTGCGTGCCGAGCGGCGAGACCTGGTTGGTCACCATGCGTCCAGCCGCCGTTCTTGGTCAGATAGTCGTTCACCGACTTGGTGACGGTGTGGCCGTAGGTGTAGTCCGGCGTCATGAACGCCGCCTTCTTGTTCTTGCCGAAGGTCTTCACCAGCACCGGGCCGATCGCGTTGGCCGCCGTCTCGCCGTAGAAGCACTGGCGGAACGAGTAGCGCGCGCAGTCCTTGCCGGTGGTGTCGTTGGAGCCGGAGATCGCCACGCAGGTAGAGGATCTTCTCGCGCTCGGCGAACTTGTTGAGCGCCACCGCCACCGCCGACGAGGTCGAGCCGGTCATCAGCGACGATCTTGTTCTCGTTGATGAAGGTCTGCTGCTCCTGCACCGCGTTGTTCGGCTTGGCGCGCCGAGTCGGCGACGACCAGCTTCACCTGCTTGCCGAGCACGCCCTTGGTGACCTTGGGCGCGATCTTCTTGATCAGCGGATGGCCGCTGTTGATGTGCTCGACGGCGAGCTGCATGCCCTTGAGCTCGTCTTCGCCCTGCACCGCATAGGCGCCGGTGCGCGGCACGGCCGCGCCGATGGTGACGCGTCGATGCCCTGCGAGCCGGCCGGCCAGGTGCCGATCGGCGGCTTGTCGCTGGCGCCAACCGCGAATGCCGGCATCGAGAAGGCCGTCGGCAACATCGTGCCGCCGGCGAGCCCCGCGCCAACCTGCAATAACGTCCGGCGCGATAATGCGCCTGATTCATTCGTATCTGACATTTTGGTTTCCTCCCGTTGAAACGAATTCGAGTTGCAGCCGAATTTTTTTAGCGGCTTCCTTTATCGTTGCTCCATCGCCCATGCACTGTTTTAGAATCGGGTGCAAGACGATGCAGGTTATCGAATGCCGTCTTCGGCTAGGCATTGCCGACTGTGAATAGGTTTTTCGTCAATGCCACTTTCGTCGATGCAGTGCCGAGAGATCCTTCTGCATGCGTGCGCGCTGAATTTTTCGCCGGCGACGCCGAACCATGATAGTTTTTAGAAATCATTTAATTGCATTGAACTATTGACGGCCTGAGATCCGTGTCCCAAGTTTGCGAAAGCGCCGAAATTGCGTGGCTTTACACCTGAGGTGCCGGCAAGAATACTGTGACAACTATAGGTATTTCCAATAACCGGACGGGAAGGCGCAATGCTTGAAAAACTGGAATTCATGATCGCGCTGTCGCGGGAACAGCATTTCGGTCGAGCCGCCGAAAGCTGCGGCGTCGCCCAACCGACCCTTTCTCTGGGAATCCAGAGCCTCGAACAGATGCTCAACACGCCGCTCGTCAAGCGCGCGTCGCGCTTCCAGGGCTTCACGCCCGAAGGGGAACGCGTTCTGCTGTGGGCCCACCGCCTCGTGGGTGATGCGCGCGCGATGCGCCAGGACATTCTTGGCCTGAAGACGGGCATGGATTCGCACTTGCGGATCGCCGCGATCCCTTCAGCTATGCCGCTCGTCGCCAAGCTGACGGTTCCACTGCAGCTGCGTCATCCGAACATCCAATTCACCGTGCTCGGCCGCACCTCCTCGGTGCTGCTGAACATGCTCCGCCAACGCGAAATCGAGGCCGGCGTCACCTACCTGAGCAATGAACCGATTGGCGACGTTAACGCTATTCCGATTTACCGCGAGGAATATTTGTTGCTCACGACACGCGAGGGGCCGCTAGGAGAGGCGGATCGCGTCACGTGGTCGCAGGCAGCCGGCGCACCGCTATGTCTGCTTGCGCGCGACATGCAAAGCCGGCGCATCGTCGACGGCATTCTGCGCCGTATCGGCGTCGAGGTTCCGCCGTTGCTGGAAACCGATCCGATGCCAGCCTTGATGGCCCATGTCCGTGTCGGCCGCTGGGCGAGCATCGTCCCCAATTCAGCGCTCGAATCCGTTGAATTGGCCGATGCATTGCGCGCGATTCCAATCGTTGAGCCTGACGTGTTCCACACGATCGGCCTTGTGGTGTCGGAGCGATATCCGGTCCAGCCGGCCATTGCTTCGCTCGTTGAGGAAGCACGCGCGCGCGCGCCGAGCGGTTTGCTCCCCGCAGCCTGATCCGGCCCAATCTGCCCAACTGACATACGATTTATACTTTCAATCGTATTGATTGCACTTACCTGCTTGATGCAGAGGCGTGCGCATTTTCTGTTTGAGGGGCGCAAGCGCTAAGGGCGCAGAAGAACACAAGACACTTCAAGGGGAGAAAACTACCAATGGGGATAATGTCATTTCTCGACCGAGAACACACGGTCGCAAAACCGGGGTACAGCCGCTGGATGGTGCCGCCGGCCGCGCTGTGCATCCACCTGTGCATCGGCCAGGCCTACGCGTTCAGCGTCTTCAATCTGCCGATGACGAAGCTGCTCGGCATCACGCAATCGGCGCCGGGCGACTGGAAGCTCACCGAGCTCGGCTGGATCTTCTCCATCGCGATGTTCTTCCTCGGACGTCGGCCGCGGTGTTCGGCCGCTGGGTCGAGGAAGGCGGACCGCGGCGCGCGATGTTCACCGCCGGCACTCTGCTGGGCGGTCGGGTTTCTTGTCTCTGCCCTCGGCGTCTACATCCACCAGCTCTGGATGATCTATGTCGGCTACGGCGTCTTGGCGGCATCGGGCTCGGCATCGGCTACATCTCGCCGGTCTCGACGCTGATCAAGTGGTTTCCCGATCGCCCCGGCATGGCGACCGGCATGGCGATCATGGGCTTCGGCGGCGGCGCGTTCATTGCCTCGCCGCTCTCGGTGTGGCTGATGAGGAAGTTCTCCACGCGACCCATGTCGGCGTCGCCGAGACCTTCATCGTGCTGGGCATCGTCTATCTCTGCTTCATGATGGTCGGCGCGGCGATCGTGCGCGTGCCGGCGCCGGGCTGGAAGCCGGAGGGCTACATCGCCGCCGGTGCAGGCGCAGAAGCTGATCACCAGGAACGACGTCTACGTCTAGACGCGCTGAAGACGCCGCAGTTCTGGCTGATCTGGTGGGTGCTCTGCCTCAACGTGACCGCCGGTATCGGCGTGCTCGGCCAGGCTTCGGCGATGAGCCAGGAAATGTTCCCCGGCAAGGTCACGCCGATCGCCGCGGCCGGCTTCGTCGGCCTGCTCAGCCTGTTCAACATGGCGGCCGGTTCTTCTGGGCGTCGACTTCCGACCATGATCGGCCGCAAGAACACCTATTCTGCTTCTTCGTGCTCGGGACCGTGCTCTACGCACGGTGCCGCACGCCGGCTCGATCGGCAGCGTCGCGCTGCTTCGTGCTGTGCTTCCTGGTCATCATCAGCATGTATGGCGGCGGGTTCTCGACCGTGCCGGCCTACCTGAAGGACATGTTCGGCACCCGCTACGTCGGCGCCATTCACGGCCGGCTGCTGACGGCCTGGTCGGCGGCCGGCATCTTCGGCCCGGTGCTGGTGAACTACATCCGCCAGTATCAGATCGATCACGGCGTTCCGAAGGCGCAGGCCTACAACACCACGATGTACATCATGGCTGGACTGCTGGTGATCGGCTTCATCTGCAACTACTTCGTCAAGGCCGTAGACGCCCGATTCCACATGAAGGCAACCGACGCTCGACGCCAACGAGCCGGCGAGTCGCTCCGGCTGGCGCCCGGGCATAAGGGAGGAACGACACATGGCAAACTCAACTCAGCAAGGCACCACGGCGCTGCAGCTCGTGCTGGCGTGGGGCTTCGTCGGCATCCCGCTCACACTGGGCGTGTTGCAGACATTGATCAATGCAATGAAGCTTTTCCAGTAGCCGCGTTAGTGACTGGAAAAAACTGCGGCGGCTCAAAAGGCCGCCGCTTTCTTTTTCCGCTCCCTCTCCGCTGGCAGCCTGTCAAACGCCGGGTTTAAAGTGCGTGCTTCAATCTGGCTTATTTCGTCTAGATTTTTAGGCGGCTGAATGGTGTGCCGGTTGATCTCGTCGAACATCCATTGCCGAGTTCACTCCAGAAATTCAAAACTAGAGAGGCCGCCTGCTGAAGCGGCCTCACATGACAGTCATAAATTTTTCTCAGCGACCTCTTTAAATCATCAGTAGCAGGGCCAACACGCGCCGAGCCGCCACCGTAATAGCCGCGGTTGCCACGATAGCTCGGCGCGACATAGACCGGACCGGGCGCATAGGCATAGGACTCGCCTTCATATGCATAAGATCCTGAACCGTAATAATAACCGTTGTTGGCGGCAGCCGAACCGATAATGGCGCCTGCGGCGAGCCCACCGATGATACCGGCGGCGGCAGCCCCACCATGGCCATGACCGTAATACCGCACATCGGTGATCATGTTCGGCGTCGATGAACTGACCGTTGCGGTGTTTGTCTGCACCGGGAAGGCTGTGATAGGCTTACGAAGGAAAATGCAAGCGCGCACGAGACGCCTGCACCGAATACATATTTACGAATCGATGCATGCATTTTGCAGCCTTTCAAGTCTTCGAATTGGACACATTTCGAGTGTCGAGAAGGGTCAGATCCGACCAAGCAACATCAGCACAACGACAATGATGAGAACTGTGCCGATAAGACCAACGCCGCCGTGACCGTACCCATAGCCGTAACCGCCAAAGCGACCGCTGAACCCGCCGAACAAGAAGATAACAAGAACGATGATTAGGATTAGTCCTAGCGACATAAATTTCCGTCCTTTGTCATAGTCGAACCAAGAATATTTCTTGGCGATCGACTTGCCTTAACCTGGAGCACTCAGCGCCAAGCGCAGTGGCGATAGCCGCCTTCATTGACCCAGCAGTGACGATGGTGATGGCGTCCGACCACATCCGGGCCACCCACCACGCCGCCAATCACGCCTCCGACGACCGCGCCAGGAGGACCAGCAATGACGGCACCCGAGCCGGCACCGATCGCGACGCCTTCCAGCGTTCCGGCCTGGGCCATGATCGGCATCGTTGCCAGCATCAATACGAATATTCCGGCTTTAAGCGCAAAACGCATGAAAAATCTCCTTGGTTTATCTCACTTTTCGCCAGTAAAAGCGGAGCCTTTACACGAAAAGTGACGATTCAGAGGTAATTACTTAAGTCCCTAAATCTAACGTCGGCGTTCAATAATTGTTCCACTACCGTGTCGAATATTTGGAGCCAAAATTACTTATCAACGCTGGTGGAGGTTGCGACGTTTTTCTTGTTTTACTTGGTGAATATTTGAACAATCAACCCGTCTATGCGTTGCCGTTCCATGCACAGGCGGGACACGCGACTACGCAGAACCCTCAAACCGACCAGCAAGATCGCAATTGCGGCCGCAGTCGCAGGCTTTGTGGCTTTCCTCACGACCCTTGGACCGAATACAGCTGCGCCCGTAGGTGCGAGCGCGCGGCCGGCGGCATCCGCAAAGGGGGATCGCCTGCCACTTGCCCCAAAGGGTGCGGCATGCTCGACGCACGGATGGCCTGACTTCGAGAAACGGTGCCAATTCGACTTTAGAAAACGCACCAACGACGCGCACAAAGTGCGTATCATCGCGCTGCGCTAGCGCAAGCTACGCGCAATCCCGCTGCCGCTCCGGTAATGCAGAAAAAACCCGAGGGAAACTCGGGCTTAAAGGCGCTGAAATAAATCGGAGCGGCTTACGAGATTTGACTAAATGCCTTAGTGGCACCGAACTTAAGGGGCTCAGTCGTCGCGAGCGTAACTTTTTGAGCCAGCATTGCGAGTTCCTTGGCTTGCTCGCTCAGCGATTTAAACTGTTTGCGTGAATGATTGGTCGACAATTCGAAAAACTCCGAAGGCGATTTCACCCCCACCAATTCCTGGGCAAAGTCGAAAGCGGCCTCGGCATTGGTGCGAGCGAATTCGATGACTTTCGTGTTGTACTCCTGCGCTCCCTTAACACCCCTCGAGTAACTATCCTTCATCACCGCTGTTGCGTCGGCCGCGGCAGCGCTCGTCTTCTCAAAAGCCGCCCTGACCTGGGTAGAGCCGTTTTCAGCCGATTTACGAAACGATTGCGCGGCGTCTGTCCTGGGAGAGCCGACAGGCTTTGTCGTCTTGGTCTGAAGATCCATCATGTCAATGTCCTTTGGGCGTGTGCCGTTGCGGATTTCCGGAAGCGGCGCCCTGAGCGCTCATCGGATCATCCTAGATCGCACGAGCGCCGAGCAGTCTTTCAAACGTCAATGCGAATGCGACCGTGTGAATACTCACGTGGCTATCTCAACGCCACAGCGCAATACGATTTGTCCGCGCGGTTACAATTCGTGATCGAAATAACGACCATGCGCCGACAATGAGCCCATGTTCATTGAAGCTCATTGAATTCTTTCTGGCAGTCCTTCGGCCGGAATCTTCATAGCCTGAGATTGTTTGGCTTTAAACGTCGCGTGCGTCATCGACACTGCGGTTCCGTGACAATCGCTTACAATATCCACGCGGGCATTAAGCTGCTTCGCTAACGCATGGATAAGACTGGTACCGAGCCCGGCCTTGATTTCGCTCGCCTTTACATCAGGCTTTCCGATGCCGTTATCGGAAATCGTCAGCTTCCAGTCGGTTTCCGCGAGTTTGTACGAAACCAGGATCGCCGCATCTGGTTTCGGATCTGGAAATGCATGCTTCAATGCATTCATGACCAACTCGGTAACAATCAGCCCTATGCTAACGGCTTCGCGTGATATAGCGGTGCCGGAATCGGCCTCGACCTTGAGCGAGATCGCCCGGCTGTCGCCGATCATCGACTGCGCCAATGTTTCACAGAGCTTCGAAAGATAACTTGCGATCTCAACCAACTCATTCCGGCCGGAGAGGTGCAGATGCTGCTGGACGGCGCTGACTGAAAGGACGCGCTGATGCGCATCCACCAGCTGCAATCGGGCCTCTTCCGATTGAACGGTGCGTGCCTTGATGAGGAGAATGCTGGCAATGATTTGCAGACTGTTGGCGACCCGATGCTGCATCTCTTCCAGCAACATGTCCTTTTCCCGCAAGAGATCCTGCACTTGCTGCTCAATCGCACACCGGGCGGTAATGTCCTCAAATGCCAAAAGCACTGTGGTGCGAGCGCCGTCCTCAAAGAAGACCTCGCGGGCATTCAAGAGCATGATCCGCCGACCGGTCGCTGGAAATTCCCGGTCGACTTCGTATCCCTCGATAGCCGACCTGTTCGTTGTGATCGTCTCTAAGAGGTGACGAAGCTCCGGGATGTCCCATTGACCGTCGTCAATTTCATAAATCAGCCGGCCACGGACATCGTCACTCACGAGTCGAAATGTTTGGAAGAATGACCGGCTGGCTGCAAGGACGCGCAGATTTTGATCGAGAACCACGAGTGGGTCGCGGACCGTATCGACAATGGCCTGCGCAAGCGTAAGTCCATCCCGAATATCAACAAAGGGGCTGGCTTTCGGCGGGAGCGAAGTGAGCATGTGAGCTTTCCGCCCCGCTTTTCAGGCAAGGGCAAGGCAGCGCTGATTTTCCTAAAAGATGGCGCGAACGCCAGGACGCCCAAGCGTCGAATTGCAGGCACGGTGCACCTTTATTCATGAATAGTCGAGCGTCCTGTCGAAACGATAAGGGGATGCACGGCCGGTGGCTGCCCCCGGGATGGCTATCCGAAATCTGCCACTACAACCGTGAAACAAGCACCAAACGAGCTAATGCGTCAGCGGCACTGCCAGGAAAATCGAAATAAACTTTTCGGACACGTTACAATGTTGACCGGTCGCGCATATGTCGAGGCTTCTTCAGATGATCGGAACATGGACGCTAACGACCAATGACCGCGTCAAATCCGCATTACATCAATGAATGCCAATCCGACTTGCGTGCGGTTAAGGAAGGTTGGTATGCGACCGACGAACGCGGCAATCTCTTATTCGGCCCATTTTGTAGCCGTGAGAATTGCCAGACGAAAATCAGCCAATCCGCGGAAGGGGCAGCGTCCTTTGAGCCACCGCCACAAGCACCTGCACGAACCAAGTAAAAGGTCCATCGCAAGATGGGAGAACGAGGGTGGCACGACCAAAAATGGTCGCGACAAGCAATCTCATGATCCCTCCATCTCGTACCGATCAGGAAAGGACCGCCGGCGCGGCAGGCCAAATGAAAGAACGCCCATGCTGAGGACGTAGTGGCCGCCATTCGTGGCGTGCATTGCGAAGCATGGTGGTGAGGAAATCTGCCGCCTTCATTGCAGATTTCGCGACTGCACCCCATATCTTGGGGAGTGATGACGAGGCAATCACTGGAGGCTGTTATGACTTCAGTTCATGATCTTCAAGGTTTGGCCACCAGAACATTCTATTTTTCCATGACGGCAAGCGTATTCATTTTTGTCGCAATGTTGTTGATGCGCAGTCCTCATCCCTAAAGACGTTCTGCGAAAGCACCTTTTGCACAACCCGAGAGCCAACCTGTTAAGCCAGTATGATCGATATTCTAGATGCTGCGCGTGTGAGCGGCGAAGAACCAAAACTGGTTGTCCGGAAGGCATCTCATGCCCAGATTTGGTCGGTATGGGCCGTGCTTGAAGGCAACCCATCGGAGGAAATCTTCGAGGGTTCTTCCGAGGAAGAAGCGTCAAGCTGGATCAAGGCCGGCGGTCGAGCTTGGCTCGATGAACGAAGGCGAAAACGCAACACCTAGCGTCTGCCGGGCCCGAGCTCAAAGTCGGCGACAGGTTCGCGGCTGCGCCCTACCCCAAATTCAATTCCTTGAAGAAGTCATTGCCCTTGTCGTCGATGACGATGAAGGCCGGGAAAGTCCTCGACCTCGATCTTCCAGATCGCTTCCATGCCGAGCTCGGGATATTCCTGCACCTCGACCTTCTTGATGCAGTGCTCGGCGAGATTGGCCGCGCTGCCGCCGATCGAGGCGAGATAAAAGCCGCCGTGCTTCTTGCAGGCGTCGCGCACCTGCGCCGAGCGGTTGCCCTTGGCGAGCGAAATCATCGAGCCGCCGGCGGCCTGGAACTGGTCGATGTAATGAATCCATCCGCCCCGCGGTGGTCGGGCCGAACGCGCCGGAGGCATAACCCGCCGGCGTCTTCGCCGGGCCCGGCGTAATAGATCGGATGGTTCTTGAAATAGTCCGGCAGCCCCTTCCCGCTTTCCAGCCGCTCGCGCAATTTCGCGTGCGCCAGATCGCGCGCGACGATCATCGTGCCGGTGAGCGACAGCCGCGTCTTCACCGGATATTTCGACAGCTGCGCCAGGATTTCCTTCATCGGCTTGCGCAGGTCGACCTTGACCACCTGCGCCGCCGAGTTTCTCCTGATCGACCTCCGGCAGATATTGCGCCGGATGATGCTCGAGCTCCTCGAGGAACACGCCGTCTTTGGTGATCTTGCCGAGCGCCTGCCGGTCGGCGGCGCAGGAAACGCCAAGCCCGATCGGCAACGACGCGCCATGCCGCGGCAGGCGGATCACGCGCACGTCGTGGCAGAAATATTTGCCGCCGAACTGCGCGCCGACGCCGGTCGACTGCGTCATCGCCAGCACTTCCTTCTCCATCTCGAGATCGCGGAAGGCGTGGCCGTCCTCGCGTGCCTTTGGTCGGCAGCTCGTCGAGATATTTCGTCGAGGCGAGCTTGACCGTCTTCATGGTCAGCTCGGCGCGAGGTGCCGCCGATGACGATCGCCAGGTGATAGGGCGGGCACGCGGCGGTGCCGAGCGTCAGCACCTTCTCCTTGAGGAACGCCAGCATGCGGTCATGGGTCAGAATCGACGGCGTCGCCTGGAACAGAAACGCCTTGTTGGCCGAGCCGCCGCCTTTGGCGATGAACAGGAACTTGTAGGCGTCCTCGCCTTCCGAATAGATCTCGACCTGCGCCGGCATGTTCGACTTGGTGTTCTTCTCCTCGAACATGGAGATCGGCGCGAGCTGCGAATAGCGCAGATTGCGCTTGAGATAGGCGTCGCGCGCGCCCTCGGCGAGCGCGGCCTCGTCGTCGCCGGCGGTGAAGACCAGCGCGGCCCTTCTTGCCCATGATGATGGCGGTGCCGGTGTCCTGGCACATCGGCAGCACGCCGCCGGCGGCGATGTTGGCGTTCTTCAGGAAATCATAGGCGACGAACTTGTCGTTATCGGATGCTTCCGGGTCGTCGAGGATCTTGCGCAGCTGCTTCAGGTGCGCCGGGCGCAGCAGATGATTGATGTCGGTGAACGCGGCCTCGCTGAGCGCGCGCAGCGCCTCGTGGCTGACCACCAGCATGTCCTTGCCCATCACCTTCTCGACCTTCACGCCGCCGATATCGAGCTTGCGATAGGGCGTCTTGTCGGGGCCGAGCGGAAACAGCGGCGTGTGATGGTAGGGGGGCGTGGGAGTGGCGTGAGGGGGGCGTTCATGGGGGCACCTAATCCATAGATCTCTAGTTCTGCAGACATATTAGAGTTTGCAATACCAGTCACCCGTGAGAGCGGAACTGCTGTATGGATCATCACTTGGGCCAGCAACGCCGACTTAAGAATTGCCGGCGAGGGTGCGCATTCGCTTGTCGTCACCGGACATAACCGTCCAAAGGACGGCGTGCTCCGCACGCCTATGTGGTGATGGCTTAGGAAGGCATTGCGTCCCCAAGTGGGATGGCCGGGACAAGCTCGGCCATGACGACGCAACTCACCTACCACCACTTCCATCTCTCCTGCTCTTTCCTTGTCGGCTTCACCGTGATCCGAACGTCCTGACCGAGCGCAGATCAGAAATTCCATGAGCCGCCAACTGAGAAATAGACGGCGCGGTTGCACACGCCTTGTCGTCACGGGCATAGCCGTCCAAAGGACGGCGTGCTCCGCACGCCTATGTCCCAGAGATCTCGCTTAGGAAGGCATGCATCCAGCGGGATGGCCGGGACAGGCCCGGCGATGACGAAAAAACTACCCTTCCCCCGCAGCGGCTCGAAACTGATCTTCAGCCGATGTCCTGTCGCCTTGGCGAGGCGTGCCAGCGTGCGTGTCGAAGGCTTGCCGTGGCCGCTTTCGAGCCGTGCGACGGTGCTCTGCGTCGTCCGCATTGGTTTGGCCAACTGAGCCTGGCTCAGGCCAACGCGAGCGCGCGCCTTGGCCACGGCGAGAGCGAGCCCAAATTCCTCCTCCAGCGCGTCATATTCCTTGCGTACCGCCGGGTCCTTCAACAGCCGCGTCTTCAGATCCTTGAGCTTGGTCATATGATCTCCTTGGCCCGCTGCCGAGCAAGTTGGAGTTCGCGTTGCGGCGTCTTTTGAGTTTTCTTAATGAAGATCCGCACGACAACAACTCTGCGGCCTGCCGCCGTAATGTATATAGCGCGCGAGATTATATCACGTCCGATCATCCGTAACTCCCAGAGTTTGCCTTCGAGATGCCGGACGCTCTGGCGCGGCAAACTCTCGAAACCGACTTGTTCGATCATCTCGGCGAACCGCAGAAATTGCGCCTGCATGTCCGCTGGTAGAGCTTTGATCTCGGTGTCGACGATAGAATTGAGGGTCTGAACGGCCCAGCGCATGAAACTCAATATAGCAAAAAAGAGGATATCAGAAGTATTAGCGACGGAGCGATAGGCGCCGCCTCGCCGGCTGCCGATGAATAGGATACTCCCGCCGATTTCCATTAACTCGTCCCCTCGCCTTGATCGGCTTTGGGGGTCGTCGCGCCTGCCTCGCGCGCCGATGTGCGAGAATAGCGCCCGGCCTGTTTTTGCGCCAAGCTGGCGCCCAACAACGAACACAGGCGCCTCAAGAGCGCCGCACTCAGGGAGAACGCCTATGACCCTCAAAACGCCACTCACGGTGCCGACTCCTCACGCTCGCCTTGCTCGCGCAAGCCAATCCCGCCCACGCCCAATACACCGCCAAGGAATGGCCGGAAGGGCCGATGAAGCAGCGCTTCACCGAGACCTGCGGCCTCTGCCACGACATCAACCGCATCCGCGTCGGCTACACGCCGGAAGGCTGGCTCACGGTCGTGCGCATGATGCAGAACTTCGATGCGCCGGTCCCCGCCGAAGAATGGCCGGCGATGACCGAATACCTGATGAAGAATTTCCCCGAGCGGCAGCGCCCGTCGGCGGTCATCATTGCCGGCCCGGTGAAGGCGCGCATCGATCTGTGGGACGTGCCGACGCAAGGCTCGCGCCCGCATGATCCGCGCGCCGCCAAGGACGGCTCGATCTGGTGGACCGGTCAGCTCGCCAACAAGCTCGGCCGCATCGACCCGAAGACCGGCGCGATCCGCGAATACACGTTGAAGTCGCCGCACACCGGCCCGCACGGGCTCGCCGAAGACAAGGATGGCAACATCTGGTTCACCGGCAATGCGCTCGGCCTGATCGGCAAGCTCGATCCGAAGACCGGCATCACCACCGAATATCCGCTGCCCGACAAATCGGCGAAGGACCCGCACACGATCAACATCGCGCCGGACGGCATGGTGTGGTTCACCGTGCAGGGCGCCAACATGATCGGCCGGCTCGATCCCGAAGAACGGCGACATCAAGCTCGTCACCTCGCCGACCCAAAAGTCGCGGCCCTACGGGCTGATGATCAATTCAAAGGGCGTGCCTTATGTCGTCGAATTCGGCGCGCCGAAGATCGCCAGCATCGATCCGCAGAGCATGGCGATCAAGGAATACAAACTGCCGAACGACGGCGCGCGTCCGCGCCGCCTCGCCTTCTCCGATGACGACACCATCTGGTACACCGATTTCGCGCGCGGCATGCTCGGCCGTCTCGATCTCAAGACCGGCGACGTGAAGGAATGGCCGTCGCCGAGCGGGCCGAAGTCCGAGCCCTATGGCATCGTCTTCACCAAGGGCGCGGCTCTGGTACAACGAATCCGGCGCCAGGCCGAACACCATCGTGCGCTTCGATCCGGCAAGCGAAAAATTCCAGAGCTGGGCGATCCCCGGCGGCGGCGACATCGTGCGCAACATGGATGTGACGCCGGACGGCAATCCGGTCACCGCCAACAGCCTCGCCAATCAGGTCGGGCTGATAACGGTGCAGTAGCGCGCCGCAGCGCGGCTTCGCTGTGCAGGAAATTTTACTGGCGCGACGCCGTTTCGGGGATGGTTTTCCCGTCGCGCCCGGAGACGGCGGCATAAGCGTCCGCCATGAGCGATGACAACATGTAGGTTCGGGTCTCGCGGCAGGTGTAGCAGACGAAAGTCGTTCGCCGCATCGTCCGCGCGGTCGGGTGCGGCATGGCGGTGACATAGACCATCGCGCTCCGGCACTTCTGGCACTGCGCCTGCGTGGTCTGATCTGATGCCATGGCGTAATCCGGATACGAACAGCTGCGGCGATCGGCTCTCCGTGTGCGTTCGAAATCGTAACCTGAAAAGTTAAAGATTCATCTATTGGCCGCGCGACGGCCACGGAACCCGGCCCTCATGGCCCTCATGGCCCTCTGGCCTTCTAGCCGACTTGGCCTTCACACGGGCCTCGGCCGATTTGGAATTCCAATTGCGCAATCGAGCTTTTCGCGGTCCCACTTGGCCAGATCGGCCGCCGCCGCGTAGGTGCTTTGCAGGAATTCCATCAGCGCCGCATCGGGGTCGCGCGCCGTGCGCACGGCCTCATATGGAAGCAGGAACTCGCCGAGTTCGCCGGAGAAATACGCCTGCGCCGGTTTCACCTTCGCCGCGGCAAATCCCTGCGGTGCCGGATAGGCATAGGAATAGAACGCCGCGTCGTCGATCGGCCCGCCGCCACCCGGCCAGAAACCGGCGCTCGATACCTCGTGCGAATAGGCTTCCTGCGCGACAGCGTCGGGCAGATGAGGCACGCCGCCGGGATGACGCGGCGCCGTGCGCCCGGAAAAGCGCGTCACCGCGAGATCGAAACTGCCCCAGAAGAAATGTACCGGGCTCGCCTTGCCCAGAAAGCCGGTGCGGAAACGGGCAAAAACGTCATGCGCGGCGAGCAGCACGCGCCAGAAACGGTTTGCATAGTCCGCGTCATAGGCCGCGTGCAGCGTGTCCTGCTCGAACGGAATGCAATCGGCGATCTCGCACGGCATTGTCGTGACCTTGACCTCGATGCCGAGTTCGCTCAGCGCGATCATCACCGAATTGTAGAATTCCGCCACGCTCATCGGCTTGAGCATCACCTGCCGGAAGTGCCCCTCGCTGGTGCGCACCCACAGCACATGGTCGATGAAATCGAAGTCGATCTGGAAATCGCCACTGCGCCAGGGAATGGGTGATGTCGTCAGCCCGCGCGCGGTGACATAGAGCGCAACGTGCCACGAGTGATTGAGCCACGGCGCCAGTGCCAGGCGGATCTTGCCGACGACCTGCGTCCACAGTTGCAGCGTGTCGCGCGTATCGTGCCAGGCCGCGAGCGGCAGTTCGGGCCAGCGCTCCTGAGGGCGTGCCATCGCGTCATCATGGCAAAAATAGAGACCAGAAACGAGAGAGGCCGCCCCAACCCCCGGACGGCCTTCCCCCAGCTGCCGACCGAACGGAGTCAGCAGAACCTGTCGTTCAACCTCGCGCCCACAATGTTGCGCGCCCGCACGTCGGCCGCAAAGGCGGCGCCGTTCATTCACGAGCAGCAAAATCAGATATCGAGACATGAGTTTTCACTCCGCAAGCAAAGTGAAGACTTGAAGATACGCCTCGATAGAATTTAGCGACAATCAAAGCGAGATGATCTGGCCGCCTACACGTCTCGAATTCCAGCGGCCGTGATTGAAAAGTCACATCGTCTCGCTTGTGCAAAGTTCCAATACAAGACGCTACCTCTGATTACCTTCGAATACTCGTTTTGATCGGGCGGTGGTGTAGTACCCTCTTTTTTACGCTCAATGATATTCCCTGCGCCGCCTATCGTCTGGAAACTCATACCGACGACTCACAATGTCAGCTGGGAAACTGACCCATGCGCGACTTGATGTTCATGTTGTTTCCCGTCGCCCTCGTCATCTATTTCGTGATCTACCCCGATCAGTTCAGCGCATTCGTTGATTGGGCGGGGCAGCTCTTTCACTAGCGGCCGTAAAGCGGCTGTGCCCTGCCGATCCCTGGCGGACGGGCGTGAAGAGGCAATTGCTGCGTCACCCGATCCGTGCGCGCCGCCTAAATCGCTGGATTGGATTGACGGACGGCGTTTCATCTGCCATCCGCATCGCCTGTTCGTCATTCCTCTGTTCCGAAATGCCTCAAAAAACATTCCGTGTCGGCCGCTCCTTCACCGGGCTCGGTCTTTTCGCCATCAGGCTGATCAAAAAAGGCGAAAAAATCGCCGAATACAAAGGTCCGCGCGTGGGCGCGGAAGAAGCCGGCCGGCTCGAACGGCGCGGCAACCGCTACCTGTACGAGATCAATCCCCGCGTCACGATCGATGGCACCCCGCGCAGCAATATTGCCCGTTATGCGAACCATTCCTGCAATCCGAACGCGGAGACCTACACCTATGGCGGCCGCGTCTTCATCCGCTCGCTGCGCAAAATCAAGCCGGACGAGGAAATCACGTACGACTACGGAACCGACTATCTCAAGCACGTGATCGGCCGCTCGCGTTGCCTGTGCAGGCGGTGCAGGCGGCGGCGGGCGCGCAAGCGGCGGGAAGCGCGCATGTTGCGAAAACGGCGGGAGGCGCGCCGTGCGCGAAAGCGCAAAAGCCGCTAGATCGCGCCGCAGGCCCGCCATTCGATTTTGCGCCTCCCCGCAACCTGGTGCGCGTGCTAGTGAAGCCTGCAATTCCGCTGGGGAGCTTCCTTGACCTCCGAGAGCCTTGACCAGCGTGTGATCGCACGCGCCGACCGTATCCCCCTTGGCATTCTGTTCATGCTTGGCGCGACAGTCATGTTTGCGCTTTCCAGCGCACTATCCAAATGGCAGGTCGCCGAATATTCCTTCGTTGAAGTGCTCTTCTTCCGCGCGAGCGCCTCACTTGTCATTTGCGCCGGCTTGATCCTGCCGCGCACGGGGCTCAACGTATTGCGCACGCGTCGCTTGCGCGATCATTTCGGGCGGAGCGCGACACAGGCAACCGCGCAGAGCCTGATCATCATCGCCTTCGGACTCATGCCGCTGGCCGGCGCGGTCGCCATAAATTTTTCTTCGCCGCTCTTTGCAACCTTGTTTGCCGCGTTGTGGCTCAAGGAAAAGGTCGGCCTTGCGCGCGGTGTCGCCCTGATTGCGGGATTTCTCGGCGTCATGCTGGTTGCCGCTCCGGGCGCCGACAGTTTCCGTCTTGGTGCCATGTTCGCGCTGGCCAACGCGGTGATGTTCGGGAGCATCACGGCGGCCGTGCGCGGAATGACAACGACCGAGTCCACGGAAACGCTCACGATGTATCAGATGATTTTTCTGACGTTGTTCTTCACGCTGGCGTTGCCGTTTTTCTTCGTCTGGCCGACACCGATCGACGCCACCGCCTTGATCGCCAACGGGGTCATCAACGCATTCGGCCAGTACTGGTGGACACGCGCATTGTCGCTCGCCCCGCCCTCGGCAGTCGGGCCGTTCTACTACTTCATGCTGGTGTGGTCGGCAGCACTGGGCTTTGTATTCTGGGGCGACGTCCCCACGCTGACCCTGCTTGGCGGTTCAGCCATCGTCGTCGGATCCGGACTTTTCCTGCTGTTGCACGAGAGCAAGCGAAAGCCGCCGGCAGCCGGCTAGTCCGTTCATCGACCGCCTCGAACGCGCTGCAATGTAACAAGGAGTGAGCCAATGAGCTTGAACATCCGCCGTGTGGTCACCGGCCACGACAGTCAGGGCCGTGCCAAAGTCCTGATCGATGAGACCGTCAAGAACGTGGGATCGCAGCGCCCCGGCGCGCTCTACGGCGTGATCTGGTCCAGCGAAGGATTTCCGGTCGACAACGACGGCGATGAAGATCCTTCCGGCAAGAAAATCGGCACCACCATTCCCAACGGGACGGTATTTCGAATCGTGAGCTTTGGTCCGGGGGTCGCACCACGCAACCATCGGACCGATTCAATCGACTACGCAGTCGTGATGTCCGGCGAGATAGACATGGAGCTCGACGGCACGCAGCGTTCATCTCAAGGCCGGAGACGTGCTGGTCCAGCGCGGTACAATCCACAATTGGATCAACAAGGGCACGGAACCCTGCGTGATCGCCTTTACGCTCGTTTCGGCAAAGCCGGTGACGGCCGGTGGAAAAAGGCTCGACGCACAGGGTTGAATTTGCCGGCGCCGGCTCAACCGTCCAATTCCGGATAGTGCCGGAAGATTCCCATTTCGTTGAACGCGATGCGCCGCGGTGATGCGAGATAGGCTTCGATGCCGGGCCGCGCGGCTACCCTGGCATGGATTTCGACGAGTCCAGGCACCTTGCGCTCGATGCGCTTCATCGCCAGCGGGAACGCATAGCGAAGGCCCTCGATCAGCTGAAACATGGACAGATCGGCATATGTCGCCTTGCGGCCGGTCAGATAGGGGCCGCCGCTCTTCGACCGGGCAGCCTCGAAATACCCGAGGTATTTCGGCGCGCGTTCGCCGAGAAAGTTTCCGGTGTAGCGTTTGGCCTCCGGCTTCTGATCTTCGTAGTAAAGACCTGAACCGACGGGATGATGGGTGTCGTGGATTTCCTTGACGAAATCCGCAACGGTCAGCTGCAGCTGATGCAACCATAGCCGGCCTGCTTCGTCGCGAGGGCCGAGCTTCAGACGCGGCCCGAGGTAGAACAGGATATTGGCGACCTGAGCGATGACCAGCTTGCCCGCCTTCAGGAAAGGCGGCGCATAGGGCGGATGCTTTTCACGGCGGCCACTCATTATGGCCATCATTCGATCCATGCCGCCGGATTTACGTGCGACATCATCGTAGGCCGCGCCGGCGTCTTCGAGCGCGAGCCGGACGAATTCTCCGCGGCCTTGAATTTGCGGCCAGTAAAACAATTGATAGCGCATGAGGAGTGCCTCGCCTGCAGCCTTGTTTGAAACTGCAAGCTTGACCCGAGCCCCAACGTCACTTCAAGAGGGTTAGTCTCAATGCAAGAACGCCGGCGAGGGAAATGCCCCGCCGGCGTCCCTTTGCAGAATTCAGATCAGTTGGTCGCGAAGCAATAGAGCAATCCATCGCCGCCGGTGCTGCGCAGGTCAGCCTGCGAGCAGCCGCCGTCCGGCCCGCGCGAAGGATGCGACGAGTTCCACGACCTGGACGCGTCGTCGTCCCGCAGGCCGCGGCGGTCGTTGTGACCAAGCATGACCGAACCCTGCGTGCTGCTTGTGTAGTTCTTGCAGGTCATGTCCTTGTCGGCCGGAAAGGCTTTTCCGTCCGGCGTCGAGCCGGTCAGAATGTCGTGGCGGTTGGGCTTGTCACCGATCCCGTTGATCACCTCGCCTTTCTCGGAAAGATTGTTTTCTTTGCTGAGCTTGTTGTTGGCGCTGTGCAGATCATCGACACTCATGGCAACGGTCACGCCTTTGACGTTCACCCAGGGGCCTTTGCCGATGCGATCGCGCGCGTTCACGGCGCCGGCGCCTTGCGTCGACAGGTACGCGTGCCAGGTTTTTGCGCCCGCGCCGGCAGATGCCGCGAGCTCCTGGCAGTGGCGGTCCGCGCCGGTGAGCCCGCCGAGATCGGCGCCCTTGCCCGGCCCCGCACTGGTCACGAAAAACGACATGTTGGCCTGTTGCGCGTGGGCAGACACAGCACAGATGAGCGCTATGCACGCCGCGAGTGGCAGGCCCTTCCGAACGAACTTCATTTCAATACCTCCCGGTTTGGCGGGAGCACGTCGCCCCGCCATCGGAAGAACGGAACACCGCGCGCGCACGCCTATTCCTGCGATCACGCGTCCTTGATGAGCGAGCGTCAGCCGGCGGCTTTACCCGAGTATTGCTGATCGGTGACCGGCTCCAGCCAGGTTACATGCTCGCCCGATTGCGCTTCCTGCATCGCAATGTGTTCCAGGGCGTGCTCTGCGGTTGCACCGTGCCAATGCTTCTCGCCAGGCGGTATCCAGACCGTGTCTCCGGCCCGGATTTCACGCACCGGCCCACCCCAGGTCTGCACCCGGCCAATCCCCGATGTGACGAAGAGCGTCTGACCGAGGGGGTGCGTGTGCCAGGCGGTGCGGGCGCCAGGCTCAAACCTCACCCAGGCCGAACGCACGCGCGCAGGATCGGGCGCCTGGATAATGGGATCCTGCCACACGGTTCCGGTGAAGCTTGGCGG
The DNA here is from genome assembly GCA_963702605.1 of uncultured Pseudomonadota bacterium. Lineage (GTDB taxonomy): Bacteria > Pseudomonadota > Alphaproteobacteria > Rhizobiales > Xanthobacteraceae > Pseudolabrys. The sequence continues at coordinate 128,480 of CAVPDI010000002.1, forward strand.
CCCCATCCGGCGCGACGGCCGCGATCCGCAAGCGATAATGTCCATAATCCCTACCTCCCTTTATCCGGCGCAAGTGTCTCTGCCGACGGCGTTTTCGAGGGAACACTTTAGCCTGTGGCACGAAAAAAAGCCCGGCGTTCCCGCCGGGCTTCGATTTCAACACAAACGGTAGAGAATGGTCAGATCGGCTGCAAATTGCCGGCGGCCTGCTTGCCACGCTCGGTTACGATTTCGAAGTTGACCTTCTGGCCTTCGTTCAACGAACGCAGACCGGCCCGCTCCACCGCCGTGATGTGCACGAAGACATCCTTCGAGCCATCGTCAGGCTGGATGAAACCATAGCCCTTCTGGGTATTGAAAAATTTTACAGTTCCGACAGGCATCAAGAGTTTCCTTTCACGCTTTCCTGTTGAACGCCGACGCGCTGATCGCGTTGGCGGTCACAAGCCAAGTTTTTGGGAGTTCACTTGAGGCGCAGCCCAAAACCGGGAGCGTGGCAGCAAGTTGAGGCCGAAAACCAGGTTGCGGGCGGCCACATAGACGGATTTCAACGTAACGTCAACGGCTGCGGGCCCGACCGGCGGTATCGGATAACGCTTTATGAATTTGTAAATTCTAGTTGCTACAGTCACACGTATCGAAGTCCTAAGAATTAATGAAATCTGAATACCTGGCCTGATCGAACGAGGTTTACGGCCGCGAGGTTACATGCGCGGAGACAAGCGTAAGGCGAAGCGCCACCACATGCAGCACAAAGCCTGGCTGCTGGTGGAAGGCAAGCAGCGTTCCGAATGCGTCCTGACCGATATTTCGGATCTTGGCGCGCATGTGAACGTCGCTGACTCCGAAGATATTCCGGATAGCTTCCTGCTGTTGCTGGCGGAAAGCGGCGCCACGCGGCGCCGTTGCCGGGTGATCTGGCGCAAGCCACGCGAAGTCGGGGTCAAGTTCGAGACATGGCTCGACGAGCGCATACGGGCGAACCGCGCGGCAAAGCCCGAAGCCGGCAAGAAGACAGACGAAACCGCCAAAAGCGCCTGAGGATTATAGAGCGCCTGAGGATTGCTCAAGGCGGCGCTCAAGTCTGTTGAATGGCTGAGAGCAGCCAGTCGCCTCCATGTGCGCGCATGAAGGTCCACAACTCGGTGACCTCCCCTGGCTCACCGCCCTCGACGGTTCGCCCGCTCGCACGATCCACCATTCGATCAGTCAGCGAAAAGCGCATGGCGACAGTTGCATAGTCGATGGCATCTTCACGCCAGGCTTCCGCCAGGTCACCTTGCTCGAGCCTGACGCCGGTGATCGTGTTGACGACCCCGCGACTTGCGTTTTCCGCGAGTTGTTCGGAAAAATAGGAAAGCATTTCCGGCGTTACCTTCGCGCGGAGTGCACCAAGGTCTTCCGCTGAAAATGCGGACTGGATTTCGCCAAGCAATCGCTCATAGGCATCGTAATCGGATTTGCCGATTGTCAGCGGTTCACCTGCCGCGGCATGCGCACCAAGCATTCCGCCGAGTCCGGTGAATGAATGGCCGGTGGCCGGGTGCGCCGCTGCGTAGGCGGCGGCCGGCATGTTCCGCCGCTGCCACCACGCAAACAGCATCCGCGCAATGAACACGATCAGGACGATTTGCAGCAACAGGCCCAAGACCGAAGCAAAACCCGCCATGCCGCCAAAAATTCCGTGCCCGAAAAGAAGGCCAAACAGTCCCGCTCCCAGGAAGCCGGCCGCAAGGCCGCCGAACAACCCGCCGCCGAACAGGCCAGGTCGGGCTGCGGTCTGACCAATCGCCCCGGCGCTCCCAGGCTGCGTCAGCGTGCGCTGCAACGGCGCCGCGGTGGTCGGCGCAGTGCGCGTTACGGGCGGCGCGGAAAAGGTGCGCATGCCGCGACTGCCGCCGGAGAAACCGCCTCCGGCGCGCGCTTGCGCATCCGCAGTGACCATAAAGAGCGCAGCCACGATGGCGGCAAGCGCAAAAAGAAAGCGGTAACGGATCATTCCGTGATCTCCCGGCAGCATGTGGCGTCAAGAGGATATGCATGCGCCAGGCAATATGTAAGGGCCTGCCGGTTTTGGAGGCTCCGCGGCGCAGCGACAAATCGCTTAAAATCCCGCGATTTCTTATCACGGAAATATCATGAAGGGGCGGGAACGAGCCGCACGTCAGGCGATTTTCATCTTGTCATGTCAGGGAACGCACCACGGAACGCACGGATGAAAACCCTCCTTGCGGGACTGTTGTTTTTGACCGTCAGCGGCGCCGCATTCGCAAAGCTGGAGCCGCTCGCCGAAATGAGGCCGGCCGCGTCGGCCCGCGCCGACATCGAAGCCGACTTCAATATCGGTCCGGCAGGCGCGATGCTTGAAAGAGATTATTTTCAGGCACCGCGCCCTTTCAACGCCGGGGCGCTCCCCTGCCGATTTGAACCAAGCATGCTTGCAAAAGTACATCTTGCTCAATCGTGCCGCTGAGCGGAAACGCGGCGTGCAGATTTTCCAACATGCTGCAGTGCGGTTTCGCGCGACGAACACATGAAGGCGAACCCTGGAACCATGCAACGTTAAAATCGTTGTTTCGGGCGAACTTTGTGATTTTCACAAACGGCGGTCATGCGGACGGCCGCGTTACAATCGATGGGGCGCAACAATGCTCGGTACAATTCTTATCGTCTTGCTGATACTGGCGCTGGTCGGCGCTATCCCGCGCTGGGGTTACAGTTCCGGTTGGGGTTACGGCCCGTCGGGACTCGTCGGCGTTCTGCTGATCGTGGTGATCATCCTGGCATTGAGCGGACACGTCTGACGGCGTTTCATCGCGCCAGCGTTTTCTTCACTTCAGCGACCAGCTGCTTCAACGTAAACGGCTTGGCAAGAAACGCGTATTGTTCCTGGCTCGGCAGATTGCGGCTGAAGGCTTCTTCGGCGTAGCCGGAGACAAATATGATTTTGACGTCAGGATCGCGCCGGCGCAGTTCCTTGAGCAGCGTCGGCCCGTCCATTTCCGGCATCACGACATCCGAAACCACCAGGTCCACGCGACCCTTGCTTTTCGAAAGTCTCGATCGCTTCCACGCCATTGCCGGCCTCAAGAACCGTGTATCCGCGCGACGTCAGCCCGCGCGCGTTCAACGCACGCAAACCGTCTTCGTCCTCGACCAGCAGAATTGTCCCATGCCCGGTAAGGTCCGCAGCAGCGGCGCGCGCCATCTGGTCGGCGGCCGACATCGCGTCGGCAATGGCCGGCGCTTCCGCAGCAGGAATTTGCGCCAGCACTTCCTCTGCGCCCGGAATATGACGGGGAAGGAAAATTCGGAATGACGTACGGCCGGCCGACTGAATCCGCATAGATAAATCCGCCAGTCTGCTTGACGATGCCATAGACCGTGGAAAGACCGAGGCCGGTGCCCTTGCCCACGTCCTTGGTGGTGAAAAACGGCTCGAAAATCTTCTCTATAATTTCGGGCGGAATACCGGTCCCGGTGTCACTGACTTCGACCAGGACGTAGTCGGCCCTGGGCATGCCCTTGTACGCGAATTGTCCGCATTCATCGGCGGTCACATTGGCGGAACGCACGGTGAGTTTTCCGCCATCCGGCATGGCATCGCGTGCGTTGACCGCGAGGTTCACGATCACCTGCTCAAATTGCGAAATATCGGCCTTGACGGGCCACAGGTCCCGTCCATGAACGATGTCGAGCGTCACCTTCTCGCCGATAAGCCGCTTGAGCAGCATGCCGAGGTCGCTCAGCGTTTCGCCGAGATCGAGCACCTGGGGACGCAATGTCTGCTTGCGCGAGAACGCCAGCAACTGACGGACGAGCGCTGCGGCGCGATTGGCATTCTGCTTGATCTGCATGATGTCTTTGAATGACGGATCCGTCGGCTTGTGTGCATTGAGCAGAAAATCCGTCGCCATCATGATGGCGGAAAGCACGTTGTTGAAATCGTGCGCGATGCCACCGGCCAGCTGTCCCACCGACTCCATCTTCTGTTGCTGCTGGATCCGGTTTTCGAGCGTACGTTGCGCGGTGGTTTCGAGCGCGTAAACGATCGCGGCTTCGCCGTCGCGGTCTTCTTCCTCGACTGCGAGCACGAAAAAATTGGCCCAGCGTTCTGTGCTGCCGGTGAGCGCCGCCTCGACCGGCGCAATATCACTTTGTCCTTCGGCCGCCTTGCGGATCGCGGCCTCGAGCGCAGGCCGGTCGCGCCCGCTGACCACCGACAGGATCGACCTTTCGTCGCCTTTGAGCAGACCTTCGAATGCGCTGGCAAATCGCGCATTGCTCCGTGCGATCCGCCCGGTCTTGTCGACAGTGGCGATGGCCATCGGCGTATTCTGGAAGAAGCGCATGAACCGCACTTCGGCAGCGCGTTGGGGATCGCTTCCGTCACTCCGCGCCCGGTTGAGAACAAGCGTGCGCGAGGCTCCAGGCGTGCCGTCGGCGCCGAAGGCGACTTTGTGAAAGAGGCGCACGGGGACAGGCTTGCCGCCTCGGGTCTTGAGATCGAGGTCGAGGACTTCAGTCTTTACTTCTCCAGGTGCAGCGTTGAGCGTCGTGAGCAACGCGGCGCCCTCACCGGCGACGATATCTCCCAGCTTGAGCGAGCCGGCGCCGACCTGAGCGAGATCATGATCGAGCCACGATGCGAGCGTCGCATTGAGATAGACAATGTCGCCTGCAGCATCAATGGAGAAAAACCCCGCGGGCGCGTGGTCAAGGTAGTCGACGGCGTATTGCAGCTCCTGGAAGACGTTTTCCTGCCGTTCACGATCACGCGTAACGTCGGCAACCGACCAGACAGTGACGCGCGCATCGCGCCGATTTTCACCAAGCGGCCGCACGCGCATGCGCAGCCAACGCGCGCCCTCGCCGCCGCCAGTAATCCGTACCTCTTCTTGAAGGCTTCGGCCTTCACGCGCTGCCTTAAGGAGGCGGTATACGGACTCGGAGACATCCGGATCGCCAACAAACGCACTTTCGATAGGCCGTACGTCATGGAGATCCGGCGCGCCGATCAGGTCGAGATAGGTCGCGTTCGCGTAGAGCACGCGGCCCGCATGGTCGGTGACAAGGATGCCATCCGACGCGCCATCCACGACGGCTTTGAGCAACGGATTACCTTGCTCCTTGCCGCTGAATTTCATGATACCCGAAGCAGCCGCAAACAGGGCAAGGACGCCGATGGTGCCGAGGACTGCCAGGAGTGTCAGGACATAGGCTTCCACATAATCGCGACCGATCGACACCAGGCCGCCGGCTGCGCCGATCAGGGCTGCCGCCACCAGGATGACCAGAGCCGATTGAGCTGCCACGCGGCGCATTCCGGCTTTTATCGAAAGCCTTGCGCTCACGGCCCTCCGTGCGGTCTCGCGCTTCGGCCGGCGCTGACGGATCGTGAGTTGCCATGGCTCCTGAGTGCCTTAAGGCGCCCTATCGGCGCAAGTGCCAGCCGCAGCCAATCCCGGCATTTGAATATTACTCTCAACGCCTCGCCGGCATCATCCGGCGCAGCCGCATGACGTAGCCGATGACCTCGGCAACCGCTTTGTAATGCTCCGGCGGAATTGCCTGGTCGATATCGACGGTGGCGTGCAGTGCGCGCGCAAGCGGTGGGTTTTCCACGATCGGAACCGAGTGCTTGCCGGCGATCTCCTTGATTTTGAGCGCCATGGCATCGACGCCTTTTGCCACGCATATCGGCGCGTCCATCCCGCGCTCATATTCCAGCGCAATCGCGTAGTGCGTCGGGTTTGTGATGACAACTGCAGCCTTGGGCACCGCAGCGATCATGCGCCGGCGCTGGCGGATCTGCCGCACCTGCTTCATCTTGCCCTTGATGGCCGGGTCGCCTTCGCTCTGCTTGAACTCCTCCTTCACTTCGCGCAGCGACATTTTCTGCCGCTCGTACCATTGGCGATACTGGAACAGGTAGTCGGCAGCCGCGACGAATGCGAGCATCGCAACCACCACGCCCAGGAGCTTGAGCGCCAGGCCTTGGGAGACGGATAGGATGACGGCGGGATCACTGCGCGTAAGGGCCTCAAGCCGGCCGCGCTCCGGCCACATCAAGGCTGTCAGCACGCCGCCGACAAGAAGCATCTTGACAAGTCCTTTCGCCAGATTGGCAACCGCCTGCTTCGAGAAAATCCGCCCCAGGCCGGCCGCCGGGGAAATCCTGGATAGCTTTGGGACAAGCACTTCGAGCGACCACACCAGACGGTGCTGGATAATATTGCCGCCGAGCGCCGCGAGAATCAGCACAAGAAATGGAATGGCGACGGCCGCAACCATTTCGCTGCCGATCTTCTCGAATAGCCAAGGCAAGGCCGGGCCGTCGAGATTGATGTCGTAGGAGTTGGCGATGATGCCGCGCATGGTCGCGGTCAGATCCCTGCTCATCGCGCCGGAAAACGTCATCAACACGAGCGCGGCACCGGCAATGACAAACCACGTGTTGACTTCCTGGCTCTTGGCTACATCGCCGCGCTTGATCGCCTCGTCGAGGCGCTTTTGCGTCGGTTCTTCTGTTTTGTCGAATTCGCCCTGATCGTCGGCCATGTGCGGTCCCGGTCAGGCGTGCGGTGCAAGGTCGGAGAGGACGCCCTGGATATAATCCACAAAGGTACCCATCATCGCGCCGATGACCACCACCAGCAGCAATAAACCAAGGATGATCGATAGCGGGAGGCCGATGAAAAATACCTGCATCTGTGGAATCAGCCGCGACAATACCCCAAGGCCGAGATTGAACAGCAAACCAAAGACGAGAAACGGCGCCGACAGCTGGATCCCGATGCGGAACGCGGTTGCAACAATCCGGGTCACGTGCTGCGCGGTGTCGCCCATCAGCGGCAATTCACCGGGCTGGAAAATCGTATAGCTGTCATTCAATGCGGCTATGACGAGGTGATGCAGGTCGGTCGCAAACACCAGCGCAACGCCAAGAACGCTCAGAAAATTACCGACCAGCAGACCTTGCTGGTTCTGCGTCGGGTCGACCGTCGTAACAAATCCAAGACCAAGCTGCTGGGCAATGACGGTCCCCGTGACCTGGAGTGCCGATATCGCCAAACGAGCCGTGAGGCCCAGCACGGCGCCCACGACAATTTCCTCAAACAGCAGCAAGATTACCGGCCCGAGCGAGTTGAGATCGACCGTGTAGGCCTTCTGATGCGCCGGCAGCAGGATCGCCGAGAGCATCAGCGCAATGCCAAGCCGCACCCGCGACGGCATGGACTGTTCGCCTATGCCGGGCAGCAGCATGACCATCGCGCCGACACGCGCAAAAGTGAGAAGAAATGCCGCAGCCAGCGCCGGCAAAAATGAGATGTCGATCCGCATTGCGCCTAGCCGCTGACGATGCGTGCGGCGATCCGCAACATTTCGGCGTGCAGTCTTTCGGCCATGAATGGCAACGCTATCAACAGTGACAGGAATATCGCCAGAATTTTTGGCACGAAGGCGATCGTCATTTCCTGAATTTGCGTGAGGGCCTGCAGCAAAGAAATTGCAACACCGACTGCGAGCCCAACCAGCATCACGGGGCTTGAAACAACGATCAAGGTATAGATCGCATCGCGGGCTACATCGAGGACTTCAGGGCCTGTCATTGGTTGGCGCTGCCTAGATCGGCATCTTCATGATGTCATCATAGGCCTGGATAACGCGATCGCGAACGGCGACAACCGCGTCGATCGCGACTTCCGTCTCCGAGACGGCGGTGACAACGTCGACGATGTTGCCTTTGCCGCTGACCGCGGCGCGCGCCTGAGCGTCGGACTTGTGCCCCATCTCGGCGACGGAACCGATGGCGTTCTTGAGGACGGAAGCAAAGCTTGTCTCCGGATCCGCCTCCGCCGGTTTTTTTGCGAGAGCAAGCGAAGAGGAATCCGATGCGATACGCGCGACACTGGCATAAGCGCTGGCGGCGGTGAGTGGTGTGGCCATTGCGATTGCGCCTTTCAGGCTTTGAGGATGTCTATGGTGCGTTGAAGCATGCGCCGCGTCGCGCTGATGACATTAATATTGGCTTCGTAGGAGCGCTGCGCGTCGCGCATGTCCGTCATTTCGACGAGTGGATTGACGTTGGGATATTTGACATTGCCGTTTACGTCGGCGGCGGGATGTCCCGGTTCGTATTTCAGTCGAAAAGCGGAGCTGTCTGTCTGCACCTTGCCGAGTTCGACCAGTTGCGTATCGAGCGTGCGATCCAGCTCGCTGTGGAATGTCGGGATTTTTCGACGGTACGGATCGGCACCGGGCCGCTGCGGAGTCGAATCGGCATTGGCGATATTTTCCGAAATGATCCGCATGCGGCCGGCTTGCGCGCGCAGGCCGGATGCAGCGATAGTCAATGTCTTGATGAAATCCACTGTTGCCCTCCCCAGCAGCGCCTTGCGCGCTCAGCGCTTGCCGAGCGCCGTCTTGATGAGATTGAGACTGCGCGTGTAGAGCGCGGTCGCCGTCTGAAAATCCATCTGATTGGCCGCCACTTTCATCATCTCTTCTTCCAGGTTCACGGCGTTCCCCGTTGGACGCACTTCGAAAGTCACGAGCGTTTGCATTTGGAAACGGTGATTGGCTCAAGCCGACACCTTCGATATGACCGCTATCGGTACGCGTGAGCGTAAGGCTGGCGACCGCCGTCTGAGGAGCCGACATAGGATCTTCGAACTTCAGCGGCGCAAGATCGCGAGCCCGGAAGTTCGGGGTATCCGAATTGGCCACGTTTTCGGCGAGCACCCGTTGGCGCGCCTGCGCCCAATCGAGACGCGTTCGCAGCATGGAGAGAATCGGAATGTCAGCGATGGCCATGGCCAGTGTCCCCGGGAGCGCCCCCAGCACGGTATTGTCGTGCTAGGCAGACTTTGCCGGGCGTATGGTTAATGGCCGGTAAATACGGCGGGGAACCCGTGGGGCGGGAAGCCGGAAGTGGCACAATTTGAAGTCGAGGATCTCAGCCAACCCGCAAATTGCCACTTTATTTGTTAATACTCTGTTAGTATTCAGGGCGGCAAATAGTGCCGACCGGAATTAACCATTCGGGCGATTCTCCCCGAGAAACGTTAGCAGGAAGAACGGAGCGCATTGATGTTCGAGAGCTTGTTTGGCTCGGAAATGCCGCTGGCTGCCCGATTCTTCATCGCCTTTCTGGTGGTGCTCGCTCTTATTGGTCTGACTGCGTGGCTTGTCCGCCGGTTCGGCGCCAATCGATCTCGGCAGTGCCACGCGCGGACGTCAACCGCGACTGGCGGTGATCGATGCCGCAACCGTTGACGGCCGCCGGCGGCTGGTTCTGATCCGACGCGACAATATCGAACATCTGTTGATGATCGGCGGCCCAACTGATCTCGTCGTCGAGCCTAATATTGTGCGAGCCGTTGGTGCGCGCGATGCTACGCGCGAGGCTGCCCGCTCCGCACCTGCCGCCGATGCTGCTGTTCGCCCGGCACAGTCGATCGACAACGGTTGGCCACTCCAGCCCGTCGGCGAACCGGCCCCTGCGCCAGTACCCCGAGCCTATCGGCCAGCCGCAATCGATGAGCCCTGGCTGCCGCCTGAGCCCGGCGCCCGCGCGCGTCCTGCCGATAGCCTTACCGGGCTTGCGGCCGAACTTTCGACGCGTCTCAATCCGCCCGATGCCGTACCGCCGATGCCGCCGCGCCCGGAACCGGTTGCACGCACGCATTCTCCGGCTAGCGAACAGGGGCCCGCTCAGACCGATCACAATCTCGCCGAGATGGCGCACCAGCTCGAAGCGGCACTACGCCGCGCACCGGCGCCTGAAACCCGACCACCGGTGACCGATCCGCTGGCGACGCAAGCCGCAACTGCGCCGGGTAAAGGTGTCGACATATCGGCCCGCGCACCACTGCGCGAATTGAAAGCCCGCGTCGAACCGAAATTCGAGGCAAAGGCCGAGCCTAAATTTGAGGCGAAAGCCGATCCCAGATTCGATTTAAAGCCCGAGCGTACGGAACCTCCGGCAACGCCCGGCAAGAATTTGTACGAAAATCTTGAAGAGGAGATGGCCAGCTTGCTGGGCCGTCCTCCAGGAAAACCGTGATATCCCCTTCCGACCGCCGTGTTCGTCTTGTGACGGTGGCGGTCGGGGTAGCAGGGGTCCTCATCGCTGCAACTGCGCCAGCCGGAGCGCAGGACATCAGCGTCAATTTCGGACAGGGAAACGGGCTGACCGAACGCGTGATCCAGATGATCGCGCTGTTGACGGTGCTTTCGCTGGCGCCGTCGATCCTCGTGATGATGACGTCATTCACGCGCATCGTCGTCGTGCTCTCGCTGCTGCGCACCGCGCTTGGCACCGCGACCGCTCCGCCGAATGCCGTGATCGTGTCGCTCGCACTCTTTCTGACCGCCTTTGTCATGGGGCCGGCATTGCAACGGGCCTATGACACGGGCATCCGGCCGCTGGTCGCGAACCAGATTACCGCCGAGCAGGCGTTTGAGCGCGGCTCGCAGCCGTTGCGCGCATTCATGCAGAAGAACGTGCGCGAAAAGGACCTGAAGCTTTTCGTCGACATGGCCAAGGAAGCGGAGCCCGCCAAGCCTGAGGATCTCTCGCTTCGCGTGCTGGTGCCTGCATTCATGATTTCGGAGCTCAAGCGCGCCTTCGAAATCGGCTTTCTGTTGTTCTTGCCGTTCCTGATCATCGATCTCGTCGTGGCCTCGGTATTGATGTCCATGGGCATGATGATGCTTCCGCCGGTGGTCGTATCGCTTCCTTTCAAGCTGATCTTCTTCGTGCTGGTGGACGGCTGGAGCCTGGTTGCCGGCTCGCTGATCCAGAGCTACGGCGGCGGATAGCCCCGACCGGACGACAGCTCAATATGCGCGGGCGCGGGCCTTCGGCAGGCGCGGAATGGAGCCGGTCGGCTCCTTGTCGGGCTTGAGCGGCACGCCCGCGGGCACGCCGGGCGGCAACGGCGATGACGCGGCGTTTTTGCCGTTTGTGGCTGCCTCCTTGCCGGCTGGAGCAGCCTGCGGGCCATTAGCCGATGCGGATTTCTGGCTGGGCGTTGCAGGTGGCGCCGCAGCGCCGTCACCCGGCGTGCCGGCCGGGGAAACCGCGGACGCTTCCGGATATCGCGCCCGCAAGTCGCGCAGGAACGCGTCGAGCGTGTCGACGCTCGCGACTTTCTTGGCGATATCCTGGAACTCGGCCCCGCTCGTGCCGATCGGTGCGGTCACCACGTCGAAGGCGCGGCGATCGGGGCCATCGGCGAACTTGGCCTCGTATTTCTCGCGTATCCGCGCAACGCCGATCGATTCTTCGCTCAATGCGTAACAAATCGCAGCGCGCAGGATGTCGGCCCTCTCGGTGTCGTTGAGCGGCGCGAATTCCCGCCATCGCGCACCGTAAAGAAGTTCGATCTGCTCACCGGCTTCGCGCCAACGTCGTGCCGCCCACAATATATCCGAGCGCAGCCGGATCGCCTCATGACTGTTGATGTCGGCGATCAATTCAAGCGCCAGATCGTGACGCCCGGTGCTGGACAGGGCGCGCGCCTGGAGAAGCAGCCGCTGATTGCGCAATTCGTTGGATAGATCCGACATGTGCGTCGCCTGCAAAGTGGCGAGCGCGCGATCGGGCTTGCGGTTCATCAGGTAGACGACCGCCAGACGCGTTGCGACCTGCGCGCGCGCAGCACCCTGCAGGCGATGATCGACCTGGTGTTGAAGCAATTCCGCTGCCTGATCGAGCAGATCGACCGATACCAGGCGGTCAGCAAGCCTGCGGATCATCTCGTCGCCGCGCCGCCCAATCGGCGTGAGTTCGCGGAAATCGTAAAAGAGCCCCAGCGCCTCGATCGGCGGCAGCGCCTCGGCCTTCCCGCCGAGGAACAGGCTTTCAAATGTCGCCGCTGCCTCGTCCTGGATCTTCCGTGTCATGTCCGAATTCGGATGTGCAAGCAGCGCCGTGCGCATGACATGAAATGCGTCGCGGTAACGGCCATCCTCGGTATAAAGGTGAGCAAGAAGCTTGAGGCCTTCGGTTTCCGTCTCGTCTCCGCGCCATACGGTGGTCAGAGTTTCAAGATCGTTGATGACGTCCTTGCGTCCCATGGCGCCGGTCGCAAAGGTAAGCGCGATCTCGCGCAACCTGCCCTGCGCGGCGGCGCGGCGGTCATGCGATGTCGCTGCGGCGCGATAGCTGGCGAGTGCGTCTTCGTTGCGGCCCAATCCCTCGTAAAGCCGCCCGATCAGCACGTTGATCGTCGGCTCCAGGTCGGGCGTGACCCCGACCGTTTCGAATTCATTCGCAACCTTCGTGGCATCGTTGAAGTCGTGCACTTCGATCGCCGATCGCAGCGATTCCTTCATGGCCATGCGCTGCAGCTCGATCGGCAATGCGCCTATCGCGGCACTCACTGTCTTGAAAATCTTCTGCGCATCGGCCCACCGGCCAGCGCGAGCATACGCGATTGCGCGCCAGATGGCGGCATCCTGCTGATTGCCGACTTGCGGTTTGCCGAGCTCCTTGAGGGCATCATCCGGGCGATCGAGCATCACGTCGGCGACAGCAGTAAGCACGCTTCCGGTCACATCTTCCGAGCCTCGCTGATCGGACAGCGCGACATCGAGAACCGCCTTGGCTTCCGGCGCCATGTCCTTGGCCAGGTAAAAGCGGGCGAGATTGAGCCGCGCCTGGCGCTTCTTGACCACCGGCGCTGACGCTGCGAGCCGGATCAATTCCGACTGGCGCGCATTGAAAGGCGCGTCGCGATCGAACCCCCAAAGCTGGGTATCGAACGTAAAGGCGCGGAAATTGACTTCGACCTGCTGCTGACCGAGTGCGGTCGCCGATAACGAAAGGCCGGCCGGACGTCCGATCGTTACCTTGTCGGATCCGAGTTCCGCCGTTATGTCGTCGGCAATCGGCTGCACCACAATGCCATGAGTTGACGGCAGCGCACGCAACTCGACGAAATTCTGCGCCTTGAGAAATCCGCGCGTCGGTGCGAGCGCGGTAACGATCATCAGCCGGTCGCCGATGTCGGGATCGGTTACGTCGTGGATCGCGCGCGGATTGTCGAACGGAATGGCGAGACTGGCGCGGTTCTTGCCGACGATACTGCGGGCAATGCCGAGCGGACGCGTGGCCGTCGTCGATATTGTGTCGGCGATCGTCACGACCCAGCCGGGGCCATCCGCTTCGAGACTGCTCATCCTCGGCCGCGTCAACTTGATACGAACGATGGCAGCCCCATCTTTTGCGCGGTCAAACAGAACTTCGCGTATGCCGTTGTCGTTGTCGGCCTGGAGCGCGTTGAGGTCGATCTGAGCCGGACTGTCGAATACCAGCCACAACGTGTCCGCGCGATGGAATACGGCGGCGGGTGTTGCTACCGCGAAGGGGAAGTCGAGACGCAGATTGTCGCCGGACTGGTGTACGCCGGCGACCACGACCGCGTTCGGATTGGGTGGAGGACGCGCCGCTTCGGAGGCCGGAGCGCGCTGCGATGCGTTTACCGGCGCCTTTGGCGCGACGGTCGCAGGCGCGGCTGCCGGCGGCGCGGGATCGGGAGCCGGTGCCGACGCATTCTTTGCCGACATTTTGGGCGCAGGCACAACGGAAGGCGGCGCAGCAGGTGCGGCTTGAGCTGCATTGTCAGGCGTAATGGCGGCCGCGTTGCCGGGAGCGGCGGCGGGCGCGATTGGCGCCTGAAAAGCTGTCGGCGCCGCTGCCGGTTTCGATGCGGGAACCGGAGCGGCCGGAGGTGCCGGAGCGGGATTTCCGTCTTCGCTTCTATTTTCGGTAATGCCGCAGGCTCGGACGTTTCCGCGGCGTGCGATGGTGTTGGCGCCGCCTCGCCTTTGCGGCGTCACGGTTTTTGGCGCTTCCACGGCCGGCGGTGAAGTTTTTTTGGCGGGCGCCGCTTCGGGCGGCGCAGTCGCGGGAGACCGTTGCACGACGATCGCCGGCTTTGCCCCCTCGCCTTCGTCCGCATGTTTCCCTTTGGCAGCGCCATCGAGCCCGATATCGACAATGATGCTGCGGTCCTCGCGGAATGTGCGGACGTCGGGCGTTCCATTGAGCGAAAAGACGACGGCAACTGAGTCGAAATCAGCTTCGGATTCAATTGACTTCAGGGTCGGCGGCATCGCGGCCTTGGCGTCGGCCAGATCCCAATTGACCTGCTGGTCGAAGTTGAGCGTAACCCGGCCGTCGGCGCGCTCGGGCACCACATTGACCGTGCCGGGCATCGTGAAAGTGAAACGAACGAAAGTTGGCTGGCTGGCAACTTTCACGCGGACGGTCGGCGGCTTCTTCTGCTTGTCGGCGATCTTTTGCTGGTGCAGTTGACTCTCGGCCTCGCGCGCGCGGCGCACGAGTTCATCGATCACTTCCTGCGGCAGCCCCGGGTTCGGACCCTTCCAGCTGTCAGGCAGGAGGTCGACATAAAGGCGTTCAGCGGCGGCGATCGTATTGACCTTTACCTTCTGCGTCAGCGCAATTCGGATTGCACTGCCGTCCGGATCTCGCCGTGCCGCGCTGATATAGCCCGCGGCACTCGCGTTGAGTTTCTCGACCGCGACCGCAACCGGCTTCTTGAAGTTGATGACAATGATCGCGCCGGAGACGCGCACGCTGGCTTCGACCAACTCGTCGAAATGAAACAGGAGTCGTGCAAAACCCCCGTCGGTCGCGACCTTGACGTCGCCCTTGATCGGATCGTCGGCGCGCGCGCCCAAACCCGGTGCAAGTGAAAACAACAGGAGAGCCGCCAGTGCTGCCATCAAGCGCCGGCCCGGCCTCCGCGCGCACACCAGGTTGCGCGCGCGCATTCGCTTCAGCCTGAATGGCGAAAACGTCATGAGGCGGTTCCAGCCGGCACGAATACCGGTGGCAACAGCCTACGGTTGGCCGTTTAACGCGGCGTAAACCCTATTTGCCTCGGTGGTCTATTAACATGGCACTCCGTATTTATAACATATTGATTTTGTTCATTTTTATACAGAAAGCCATAAATCAGGACAGGAATTAGAACACCGATTGGCAGGCGCTCCGCCCCAATTTCTCTTGTTCGGCCGCCGTTAGCCCGCGGACGCATCCGATAGAGGGTCGCCAAGCTCACAGTTAGGTCAGTCGAGAAGCTGGTCGCACCCGGCACCGCAGGCGAGCAGGCCGCGCACGGGGACGCCGAACTCACGGGCTTCGGCATCTCGTGCATCGGTGTGCGAACTCCAAGGCGTACAAATCATCCCGCAAATTGGCGCGCCGCCAAGACGGCGTTCAATCCGCCAAAGGCGAAGGAATTGCTCAAGATCGCGCGGATCGGCATACGCCGTGCTTCATTCGGGATGTAGTCGAGGTCGCAGTCAGGGTCCGCCCCGATATAGTTCATCGTCGGCGGAGCGATACCATCACGAATTGCCATAACGGCAGCGACAAACTCCAGCGCACCCGCGGCGCCGAGCGTGTGGCCGATAACGGATTTCGTGGACGAAACGGCGAGTTGTATCGCATGGGCGCCAAAACTCCGATGTAATGCTACTGTTTCGGCACTATCATTGGCAGTAGTCCCCGTTCCATGAGCGTTGACATAATCAATCATGTCTGGAGACTAAGAGTTGCATCCGCCAGCGTCGCTGTGATGGCCCGTGCCATTCCGTTTGCATCGGGAGCGGTTAGATCTTTCGAGTCGGCGCTCATTCCGAATCCGACAATCTCGGCCAAGATGTCCGCGCCCCTGCTGCGCGCATGATCCAGGGCCTCAAGCACCAGCGCGGCTGCTCCTTCACCGATCACCATTCCCTTCCGGTCCTTCGAGAAGGGGCGGCAGGTGTCGGGCGACATGATGCGCATGGCTTCCCAACCCTTCATCGCGCCGAAGGTAATGCTCGCCTCGGTGCCGCCGGTCACGGCACACGTGACGCTGCCGCTTCGCACCATATGGAAGGCCTGGCCGATCGCATGCGTTGCCGATGCGCAAGCAGATGATACGGCAAAAACCGGACCTTTGATGCCACAGTACAACGAGACCTGGCTCGCCGGCGCGCTGATCATGGCCTTGGGGATTGTCAGGGGATGCAGGCGCGCAGCCCCTTTCGCATAGAGACGGTGGAAGCTTTCATCAACGGTCGCATGCCCGCCCGATCCGGTTCCGATGATGGCGGCAGTTCGCTCGGCAAGCTCGCCGCGCAGCGCAAGTCCTGATTGACTCACCGCTTGCCGCGCAGCAGCGACGGCAAATTGTGAAACTCGGTCAAGAACCAGGACCTGCGATGATTTAAAATGGGCCGCCGGATCAAAACTTTTAACTTCGCCAACGAGCTTGTCCGTTGCCTGCGCCGCTGTTCCTAGGGTTGGGGGCGCGAATGCGGTGCGGCCTGCAATCAAGGAATCCCAATAGTCTTGCGTCGATTGTCCAACCGACGAGACAACACCGAGGCCGGTAATAACAACCCTGTTCAATTCGATTTTTCTTTAGCGGCAACAATCCGATCAACCACTTTAATGAGATCAGCCAAGGTCTTGCTTTCAATATCCATATTCGCGTTGATTGGAATGTCTATATTGAATTTTTCCTCAATATCAAAAATCAATTCAACCACCGCCATTGAGTTCTAGTCCCAGATTGTCGAGTGATTCTGACAATTGAAGTGTGCCAAGAGGGTAGCCGGATCTCTCCGTGATCATTGCGACAATATCGTCAGCAATACCGGTCACTACTGTATTTGCTCCTCTGTCCATTCCGGGCGGACAATAGCAGATAGAGGGATTTCCGGGAAGACATAGGCGGCCGGTATAGTCCCTTGTTATATTCGGCGACGCTTCGTTCGGCGACGCGCGGTAGCGGCTCTGGGGACGACGGCGGAGGACCACCAGTGCGTCTGTTGTCCAATCTGCTTCGGCGTTTCGTGCGCGAGGGCACGCTGCGAGTTCGCGACGTCGGTGGCAAGGTGCATATATTTGGCGATCGCCTGCCTGGACCTGAGGTCGGCATCCGACTGCTTGATCGCAAGCTTTATATCAAGCTGTTCATCAATCCGGAACTTTATGCTGCCGAAGCCTTTATGGATGGCAGCCTCACTCTGGAGGATGGTGCTTCACTCCACGACTTTCTGCTCCTGTTTTCGGTCAATCGTGCCGGGCTATATTCGTATGGCTCACAGAAGTTGATGCGGCGGGTGTGGCGTGGACTGCGACGATGGCATCAGGCCAATCCGATTGGGCTTGCAGCCACTCATGCCCGTCACCATTACGACCTCTCGACCGAACTTTACCGCCTGTTCCTCGACGATCAGATGCAATATTCCTGCGCCTATTTTCATGATCCCGCGAGCGAGACTCTCGAACAGGCACAGCGCAACAAATTGATCCATGCCACCAGCAAGTTGCAATTAAGGCCCGGCATGACTGTCGCCGAGATCGGCTCCGGCTGGGGTGGCTTTGCCATTCATCTTGCTCGCGAAACGGATGCTATTGTGACCGGGGTCAATGTTTCGCCGGAACAGATTAAGCTGGCACGCGCCCATGCCGAAGATGCCGGCGTTTCCGATCGTGTCGAGTTTCGCGAGTTGGACTATCGGCAGTTCGCAGGCCAGTTTGACCGCGTAGTCTCGGTGGGCATGATGGAGCATGTCGGCATCGGACATCTCGACGAATATTTCCTAAAGATCCGCGAGCTAATGAAGCCTGACGGTTATGCCTTCATCCACTGCATCGGCCGGATGTCACAGCCAGGGACCACGGGGCCATTTATCCGCAAATACATTTTTCCTGGCGGTTATGTACCCGCACTGTCGGAGGTCTTTGCCGCCACTGAGCGCTGCGGTCTCTGGTGCAACGATATGGAAGTGCTGCGACTGCATTATCATCACACAGTGAGGCATTGGCGCGAGCGTTTCGCCAAAAATCGGGCCCGGGCAGAAGCGATCTATGACGAAAGGTTCTGTCGGATGTGGGAATTCTATCTCACCGCCGTCGAACTCGAGTTCCTTCATGGCTCACACATGGTGTTTCAATTATTGCTTTCGACCAAGCGCGACGCGGTGCCGATCACGCGTGATTTCATGGTCGACGCCGAACGGAAAGCGCACATAACGCCGACATCCGACATTTCCCGGTAACCCCATTTGTCTGGGGTCATTTTTGTACTGGAGCGCGCGGGACCACGGCAAATCATGCGTCCGTTATTTCACGCCCACTTATGCGTTAACCGTGGAGGTCAGTTTGCTGCCGGCTTGCCTTCAATCTTTGGCAACTGGTCGGGGCTTTCCGTCTTCGGCTGCGTGCTCGCCCGGCTGGCAAGTTCGACGGTCAGCCGTTCGGCCATGTCCGGCGACATCTGCGCGAGAATTTCCGACATTTTCCGCGGGTTAATCTGGGTCGAAACATCGACCAGGATCTTCAGATCAAGGCGGTCGAAGATTTGCGCCGCATCTTTGGCCTTCATATTTTCATACATGGTGACGATGCTTTTGAAGCGCTCGGTCCCAACCTTGTCACGCGTGCCCATCGCCGTGTTGACGCGGCCCTCGGTATCCTTGAGCTCGGTTACCTTGGCTTCGAGCCTTTTTTCCGCGGCCTTGAGCAGGTTTTCGCGCATTTCCATTTCGCGGTTGCGGGCATCGAGTTCCTGCCGGCGGGTTTGCAGGCGCTCAAGGACAGCGCGTTCCCCGGGCGAGGCAATGCGTCCCGGCTCGAGCGGGATTGCAGCACCAGCGACCTCGAGCTTTGTCGGGTCAGGCGGCTTGTCACTGACCGTGAGCCCCGGCGTTGCCGGTTTTTCCTCGGCGTGGACGGATCCCGTCACATCACCGCGGCCGCCCTCATTGAGGCTCGACATTTCCTGAGCCCAGGAGGGTCGATCGCCGGCAATTTTTCCTGCGATTACCCGCCTCGCCCGTGGACGCGGTCATCTCGGGGACCGGTTTAGTCCGCATCTGCAGCCGCTCGGCCAATGTGTAGCCGCCGTCAAAGACCAGACCCGAAACCTTGAGCGCGAGCAGGCTGATCGTGGCAAACAGCACGATCGGAATAAGCCGGACATCGCGCGCAAAACGGGTCATGCCGCTTTTTCACTCAGTCGCGTCCGCGTGCGGTCGGCAAACGCCTGTGCCGCTGCCGCGACAGCCTTGGCGTCCTGAACCGACGGAGCTTCTCCGGGCGGACGCGAGACGCCGGCGATGCGCACCAGCCTCGCCAGCAGCTGGTTGCCGGTCGTCAGGTGGAGATCAAGCTCGGCGGAGAGCACATCAGCGCGCTCAAGCTTTTCGCTCAAAGCCTGCTCGCTTTGCTGCATCATCGATTTCAGGCCGCCGATTGCCCGATCGGCGATTTCCGTGGCGGTGACCAGTTCCGAGATCGTCGCGCGGAGTGACTGCTCATCGGACTTGAGCAATCGCAACTGCTTATTGAGCCGGACGCAATACAGGATCGTGAGCAGAAGCAGGATCGAGACCATCGTCTCGACCAAAAAACCATAATGATAGCTCACGGGACCTCCAATGGAGTGGTCGTTGTCTCGTCCGCCTTTTCGAACATGGCGAAAGTGGTACGCGGTTTACGCAGAGGCTTGGCGACGCGCACCGCAACGCGGTCGCCTACGCGACCCATGCGGCCCTCCGTAAGTGCGATGTCGCCGCAACGTACCGTCACCATCGCATCAGGCTTGATCTCGAGCATAAGCGTATCGCCGACATTGAGGTCCATCATGCGGCGCAAGGGCAGCCGCGCCTCGTAGAGCACGGCGTCCACGCCGATCCGGGCCTGGCCGATTTCGGTGGCAAGATGGCCTTCCCAGATCGGGTCGCGGCCAAACTTCTCGCCCATGAACATCTGCAGCAGGACGGCGCGGATCGGTTCGATCGTTGCGTAGGGCAGAAGCAGCTCGATTGTGCCGCCCCGATCCTCCATATCGATGCGCAAGCGAACCAGGATCGCCGCGTTCGCGGAGCGCGAAATAGCGGCAAAACGCGGATTGGTCTCAAGACGGTCGATGTTGAATTTCACCGGCGACAGCGGCTTGAACGCGAGTTCGGCGTCCGCGAGGACGACCTCGATCATGCGCTTGACGAGATTGGTTTCGATGGTGGTGTAAGGACGTCCCTCGACCCGGACCGTGCTTTGCCCTCGCCGCCCTCCAAGCAAGACGTCAATAATCGAATAGATCAGGCTCGAATTGACCGCCGCGAGTCCGAAGTTGTCCCATTCTTCGGCCTTGAAGACGGCCAGAATTGCCGGCAGCGGGATTGAATTGAGATAGTCACCGAAACGGACCGAGGTTATGCGGTCGAGCGAGACTTCGACGTTGTCAGAGGTGAAGTTACGCAAACTCGTGGTCATCAGCCGCACAAGGCGGTCGAACACGATTTCGAGCATCGGCAACCGCTCGTACGAGACCATCGCCAAGTCGATGATGGCGCGGATGCCGGAATTGTCGTTGAGTGAGACGTCGGCGAGGCTGAAACCGAGGAGGCTGTCGATTTCTTCCTGATTGAGGATGCGCTCCGCGCCGCCCTTGGACGATTGCAGGCCGCTGCTATCGTCAGCCATTGCCTGCCATTGCGCGGCAGCTTCATCGGTGCCGGCAGCGCCGTCCGTTTCGGCCGCCGGGCCTGCGGCTGAAATCCGATTCCAGCGCGAGGCCCCATTCCGCGGCAAGTGCGTCCTGGTCTATCTGGTCTTTTGTTGCCATTTTATTGAGCCGCTGACCTATTCCAGTCGTGTCCTCACTGGACGACGATCTCCTTGAACAAGACGGCCGTGACGTGATTGGGCGCGACCGCGGCGTTGACGCGACGCGTCAATTCTTCCTTGAGGCGATAGAGACCTGCTGAGCCGTCGAGGTCGGTGGGCCGCAATTCGCGCAAGTAAGTCTGGAATGCATCCATCACCCTCGGCATGAGCGGCTGGATCTGGGGCACCAGACTTTGGTCCGGCAGCTCGAGCACGACCTTCACCTTTAGGTATTGAGTGCGGTCGCCGCCGGCCGTCGAAAGATTGACCAGCACATCGGGCAGATCGACGAATGTCGCCGGCTTTGCAGCGACCGCCGCTTCCTTGTGGGCGGGGGCCTTGAAAAAGTAATAGGCGCCCCCTCCGCCCCCGGCCAGCACCAGAAAGCCCGCACCGCCGATGATCATCCACTTCAGCGGGGGCAGCTTCAACTTGAGCTTGAATTTGAATTTCGATGTCGATGCGGATTCCTCGCCATCGCCTTCCGGCTTTTCGTCTTCTACGACGTCCGCCTCTTTCGCCTTGGCTGCCATGAATGACCCCGGTTCGCGACAAATGGGCGGGACGCCAAGCGACGTTGTTTTTGGCGAAACACCGTGGCCGCGCGCCCTCGCGCGCCCCTTGCGATCGAAGGTAGGTCGGTATGGTTAACAGATACTTTCCCGGTGCCTTCCGGCAGGAATCTTTTGCCGGGTAGCCTGCCCAAAGGGTTGTTTTTGCCCTCGGCCCTGGGGCCAGCTCTCATTTAAGGCATTGATTATCATAACGTTTTCAGTTGGCACGGCGGGTGCAATGTCCTTGTCAGCCGCAAGCTTGGGAGAGTGCGCGGTGAAGATGCGGCCAGCGGCGGCCTCGGGAGGGCCGGCCTGACCGAACGACAAGGGGAGTTGCCGATGCAGAATGCGCTTCTGGTCGGGCTATCGCGGCAAGTCGCGCTCGGGCGCGAACTTGACGTCATTGCCAATAACATTGCCAACCTCAATACCACCGGCTTCAAGAGCGACGGCGCGGTGTTTGAGGAATTCATCAGTCCGACCGCGCGCGCCACCAATTTTCCGGTTCCCGACCGCCGCGTCAGCTTTGTCCAGGACCGGGCAACCTGGATCGATCTGAGCCAGGGACCGCTCGAGCGTACGGGCAATTCGCTCGACGTCGCCATCAACGGCAATGGATTCCTCGCCGTGCAAACGCCGCGCGGCGAACGCTACACGCGCAATGGCGCGCTGCAGATCAACAATAACGGCGAGCTGGTGACGGCCGAGGGTTATCAGGTGCTGGGGGAATCCGGACCCATCACGCTTCAACCCAAGGATCGCAATATCACGATCAGCGAGGATGGCACCATCAGCGCGCGTGAAGGCAACAACGCCGCAACGGAATCACAGCGCGGCGTGCTGCGGGTTGTCAGTTTCAATCAGCCGGGCTTGCTGCAGAAGGATGGCGCCGGAGTTTTTCTGGCCCCGCCAAACGTCACCGCTCAGGCCGACAAGACGTCCCGGGTGATGCAGGGGACAATCGAGAAGTCGAATGTGCGTTCGGTGATGGAAATGACGCGCATGATCGAAGTGACACGAAGCTACACCCAGATTGCCAATCTCATATCTCAGCAGGCTGACCTGCAGCGTACGGCGATAGAAAAGCTCGCCGACGTACCGAACTAAGTGGTGGGAGGTTAGTCGATGCGAGCGCTCCATACTGCGGCGACGGGGATGATGGCCCAGGAACTCAATGTCCAGGTCATCTCCAACAACATCGCCAACATGCGGACCACCGGTTACAAGCGCCAGCGCGCCGAGTTTCAGGATCTTCTCTACGAATATGTCAGCCGGGTCGGAACGCAGACGTCGTCGCAGGGCAATATCCTGCCGGCCGGCATAGAGCTCGGTTCGGGCGTCAAGACGGTCGGCACGCCGCGGCTGATGAGCCAGGGCGAGTTGACGCAGACCGGCAAGGATTTCGACCTCGCCATCCGCGGCGAAGGCTTCTTCAAGATCCTGATGCCCGATGGCCGCACCGCCTATACGCGCGACGGATCATTCGAACTCGATGCGCAGGGGCGGCTTGTGAATGCGCAAGGCAATCTCGTGCAGCCGGGCATCACCATTCCGCAGAATGCCATGTCGGTAACCGTGAACACCCAAGGCCAGGTATTGGTGACGATCCCGGGGTCCAACACGCCGAACCAGGTCGGCCAGCTTGAGCTTTCGATCTTCGTCAACAAAGCCGGCCTGCAGAGCATCGGCGACAACCTCTACCTTGAGACGCCGGCGTCGGGCGCGCCGCAGAACGGCAATCCCACCACCGACGGCTTCGGCAATCTCCAGCAAGGTTATCTCGAGCAGGCCAATGTCGAGGCCGTGACCGAGATATCGGACCTGATTGCCGCCCAACGCGCCTATGAAATGAACGCCAAAGTGATCACCGCTGCCGACCAGATGCTGTCGACCACGTCCAATCTGATGCGCTGAGGTTCCGCCATGATCCGTAAAATCCTTGTTGCCGCCCTGATGCTCGGAGCATTCGCCGTTGCCGCTGGCGCCGAGCCCGCCGGCCAGCCCGGCAGCGAACGCCCGACGCTCAAACCGGAAGCAATCATCAACGGCGAGATCGTGCGCATCGGCGACCTCGTCGACCATGCGGGGATTGTCGCCTCAGTCCCGATCTTCCGTGCGCCCGACCTCGGTTACACAGGTACGGTGTCCGCGGATGCGGTGCTCGAGGCGGTGCGCAGCCACGCCCTTATCGGCGTCGACACCGCCGGCATCAATGACATCGTTGTCACTCGCGCCAGCCGAACAATTCCGGCGAAAGATGTCGAAACGCTGGTCGCGCAGACATTGTCTGCGAGATTCGATCTTGGCCCGAGCAAGGACATCGTCGTGAACTTCGCGCACGACATGCATTCGATCCACGTTGAGCCTTCGGCGCGCGGCGAACCACGAATAACTCACATTGATTTCGATTCACACAGCGGCCGCTTTGACGCAACTCTCGAGTTTCCGATGGGCGGCGGCAAACGCAGCGTTCTGCGGCTGTCCGGACGCGCAACACCGACGGTGCAGGTTGCGATCCTGACCCGTGCAGTCGACCGCGGCACGATCCTCAAGGAGGCAGATGTGATGATGGAGCGTCGCCCGCGCGCCGAGGTCGGTCGGGACATCGTCAGCAAGCATGAGGATGCGGTCGGGTACGCCGCCCGGGCGGGCCTGCAACCTGGACGCCCGCTTCGCACCGCCGACCTGATGAAACCCGATTTGGTCCAGCGCAACGAGAGCGTGACCCTCGTTTATGAAGTTCCCGGGATTGTCCTCACGATAAGGGGCAAGGCTGCCGACGGCGGCGCCGAGGGTGACGTCATCAGTGTTCTCAACGAGCAATCCAAACGCATGGTTCAGGGCGTGATTATCGGCCCGGGCCGCGTCGCGGTCGCCAGCGGATCGCCGCGGTTGGCCGCAAACAACATCGCCAGATCCGGAACCACTGCCAACCCGCGCTGATCGTCATACTCAAGGAGCCTCTCGCGTCGCAGTTCAGTCTCGTCCTCGTCCCAGTCACACATGAATCTCTATTGTGAAAGCACAGTCATGAAAGTCGTCATGGTCATGCGTCACGCGGTCTTGGCCGCGTTGGCTAGCACTCTTCTCAACGGTTGCGCCTATGTCGACAGGCTCAAGTCGATTGGCCAGCAACCGCCGCTGACGGCGGTGGACAACCCGACTGCACGCCCGGGCTATAAGCCTGTCCAGATGCCGATGCCGGCTGCGCAACCCGCCGCTTACAACCCGAATTCGCTATGGCGCAACGGCTCTCGCGCCTTCTTCAAGGACCAGCGCGCTCACCAGATCGGTGACATCCTCACCGTAAAGGTCAACATCACCGACAAGGCCAATATCGATAACGAAACCAAGCGCAGCCGTGCGATGACCGAGGATTCCGGGATCAACAATTTCTTCGGCAAGCCCAAAGTGCCAATTATGAACACACCAGTGCCGACGCGTATCTTCACCGCCGACTCCAATACCACCCAAGACGGCAAGGGCTCGGTCCAGCGTCAGGAGGCCTTGCAGACCAACGTCGCCGGCGTGGTTACGCAGGTTCTGCCGAACGGCAACCTCGTGATCGAGGGCAAGCAGGAAATCCGCGTCAACTTCGAAGTCCGCGAATTGATCGTAGCGGGCATCGTGAGACCTGAAGATATCGAGAGCGACAATACCATCAACTCGACCAAGATCGCGCAGGCCCGCATCGCCTATGGCGGGCGCGGCCAAATCACCGACATGCAGCAAAATCGTTACGGCGAGCAATTGTTCGACGTGCTTCTACCATTCTAGTCCCGCGTAGCTTACCGGGCTCCCGCGCCGTTTTCGCATCGCGCGAGCGTGAAACGGCGTTCACGACGCGGTCTCCGGCTGCTCCCCGGCCGGGGACCGCGCTTTTTCATATTGGTGGGTGGCGGACAAAAAATAATACCCGGCCGATCCGCCGGGTATCGAGTGAGCTTGTTCTTTATCGGATTAGCGCAGCGCGGACGTCAGTCGTCGCGATAGACGCGCTCCCGCCGCTCGTGCCGCTCCTGCGCCTCGACCGAGAGTGTCGCGATCGGACGCGCCTCAAGCCGTCGCAGAGAAATCGGCTCCCCCGTTTCTTCACAATAGCCGTACGTGCCGTCATCAATCCGCGTCAGGGCCTCGTCGATTTTGGCAATGAGTTTGCGCTGGCGATCGCGCGCGCGCAGTTCGATGGCGCGATCCGTTTCAGACGACGCGCGGTCGGCCAGATCGGGATGATTCTGGTTTTCTTCCTGAAGGTGCAGCAGCGTTTCCTTGGCCTCCTTGAGGATGTCTTCCCGCCAGGAGAGCAGCTTGATGCGAAAATACTCGCGCTGCCGCTCGTTCATGAACGGCTCTTTGTCCGTCGGCCGATAATTTTTGGTCTTAGCCAACATTTCCCACCTACTCCCTGTTTCTTCTGTTCTTGGGGGCACACCGTCCCGCCCTACGCGCGGCAGGCTTATATACGTCCGTCAACCGGCGGACAACATCCGTGTAAAGCCCAGCTTTTGCAGCGATTTATGTGGCGGTTCAATGACTTCCGCCAAGTGACGGAAAACCGCCAGCGTTGCGACCGTGCCTAGCGGACGCCTGCTTTTGCCAGTTCCACTGCGACCCGCAGGTCAATCTCGCCCAGCACGACATCGAGCCCCGCATCGCCCGATGTGTCGGCCAACCCCTCTGAAGCAATTTTCAGGCGCGCGAGGGTGGATTGGTCGACGCTTCCGTCGAGCATCCCAAGTTTGAGTGCATCGAGTACATCAAGGGCATTGCGGCCCCTCGCGACGGCTCGCTTTTTGCGCTCCGTCGGATCTTCAACCCCCTGAAGGGCAATCAGCGCATCCACCGTAGAGATGGAGCGTAACGAAGTGGCAGCCGTGGAACTGCGAGGTGTCTCTTGCTCGCTGACCGTAAAGGAGCCGCCGCTTGTTCGGCGGCTGGCTGCCGGCGCTGCAGCCAGCGCTGTTCCGTTCGGCCCGTAGACGCGCATGATGATCGATCCCCCCACCAAAATGGATCGGTTTCCGAATACCGTGGAGCCTGAGCCGGTATGGTTAATGCGGGGTAAATAGGCGGGCAAAAATTACCGCCTGGGGTATTTATGCCCCCCTTTTCTCTCCCGCTTGAATGGCCTCCCGCAGAAAAAACAATGCACTGCCAGAGCCTTGGGTGGAGGTCCCGGCTTGGCACGGCATTCGCATAACTAAGGGCAGTCGACCGTCACATTGGGGAGCAGTGATGACGAGGGCTTTGCAGGCCGCCTGCCTGGCGGTGATCCTGATCTTGTTTGTCCCGGTTAGCGCCGGGGCGACCTCGCGCATCAAGGATCTCGCGAATATCGAAGGCGTGCGCCAGAACCAGCTGATCGGTTATGGTCTCGTCGTCGGGCTCAATGGCACCGGCGATACGCTCAATAACATTCCTTTCACCAAGCAATCGCTGACCGCAATGCTCGAGCGGCTGGGCGTGAATATCCGCGGCCAAACCATTCGCACCGGCAACGTGGCCGCAGTAATGGTCACCGCAAATTTGCCGGCCTTCGGGACCCAGGGGACCCGGATCGACGTCACTGTTTCGGCGATGGGCAATTCAAAAAGTCTGCAGGGCGGCACACTGCTCGTCACGCCGCTGCTCGGCGCCGATGGCAATGTGTATGCAGTTGCGCAAGGTTCGTTGGCGATCGGCGGCTTCCAGGCTGAAGGCGACGCTGCCAAGATCACGCGCGGGGTGCCAACGGTCGGCCGTATTGCCAACGGCGCGCTGATCGAGCGGGAGATCGAGTTCACATTGAACCGTCTTAGCCAATTGCGGATGGCATTGCGGAATCCGGATTTCACAACTGCCAAGCGCATCGCAGCTGCGATCAATGATTATATCGGAGCGCCAACGGCAGAGCCGCTCGATCCGGCAACCGTCGGTATCACCGTTCCTCCGCAATATCGCGGCAATGTAGTTTCGTTGCTGACTGAGGTTGAGCAGCTTCAGGTCGAACCGGATCTTGGCGCCAAAATCGTGATCGACGAGCGCTCGGGCATTATCGTCATGGGACGCGACGTGCGCGTTTCGATGGTGGCGGTTGCACAGGGCAACCTGACGGTAACGATCAGTGAATCGCCCGAAGTAAGTCAGCCGCTGCCATTCAGCCGTGGCGGCAACACGAGAGTTGTGCCGCGCACCCGTATCGGAGTTCAAGAGGACGGAAAAAAGCTCGCCGTCGTTAAAGATGGTGTTTCGCTGCAGCAACTGGTCGATGGTCTCAATTCGCTTGGCATTGGCCCACGTGACCTGATCGCGATACTCCAGGCGATCAAGGCGTCGGGCGCAATTCAGGCCGATATAGAGGTGATGTGATGGCAAACGCATTCACCCTGCCCAGCCCCGGTCTCAAGCCGCTCGACGTCCTCGCCAACAGCGCAGCGACGACCAAACTGGCGCCGGCCAAGCAAGCCAAGGCCCGTGCAGCTGCACAGGATTTCGAAGCAGTATTCCTCAATTCAATGTTCCAGCACATGTTCACCGACGTCGATGGTGAAGGTCCGTTCGGCGGCAGCGGAGCCGCCGGCGTCTGGCGCTCGATGCTCACCGACGAATATGCAAAGTCGTTCGCCAAAGCCGGCGGCATCGGGATTGCCGATCAGGTCTACCGCACACTGATGGCGCACCAGGAGACGCGGCAATGAGTTCGTTGGAGGCGCAAGGCCAAATTACCGATGCCAATGGGGCACGCAGGGCGATTGAAAGCCTGGAAAGCGTGATGGACCGGCTTGAGCAAACTCTGGCCGAAGAAACGGCACGCGTGCGTGCCGGTCGGCTCGGCGAAGCAGCAAATCTGAGCGAAGCAAAGCTTGAATTTGCCCGTCTCTACACGTTGGAAAGTAGCCGCATAAAGGCGGCCAAAGATGCCATCGTGCGGTGGCTACCCGACGCCATTGAACGCTTGCGCACGCGTCACGGCACGTTTGAGAGTTTAGTGCGGACGAATTTGACGGTATTGGCGACAGCTCATGCCGTTTCCGAGGGGATTATTCGCGGGGTGTCCGGCGAGCTTGCCCGAAAGCAGGCGCCTTCCACCTATGGCGCCTCCGGCCGGGCGCAATCGCCAAGTACCAAAGCAAGTCCTCCGCTTGCGATCAGCCGCACCTTGTAGTCGCGCGCGACCGGTTGCAACTCACGAACCGGTTTTACGTAAACCCGATTCCCGCGAGGTGATGGCCGTGGCCCAATACTCGAAATATTTCTGCGCAAGGCTGGGCGAAGAAAGCGCGATGAACGCGCTGGCCTCCGAAAGAATGCTCTGAAACGTCAGTTGCCCGGTTGCTTCCCGCAATTTGCGGCAAAGCTTCTCGGCTTCATCGGTCAATGGCGAACCGAAAGCCAGCCGTTGCTGGCCCCTGAAGCGGCTGAACATGACGGAAAACCATCGGTCGGCGATCGCCTGGCGCTGCGCCATATGCATTTGCGGAACAACGTCTGAATGCATGACGAGGCTGGCCCCCTCGAAGCCGCACAGCAGCCATTGCAGCTTGTTGATCGAAAGGTCCAGTCCGGCCGCTTTGTAAAAATCGGCGTCTCGTCCCTGCGCGGATTCGAACGTTTCCCACAGGCCCAGATCGTATACATAAAAAAGGCGCGGCATGCGCCTGAACTTGCCGTTGATCAGGTAGAGCAGACACAAAATCTGGTCGTGAAAGGAAAAGGAGAACGGGATGGCGTCGAACAAGGCGAGCAAGCGTTCGACGACGCCACGACGAAACGCCGAATAGAACAGCATATTTGGCCCGGTATGCTGCAGCAGGCTGCCGACGCGGACGAGCACATCATCCAAATCCATATCGTTATAGGTGGCGATCGACGTGCCCTGGCTCGTTTCGAGCGCGTAACTGCCATTCACGCCGACGACTGACGGATCCTTGCCATGCTGATCGATGAAGGCAGGAAGAGCTTCAATCGCGCGATCGAGGCACACGTCGTCGTCGGCGATGCAAAAAACGAAGTCGCCGGTCGCAATCTTGAGAGCCGCCGAATAATTCTCGCGCGGCGTGCAGGATCCGACGCTGACGATCGTGCAGTGATCGCGCCGAAATTGATCGAGCAGCGCACGCTTTCCGGCATTGCCCGAATTATCGCGGATAATGACTTCGATTTTGGGGCCAGCCCACGAGCAGGCTTGTGCGATCCTGGCGATCGCGGCCGGGCCGTGACGATACGTGGGGAGCAGAATGGAAAGTTGCACTGACCTTGCTGCCAGCGGTTTGCGCTTGTCCGTTGACGCCGGATGTCACTGATTCGCAACAGCATAACAATAATGGAGCCGCACCACTATCATCAGGACACGGGAAACGACGGCTCTCGCGTATTCGGCGGCTGCATTGGCCTTGGGCGCGAATTAGGCAGTCACGGATACCGTCAGTCCGGTCACCGTGTCGATCTGGGTACCATCCGGCATGGTCATAATATTGTTTTGCGTGTCGAGATAGGCGCCGTTGGCCAACTGCATTATCGACGAAGTATCGATGACTTTCGTTCCGGTCGTCGTATCAATTTGCGTGCCGTTGGCCATCGTCAGAATGTTGCTGTTGGTGTCGATCGTCGATCCATCGGGAAAGTAGATGATCGGGTCGAGCACATTCGTCGGTTGCACCATCTGCTGCGTCGCCGTCAGCGACGTAAACGCATCCTCCAGCTGCTTTGCCTGTGCATCCTGCTGGTTCTGGGCCGCTATTTGGGCAGCCAGGCTGGACGTACTTGTGAGGCTGTTCTGCGAGATCAGTGCAAAGGCATTCGCCGTTTTGACGCTCGAGCCGAGAAACGAGCTGACGCTGCCGTCGCCGCCCGCGTTATCAAGCATGCCTAGCAATCCGCCTTCGCTGGCCTGATTTTGAATGGCGACCATTGTGCTGGCGAGCCAATTCGGCACCGCACTGCCGGCAAAAAGTGAACTGTACTGGTTGCTCGAAGAAACCGACGTCATCAAACCAACGCATTTTGAACACGCAGGGGAAAAAGATAGCGCGCAAGTGTTAAGAAAATTCCATCGTTAGCAGATCGCTAACCATGGGTTAGCTGGGAAGCAGGTCACTCACCACTTCGCATCCGGCACAATCGACCCGCGATCAAGGATATTTTCGTTAACCATGAACTTTTACGGGCCGTTTGGTGGGGTGTGCGATGAATTTTACGATCCAGTGGATCGACACGTGTGTAACTGCCAGTACGGCAAATAGACCAGAAAGGTACCTACAATGTCTTCGATCGTTCTATCCGCAGGCGTGCGGTCGAACCTTCTGCAGCTGCAGCAGACATCCGACCTGATCACGCAGACCCAAACTCGCCTGGCGACGGGCAAGCGGGTCAACTCGGCCCTCGATAACGCCATCAACTTCTTCACGGCTCAGGGCCTCGACAACCGCGCCAACGACCTGAGCGGGTTGCTGGACTCGATGTCCAACGCCATCAACACAATTCAGGCGGCGAACAACGGCATCACCGCGATCACCAAGCTGGTGCAGTCCGCACAGTCACTGACCAGCCAGGCGAACCAGACGACCGATACGGCGGTGCGTGCGACCCTGTCTTCGCAGTTCGACGCGCTGCTCACGCAGATTGGCCAGCTTGCGACCGACTCGGGCTTCAATGGCGTCAACCTGCTCGGCAATAACACGCTCACCGTGGTATTCGACGAAACCGGAAACTCGACCACCACCGTCACCGGCGTCGACTATACCAATGCCAACGCTTCTCCGTTGAGCATCAATAATGCGGCCAACAACTGGGCCGCCGCTGGCGACGTTTCGACGGCCACCACCCAGCTCAGTGCGGCGCTTACCTCACTGCGCGGGAAGTCGCAGACCCTCAGCGCCAGCTTGTCGACCGTGCAGATCCGCCAGGATTTCACGAAATCGACGATCAACACGCTGCAGACCGGTTCTTCCGATCTCACGCTGGCCAACTCGAACGAGGAAGGCGCGAACTTGCTCGCCTTGCAGACACGCCAGCAGCTTTCGACAACTGCGTTGTCGCTGGCGTCGCAGGCAGACCAGAACGTCCTCCGGCTGTTCCAGTAAGCCACTACAACACGCGAAGAACGGCGGCCTTTCGGCCGCCGTTTTTTTGCCCGAATAAATTATGGTTAATGAATTATGAACTCTCGGCTTTAACCGTCCGTCAACCCTAACGTTTCATTATCGGGAACAAGCGATTTGGCCCTTTGCAGGCAAGGAGTCTGCCATGAGTGACATTGTACTTTCGAGCGGTGTTCGTTCCAACCTTCTGCAATTGCAGCAGACGTCGGATTTGATCACGCAGACGCAGACCCGGCTTGCGACCGGCAAGCGCGTCAATTCAGCGCTTGATAATCCAATTAACTTTTTCACCGCTCAGGGCCTGTCAGTGCGCGCCAATGATCTCAATGCGCTGCTCGACGCAATGTCCACAGGCATTGATACCATTCAGGCTGCCAACAACGGCATCACCGCGATTACCAAGCTGGTGCAATCGGCCCAGGCGCTGGTCAGTCAGGCCAACCAGACCGCCGACACGAATGTGCGGGCAACGCTGGCCAGCCAGTTCAACTCCCTGCTGCCCCAGATCGACCAACTGGCGGGAGACGCCGGGTTCAACGGCATCAACCTGCTGGGTGGCAACAATCTCACGATCACCATGAACGAGGACGGCACGTCCACCGTGGTTGTCAGCTCCTTCAACGACACCTCGGCCGGCGATCTGGCGATCAACAGCGCGGCGAACAACTGGGCAGCGGTTGGGGATATTTCAACCGCCAGCGGCCAGCTGAGCACGGCACTCACCACGCTGCGTTCGCAAGCGCAATCCTTGAGCTCCAACCTTTCAACCGTCCAGATCCGCCAGGACTTCACCAAGGCGATGATCAACACGCTCAATAACGGTTCCGACAGCCTCACGCTTGCTGACAGCAACGAAGAGGGCGCCAATTTGCTCGCGTTGCAGACACGACAGCAACTCTCGACGACCGCATTGTCCCTGGCCGCGCAGGCCGATCAGAACGTCCTGCGGCTGTTCCAGTAGTCACAATAGGGTCAGGCGGGCAATAGAGTTGGTATTGCGTCGTCTCACAAGACACCGAGAGCCGCAGGGAGCGGCAAAAGATGGGCCTCAAGGTCGAGCTGAAACCCGGCGAACAATTCATTATGGGCGATTGCCTCGTCACCAACGGCAATCAACGCACGAGGCTGCTGATCGAAGGCGGCGCGCCGATCCTGCGCGAGAAAGACATCATGACGGCGGAGCAGGCGAATACGCCCGCCAAACGCATCTATCTCGCCGTCCAGCTGATGTATACCGCGCGCGACCCCAGCGTGCATCACGAGACGTATTTCATCCTGATGCGCGATCTGGTGCAGGCTGCGCCGAGCGCATGGCCACATATTGTTGCGGTAAGCAACCACATTCTCGCAGGCGAAATGTACAAGGCACTCAAAAGCGCAAGGGTACTCATCGCATATGAAAAGGAGCTCGTCGACCATGCATCGCGCGGCACAAACGTACGGCGCGGTCGCCAAGCAGACCGCAAATCCGCGTGAACTCGAAGCAGATTTGCTTCTAAGCGCGGCCGCCCGACTGCAGGCAATCCACGACGGCTGGGACGCAAAGCAGCCGGAGCTGGATGCGGCGCTCGTCTACAATCGCAAACTGTGGTCGATTTTCGTGACCTCGGCGACGAGCCCGGAAAATCCTCTGCCGCCAGGGCTTCGGCAAAACGTCGCCAATCTCGGCATATTCGTTTTCAATCACACGATGTCGATCATGGCGAACCCGCGGCCCGAGAGTCTTGGCTCGCTGATCAACATCAATCGGGAACTGGCGGCGGGTTTAATGGGCCGCGCTTAGCCGATCTGGCGCCAGTCCCGAAGATCAAAAAGCCGCGGCGCATGCCGCGGCTTTTTTGTAATGCGCGGGCCAATCTTCGAGCGCGCTACTTGAGGTAATTGACCAGGCTGATTTGCGACAGCAACGACGTTATTTGCAAGGACGCCTGCATCCGGGTCTGGAGCGTAAGAAGCTGCGCCCCCACGTCCTCGTTCGAGACGCCGTCGATCTGCTGAAGGAAATCATTCAGGCTCGAGGTGGCCTGCTGGTGCCGGGTTTTCGCCGCCTGCATCGACGTTTGTGCGCTGGCGATATCGGTCTCGATATCGGTAATTGTCTGTTGTCCCGGCGCGCCGAGGTTGACGGTCAGCCGCTGGTTGAGCGCGCTGCTGAGCGCCACGCCGTTCGGGTCGGTAGGCGAAATCGTGACCGCGGCGAGGGTCGCCACGTTCTGCACCAGGTTGCGGATTGCATCTTCATTGGCCCGCGCGCCGTATGAGACCGTCAGCGAGGGATCAATTCGCGCGGTCGCGGTCGAGCGCGCGGGGTCGGTGCCGGTTTCGCCCGTGTACCAGATCACAGTGTTAGCGGCGGTGCCGGGCACCATGCCGGTCGCGCCGTAGAATGGCGACGATCCGCCGACACGCTGCGGCGGGTTATTTGCGTCGGCATTGAAGAAATCGCTCGACGCCGCAACCGCGGATGCAGCTGCAAGGGATGTCGCCCCGAGCGTTCCAATTGAAGCCGTCAGCGCGGTTTGAAAATTGGTGGCGGTCTGGTTTGCCGTTGCGCCAATGGTGAATTCGTTCGCGCCCGGCGGCGAATTGTTCGTGGCCGTCAATGTCAAATTCTGGCTGGTGCCATCCGGCAAATTGAAGCGCATCGTGACCGTTTCGCCCGGGTTTGGCACGGCGGAGAAAGCGACGCTCACAGAGGCGGGGGATCCGGCAGGGCCCGTGACCGTCGCCCCGGTGACGGTGCTGGTGGCCGAAGCAAGTTTGAAGCCAAACGACGTCGCCTGTTCATCGACTTGCACGGTGCTCGGACCTGAAGCACTGATAGTCAGTCGGCCAAGCCCGTCGATGCCAAGATCGGCCTGGTTGCGCTCTGAAATGAGCTGCTTGAGGCCGGCCCGCGTGCCGTCGCCGTTGAGGATGTGATCGAGCGTCTCCACGGCCGGCGTATCGGTGGCGCGACCGGAAAATAGATATCGGTCGCCGGCCTGGGTATTGAGCAGCGCGAGCAGCTGATCGAGCGAGGACTGCGCGGTTTGCTGCGCCACGGCCGCCCCGCTTCCGTTGCTGACGCCATTGGCCTGCACCATCGCCGATTTCACCGTGCTGGTGATATCGATCATATTTCCAAGCGCGGTGTTCATGAGATTCGTGCGCGCCATCACGTTATCGATCGTACCGTCGAAGCTGCTGATGGCGGAAAGCTGGGCATTCAGGCTGACGGTAACGCCGCGGTCGTTACCAAGACCGGCATAGGTCGCCGATTTCTGGCCGGTGCTCAGCTGCCGTTGCAGGTCATCGAACTGCGCGCGCATCTGTACCAGCTGCTGGATGGTCATCTGCGATTGGGCGCCGATCGATGATACGCTCATGCGACCCCCATGGTGAGGAGTGCGTCAAACATACTCTTCACCGCCGACAGAACGCGTGCATTGGCGGAATAGGAATTCTGCAATGTGAGCAGGTTCGCCATTTCCTGGTCGACATTGACGCCTGAAGTATCGTTGAAGCGCTGCTGCAATGCATTGAGGACCACGTCCTGGCCTTGCTTCAGGTTGTTGGCGGAGGTTGTAGCCTCGCCTTGCTGGCTGAGAACCTGCCGAAGATAGGTGGTGAGGGACCCAACAAACGGCGCAGTGACGGTGCCGATGCCGGTATCCGGCGAGAACGTCAGCGATGCGCCCGTGAGCTGCTGATACATGAAATCCGGTCGCGTGTTGTCGCCGGCCGGAGTGCCCGCCTGGTAGGCGACGAGGCTTGACGGATTTGCCGCAACGGTCGGGTTGACGGCGATGCGCTGCGCCAGACCGACAAGCTCCGATCCGCGCGACGTGATGGCCCCCGTGTAGGGAGCGGATCCGTCCGTGAAGAACGGAAACTGGGCGCTGCCTCCGGCAAGGCCCGTCACCGTTGTCGTTGCGGAAACAGAATTCACATCGACCGTATTGGCCGCGCCGTCGTCGAGAACCTCCAGGGTATTTCCCGACAACGTTGCCGACATTCCGGTGCCGGTGAGTGCGGTGTTGATCTGGGAAATGACCGTGCCCGACGCGCCGGAAAAATCGATGCCGAAAACGGTGTCGTTCGGCGTCGATGTCGCGGTATTGGACAGCGGCAGCACGGCCGGGTCGTCGACCCGCTCCAAAGTCATCGTATGCGGGGTGTTGGTCGCAGTGTCGGTGTAATTGATAGTGACCGTATTGCCGGTCGAAAGACCGCTGATATCGATGTCGAAGCCGTTTTTCGGCAAGGGGGCGACCGCCGTGCCGGCCGTGGTCTGGTCCGAAAGGGCCTGCGCCATGCCCGCGGCAAGGGAATCGAGCTGATTTTGCGCCTGCACGAGATCCTGGTCGCGCATCTGAATGTAGGCGGCAATTGTTCCCGACCGGATGGCGTGATCCTGGATCAAGTCGATCGGCGTGCCGGAAGGCGGAATAAGCGTAATCGTACCGACGCCGCGTTGCGAAGGATTGGCGCTCCACTGCGACGCCGGCGTCATCGTGCCGACTGCGTCGAAAGTCATTTGCGCGGCATTCGTGCCGACGAGCTGTATCCCGGAATTCGTGAAGATGCTGACCTGGTTGGTGCTGCTCGACACAACGTTGATATCCATCAACTGGGACAGCTGATCGATATAGGAATCGCGTTGGTCCATCAGCGTCGCGGTCGCGCCGTCGCCCGGCGTTGAGGCCGCGATCTGCTGGTTGAGCGCGGCGATCTGCGTCATCGCCTCATTGGCTTTGTTCACCGAATCGGAAATGCCGAGTTCGGCATTGGCGCGCAGCCCCTGTATGCTGCCGCTCAGCTGATTAAGCTGCTGGGTCAACAGCTGTGCACTGTTGATGACCGCCGTCCGCGCGCCGGGATCGTCCGGGCTGGTCGAAAGCGTCTGCAGCGATGACGTGAAGCTGTTGTACACGGATTCCAGCGCGGTATCCGATCCGGGCTGTCCGTAGATTCCCTGCAATTGCGAATACATCTGCGCACGCGTGTCGGCGTAGGACGCACCGGCGTTCTCGGTGCGCAACTGCCGTTGCACGTAGAGATCGATCTCTCGCTGGATGTCGGTGACACGAACGCCGATACTTGTATTGGCGCCGGTCGCTACCTGATTGACGATCTTGCGCGTATAGCCGGGCGTATCGGCATTGGCGACGTTCGCCGCCACCATCGAAATGCTGGCTTGATTGGCCTGCAGGCCGGAAAGTGCCGAACTGAGCGCCTGCGTCAGACCCATAAGACGATCTCGATCACTCGCGACATTCAGCTATGTCCCACGTCTGCGCATGATTACCGGATCACGTTCAGCAGATCCTGCGACATCTGGTTCGCCGTCGTGATGACCTTCGTATTCGCGGAATACGCCTGTTGCGTCACGATCAGCTTCGTGAACTCCGTTGCGATATCCGTATTCGAGGCTTCCAGAGATTGCCCGATGATCTTGCCCGAAGACCCCGCGATCGCCGGGCCGGACTGATCGGTCAGTTGATAGGCGCCGCCGTCGAGAGCCTTGAGATTGTTGGGGCTGTTGAAATGCACCAGCGGGACTTCAGCCAGCGCGACGTTCTGGCCATTGGAGAACGTACCGATGATGTCGCCCGCATCGCTCACCGCGATCGACTTGAGCTGCCCGGCCGCAAAGCCGTTTTGCTGCAGGTTGTTGACGGTCGCGACGCCGCTTGTGTTGGCGAATTGGGTGACACCGCCCGTCGGGCTGTTGATCGTGATGTTGCCAAGCGACGTGGTGTTGATCGTCACGCCGGTAAGATTGATATTGGTGACGGGCGGATTGAGCTGGCCGGTTGAGTCGAACGTGAAGTCAACGCCGGCATTTTGCCATGCGACCTGGGTCCCCGTTGCGGCCGAATTTTTCTGGTAAAACAACTCCCAGGTGTCACTGCCACCGGCGGCAACGCTGTCGACCTTCGCCCATCTCATTTGCAGGTTCGCAGGCGTTCCAATCGCATCGTAAATCGTTACCGAGCCGCCATCGATCAACTCATTCACAAAGGTCGGCACGTCGCTGCCGACAACCTGTCCTGTGCCGTTAGGAAGGATATTTGTGGGGTCATGACCCGCGCTGAAATCTGCGGGATTAAGCAATTCGGAGTTGGGGGTCGTCGGGGTGGCCGCGTTCGTCGCCGGAGTCGCCGGCAAGTTGATCCCGTAGCTCACCTGGGTCGTTGCGTTCGCGGGCAAAAAGTTTCCCTGAAACTGCAATGGAGCGGCAACGCTGCCGACCGGATTGCCGGTCGTCGGATCAATCGGGATGCCTTCAAGGAAATAGCCGGCACCGTTGACCAGATAGCCGTTCGCATCCAGCTGGAAGTCGCCGCGCCGGGTATAGCTGTCGATCCCCCCGAACAGCGGCTGGTTTCCGTTGAAGCCGGTCGGGGCCTGCACGACGAAATAGCCGTTCCCATTGATCGCCATGTCGGTGGTTGAGTTCGTGCTCTGGATCGTGCCCTGAACGGTGTTCGTGGCCCGCGAATTTGCGATCACGCCGCCCGCGATCTGCCGCGACGGCACAGAGTCGCCCGGGATGAGATCTTCGAAATTCGTATCAATGCCCTTGTAGGCAGTGGTCTGAGAGTTCGCGATGTTGCCGGAAATGTTTTGCATCGCGAAGGACTGCGCCTGCAGGCCACTGACCGCAGTCGTGAGAGCGTCGAACAAACCCATGACTTCATCTCCGCAAACGGGACACACTTCGCCCCTGTCGGGGCATCGAAATTCATCGTCAGCCGTCGCAATGGCCGTGCCACTTGAATAATTACGTGAACTCAAAGGCTTAAAAGAAAACGGCGGCCATCAAGGGCCGCCGTTTCCGGTTCTTTCTGCCGTCAGGCGGCAGATTTTGCCGGTTCTGTCAGGACGACTGTCCCGTTTGCGGGACGAATTTCAATGCCTCTCCGTTCATGCAATAGCGCAGCCCGGTGGGCGGCGGACCGTCGTCGAACACGTGCCCGAGATGCCCGAGGCAACGCTTGCAGTGCACTTCGGTACGCGTCATGAAAAACGAACGATCGGTTGTGGTCTCAATGGCACCTTGCAGCGGCTGATAGAAACTCGGCCAGCCCGTCCCGCTCTCGAACTTGGTATCCGAGGAAAACAGCGGCAGATCACAGCCGGCGCAGGCGAAGGTGCCCTTGCGCTTCTCGTGGTTGAGCGGGCTCGTGCCCGCGCGTTCGGTGCCGTGCTTGCGCAATATGTCGTACTGGTTGGGCGTGAGCCGCTTTCGCCAGTCGGCGTCGGAAAGATTGCGAAAATCGACCGTTTCGGACGTTGTCATGGTGCCTGCCTCGCCAGATTTTGTCGCGACGGCAAGCGCGGCAAACGCCACGCCGGCAGTCAATAAAGCGCGCCGATTGATCATTGAACCATCTCCCTGCTGCACGCCCCACGCCTGCTTGGGCATCCGCCGTCCTCGCCTCTGATGTGCCAGACATAAAGAAACGGCCAATATACGCAAATCAACTCGCGGTCGCGCCGGCATCACGTTCCCGTCAAGAGCCCGCGGCTGGAGGCACGATTTGGCCTAGACGAACTCAGCACGGCTTTTTTACCCCTCAATCGATGGGGGACACGATGCCGCAGTCGCCGGTGCCGAAGGCCGACGCGTTCAAGGTGCCGCAGGCATTTGCGCAGGCCCTCGACCTGCACACGCGGGGCCATCTTGCGGATGCTGAACTCCTCTACACCGAAATCCTTGTCCACCGCCCCGACCACTTCGATGCCCTGCAAATGCTCAGCGTCATCAAGCTCGCCAGGGGGCAGCCGGGTGAGGCGCTGCGTCTCATCTCCCAGGCGATGCATTTGCGCAAACCTTCGCCGCAGATTCTGGTCAATTACGGCATGATCCTGCATGGGCTCGAACGCAGCGAGGAAGCGCTCGCCAGCTTCGATGCCGCATTGAAACAAAAATCGAAATTCGCCGAGGCGCACAACAATCGCGGCGCGGTCCTCGCGGCACTCGGCCGCCATGAAGAGGCGGTTCAATCCCTCAAGAAGGCGCTCGCGATCAAGGAGGACTATGCCGACGCGCACTACAATCTCGGCTCCTCGCTACGTGTGCTCGGGCGATACGACGAGGCCTTGGCCAGCCTGAATCGGGCGATCGCCCTGCAACCCGGTTTCGTCAAGGCGCTCAACAATCGCGGCGCGGTGATGGAGGGGCTCAACCGTCTCACGGAAGCGCTCGCTGACTATGATCGTGCGCTGGCGCTGGCGCCGGATTTTGCCGAGTTGCGCAACAATCGCGGCCGGGTGCTGATTGGACTCGACCGAGCCGATGACGCGATCGAAAATTTCACCGCCGCCCTGAAGTTTAATCCGCGAAATGTCGAGGCCTGGTATCAGCGCGGCCGCTGCCTGCTGGAAATCAGCCGCAACGAGGAAGGCGTCGCCGACATCGCGCAGGCGCTTGCACTCGATCCACACCATGCTGATGCGCGATTTGCCGCCTGTTTCGCCGAATTGCCCGTCATCTACAAAGATGAACGCGACATTCCGGTCCGACGCGCTGCCTATGAGCAGAAGCTGCGCGAACTAAGCCTCGACGTCGACCGCGGAGCGCTCGCCGGCGACCTGATCAAGGCCATCGGCGATCGGCATCCGTTTTTTCTCGCCTATCAGGGTGCCAATGACCGCCCCTTGCAACAAATTTACGGGGACATGGTCGGCCGCATTGTCGCGCGCGATTTTCCTCCTGCACCATTGCCGCCACCGCCCGGTGCCGGGGAACCTGTTCGTGTCGGCATCGTGAGCAGCTTCTTTTACCGCCACTCCAACTGGAAGATCCCGATCAAGGGGTGGATCAGCCAGCTCGATCGCAAGCGGTTTCACGTGACCGGCTACCATCTCGGGACAATCCGCGATGAACAGACAGAAGCCGCCGCGCGGCTTTGTGATCGCTTCGTCCACCGAACGCTCAAGACCGACGGCTGGCGACAGGAAATCCTCGCTGACGCGCCGC
Organism: uncultured Pseudomonadota bacterium; assembly: GCA_963702605.1. Lineage (GTDB taxonomy): Bacteria > Pseudomonadota > Alphaproteobacteria > Rhizobiales > Xanthobacteraceae > Pseudolabrys. Next base: position 168,794 of record CAVPDI010000002.1, read on the forward strand.
ATGCACTGATTTATCCCGGCCTTCTTATGGATCTCTCATCGGTTCAGCTGGCGGCGCAGCGGCTCGCTCCCGTGCAATGCAATTCGTGGGGGCATCCGGAAACGAGCGGCCTTTCGACCATGGACTACTTCCTGTCGAGCGATCTTATGGAGCCGCCGGGCGCGCAGGATTTCTACACCGAGAAGCTGGTGCGGCTGCCGAATCTGTCGATCTACTACGAGCCGGTGACAACCGAGTCCGTGCAGGTCACGCGCGAGGAACTCGGCCTGCGCCCGGATGCGGCCATTTTCTGGAGCGCACAATCGCTTTTCAAATACCTGCCGCAATACGACGATGTTTTCGCGCGCATCGCGCGTGCGGTCGGTGATTGTCAGTTTGTCTTCCTGCGCCATTTCGGCGCGCCACGAATAACGGCGCTTGTCCGCGAGCGCCTGGGGCGCACGTTTGCTGCAGCCGGCCTCGAAGCGGAGCGCCATTGCGTATTTCTCGGCCGCATGAGCCAAAGCAAATTCGTGGCAGCGGCCGGCCTTTCGGATGTATTCCTCGACAGCATCGGCTGGTCGGGCTGTAATTCAGCTCTGGAATGCCTTGCCCAGGCCCTGCCCATCGTGACTTTCGAAGGGCCTACCATGCGCGGGCGCCACTGCGCCGCGATTTTGCGCATGCTCGGAGTGACCGAAACGATCGCGCCCAGCGTCGAGGATTATATCGCGATCGCAACGCGCCTTGGCCGGGACGCACAATACCGCCGCGAGATTTCCGTGCGAATGGCTGAAAACAGGCATAGAGCCTACTTCGATCGTGCGCCGGTAACGACCCTGGAGGATTTCCTCGAAACGGCGGTACGCGGCCGGCCGGCATGAGAGCCTCTTTGTCGCGCCACCTCCTGCATATATGAAGGAGTGCGCAGCCAAGGGAAGAACTGTATGCGTTTTGAAGGCACCAAGGCCTATGTGGCGACCGACGACCTCAAGATCGCGGTCAACGCCGCAATCACCCTCGAGCGGCCCTTGCTCGTCAAAGGAGAACCGGGGACCGGCAAGACCGTACTGGCGCTCGAAATCGCGAAATCGGTCGGGGCGCCGCTCATCGAGTGGCACATCAAGTCCACGACCAAGGCCCTGCAAGGTCTTTACGAGTACGATGCGGTGTCGCGATTGCGCGACAGCCAGCTCGGCGATGAGCGAGTCAAGGACATCCGCAACTACATCAGGCGCGGCAAACTTTGGGACGCATTCGTCGCCGATGATCGTCCCGTGCTTCTGATTGACGAAATCGACAAGGCCGACATCGAATTCCCGAACGACCTGCTGCAGGAGCTCGATCGCATGGAATTTTTCGTCTACGAGACGGGCGAGACCGTGAAGGCGCGGCGCCGGCCGATCGTTGTCATCACCTCAAACAACGAGAAAGAGCTGCCCGACGCCTTCCTGCGACGCTGCTTCTTTCATTACATTCGTTTTCCCGACGCGGATACGATGCGCGCCATCATTGACGTGCATTTTCCCGGCATAAAACAAAGGCTGGTCGCGGAAGCCTTGCGCCTCTTTTATGAAATTCGCGACGTGCCGGGCCTGAAGAAGAAACCATCCACCTCCGAGCTCCTGGACTGGCTGAAATTGCTGATGGTCGAAGACATCGGGCCGGAAACGCTGCGCGAGCGCGACCCCAAGAAACTAATTCCGCCCCTGCATGGTGCCTTGATCAAAAACGAGCAGGATGTGCACTTATTTGAGCGGCTCGCATTCATGGCGCGCCGGGAGGGGCGCTAACCCTCAAGCACCCGAATACATCTTTGCTGATTGCCCTACGGCGCGCTCGCGGAGTTCTTGCGCGCGGCTGCACGCGCTTGTTTTCTCGCGCGCATCTTGGAGCGGTAGCGGGAAAACTCTTGCCCGGCCCGCTCGATCGGGCGAGTGCCCCAATAGACACCCTGCGCGAGAACGCTGCCGAGCTTGCCGCCGGCCCATACGAGCTCATAGGGGGCAAAAAGACGCCAGGTCTGATCTGCCTCGATGATCCCGCGCGCAACAAGCTCACCGCCCATCGCGCTTGTGTTAAGGCCATGGCCGCCGAAGCCACTCGCCAGCCAGACGCCGCGCTCGATCTCGCCGATTTGCGGCATTCGATGCACGGTTCGACCGAACGTGCCGTGCCACACATGCGCGACTTCCACCTTGTCGAGGTCGGGAAAAGTATTTCTGATGTCTCTGGCGAGCCCGCGTGCAATGAAGCGTGAGCTTGCCTCCCATGCACGCATGCGGCCGGACCATTGCAGGCGGTCGCCCCCGACAATGCGATAGTGATTGTCGGCACGATTGGTGTCGCTGACCGCGCCGCGATAGCGCACCACCTCGTGCAGAGTGTCGCCGATCGGTTCGGTGACAATCACGAATGTCGTGACCGGCAGCAGCGTCGCGGCAAGCTGCGGCATCAAAGCGCCCAGGTGGATATTGCCGGCGAGCACGACATGGGCCGCGCGCACCCGTCCATCAGGAGTGACAATCCGTTTGCGCACGCCGGCGGGATCGAGTGACACAGCCGGCGTTTCCTCGAAAATACGCGCACCGGCTTTTTCAGCCAGCACCGCGAGCCCCAGCGCATAATTATACGGATCGATATGAAACGCCTGCCGGTAATGGACCCCGCCAAAGTAGCGCGGACTGCGCAATTGGTCGCGCACGCGATCCGCGGGCCAGAACTCCGCATCCGCGCCGATCCACCGCATGCGCTCGACTTCCGATTGCAGCTCGCCGGTATTGTCGGTTTTCGATACATGCAGCCAGCCGTGAATGAGATCGACGCCCGGCATCTGCGTGTCCAATATCGTGCGCCGGACATAGTCCAGTCCCTGTTCTGACAGGGCCCAGAGTTGCTTCGCGTGATCGAGGCCGATGCGTTCGACGATGTTGTCGATATTTTCGGAAAAACCCGGGAGTACAAATCCTATGTTGCGGCCCGAGGCGGCCCACGCGACGTGGCCCGCTTCGAGCACCGCAACCGACCAGCCCCTTTGGGCAACCTCGCGCGCCACGGTCAGGCCTGCCACGCCGGCACCGATGACACAGACATCCACATCGAGATCGAGGTTGAGACGTGGGCGGTCCGGCCGCGCAATGCTCGTCGCCTCGTACCAGCCGGCTTCCATTGTTTCACCTTCGCTTACGGGATCCGCCATACGAGATTTACCGGCCGCCCCTTGCGCCGGCGCATGGTAGACTGCGTCTGATTTACTGTCGAAACCCATAGCATGACCATGCGTCGCCTCCTGCTATTCCGTCACGCCAAAGCCGAACGATCCGAACCCGGCACGCAAGACCGCGCGCGCCGGCTGATCGAGCGCGGGCGCAAGGATGCGGCAATGGTCGGCGCATATATGGCCTCGCATTCCTTGACCCCGGATCGGGTCGTGACGTCGCCCGCCACGCGCACCCAGGAAACCTGGAAATTTGCCTCTCCCTCTTTCCGGCCTCCGCCCACGGCGACCGTCGTCGAGGGCCTCTATGACGCAACGCCACATAACATTCTAGACGTCATTAAATCGACCGCCCCGGCCGCCCGTATCCTTCTTGTCGTGGGCCACAATCCTGGCCTGCATGCACTGGCATTGATGCTAATCGCGGCTGGCGACGTCGACGCCCGCGAGCACCTGCGGGAAAAATTGCCTACGTCCGGATTGGCGATAATTGATTTTGCCTTCGACGAATGGGGGAAGCTGCATCCACAGTCCGGCCGGCTCGAGCGGTTCGTTACGCCCAGGTCTCTGTCGGCCAGCAATTGAAGCCAAATCAGCCACTCAACGCGCTCGCAAAAACATGCCATGATCGAACCCTTGCAGCGAAATGAGGGGCGCTGTCATGTACAGCAAGATTTTGGTGCCGGTCGATCTGGCTGATACCGATCTGGCAAAACCGGCCATCACCACGGCGATCGAATTGGCCCGTGCTTCGGGCGGAACGGTGCGGCTGGTCAATGTTTTGGCAATGACGCCGGTCATGTTGGCGGAATATGTGCCACCCGACTTCGACGTTCAGCAGCGCAAATCGGCTGAAGAAGCACTGAGTATAATCGCGCAGGAATGCGGGCTCGATTCTGCGCATGTTTCCGCAACGGTACGCCAGGGCGGCATCTATCACGAGGTGCTTGAGGAGGCGAAGATATTCGGCGCCGACTTGATCGTGATGAGTTCGCACCGGCCGGCAATGCGCACATACTTTCTCGGCTCGAATGCCGGACATGTGGTGCGCTACGCAAAGTGTTCGGTGCTGGTGGTCCGCAATTGAGCGGTTCGAAAAGAGGCCGCCGTAGGCGGCCCCTTCATCCGACTGAACTGGTGTTAAAGCCGGCCGATCTGCAGCGGATAGGCAGGCCAGCGGAAGGAATACCGTTGGGCCCGCCGGCCGGCCACGCGCGTTCTCGCCTTGTGTGGGTCTGTTGGAGCTTGGCTGCCAGCGACAACTCACAGCCTCAGGCGACGAAACTCACAGGCTGTGCGTGTAAGTGTTTCCAAGACCGTAGCTATAGAATAACGTACCTAGATACTGCAGCGTTTGGGGCTGTTTGCAGGCGTTTCGGGGTTGGGGAGGCGTCGTCATGGCTAAGTTGTCGGATCTTTTTGGGCGGAAGGGCCCGGCCGACGCCGACAAGCTCCCCGGACGATTAGGCGGCAGAAACGGCAACGGCGGCGATCCCATCACGATCGAAAGCCTGTCCGATGTTGGTTCGCGGATGGGCGAGGAAAACGAGGTCCTCCGCAACCTGCTGACCGATACCGGCCGCAAGATCAGCGAGCTGGACGACCTCAAGGAAGCCTTCGACAAGCTGGTCGCGCCATTCAACAGCACATTGCGCGCGCTCGAACAGGAAAAGTCGCAAACGCACAGTCTGTCAGGAATGCTGTCGGAATCCCGTACAGCCTACGAGACGTTGCGCACGGAGTTCTATCAGGTTGAGCGAAAAGCGACGTCTCTCGAAGCCGAGGTGGAAAAGCTTCGAGAAGACCTCGAGCTGTCGCGCGAGGCAAATCGCGCTTTGGAAAGCACGCGGCTCGAGCTGACCGATGAAATCAATGCGCTTCGAGCCCATGCAGCCGAACTCGATCGACAGCTGACGCACGAAACCACCCAACGTCGCTCCTTGGGTGAGGCACGGCGGACACTACAGGATCAGCTCGACGCCGCCGAAAAGCGCATCGTTCAGCTCGAGGGCGAGCTAGCCGCCGCGCGCGAGAAGCTCACGCTGTTGGACGACGAAAAACGCTCCCTTCAGATCGCGGTTGACCAGGCGCTCAACGAGACCGCGCGCCTGACTCGCCGATTGACCGAAAGCGAGAACACGCTCACCGCAACGCGCGCCCAGTTGGGCAAGGTCGAGGCAAGTTTTGCCGAAGCCTATGCCGAGCGCGGGCGGCTTGGCGCCGCTCTTGATGAAGCAAAGGAACAACACCTGGCCGAGCGTAACAGTCTCAACATGCGGTTGGACGCATTGCAGTCGCGTGCGGCGACGTCGGAACGGCTGTTGTCGGAAGCAAGGCAAAACCTCATCGCCCGCACCGAAGAGGTGCGCGCTTTCGACCGCAAGTCGGTTGAGGCGACGATTGCGCGCAACAATTCCGAAAAGCGCCTTGCGCAGATCGAGGGCCAGCACGAGGCGCGCGAGCGTCAGATCAGGGATCATGAACAGGCGCGGACTGCACTGGCCGAGCGCAACAATGCTTTGACCAAGACCTTGAAAGTCCGGGAGACCGCACTGGCGCGTGCCGAGGAAAAGATTGCCGCACTCTCGGAACGCAATGGCCATCTCGAGGCGGACATCCAGGTCAGCCGGACCAACATCGAAAAGCGGGTCGAGGATCTCAATTCGGCCTTGCAACGCGAGCGCATGGAACGTGCGGTTGTCGAAGGTGCGCTCGAGGCCGCGCGCAAGGACAATTCCCGGCTCCAAAGCGAGGTCGCCGCGCTGCGCTCGACATTGCGGCGCGGCGCGCCGCTCGATGAATTGCCGGCTGCGCCCGCCGAGGCAGCTAATGACGAGGCGCCTGCCCGCGCCAAGAAGAGCAAGGGCAACGAAGCCTCTCCAATCGAGGCCAAAGGCTAGCGTCGGACGGTTGCTGCAAGCCTTGGGCACGGGGCCAGGCATGGGGCCAAGCATGGGATCAAGCATGGGACCAAGCGCGCTACTTTGTGCCATGGCAAAGCAGGCGGCTCCCCATATATTGGGTGAATGCGTATCCTTGTCGTCGGCATCCCGTTGTTTGCACTGCTGGCCCTCGCGATCTGGTTCGCGGCCGCTGCATGGGGTCATATTGGCGGGGATTCGATCCCGCTTTATGGCTACGTCGCCATTGCCGGAGGTGTCCTGTTCTCGCTCATCATCGGCGGCGGTTTGATGGCTTTGGTTTTTTACAGCAGCCGTCACGGCTACGACGATCTCGGCGACAGCAAGTCCGACCAACGGTAGTGGTCTCAATCAAGTTTTTGCGCGCTACGATGTTTCGCCGACGGTGCCGGACAGGCTATGTATGCCGCACCCCAATATCGACATCGGGTCATTCATGAACAAAACCGTCGTCCAGGAGCAATTCGGCAAGACGGCGGCCAGCTATTTGACGAGCGCACCGCATGCACTCGGCAAAAGCCTTGAGCGGCTGGTCGCCCTCACCTTTCCGCAAAAAAACTGGCATGTGCTTGATGTCGCTACCGGCGGCGGACACGTCGCTTACGCTTTCGCCCCTCACGTTGAACGCATATGGGCGACCGACATTACGCAGGAAATGCTCGATCTGGCGAAAGCGGAAGCAAAGAAACGCGGGCTCACGAACCTGCGTACCGCCTATGCCAAGGCCGAGTCACTTCCATTCGAGGATGCGGACTTCGATCTCGTGACCTGCCGGATTGCACCGCACCACTTCAATTCAATCCCGGAGTTTCTTGGCGAGGTGCACCGTGTGCTCAAGCCGAACGGCATATTTGCGCTGGTCGATAACGTCGTTCCTGCAGGCAGCGTCGGCGACTACATCAATGCCTTCGAACGCTTTCGCGATCCGAGCCACCTGCGCGCTTGGACGATGGACGAGTGGCGCGCGGCGCTGAAGCAAGCCGGTCTCGCGGTCGAGCACGAAGAGCAGATTTACAAGAAAATGGAATTCAAGAGCTGGGCGAGCCGCCATGACGCGACGATGCAGGCGTTGCTGCGTGCAATGCTGGCGGAAGTGACCCCCGCCGTAAAAGCGGCAATGGAACCGCAAGGCACCGGCGCCGAATTGACGTTTCGCCTGTGCGAAGGCCTGTTCATCACGAAGCGGACGTAGGCCGACGGACGACCGGCGCCGAATGACATTCGGCGCCGGCGCAGGTGTAAAACCCAATTTGAAACGCCGAAGCTATTTCACCTTCTTGCGGTGCGGCTGCGGAGCGGGCTGCTCGTCGGGCGCCCAAAGAATGTGATTGTTATAGGCTTCATTGACCAGCCAGCCGCCAATCACAGGAATAAAGCAGGAAGCCACCAGGATGTGGGCTTCCCTGTAGGTAAGGGGCCGATTGAGGACCGCGGTCGCGACGATCGGCGATAACGCCGCACAGCCGACAGTCGTCAGGCCCCACGCCCCGAGGCTCGTGACACCGTGTCGTGCGCTGTTCCAATGATTGAAATGCCAATCGTTCAACGCGAAGTAACCTGCGCTCGAAGCGGTACCAACGCCTATTGCGACCGCCGTGATACGGTGGTCGACGCGCCGGCCCGACTTGGCGTCGGCCGCCTGCGCGGAAAAAACCAAAACCGCGAGCGCGGCCGCAAGCGCGGCATGCATTCCCTTCATTCCTGATCTCCTGGTCGGATTGTGGTGCAGCGGTGGGACAGTATCCATGGGCTTCTTGCCAACGCTAGTCGAGGCACGGAGTTCAAGGCCCTGGAGATATTCACAGAACGGCGTGGGAAATCGTCCGGTCGGAGGGTATCGCTCACTGGCCGAGCGGCAGCGCGGCGGCAAAGCAGATCTCCCGCCCACAGCAAGCGTTTGATTTACAAAGAATTTATTGCCAAGCGCAAAAACCGTTAACCTTTCATTTACCCACAGAAATTCAGATTCCGTTAGGATCGGTTAACAAGTGATTCGGCGTCGCTTCGGCCGGGCGAATCGGCGTTAGGGGAACACCAATGAGCAAATTCGGGGGCTTTTTCGCCCGCTCGGCCGGACTTTACGACAAATCGGCCGCGCCAGCGTCAAGTAATCCTGCGCCGACCGATAATCTGCTCGAACTTGATGAAGAACTGTTTTCCGCGCTGGGTGCCCAGCTTGGCGGAGAAAACGAGTCGCTGCGCAACCTTTTGCTCGACGCCAACGCCAAGATTGGCGAGCTCGACACGATAAAGAACGCCGTCGGCAGGCTCGTCGATCCCGTGAGCAAGGCGCTGCGCGCTTTTGAGGCCGAAAAGTCGGAAAAGATCAGCCTCCAGACGGTCCTGAACAACACGCGCACGGCATACGGGAAGCTGCGCAACGAAGTCGCCGAACTGGAGAAGAAGGCGAACTTTTCGGAAAAGGAATGTCAGGCGCTTCGCCAGGAACTTGCCACGACGCAGAACCTGCTTCGTTCGCTCGAAGCGACGAAGGCTGAAATCGCGATCGATATCGCGGCCCGTCGGGCACAGATTGTCGACCTGGAAGCCCGCCTCGCCCAGGAGACTGGCGAAGGCAAGGCCCTGCGCGAGGAAAATCGAAGGCTCGACGAGCGCCTTTCTTCTGCCGACAAACGCCTGGCAGCGCTTGAGTCCGAGCTTAACGCCGCCCGGCAGCGGCTTCTCATGGTGGAAGACGAGAAGCGCGCGCAGCAGATCTCGCTCGACAAGATGAGCGCCGAAGCAGCCCGCCTCTCCCGCCGGCTTGCCGAGACAGAAGCCAGCCTGACCGCTTCGCAAGGCCGGCTGCGTCACGTGGAAGGAAACGTTGCCGAATTGAATACCGAACGAAGCCGGCTTGCCGGCGCGCTTGAGGAGGCCAACGAACGCCACAGCCACGAAGTTACGACGCAGCGGATGCGGTTTGACGCTTTGCAGGCGCGGGCAACGGCGAGCGAAAAACTGCTCGGCGAGGCACGCGAGCATTTGCTGGCACGCGCCGACGAAATCCGCACGTATGACCGGCGCGCAGGCGAACTCGCGCTCGAACGTGATGCCTTGCAGGGACGTGTGGCCGATCTCGAAGCCGAGCGTATCCAGCGGGAATCCGAATTCACGGAAGTCGACCGGGCACGTGCAACACTGATGGAACGAAGCGCGGCGCTTGCGCGCGCTTTTACCGCCAAAGAGGCGGCCCTGACCCGGGCGGAAGATACCATCGCGGCGCTCAACGAGCAGGTTGCCGCGCTTGAAGCCGCTCGCGCGGCCGAAAAGCAGGCCGCAGACCAGCGGATCGAGGAACTGAGCGCGTCATTGCGGCGCGAGCAGATGCAATGCTCCGTGGTCGAAGGCGCTCTTGAAACCGCGCGCAAGGATTTCGCCAGGTTGATGCGCGAAGCGATGGCCCTGCAGCGCGAGAAAATGGCACCGGACGATCCGGCGCGCCTGCGCCCCGCCAACGCCGCCTAAACGCCCCCTTCCAAACCACCACTCGCAAAAACGCCGGGCCTCAAGCCCGGCGTTTTAATTTGGTGCGAACTCGCTGGTTATTCAGCGACTGGATTCAGCGGAACAATCTGGAACTCGCCGCATGCGGTGCAGCTGTAGGTGAGTAGATCAGTGTCAGCCTGAACCGGATGCGGTTCGCTTCCGATCAGCCGCATCAGACCACCGCAGCGCTGACACAACAGCGGGGAGATTTTGGAGGAATCCCTCGTTTCAATGTTTTTCATGCCTCCAGCGTATTGCGGCGAAAAATGCCGTCAATTCTGTTTTTTTGCAACCAATCTTTGCTCTTAGGGGGCGTTTTGGCCTTTTTTCCTCAACCCACCAAAGAACTCACTTCATGCCCCTAGCGTTATAGGAGTTCAATGAGTAATCTTACTCATACTAAGACAATGCCTAAGACCGTTCATGGAGGGAATGGCCATGGCCACTAACGGCGCAAACAGAGGTGAGCGGCTGCAAATCATGCTGTCCGCAGAGGAATTGACCGTTCTGGATGATTTTCGCTTCAAGATTCGAATGCCAAGCCGGGCGGCAGCCATTCGCGAGCTTTTGAGGCGCGGGCTGGCGGCGGAGGGCTTCGCATCGGCGGCCTTCGGAACCAAATCCGAGGAATTCGGCGTCCTGGGCAAGGCGCCTCCCGGCCGGGGCAGATAGGGGCATTCGGTCCACCCGTCGGCAGCACTTCGGCCCACGGCGTGGCTCTGTCGGGTTGGTGATCTGTTCTTCGGCTACGGTAGCGGTCCACGCATTCTGATTGAATTGCGTGGACCGCTTTTTCGATGCCGATCGCACGGCGCGTACAGCGGGAAAGTTCTACGCGACAGATTTGGCGTCGGGCGGTTTGTTATCCTGGCGGATCGGCTCGCCGGCTTCCGGGTGACGCACGCTTTCGGGCACCCGCACAACATTCCAGGCAAGACCGAGTTTCTCAAGCCCGTGAATAAGGTAGCCGTTGATATCGATTTCCCACCAGCGGTGCGCCGCCATGGCTGCCCGTGGAAAATAATGATGGTTGTTATGGAAGCCATCGCCGAATGTCAGCAGCGCGAGCCAGAAATTGTTCTTCGAGTGATTGTCCTGAGGATACCGCTCTGAGCCCCAGCGATGACCGACCGAGTTCACGCCCATGACGCAATTGAGAAAGAAAAAAGTACGCACGAATCCACCGAACAGGATTGCGCCGATGAGATGCTCGACCCCGCCGAAGATATAGCCATACAGGCCGGGAAAAATGAAAAGCGATGCGGCGTACCAGAACCAGCGGGTGCGATCGTAGAACATCACCACAGGATCGTCATTGAGTCCCTGACCATAGACAGACATGTCGGACGTACTGTCGTCGAAGATCCAGCCGATATGGCCGTTCCACAATCCCTTCCAGCTTGAGACATCGTGGCAATGACCGTCGATATGCGGGCTGTGCAGGTCGCCGCAATGATCGGCCTGCGCATGGTGACGCCGGTGATCGGCGGCCCATTTAAGGATCGAGCCCTCGCATGCCATGCTCGCGAAGGCTCCGAGCACATATCGAACGGCGGGATAAGTGTCGAAGCTCTTGTGCGAGAAGTGACGATGCATCGCCATGCCGATACCGACATTGATCACCGCAAAGCCGATGATGAAACTCGACACCTCAATCCACGTCAGGTCGTGCCACACGAACCAGGCAGCCGCGGCAATCACGCCTGCTATCAACGAAAAAAAGATGATGCAGTACTCGAGCCGCTTCCTGAACGCCGCAGCGCCGCCGTAGATCACGCCAAAAGGTGGCTGTTCCGCATGAGCCGCCATCGTTATCCCCGCCCACTCGAATAATTGCGAGCGCCTTGTCGCCAGAAGATCATGGTTAACGAAGTGTTAGCGACCTTAGGTAGTACCGCAGGTGCGCCGCCGGGTCCAGCGGCACGCAGCGAGGGGATGGCCAAAAAAATTGCGCGTGCGCGGTGATATCAATGCGAGACGGCAGAGCGCCGCTTTATCGCAGCAATTCCCGCATTGCTCGATCCAAGCCTTCCAATGTCAGCGGATACATCCTGCCGCCCATGAGTTGGCGAACGATGCGGATCGAATGGGTAAATTCCCATTCTTTTTCGGGAACCGGATTGAGCCAAACACATGCCGGATAGGTGCGCAAAATACGATCCATCCACAACGCACCCGGCTCATCATTGAAATGTTCTACCGAGCCGCCCGGCGCCGTAATTTCGTAGGGAGACATTGATGCGTCGCCCACGAAGAGCACTTTATAGTCGTGCGGGTAGGTATGCAGCACGTCCCAGGTTGGCGTTGTCTCCTGAAAGCGACGGCGGTTTTCTTTCCAAACCCGTTCGTACAGGCAATTGTGGAAATAGAAATTTTCCAGATGCTTGAATTCAGTACGCGCCGCCGAAAACAACTCCTCGGTCGCCTTGATGTGCCAGTCCATCGAGCCGCCGATGTCGAAAAACAAAAGCACCTTCACGGCATTGTGCCGCTCCGGACGCATCATGATATCGAGGTAGCCCTTGTGAGCCGTGCCCTTGATTGTGCCGTCGAGATCAAGTTCATCCGGCGCGCCCGTGCGGGCAAATTTGCGCAGGCGGCGTAGTGCGAGCTTGATATTGCGCGTTCCCAGCTCGACATCGTCATCAAGATCCTTGAACTCGCGCTTGTCCCAGACCTTGACCGCGCGAAAGTTTCGATTGGCATCCTGGCCGATACGCACGCCTTCCGGATTATAGCCATAGGCACCATAAGGCGATGTCCCCGCAGTCCCTATCCATTTCGAGCCGCCTTGGTGGCGATCCTTTTGCTCCGCAAGACGCTTGCGCAATGTCTCCAGCAATTTGTCGAGGCCGCCCATGGCCTCAATCTGTTTCTTCTCTTCTTCAGTGAGATATTTCTCGGCAAGCTTCTTGAGCCAGTCAGCCGGGATTTCCGCCGCAAGCGTGCCCTCGATCGATTCAAGGCCTTTGAATACGTGGCCGAATACGCGATCGAATTTGTCGAGGTTACGTTCGTCTTTTACCAGCGCCGTCCGTGACAAGTAGTAAAAATCCTCGACCCGTCGTGAGGCAAGGTCGGCTTCCATTGCCTGCATCAGGGTCAGGTACTCGCGAAGTGTAACCGGCACACCGGCTTGTTTGAGCTCTTGAAAGAAAGCGACGAACATGACCTGCCGTTCCGGGGGCCCGCGTTAACCGGGCGAGGATTGGCCCCTAGCCAGGGAAGCGTCAAGGCGATATCAAATCGTAATAAAAAAAGCGCCGGCGGGAGGATTCACATGTTATTGCGCGAGCGCGCCCGATGGGCGCTCGCTATCCTGTTGTCGATGGCGTTTCTCAGCGCGCCCGCAGTTTGGAACCGTTTCCCGCTCCTGCAATACGACACCGGCGGGTATCTGGCGCGCTGGTATGAGCCCTATCTGGTGCCCAGCCGCGCAGTCGTTTACGGGCTGATTTTGGATGCCGGCGCGCCCTTGTCATTCTGGCCGGTAGTAGTTGGTCCAATGCGCACTTACCGTCTGGATTGTTGCGCTGATTTTGCGCGCGCATGGAATGGGCGGACGCCCGGAAATTATGGCCACCGTCGTTGCCGCCTTGTCGGCGCTCTCCACCCTGCCCTGGCTCACCGCAATTCTTCTTACTGATATTTTCGCCGGACTTGGGGTGCTTGCTCTTTACCTGCTTCTGCTGCGCGCGGATGCACTCGGGCGCGGCGAGCGTATCGGACTTGCAGTCCTGATCGCGATTTCTGCCGCCACCCACAGCGCCACCTTCGCAGTATTGCTGGCGCTTCTGGCGGCAGGCGCCGTCTACACCGCCGTCGACCGAGCGCGTCTGCCTCTCAGGTCCATCGGTCAGGGCGCGGCGGCACTGGCGTTCGGCGCGATGCTTGTGTTTGCTGCGAACGCCATCGTCGCCAAGCGTTTTGCGTGGACGCCCGGCGGCTTTGCGCTCTCGTTCGGCCGGATGTTGCAGGACGGCATCGTCAAAAAATATCTCGATGAGCACTGCACGAGCGAGCGTTTGGTCCTCTGCGCTTACAAAGATCAGCTCCCGCGGGACGCGGACGAATGGTTCTGGGGCAATCCGATATTCGACAAACTTGGGCGATTTGCCGGCCTCGGCCAGGAAATGGAAAAGATCGCACTCGAAAGCGTGGCCGAATATCCGCTCCTGCAGGTCAAGACAGCCATCATCGCCACCGCGCGGCAACTGATCGACGTGCACACGGGTGAAGGTGTCGTCAATTCGATCTGGCATACCTACGGCATTATCGAGCGCTACACACCGCACGCTCGTCGCACATATGCGCGAGGCTCGCCAGCAGACAGCCGGCATCGATTTCACCACAATTAACGCGCTGCACTATCCGATAGCACTGGCCTGCCTGTTCATGTTGCCGCTGATTGCGGGGTTTGCATTGCGGCGGCCCGGCATGAACGACATCGGCGAATTCGCCGCGTTCTGCATTTTCGCGGTTCTGGCCAACGCGTTTGTCTGCGGCGCGCTCTCGAATCCGCACGATCGTTATGGCGCCCGGCTGGTCTGGCTCGCGGTGGCGACGGCGGCGATCGCTGCCGTGCGCCTGTACGAGCAGCGACGGCGCCTGTTCGTAACGGATACGATGACGGCCAGCGCTTAGCATTTGGCCTGCAGGCTCGACCCGTCCGGTAACGAGTATTGGGCGACGTCTGGATATGGGCTAGGATTGAATTTCCAACCGCTCCAGGATCCCTGGCCCGGACTGCCGGCGTGAGTATTGCAATGACAATCGCCAATCGCGTGCGTGTCGGCCTCGTTGTTGCCGTGGCGGTCTGCGGACCCTCTATACCGGCCAGGGCAGACGTCATGAAGGAGTTGGTGCCCACCGGGAAGCTGCGCGTTGCGATTGCTGTCGCGCCGGCGCCTTCCGCGCTTTATGCGGTCAAGGATGACACGACCGGCAAATTCCGCGGCGTCACGGTGGATCTTGGCACGGCCTTGGCAAGGAAGCTCGGCGTACCGGTCGAATTCCTGCCGCATCTCGCGTCCGGCGAAATCCAGAATTCAGCGAGCAGCGGCAAATGGGACGTAACCTTTATGCCGGTCGATGAAGAGCGAAAGAAGTTCGTTGACTTCGGCAACGCGTACCACCTTCTCCAAAGTACTTATCTTGTGGCGCCCGGTTCCACGCTCGCGAAAGTCGAGGATGCCAACACGCAAGGTGTGCGCATAGGCGGCGTCGCCAACACGGCGACGTTTCGCGCGGCTCAGCGTACCGCGCCAAAGGCGACATTTGTAACGGTGGCCGGAGTGGACGCAGCCGTCGCCGCGATGAAAGCGGGAGAGATCGACTGCATTGCGCTGTCGCGAGAATCGCTCACTGGGCTTGCTGCAAAGATTCCCCGTTCACGTGTCCTTGACGGCGGTTTTCTGAATTCGTCTACCGCCGTTGCCGTGCCCAAAGACAGGCCGGACGCGCTCGCCTATGTCAGCCAATTTATAGAAGACGCCAAGGCCAGCGGTTCTGTACGGCGGTCGTTTGACGCAATGAACCTGAAAAATTCCCAGGTCGCGCCGGCGGGGATGAAACCTTAGACGACGCGTGCTATGCGATAGCGCCCGCCGTTTTATCCTCATCTCCGGAGCCCGCCGATGGCCGATGCCGCCGTTTCGCAGCAACTTACCCCGACCGGAAAACTTCGCGTCGCGATTGCCATCGCGCCGGCACCCTCGGCGCAATTCGCCATCAAGGACGAAGCGACCGGGGCCTATCGCGGTGTCGCGGTTATCCTTGGGCGCGCGCTCGCCAAAAAGCTCGGGGTCGAAGCGCAGCTGATCGTCCACAACGGGTCGGGCGAAGTGCAGAATTCCGCCGCCGAAAACAAGTGGGACGTTGCGTTTCTGCCGGTTGACGAGGAGCGCAAGAAGTTCGTCGATTTTGGCAATGCCTACCACATCCTGCAGAGCACGTATTTGGTTGCGCCAGGGGCCAAACTCGCATCGGTCAGTGACGCAAACAAAACCGGGATTCGCATCGGCGGCGTCACCAATACCGCAACCTTTCGCACGTCGAACAAGACGGCACCCAATGCCGCCCATACCGCCTTTGAGAAAGCGGATGCGGCGGTAGCGGCCCTGCGTGACGGGAAGCTTGATGCGATCGCCTTTTCCCGCGAGTCGCTTACCGGATTGCAGGCCAACGTTCCGGGGTCGCGCATCCTTGACGGCGGCTTCATGAATTCCACGACATCAGTTGCCGTGCCGAAGGGAAAGCCGGCCGCGCTCGCCTATGTGAGCGCGTTTATCGAGGAAGCAAAGGCCTCTGGCCTCGTTCGTCAGGCCTTCGACGAAATGGGGCTTAAATCCTCGCAGGTCGCGCCGGCCGGGATGAAGTCATGAGGCAACCGGCGAGAAGTGATTGCCGACGCGCTATGCCTGTTTTTCGGGGGTCGAGACTTTCAATCCATCAAGCTCATCGCTCACCTTGATCTGGCACGACAGTCGCGAATTCGGCCGCACTTCATAACCAAAATCGAGCATGTCCTCCTCCATCGGAGAGGGACCGCCGACCTTTTCGCGCCAGGCTTCGTCGATATAGACGTGGCAAGTCGCGCAGGCACATGCACCGCCGCATTCGGCTTCGATGCCTGGGATATTGTTTCGAATGGCGGTTTCCATCACGGTGGAACCAACTTCGGCTTCGACCGTGCGGGCAGTGCCGCTGGAATCGGTATACGTGATCTTCGGCATGGGGAAATGAAGTGGAGATTAGACGCGCGCAGGTGACGCGGGCACCTATATAATCATTCTTTTCGCAGCGCCATCCCCATCATTCGGCGCGCAACACCGCTGTAATTTGTGCGCGCGCCTCGGCAACCGCCGATGTGAGTTGGCCTATGGCGCGGTTGCAATCGGCCGGCGCCCGGCATTGCCAGATGTTCGACGGTTGCGGCGGCCCGCGCGACGCGTACCGCACCTACGCCGACAGCCGAGCCCTTGAGCGTATGCGCAAGTGTTGCAACCGCCGCCGGATCACTCTTGCACATCCGCTCCATCAGGAGTTCCGCCTGACGGTCGAACAGCTGCAGGACTTCTCGCTCAAGACTGCGATCGCCAAATGTCATGCGCGAGAGGTGATTGCGGTCGAGGATCGCAGCCTCCAGCGCATCGGTTGGTACCTGATCTTGAATTCTGACCGCGGCTTGCGCCATCTCGGCCTCCCACTGGTCTTTTTATTGTCGTGGATTTTGGCCTGATCAGGTTCAAATCCCGGTAAATACGCGGCCACGCACGACCATCAATTGGCGTGCAACGCCGCCGGTGGTTAAGCCTGTGTAACCACGCCAGGCAAAGACTCCTGTTCGCAACCTCCGGACAGCCGCATCGTGGCCCCAATTCGGTCGGCAGGGTGGAACTGCCCCCATGTTTGCTATGGTTAGCAATCGGTTAACGATGATTAAAAAAGTCCTTACTGCCGTGGTTTCTTTCGTGTTGCCAAGGCGATAGGATACCCAGCGGGCGATAAATCGGGGATGCGGGCGGCATAAAAGTGCCGCAAGGATGCCGACTCGCGGCATCACGCCTCGATTTTTGTGACGGTTCGGGCCGCGGCGACAGTCCGGCGTAATGACGAGGCGACGACCGAAATGGCGAATATTCCACAGAAAACCAAGGATGCGACCGAAGAGGCGCTAAACGCTATCCAGGAAGCTCTCAACATTCGCCCCACCGAGCCGAAATTCGGCACATCCTTCGACAACACCACCGACGCCGAACTTCTTGCCGCCTCAACAACGGAATCTCCCTCCGGAGAACTTTTTACGCAGGATGGGCCACCGGTTGCGTGGCCAGCCGGTGAGTCAACGCCTCGCCGCGCAGCCAATGATGACCGAGCCGGGATCGGCCAGATCCTGCAAACCCTTCGCCATCGCTCGTCGCGCACACCCTATATCGCTGCGGGGGTCGCGGGCGTCGTCTGGGCGGCGGCCGGCATCATTTCCCTGTACGCAATCGACATGCAGTCCGTGTTTGGTACGGCGCATGTTGGATTTGCAGGCACGATCGCTATCGCCGCCGCGATTTGCGTGCCCGCCGTTTTCTTTTTTGTGCTCGCCCACATGTTCAATCGCGCACAGGACATGCGCGTGGTCGCGGAATCAATGGCCGAAGTCGCAATGCGACTTGCACAACCGGAGACGGTCGCGCGCGAGTCCATAGTCACGGTCGGACAAGCCATTCGCCGAGAGGTCGCTGCCATGGGCGACGGCGTCGAACGCGCGCTCGCCCGCGCCGCGGAACTTGAAGCTCTGGTGCACAACGAGGTCTCGGCGCTCGAGCGCGCCTACAATGACAATGAGGTCCGCATCCGCGATCTGCTGACCGAGTTGACCAATCAGCGGGAAACCCTCGTCAACCAGGCCGAGCAAGTACGCAATGCGATTGCCAGCGTTCACCTTGACCTCGCGCACGATATTACGTCGGTCGGCGATCTTGTCGCCGACAAAGTCAATGAAGTCGCGCAGCGCGTCACCCGGTCGCTGACGGAAAAAGGTGAGCACATCACATTGGCGCTGGGCCATGCCGGCGATTCCATGATCGACGCCCTGAGCGAGCGTGGCTCGACCCTGCTCGATCGGCTCGAAACGACGAGCGACCAGGCAACGACCGCTATTTCATCTGCGAGCGACCGCCTGTCGGGGAGCCTCAATTTCAAGACCGAACACGTGCATGACGAGTTCGCAGACCTCGCCGCGCGACTGCAGCAGATGATGAGCGCGCGCCTCGATCAGGTCGCCCAGAGTTTCGCGCAGAAGTCGGCTGTAACCATCGACACGATGGCGTCCCGTTCCCAGCAATTCACCGACGCAATCACTGAAACAAGTACGCGGCTCGCAGAAACGATTGGCGCACGCGCCGATGAAGTGAATACCACGCTTGCGGTCGACCGGAGATTCGCTGATCCTCGATCTATCGCTGCGCGGTGGCGATGTCGTTTCCAAGCTCGAGCAGACCGGCGCGCGCATCACGGACACGATCTCGAGTCGCAGCGATGCCGTTGCGGATACGTTCAAGGAGAGTGCCGAAACCCTGGTCGCAGCGCTCAACAACCGCGGCGAGGCCGTCAAGGACATGCTCGCAACGCGCATGCAGGCCTTCGAGACGATGTTCGATCACAGCGGCACCGAACTCACGGAGAAGATTTCCCGCGACACGAACAATCTCGGTAGCCTGATCACGCGGCACATCACCGAGTTCGACCATACGGTGAAGAATTATGGCGGTGAACTGGTCGGGCGCCTCGGCCAGCGTACGCAAGATGTGGCGGAGGCGCTGCGAAATTACGTCGATACGTTCGATCAGCGCGTGAGCGGACGAACGGGGGAGATTTCCAGTACCCTTGACCAGCGCCTTGCCCAATTCGAGAGCCTTCTCGGGGGCCGCGTGGCAGACCTCGCCAGAACGCTGACCGAGGGCGGCAAGGATGTCGTCGCGGCGCTGGACCAGCGCATCGGCGAAGTTGCAGGCACCATCAATTCCCGCGGCATCGAAGTGGCCGACACGATCGGCGCAAAGATCGGGGAAATCGATCAGACTTTGGGAACCCGCGCGCTGGAAGTGGCCAACAATCTTGACCTCCGAATTGGCCGGTTTGAGGAACTGCTCGTCGGCCGCGCCGAAACTGTTACCACGCAAATTGAAACCCGCACCAAGGCAGCCGCGGATTCGCTCAACGCCCGGCTCGAGCAACTGAGCCAGGCCATAAAGGTCAATTCCGCCGAGGCCGAACGGTCACTCGGCCAGCTCGCTCTTTCCACGACCGAAGCAATCCGCGCCAGCGCGGGCGACGCCGAGCGAACCTTGACCGGTGTGAGCGAGGAAGTTGCGCGAAGCTTTGTCGGCAAAGCAGATGAGATTGCGACGGCGGTCAGTCGCCGCACAAACGAAATGACGACTGTTCTTTCAGAAAAGAGCGGAGGCGTGCTCGCAGCCATTACCGAAAAAGGCGCCCAATTTACGCGCGACGTGACCAGCGCGACCGACGACGCCGTCAAGGCGATCGAGGAAAAGGGGTTCGCCTTCACGCGCTCGATGATGGAGAACAGCACCGAAATCTCCCGCATGATCAATACCGCAGGCGAAGCGGCCAGCAATGTTGTTACCCGCACGATCAACGAGCTCAATGACACCGCCCAAAAAGCGATCGCGCAGGCTCAAGGGACCGCGGCCTCGACCGTAAAGGATATGCTCGAAACGCACACGATGTTGAGAGCCGACACCACTGCGCTCTTCGAGCGATTGCGTGAAGCCAATATTATGCTTCAGGAGGTCCTCAGCGGCGCACACGAGAATATGGGCGCGTTGGAAAATACGCTTATGTTGCGCGTGTCGGAATTCGTGTCCGCCATGAACGAGGTGACGGCGTCCACCGGCGATGTAACGGGTCGCGTCGAGACGAATATCGCCAACTTCCGCGATATCACGACCCAAGTTATCGGCGATCTGGGGCAGCTGGCGCGTCAATTCGATATCCACGGCCGCGACCTTGCCAAGGCGGTCGACCTTATCGACCACAGCAATCAACGCACCGAGGACAGCGTCAATGAGCGGCGCGTGCAGCTCGATTCGCTGGTCGCAACACTGGATATCCGTACCGAGGACCTGGAAAAGCGATTGAGCCGTTTCTCCGGCCTGCTCGACGAGTCTCTCGAGGCCGCATCTACGCGTGCCCGCGAGGTTGCGCGCCTCGTTTCCGAGGCGAGCGCCGAAGGTACGCGCGCAATCAGCGACCAGTACGAACGCGTGCGCGAGAACGCCGAAGAAGAGCGCCAACGCTCCGCCGAGGCGATGCGGGCAATTTACGAGCAGACGGCCGGTGACACCCAGACGCTGTTCCACACCGCCAATGAACGCTTTGCCGAAGCGGTTCAGGGCATGAAGCAAATGGCCGCGGATATGCAGCGTGAACTCGAGGCTACACGCGGCGAGTTGCGCCGAGGCGTCTTCGAGCTGCCGCAGGAAACGGCTGAAAGTGCCGCCCAGATGCGCAGGGTTATCGTCGACCAGATCGAGGCGCTGGCGGAGCTAAACCGTATTGTTGCCCGTCATGGACGAAACCTCGATGCCGTCGAGCCGGTACGCCGGACGCGCGAAGAACCAGCACTTGCTGTGGTAGGCGGGCGCAATGAGACGCCGGCTCGCACCGAAGCGCCCCCGCCGCGTCCTGCGCCACGCAGCGAGTCCAGCGGTTTTGCGCCGCCCCCGCGGCGCGTAAATGTCGAGACACAGCCCGTGGCCCCGACGCCGGCGGTAGCCGGGCGCGGCTGGCTTACCGACCTTCTCAATCGCGCCTCGCGTGAGGAGACCGAACCCTTGCGAGAGCTTCCGCGTGAGCCCGCACGGGAACGTTACGCGAACCTACTCGCGGCAACGACGAACGCACGCCCCGGCATTCAATCGAGTCGCTCAATTCCCTATCGGTCGATATTGCCCGGATGATTGACCACGACGCGGCCGCCGATCTTTGGGACCGCTACAAGCGCGGCGAACGAAACGTCTTCACGCGGCGCCTTTATACCCTGCAAGGTCAGCAGGCATTTGATGACATCCGCAAGAAATATCGCGCGGACCGCGAGTTCAAGCAGACCGTTGACCGCTATATCTCCGAGTTTGAGCGCCTGCTCGATGAAGTCTCGCGCGACGATCCGGGGCAAGTCGTTGCCCGTACTTACCTGACCTCGGAAACGGGCAAGGTCTATACAATGCTGGCGCACGCGGCAGGCCGCTTCGACTGACCGGCTGACAGCAGATCCCCGACAGTTGAGCTAGGGGTTCGCGACCTGAGGCTGAATCGCCCTTGATCGCTTGCCGTGGAAATAGGAGCGCAGCCACGGATGCGTGGACGCGAGCATGGCGTCCATTGTGCCGGTCGCGATCACCTTGTGGTCGGCCAAAACCGCGATGCGGTCACAGACAGTATGGAGGCTGTCGAGGTCGTGGGTCACCATGAACACCGTCAGCCCCAGGGTACGCTGCAATGTCGCTATAAGGCTATCGAAGTCACCGGCGCCGATCGGATCAAGGCCCGATGTCGGCTCGTCCAGAAACACGATTTCCGGATCGAGAGCCAGTGCGCGCGCCAACGCGACACGCTTGGTCATGCCGCCGGACAGCTCAGATGGAACTTTTCCCAATACGCTCGCATCAAGCCCGACCATTTCGAGTTTGGCAGTCGCCATTTCATCAAGCAGTTGCGGTGAAAGATCGAGGTATTCGCGTATCGGGAATTGGAGATTTTCGCGGACTGTCAGCGAAGAAAAAAGCGCACCCTGCTGAAACAGTACGCCCCATCGCCGCTCGATTGCGTGACGCTCAGTATCGGACGCCTGCGCAAGGTCAACACCCAATACCTTGATACTGCCTTCGCGCTTCGGCAGCAGGCCGATGATGGTCCGCATAAGCACGGATTTTCCGGCACCGGAGCCACCGACAAATCCGAGGATTTCTCCGCGGTAGACATCAAGGTCGACGTGATCAAGCACAACATGGTCGCCGAACCCGACAACAAGATTGCGGACCTCAATGACGGTTTCTTTGCCGTTACCCTGAACCATAGCTCACATTCCGATCGATGCGAAAAAGATCGCAAAGCAGCCGTCGAGCACGATCACGAGAAATATCAACTCGACGACCGAGGCGGTAGTCTGCAGGCCGAGCGATTCCGATGAACCCTTCACCGCCAGGCCTTCCACACACGCTACCACGCCAATCACCAGTGCCATGAATGGCGCCTTGATCATTCCGACCTTGAACGTATCGAGCGAAATCGCTTCCTTCAGGCGTTGCACATAAATGTCAGGATCGATCCCGCCGTAAAGCCAGCACACAAGGGCGCCACCATATAGTGCCGCCATTGAACCGAGGAAGGTGAGGATCGGGACGCCGATCAGCAACGCCACAATTCGCGGCAATATGAGGACTTCTACCGGATCAAATCCCATGGTGCGCAACGCGTCGATTTCTTCGCGCATCTTCATGGAACCCAGTTCGGCGGTGTAGGCGCTGCCCGAGCGTCCCGCCACCATGATGGTGACGATCAAGACGCCGAGTTCGCGAAGCACGAGGATGCCGACCATGTCCACGACATAGGTATCGGCGCCAAACTTCCTGAAATGAAAGATACCCTGCTGCGCAATGATGCAGCCGATCAGGAAGGTGATCAGCACGATGATCGGCACCGCGCGCCAGCCAACTTTGTCGAGCTGGTGCACCATGGAAGCGAAGCGGAACGAGCGAGGCCGGCCAATCACGCGTAAGAGGGCGACCGAGAGCGCGCCCAGCATGTTCAAAATTGCGACGAGCGTCTCGCCGACGGACGCGACGCCTTTGCCGACGGAAGCTCAGGGATTCAGCGGCCGGATGGACCCCGCGACGCGACGCAGGCGGCGCGGTTTTCACGCCGTGCACTTCATCGACCAGGGCCCGATGGTCTTCCTTCAGGCCCGTCACCTTCGTTTCGCAGCCGCGCGCGGAAAGCCCGCGTGTCAGCCGCTCAAGCAGCCAGGCTCCGAACGTATCAAGCTGCCGAACCTGCCCCATTTCGATATCGACGCGCTTGATGGCATCGGTGCGGTCCGTAATGGCGAGAATTTCGGCCTCGAGAGCGGGGGCATTCTCGGCAATCCATGATCCGTTGCCGGCAAGCCTGAGAACCTCGCCATCTGCCGTCGTTTCGAGCAACAGGTTGCCCATGCGACACCACCTTCACTTTTTTTGCGAGCCCGGTGCGGTGAAAGGTTTCAACAACACCGTCATATGACTTGACCAGGGTCTGTGAAACTGTCGAGGCTTTGGCCCTCGTCGCCACGAAGGAGCCACACCCTATCTTAGCATTCGAAATGCCTTTGACCCTCTCGTACACCGTCGAACACTGGCCAATTGCAGGGTCATTTGGCATCAGCCGTGGCGTCAAGACGGAGGCCATAGTCGTGGTGGCCGAATTGGACGACGGCAAGGTCCGTGGCCGTGGCGAATGCGTTCCCTACGCCCGTTACCACGAGAGCGTCGAGAGCGTCATCGCCCAGATCGAAGCCCTTCGCCCAAAGCTGGCTGCGGGGCTTGACCGGAGCGGCCTGCAGACGGCAATGCCACCGGGCGCCGCGCGCAATGCGATCGACTGCGCATTTTGGGACCTGGAGGCGAAGCGCAGCGGACGTCCGGTGCACGAAATCGCCGGCCTGGCCCCTCCTCGCCCGCTCACCACCGCCTTCACGATTTCGCTTGCGGCGCCCGCCGACATGGCGGAGGCGGCGGAAAAGGCGGCGCACCGCCCCGTACTCAAGGTCAAACTCGGAGCCGAAGGCGATGCGGCTCGCATCGCCGCCGTCCGTGCTGCCGTACCGAAGGCGACATTGATCGTCGACGCCAACGAGGGCTGGACCGAAAGCAATCTTGCCGAAAATTTCAAAGCTTGTGCCGAGGCCGGTGTCGTTCTGATCGAGCAGCCGCTGCCGGATGGAAAAGATGAAATCTATCCGGATCCAACGGCCTATTCCCGTTTGTGCCGATGAAAGCGTACACGACCGGGCCTCGCTTGCCGCGCTCGCCGGCAAATACGATGCGGTGAATATCAAGCTCGACAAAACCGGCGGCTTGACCGAAGCGCTGGCAATGGTCCCGGAAGCGGAGCGGCAGGACCTCGGCATTATGGTTGGATGCATGGTCGCGACCTCACTCGCAATGGCACCGGCACTATTGCCGGCGCAGCGGGCGCGATTCGTCGATCTCGACGGCCCGTTGCTGCTCCGCACAGACCGCGCCGATGGTCTGCGCTACGAGGAAAGCCTGGTTTACCCAGCCACATCCCGATTGTGGGGCTGAAAATCCGCCACTTCGGCAAACGGAACCCGAATGCCCCACTGCACACATGGTGAATCGCGCCGGTTCCATGATGCCGGCCGTTCATGAA
Organism: uncultured Pseudomonadota bacterium; assembly: GCA_963702605.1. Taxonomy (GTDB): domain Bacteria; phylum Pseudomonadota; class Alphaproteobacteria; order Rhizobiales; family Xanthobacteraceae; genus Pseudolabrys. Next base: position 193,349 of record CAVPDI010000002.1, read on the forward strand.
ATGTGCCGGGTCCATTGCGTCATATTGTAGATTTCAAAAACCAATGCTTCCCGTTTGCCTCCTGCTTGGCTTAGACTTCAACGAAGATCGCACCGCCGGCTGATCGGAAGGGCGACGATAACTGGGACGGGGACATGCATATTCGGGGTTTGGTGCTATGCGCCGCCGTAATGGCACTCAGTGTGACATCGGCGTCTGCAACGATGCGGATCTCGGAAGATCGCGGCGGCCAGATCGGGCAGTACCTGCAAGCTTTCGCCGCGCTGCGGACATCGGGTGAAAAGGTCGTCATTGACGGAAATTGCCTTTCGGCCTGCACGTTGGTGCTGGGCCTGGTCCCGCGCGAACGCGTATGCGTAACGCAAAATGCGCGGTTTGGATTTCACGCCGCCTGGATGCCGGACAGTGACGGACGTCCGGTGACCAGTCCGCTCGGCACGCAGGCGCTCTGGAATATTTATCCGGTATCGGTGCGGCACTGGATCAGGCGCCACGGCGGACTGTCGCGAAGAATGATCTACATGCAGGGGCATGATCTCGACGGTATCGTCGCGAGCTGCGACAGGGCCCCGCGCTACCAGACACGATCAGCGCGTCATCTCGCGCCGCATCCGGTGCGCTACGAGTCCGCAAGCGCCTCCAGCGATCGCCATTAGCGCCATCGCCGCATAGGCGCGGCTGCCGAAGCCTTCGTAGAGCACGCCCGATATCGCCATTGCGGCGGCCATTGCAAGGCCAAGAGCGATTGCGAGATAGCCTTGCGCGGTTGCCGCCTGTCCTGGCGGCGCAAAGCGTGAGAGCACCATCAACGCACCGAGATGCGTCGCACCGAACGACAAGGCGTGCAGCAGTTGCAGGGCTGCCAGCCCAATGATCGGGAGATCAAACGACATTCCCGCCCAGCGCAATGCGCCGCCGCAAGCTCCGATCATGAGCAGCACGGTCGGTTCGAAATACGGCGGCAGGCGCGACTGCATCGCAAATAGGACGATCTCCGCCGCAACACCGAGCGCCCAAAGCGCCGCGATGAGGCTGCCGTCGAGACCGGCCGCATGCCACTGGACGGCCGAGAACCCGTAGAACAACGCATGGCTTGCCTGAATGAGGCTTGCGGCCGCAATGACCGCGACGAACATCCGGCTGCGCAACAAACTCTGACGGGCGACTGCCGGCGCGTCGCTGTTCTCCGCAGCTGATTTTGTTGGCGGCAGCACCAGTGCGGCAAACGCGATCAGGACGCTGGCCGCCACCATGAGCCAGATCAAATGGCGCGCCGGAATTGCATCGGCGGCAAATCCAGCGGCAAAATTCCCCCCGATAAAAGCGAACGAACCCCAAAGCCGCACCGGACCATAGGCGCGCCCGCGCGCGGCGAGACCCTTGAGCGCGTAGGTCTCCGCCAGAGGCATCATCGGCGTCGAGGCAAGTGAGGTCAGCGTAAAGGCGACGAGGATGGTGGCAGCACCGGCCGACAGCCCGACCAGGGTAAGGCCCACGACAGTGCCAAGCGCAGCAAAAACCAGCGCGGCGCGAACTGCATCCCGCCGGTCCGCTTCGCGGGCGACCACGGGAATTGCCAGCACGCGCGCCACCATCGGCACCGCCAGCACAATGCCGATCAGCTTCGGGTCCACATTCTTCGCATTGAGCCAAACCGGGAAGAACGGCATCTGAATGCCGGGCAAAATGAACAAGGCGGAATAGAACACCGCCAAACGCGGCACGAAGCCAAAAAATGAATTCGCCCGCATTGCGTGGTGCTTACCCGAATAAGGCATTGCCCGACCGGGCTTTTTCGTAAAAGCCGCCGCCAGGCCGCGGGAAACCGCGGTGCTGGCCGAATCATGCCGCATGATTGATAAACGGAACGCAGTGGGATTGCACATGCCGACCGAGACCAGCGCGCGGGTGCAAGCGCAACAGCAAGATACGCCCGACGAGGACCAGTATCAGGCGTTTTGTGCCGCACTCGGGGCGAGCGCGCGCGGCCGTGCATTCCTGGCCGAATATGCGCGGCGAAACCGTAATGCCGACACCGGGCCGCTGCTGACGGCAATCGAGAGAATGCAGTCTTCCCTTGCGTTCGATACCGCGGCACCCGGTGAAGCTCTGATCAAACAGAAATTGCGGGCGCTGCTCGATGACATCGACGCAGCGAAAGGCGAGCTCGAAGCGAATATTCACGCCATCAGGTCTGCGAAACTTGCTGAACTCGTCGCGCTGGTCGGACGACGCATCGCCGACATCATGGCGCCGGCAAAAACGGCGACAGCGCCGCAAGAAAAGATACAAGAGGAGATACAGGAAGAACGATAGCAGTGCCCGTCCGGCGCGACGAGCAGGCGGAGGAGCCGCGTGCCCATCTGGCAGTCGTCCCGGCGCCCGAGCAGCCCGAACTGCCGATCCCCGCTCCGGCGTCAGCGCAACTGCCTTCGATCGCCCTGGTACGCACGGACGCAGTCATGGCAGAGGTCGCTTTTGTCGACGCCTCACCCGCGTCGACGGGGAACACGCAGCCGCAAGCCGCCACGCCAGTGCCGGTTCTGCCCGCCAAGACGCCGCCTGCAGATCCGTTCGCCTCGATCATGGCGCTGAGCGAAGAAGAACGTCTCGCGCTGTTTACCTGAGCGGTACCGGGTTCTGGTCCACGATCAACCGCGCAAACAAGTCGGCATCGACATTGCCGCCCGACAGAATGCCGACCACGACCTTACCGCTCACCGGCAGCTTGCCGGCCAGCAGAGCCGCCAGGCCAATGGCCCCGCCGGGCTCCACGACCAGTTTCAGCTCATTGAAGGCATAGCGCACGGCGTAGCCGACCTCGGCATCGCTCACCGTCGTGCCCTGCCCGATCAGTTCGCGCGTGATCGGAAATGTCAATTCGCCGGGCGTATTGCTCATCAGCGCATCGCAGATCGAGCCGCTCATCCGCACATTGGCTTCGCGCTTTCCGCTTGCAAACGAACGCAAGGTGTCGTCAAAGCCTTCAGGCTCGACCACATAGAACCTGGCCGACGACACGTTTGCCTTCACGCCAAGCGAAATGCCGGCAGCAAGCCCTCCCCCGGACGCACCCACCACCACGACTTCAGGCTTGAGATTGAGCCGCGCGAGATCATCGACGATCTCCACGCCGATTGTGCCTTGTCCGGCGATGATGAGCGGATCGTCATAGGGCGGCACCAGCGTTGCGCTGCGTTCGTCCACGATTTTCTTCGCGATCGCGGCGCGGTCTTCGTTGTTGCGATCATAAGGGATTATTTCGGCACCGAGTGCGATCGTGCGTTCGCGTTTCGCCCTCGGCGCATCGGCAGGCATCACGATGGTGGCGCGCATGCCGAGCAGACGGGCGGCCGCCGCGACACCTTGCGCGTGATTGCCGCTCGAATAAGCCACCACGCCGGCTGCGCGGCGTTCGGGCGGGATGGACGAGATTTTGTTGTAGGCGCCACGAAATTTGAACGAGCCCGTCGCGCTGCAGCGTTTCCGCTTTGAGGAAAACGCGGGCGCCGACCGTTTCGTCCAGAACCGGGGCGCTGATCAGCGGCGTCCGCACCGCCACGCCCGCGAGCCGCGCGGCTGCAGCCTCGATATCGGCCGCGGTGGGCAGAATGGTCTTGTCGACGACACCCATAGGCGAAAGGCTAGCGCAATCCGGCGATGGCGGCCACTCGCCCGGCGGTTCTCTCCGCCATCGTTGACCGTCTGCTGATATCGCGGCGTGGGGGAAACCGGCTACGCTGCGACCTTGCGCCCTGCCTTCGCCGCCTCCGCGACATGGTCCAGGAAAATCCGCGCACTTGCTTCCCAGGTCATGCGCAGGGCAAAGTCGCGGCAATCCTCGCGACGGTATTCGAGTGCGCCCAGGCAGGCGCGCCGCAGGTCTTCGTCAAGACAACCGACCGGAGCATCACCGATCACGTCGCGCGGGGCAGCCGCAGGAAATGCCGCGACCGGCAACCCGCTCGCCAGAGCCTCGAGCAGCACGAGGCCGAACGTGTCGGTGCGGCTCGGAAATACAAAAACATCGGCTGCGGCGTAGATTTCGGCGAGTGCCTCGCCGCGGCGCGCGCCGACAAAGATCGCGTCCGGAAATTTGCGCTCAAGCGTTGCGCGTGAAGGCCCATCGCCGACAACGACCTTGCTGCCGGGCAAATCGAGCGCGAGAAACGCCTCGAGGTTTTTCTCCACCGCGATCCGTCCAACGGTGAGAAAAATCGGCCTCGGCAAATCGAGCGTCGACACTCGCGCGCGGGCGAAACAGCTGCGCATCCACGCCGCGCGGCCACAGTCTCACGTTCTTGAACCCGCGCATCGCAAGCTCGCCGGCAAGCGCCGGTGTCGCCGCCAGAACCGCTGCACCCGGCGCATGAAATCGCCGGAGCCAGGCCCAGGTGAGTTCGCACGTCCAGCGCTCCGGCACCGGCAGTCTTTCCGCAAGATAGTCGGGAAACCGGGTGTGAAAACTCGTCGTAAAAGGCAAGTGCCGGCGCAGACAGACCCGCCGCATGGCGTGCCCGATCGGTCCCTCGGTCGCGACATGGATTGCGTCGGGACGCGCCTTTTCGAGGTGCCGCTCGACGTCGCCGGGGGCAACGAGCGCGAGCCGGATCTCCGGATAGCTCGGCATCGGCAGCGTCCAGAATTGATCCGGGCTGAGAAACGCGACTTCGGTGCCGAGCGCCTTTGCTTCCTGCGCGACGTGACCCAGCGTATGCACGACGCCGTTGACCTGCGGGTGCCATGCGTCCGTCGCGATCAGTATCTTCATGCGGTCAAGCGGCCTTCGCCGGCCGGCGGGCGCGCTGGCGTTTCCGTCGCATCTGCACTGCGGGCGGCATCCGTCCAGGTGATGATCTCGAACTGGCCGTCGGCGCGTTCAGCGACCGCAGTGCAGCTCTCCACCCAGTCGCCGCAGTTGATGTAACGCAACCCGTAATCGTCATGCATCGCCGCCGTGTGGATGTGCCCGCAGATCACGCCGTCGGCCTGGTGGTGCTTCGCTTCGGTCGCCAGCGCCTTCTCGAATGCGCCGATGTAGTTGACGGCATTTTTCACTTTCAGTTTTGCCCATTTCGACAACGACCAGTACGGCGCGCCAAACACGCGGCGGAACCCATTGAAGACCCGGTTGGCGGTGAGCGCGAATTCGTACGCCTTGTCGCCGAGCAGTGCGAGCCATCGCGCCTGGGTCACCACGAGATCGAAGATATCTCCGTGCACGACCAGGTATCGGCGGCCGTCGACGCCATCATGAATGATACTCTCCACGACTTCGATGCCGCCGAAGTGCGTACCGTAATAGCCGCGCAGAAATTCATCGTGGTTGCCGGGGATGTAGATGACGCGCGCACCCTTGCGCGCCTGCCGCAACAGCTTCTGCACCACGTCATTGTGTGCCTGCGGCCAATACCAGGACGAGCGCAGCGCCCAGCCGTCGACGATGTCGCCAACCAGGTAGATCGTTTCAGCTTCGTGGTGGCGGAGAAAATCGAGCAGCTTGTCGGCCTGGCAGCCGCGTGTTCCGAGATGGACGTCGGAGATAAACAGCGCGCGAAATCGTCGCGTGGCGTTGTCCGTCACGATACGGCGATCTCCGATGCAACAAGCATGCGCGGCATGTATCAGCCTCTCGTTTCAATTTTATGACGGCGACGTTTACCTTCCTGATACGCTCAGGCGGCCACGCTCTGCGCCTGGCAGCGGCGGAAGCGGACCAGCGTGTAGACCCCGAATGGCTTGATCTTGCGACGCTCGATCAGCTCGGTGCCGCCGTGTGCGTGCGCCCAGGCCGCCAGACGCTGGAACGGAAATTCCGGCCGCAGGCCCAGAGTGCGCGCCTTGCGGGCAAGCATGCGCTCGACGGCCGCAGCCAGCCCGCGTTCGGAATACAGATGATTGACCAGGATGATCTGGCCGCCGGGTCGCACGACGCGCGCACATTCCGAGAGGACGCGCTCGGGATTTTCTACCAGCGTAATGACAAATTGACCGACCACGCAGTCGAAGGACGCAGCAGGATATGCGAGATCGTGAGCATCCATGACCGAGAGCCCCTTGACGAAGGGATACCGGCCGCGCGATGCCCGCAACCGTGCGCGGGCAATCATGGGCTCGGAAATATCGATGCCCGTGATTTCGGTCGTTACGTCGTAATCATCGAATGACAGGCCCGTGCCGACGCCGATCTCGAGAATGCGTCCGCCGACCTCGCGCGCGGCCCGGGCAGCCGCCCGCCGACCGTTGACGAAAACCGGCCCGCACAGCGCATCGTAAATCGGCGCCCAGCGGGCATAGGCCTTTTCCATTGCTTCTCCGTCAGGATCACTCAGCATGTCACCTCGCGAATCATTTCCAGTTTCCGCGACGAGACCTATCAGTCCTGTGCGACAAGCCGACGACATTGCCCTCGCCCGATAAAAGCGGCTGCGGAAGCCTTGACGCTGCTGCTGCCTGCCCTAACACTCGCGCCGACAACACAGTGACAAGGACCAGCCATGAATCTCGGAATTGCCGGCCGCAAGGCCATTGTCTGTGCGTCGAGCCGCGGTCTCGGCAAAGCCTGCGCGCGCGCATTGGCGGAGGCCGGATGCGAAGTGGTGATCAATGGCCGGGACGGCAAGAAACTCGAAGCGGCGGCTGCGGAGCTTTCAAGTGTCGCCGGCGTGAAGGTTACTCCGGTTGTCGCCGACGTGGCGACCGCGGATGGTCAGAAAGCGCTGCTTGCGGCCTGTCCGCAGCCGGACATCCTCGTCAACAACAATGCAGGCCCGCCCATGCGGGATTTTCGGGAGCTCACGCGGCAGCAGATCATCGATGGCGTCATCGCCAACATGGTGGTAGCGGTCGAATTGATCCAGAAGGTGATCGACCCGATGTGCCAGCGCAAATTCGGCCGCATCGTTAACATCACCTCCGGCTCCGTGAAAATGCCGCTTGCCGGCCTCGACCTGTCGTCGGGCGCGCGCGCGGGATTGACCGCATTCCTCGCCGGCGTCGCGCGCACCGTCGCCGAAAAATAATGTCACCATCAATAATATCCTGCCGGGTGCGTTCGATACCGACCGCCTGCGCGGCACGTTGACCAAGACCGCCGAGCTGAAAGGCAAGAGCGTCGAACAGGTCGCGGCCGACCGCATGGCGGCTATTCCGGCGCGACGTTTTGGTAATCCGGACGAGTTCGGCGCAGCCTGCGCATTTCTGTGCTCGGCCCATGCCGGCTACATCACCGGACAAAACCTGCTGATCGACGGCGGCAACTTCAACGGTGCATTCTGAACAGGCAAGGGCCGGCGTCGCCGCCGGCCCTTGCTCCCCAACCCCGCTTATTGCTGCAAGCTATTTCGTGATCAGCACTTGCTTCGCCGGCGCGGCTTCGTCCCAGCGATATTTCATTCCAATCGACAGAGAATGTCGACATGCGCCTTGCCTTCACCGACGTAGCTGACACCCGTCAAACCACGGGTTGCCTGATGCGCCTGTAATGTTGATCGAGGGGTCTTTCACCCAGAGATGAGAATAGGCGAGATCGAAGCGAGAACCCTTTCCAGACTTCCCAACTTGCGCCAACAGACGCCCAGAAGCGATCATTGTCGGGGATAATCGGTATGCGGACCTGATCGGTGATCGGCGAAATCTCGTACCCAATACCGCTGCGGAGCGTCAGCCTGTCGCTCCACCGATATTCGCTGCCGACCGAGAAGAACCAACCGTCGTCGTATTGGAACGGCAGTGTAACCGCGTCTGCCCCCGATGTAGCCTGCGCGCCAGATCGCAATAATACGTTGGAGGTCCCGATTCGGCTCCAGTTCGTCCACTCGACAGTGCCGAGCAAAGTAAGCTGCTGGTCGATACGCTGACGGATTCCGAGCTGAAACTACGTCCGGCAGATCAACCGTTGTCTTCGCGAGGTTCGAGAATCCCGCAAGCGGGCCTGTGAGGACGATTGTCCCCTCGACCTTCTGATCGATAGCGGAGCGATATCCGATGCCAATCGTTGTTGTCGGCGTCGGTGTCAAGGTGACGCCGGCGGTGAATCCATAGCCCCAACCGTCTCCCTCGAGCGTGAAATCCGTGAATGTCGGACCCGGCAGCGATATGCCCTTGTTGAGCGTAGCTTTAAAATATTGAATTTGCACACCGGCCCCGAGGCTGATCCAGTCGTTGATCCGCCAAGCGATGCTTGGAGCAGCATTGTAGGACCTCACATTGCTGTCATGCGCTCCATAATCCCGGCCCGCCCATACATCGGGGAAACTGGCCGACAGGGCGAACGGAGCATTGATAGACAGTCCGAGCCAAATATTCGGGTTGAGGGCGTTGAGCTGGTATGAAAAATAGCTTCCTGGAACTAAGCCGGCCTCCCGCTGAATTGGTCGTGCCACCAAATATGCCGAGCGTGCTGCCCGACTGCGGCGTTTGAGTTGCATACGGAAATACGCCGGTTGCAGTCGACTCACTCTGGATGCCCGGCATCTGAGTCATGGTCGCGGGATTCCAGAACATCGATGACAGAGCACCGCCGGCGGCGATGCCGGCAAAAGATGAGCCCTGCCCGTATCGAACTTTGTTCGCGAATGGCAAAAGAACCGGCACTGGCTTGTGCCATTGCGATGATGATGAATCCGAGCGCGGTCCCTGCGCGTAAAATGCCTGATGTGCCCCGTGACATCGAATATTTCCCCAACCGATTCGCGAGCATCCGCCGCTTGGCAGTATCGTGACGGCGCACCCTGCGGTCGACAATAGCGGAGACCGGCAAAAAACAGATGCCACTGCGCGAACTTACGCAAAAAATCCATGGCTGTGGCTGTGATGACACAGGCCTACCGCAATGCGGAAAAAACTGTGGTTGGCCGCCAATCAAGCACGTAAAAAGAACCCCGCGGAGCTCGGCAGGTAATTCCGCTCTCCGGGGCTAACCGCCGACCCTTGAATGCTAGGCAGGCTCATGCCGCCAGGAATTGAACACCAAGGTGCGTGTCGGCGCGCCAGATGACACGGCAGGGCTGCTTGATCTTGTCGCTGCTTACCACCAGCACGAAATCGTCCGGTATGCCGATTTGGCTCGGTACTTCCAGGCAGGCGCCGGCCGCGGACATGTTTCTCACTCGGCAATCGAACCCGCTCGCCCGGTTGACGGCAATACTGCCGCCCTTGAGCGTGCGGCCCCGTTGAATTTTGCGTCGTTCTTCCATTGCTGCCTCCGTCGAATGCGGTGCCAGCACTCCTGCGCAAGCTTTTCCGTGGCCTTGAAGTTTGACGGAAACGGCCGATTGCATCGTAGGCCTGCCTATTTATCGGGCGGTGAAACTGATCATCAAAAGACCCCTAAATCTTTCAGAAATCGCTAACCACGGCCCCCATGCGAGGAAAGGCTGGGAAAAGCATTGATCCCGCTTCGTTTTTTTGCTCGTTGCGCCCGTGCACCTCATGCAAAGGAGGGTTGCTCCCTGTCCGCTGCCATGCATGATGGCTGCGACCTGCCTTTCAATCTCAAAAAACGTCCACGGGAGACCCTTTCAATGAAGCTCGTCCGCTATGGCGCGCCCGGCCGCGAGAAACCCGGCATCATCGGTGACGATGGAAAAATCCGCGACTTGTCGCGCCTCGTGAAGGACATCGATGGCGCGATGCTGGCATCTGGCGGCCTCGCCAAAATCCGCAAGGCGAACCTCAAGCGCATGAAGCCCGTGTCCGGGAAACCGCGGCTCGGCCCCTGCATCGGCAACGTGAAGAATTTCATCGCCATCGGCCTTAACTATTCCGATCACGCCGCGGAGGCCGGCATGCCGATTCCGAAGGAGCCGATCATCTTCAACAAGGTGACAAGCTGCATCTGCGGACCAAACGACGACACCATCACCCCGCGCGAGTTCGAGCAAGCTCGACTATGAGGTCGAACTTGGCATCGTCATCGGCAAACGCGCACGCTATCTCGCCAGGGACAAAGCGAAGGACGCCATCGCCGGCTATTTCCTTTCGAACGATGTGTCCGAGCGCGTGTTTCAGATCGAGCGGAGCGGCGGCCAGTGGGACAAGGGCAAGGGCTGCGAAACCTTTGGGCCGCTCGGGCCGTGGTTTGTCACCAAAGATGAGATCAAGGATCCGCAAAATCTGAACATGTGGCTCGACGTCAACGGCGAGAAGCGCCAGCGGGGCAATACGCGCACCATGATCTTCGGATGCGAACACCTGGTTTGGTACTGCTCGCAGTTCTTCGTGATGGAGCCGGGCGACATCATCATCACCGGGACGCCGCCGGGAGTTGCGCTCGGCATGAAACCGACCCCCGTCTTCTTGAAAGCCGGTGACGTGGTCACGCTCGGCATCGACAAGCTCGGCGAGCAGCGTCAGAAGGTGGTGGCAGCGAAGTAATACTGCCCGCTTCGGGGCGCGGATATTTGTCCGCGCTCCCGGGTGCATGAAAGAAGGGCTGGCTGTTCGGTCATCCGGACGGCGGGCGGAATTCCCGGCCTTCCATTATTTCGGTGCCGGCGCACGGGCCCACTTACAGGTCCTTGCGTGCCTTGTTGTACGGATTGTCAGGATCATTGCCGAAGGCCGCGCGATAACCATCGTATCGCAACCCTTTGAGCTCCAGCACAATGCACAGCACGAGGGCACAAAATGCGACGATCAGAATGCCTTCTGCGAGCATCGGCATCGGGTATTGCATGAGACCGGAGGCCACGGCTCCGACCGCAAAGAAGCCCGCGAAATAGCCTGCGGTCTTGTGGTAGGCCTCAAACAATCGTCTGCGTGGTGTCATGTCGAAGTGATCGCCATGCCATGTCGCGGGATCTCCGGGATCGGCCTTGAAATAGTATCGCCCGCCATGCGTGCCCCTGAGCCAGGCCGAGATGATCTGCAGGCATCCCAGGACGACCGTCGTCGCTCCGAAAATCGAATGGACCGAACCGCTGAAGCCGCGGCTGACAGTGAGGGCCATGATCGCCCCGACAAGCGACAGACCGATTGCAAGGTAAAAACCGAATTTGTGCACATTGAACCACCACCACGCACCATTCCTCAGCCTGATCTCCTCGCGGATGCCGTAAGCCGTTGGTTTGGGTTTTCCGTATCGGATTGTAATGATGCAGAGCGGAACCAGGACAATCCAGATCCCCGCCATCAAGATGGCATGATAGCTCCAATGAATTGGAATCGTTCTTCCGAGAACGTCGAAATAAATCTCCGTCGGAATGTGCGATTGATCCACGCCGAGCATCATCTCAAACATTAAAATTCATCATTCGATCTGCCTTGATCTCGGTCAATTCGCTATCCGGCGGGCGCACCCTCGCAATTTTGAGCGGTCAGATCCGAGCCAGGCGATGGTTGAGATTGCGCCGGCTACAATGGGAAAATTCGCCAATCGCGGCGGCGCGATGGCAACTTCACGGTGAAAGAAAGCTGCAGCCGTGGCCGAGTGCCACTGCGCTACCACCCAACGCCGTTTAGCACGCTTGCCGAAATTGCAACCTATTGCAGCCCCAATCCCCAATTCCAATTCAAATTACTTTCTCGCTTTCAAATCTCAGTTGCGTTTGTTCACAGTGGGAGGGTGTCGCATGTCAGGACGCAGGACAATACTGCAGTCTGCCACGTTCACTCTTATTTTGATTGCCGCCACATCTGCTCAATCACCACCGGACGCACGCGCGGAGGATGCGTGTCTCGCCAAGCCGGACGCGACAACACCGCCGGGTCAGCATTGGTACTACCGGATCGATCACGCCACAATAAACGCCAATGCTGGCACCTTGGACCGGAGGGTGGTCGCGTCCAGAACAGCGAACAGTCAGAAGAGCCGCAAGCGACATCCGACACAGCCGTGAAACCGACAGCGCCCTTGCGCGCGCAAACACCTACAACGGCTTCACAAAGCAGCGCGTCACCTGAACCGCCGCAAGGCACTGCCGCGATCACGCCTGTCGCTCCTGTCGCGCCTGTCCCTTGGGTTGACGGGCCGAAAATGCCCCAATTGACCGGATTCCTTCGGCCGGCGCCGCAAGCCCCGCCGGCCACGGCCGTGCGATCGGCCAGCGCCAGCGATGCCGTTCCAGCCACCGTTGGTAGCGACTCCTGACGAAGATAATCACGTGCACGGTGAATAACGGTCAGCCGGCGCACGCAACTGTTGCGGCCAGTCGCGCCGGCGAATTGCAAATGGCTGCTGGGGCGCGCCCGTCACGTCCGGCAATAACGGTGTGGGGCACGGCCGAGGTCGATCATACTTTCGCAATCCTCATGGTCGTTTTTGCGGTGCTTGCCGTCACCGGCCCGGCGCTGCATTACGCAGAGAAGCGACGGCGGCGCGAAGCCGTCAATTTCCAACCCCCACGCTGGGCGGAGGTGGTCGCGCTGAACGCGCCGACACCGCACGCGCTTGACACTCTGCCCCCGGAGCCATTGGCTCGAAACGGGCCCACTTTAGTTCCAGCTGTGCCGGCTGATCAGGCTGAAAAACTGGCGCAATCGCTTCAGCAACTCGTCGGACAGTTGCAAACAAAACAAGCGGCCGAGCTGAGCACCGTGCGTGTTCGTCCCCGAGGCTTCGCGTCCGGATGATCAGGCTTGTGCGTTGGCAGAAAGGCGAGCGCGCTCGTGATTCCGGCGAGGCCGCCAGCCCCCGGAGCCTTGACCGAGCAAACGCCAACACCGTCGCAGGCTGCATCAACGGTCGGAAACCCGTCGGCGGCGGGCGATTTTCCTTTCGCTCGCGTCAGAGTCCGGCTCCGGAAATGCCGCCTGAATGATCACCCGCTCGCGTCGGGTATCTTCGGCTTGCCGCAGATGGTTGTCCGCGACGCTCATCAGCTTTCGCTTCGTTGAAGGATCGAGCGATGCGCGCGCACGTGCATAGAGATCGTGCGCCATCTTCCAGAGTTCTTCCACCGTCGCCATGAAACCATCTAGGCGCCGAAACAGAACCGCGCCTTGAGGGAAATCAAACCGGGGGATTTCGCCGTTTCATGGAACCGATCGAACGGCGCAGGGTTTCTCAGCCAGGGCAAGTGGAGGCTAGACGGCGCATGTGTTCAGCGATCGCCATTCCGGGAAGCCGAAGATGCCGCGACCGGGCACAGGAATGCCGCGCGACCGCGGAACGGCTGCAAACGCAAGATGCGCGCGATCAGATGCTCAGGGTCGCCGATTACTATGATCGCATGGCGCGGGACGCAGAACAGCGCGAAATCGCGCAAGGCCTGTCCCGCCTCAGGGCGCTTGTCGCAAGGCAGCGGCAAGGCGTTCAAGCCGCCTGACATAGGCCACAGATGTAACTCGGCCAGCGACTTGGCCGGTAACTTGGCCGGTAACTTGGCCAATGAATCGCAAACCGGGCGCCTCTACTGGGCCCGGGCGTGGTGCTTGCGGGAGTGGCTCCGCTTTGCCGGCACATTTGTAGGGACGAGATAAGGATTGGGGTGGCACCAGCCGCGATTGCCCGCCAGGACATTCGGGCGGCATTCCTCGATCGAGCGATACTCGCAGGTCCATTGCATATCACCGTCGCCGGCCGAAACCACGGCGCACCACGGCGCACCGAAATAGTCCGCCGCCGCCGGACCGGAAACGATGCCCAAAATCGCAATCGCCGCGGCACCAAAGCATATTGCTCGGATCATGGTCAGCCTCCCTGCTCTATGCTGGTACCAACACCGGGTTGAGGACCGCAATTCCGCCGGCCGCAGGATTAACAAATCATAAACCATGTGCGCGCACGATGGAGGCCTGCGCGTGTCTGCTGGTGGGGACCGACAGTGCGAACCAATTGCGGCCGACTCTGCATATTCGGGGCGGCTTTTCTTGTCATGTCGGGCGCGTCTCTTCACGCCGAGAATGGCGTTTTCACTGACAGGATCCTGTTCGGGCAGGTCGCGGCGCTTAATGGGCCGGCGCAGGGACTCGGTCAGGGCATGCGCGAAGGTATTCTCGCGGCATTCGAGCAGGCCAATCGCGCCGGCGGCGTCAATGGCCGCAAGCTCGAGCTCACGTCGATTGACGATGGTTACGAGCCGGAAAAAACGATCGAAGGCGTCAACAAAGCGATCAAGGACGACAAGGTTTTTGCGCTGGTCGGCGCCGTTGGGACGCCGACGTCGAAGGCCGGTCAGCCCATCGCAACAGCGGCCAAAGTGCCGTTCATTGGTCCGTTTACCGGTGCTGAATTTCTCCGGAATCCGTTCAATCGCTACGTGGTCAACATCCGAAGTTCATATTTCCAGGAGACCGAAGCCTGGATCGAACATCTGACCAATGATCTCGGCATCACAAGAATTGCGATCCTCTATCAGGACGACGCCTTCGGGCTGTCCGGCCTGAGCGGCGTGAAGAAGGCGTTGGACAAGCGCAACATGTCGCTGGTCGCGGAGGGAACGTTCAAGCGCAACACGACCGCCATCAAATCGGCATTGCTCGACATCATGAAAGGCCAGCCCCAGGCCGTCGTGACCGTCGGCCCGTACAAACCGATCGCCGAATTCATCAAGCTTGCGCGTCAGCTGAAAGTCGACGCCACGTTCGTTGCAATATCGTTCGTCGGATCGGATTCGCTTGCGCAGGAACTAGGCAGCCAGGGCGCCAGCGTGGTCATAAGTCAGGTGGTCCCGTTTCCAGGAGACAAGTCGCTGCCGGTCGTCGCTTCCTACCAGGCGGCACTCGCGGCCGTGAACGCCAAGTCGAAGCCCGGCTTTGTGTCGCTGGAAGGCTATATGGTTGGCGAACTGGTGGTCGAAACCCTCAAGCGCATCCCCGGCGAGCCGACACGCGAGGCGTTTCTCGACGCCATCGAGCGCGCGCCGTTCGACCTTGGCGGAGTAAAACTTTCCTTCAGTGCCAGCCAAAATCAGGGCTCCAATCAGGTCTATTTCACCGTGCTTCAGGCCGACGGCACATTCAGGCCCGTTACAAGACTTGTGAAGACAGTTGCAAGATGACGAACGGATTTCGGAAAAATGGCCATCGCGTGGTTTAACTCGGCACTGGCGCGCGGCAGCGAGGACGGAAAGAAGTCGCGATGGCTGTCGACAATTCGGGGCCGTCTCTACCTGGCTTTTGGTTTTGCGGCCGCCCTGACAATCATCGGCTCGACCATCGCCTTCTACGAGTTCACTGTCATCGGCACGACGACGGACGAGATAGTCTCCCGCCGGCTGCCGACAACGGCCGTGTCGCTGCGTCTCGCGGAGCGGGCAAGCAGCCTTGTCTCTTCGGGACCAAGGCTGATGTCGGCAGCTACCGATCAGGTCCGCGCCGAAATCATGGCAAACGTCACTCAGCAGGAAAAAAACCTTGAGACCGGAATAGCGCAACTGAGAGCACTCGGCATCGCGAATATCGACGACATCGACGTCAGTCGCAAAGCCCTGTCGGAGCGCCTTCATACTCTCGACCAAGCGGTCGCGAACCGGATCACTGTATCGAACGAGCGATCCTATCTGGCGTCGTCGGTCCGCGCCGCGCATGAGGCCCTGCTCATTGGGCTCGCGCCGGCGATAGACGATGCGAATTTCGATCTCATGATGAACGCCAAACAGGAAGGCGCGGCCGCACTCGATACCAGGCTCGACTTCCTGCGCCGGCTCCTGGAGACGGAATCGGAGGTCGAACCTGCTCGCCGGGCTTTTGACGGAGGCATCACTCGTCGGCGACGTGAGCCGTCTGGAACCTCTGCGTGACCTCATCGCCTCCGCGCAAAGGAAAATCACCAAAAATCTCAACGCAATCACCGATACTGCGCAACGCGCGAAGCTGATTGCCCTTTACAAGCAGCTTGCCGCCATCGCAGCCGATGACGGAATTATTGCCGCGCGCGCATACGAGCTCACCCAGCAGCAAACGGCACGATCTGTATTCAACGCCGCGCAGATAGAGGCATCGAAACTCAAAAATTCCGTGGACACGCTCGTCGAGCAACAAGGGCATCTTGCCCAGGAAACATCAAATCACGCCAGCCGCCAGATCCGCTCGGCGCAGTTCATTCTGACGCTGCTTTCGATCGCCGCCGTCATCGGTGCGGCATTGGTCGCGTGGCTCTATGTCGGCCGCAGCGTCGCGCGGCGCCTCGGCTTTCTCAGCGACGCCATGCGCCGCATCGCCGGCGGTGACTTGAACGTCGACATCCAGGATGACCGAGGCGACGAGATCGCCGATATGGGCCGCACGCTCCTCTTTTTCCGCAAGGCTACCGCGGAAGCGGCATCCGCCCGGCATAAGGAAAGCGAGCAGACCCGCGTGCTGGAATCCCGCCGCCAACTCGTCGAGACCGCGACCAGGGAATTCGAGTTGGCCGTGTCCAATATCGCGCAAACGCTCGATCGCGCTGCGAGCGCGATGGACACTTCCGCGCGTCACATGGCCAGCAGCGCTACCCGGAACCAGGAGCAGGCTCTGACAACGGCAGCAGCTTCCGAAGAAGCCACTTCCAATGTGGGAATCGTTGCGACCGCGGCGGAGGAAATCGCCACATCGATCGAACATATTGCGACACGTGTCGCGAATTCAGCTACGATTGCGGGTCAGGCAACGGACGACGCAAAGGCAATAACGGAAGCGGTCGAAAGCCTGTCCGCGTCGGTCGACGAAATCGGCGAGGTCAGCGACCTCATCAGCAACATTGCAGCGCAGACAAACCTCCTGGCATTGAACGCCACGATAGAGGCTGCCCGGGCCGGCGAGGCCGGACGAGGCTTCGCGGTGGTCGCTCAGGAGGTTAAGGGCCTTGCCACCCAGACGGCGAAGGCAACCGAAGAAATCACGCGGCACATCGTGTCGATCGAACAGACGACGGAGCGGTCCGTTCGCGCCATCAAGAAAATCACCTTAACTATCGAGCAACTCAGTGACGTTGCCAATGACGTTACAGTGGCAATGCGTCAGCAGGATGCCGTGACGCAGGAAATCGCACGCAATGCCGGCGCGGCGGCGAAGGGAACGCGCGATGTCTCCGAAAATATTTCCGAAGTCTCGAACAGCGCCGTGAAAACCGGCGAAGTCGCCGCAACCGTTCTTACCGCAGCAGCGGAACTTGCGGATCAGTCGCACCTGTTACGTCGCGAAGTGGAACGTTACCTCGCACAGCTCCGCGCCGCCTGATACAAAGCGCGGCCGGTTGGCGCGCCGCGCCACCCTGCATCAAAAATTTTCTTCCGACCGCGGCGACAGGCCGCCTTTGCGGGCGCAGCCGTATTCGCGGCAAAGATATGAGAGATCTCCGTCGCAGGGATAGCCGGTGATCGGGCAAAGCGACCTGGGCTCTTCCTCTCGGTCAGGCGATGCAGCGAAGAACCACGGATCCTCCCAGAGCGATTTTCCCACTACCGCCTCCACAAAATTGCCGTTTCAACCCGTGTAAGGCGATGGCCGCAGATGCGCGAATTTTGCGATTACGCGCTTCGCCTCCTGCGAGCGAGATTTCCTCAGCGCGTCGATAAAGCGCCTGAAGAAACTCCGCTGCGGCTGGGCGCACATGCGTCCGGCGATGGTTTTCGCCGGGGGCCGGTCGCCCCTCCAGGTAACCGCTTCGGTCATTTATTTGCTTCCTGAAAACGGAGCTTCGGCCAATGTCAAAACCAGTAACTTATCGACAAAGCCAAAGCATTCACCGCTTCATAATGACGACTTCCAGATATTCGCTCGGCACGACCATCGTATCGTCACCGGCTTTGTTCATGCGCGCGATGAGCTGGTACAGATCCTTCTCGAGGCGGGTCTGGTTAAGCGTATCGAGCGCCGCAAATGCCTTGAGCATCGGGCCGTAGAAAGTCCTGAACACATCAAGGAAATGCTCCGCCGAGCGATAGCGAAAATTGAAGTGGCGCGATTCGGTCTTGATCCAGGTCGCCGCCGATCCGAACATTTCCGTAAGGCGGGTACGCGTACCCCAGCGCAGCGGCGATTGCGCGGCTGCCGGCGCGGGCAGATATTTGCCGAGGGTCTTGAAGACCTGTCCGATGAAGCCATCCGGCGTCCAGTTTGCGAGGCCGATCTGCCCTCCGGATTTACAGACGCGCAGAAGCTCGGCGGCGGCCCGCTCCTGATTCGGCGTAAACATCACGCCAAACGTCGAGACTACCGCATCGAAAACGCCGTTACCGAATGGCAAGGCTTCGGCGTCCGCTTCTTTGAATTCGATCGCCAGGCCTTCGGCTGCGGCCCGCTCGCGGCCGCGTTCCAGCAAGCTCGCCACGTAATCGGTGGAAGTGACGTCACACCAGCGTCGCGCGGCGGCGAGGCTGGCCATTCCGTTTCCGGCGGCAACGTCGAGGACCTTCCGACCCGCGCGCAGATCAAGCGCCTCACAGAGGTCCTCGCCGACAATCTGCAGGGTCGTGCCCACGACCGCATAGTCACCCGATGACCAGGCGACTTTCTGGCGTGCCTTGAGGGCTTCGAGATCGGGCGATACAGAGGGCGCCTCCTGTCTCACAGGTTTAAGGGCGGTTAAGGTTGCAGGGGCCATCGAAATCTCCTGTCCAATTTCCAACATGATTGCGATGTGAGTACCGGCAATACGCGGGTAAGGCTTTGCCCGGAGCTTGATTTGTTCTTGAGAAGGCCTTGATTATTTCCTGAGACCTGAAATCGCGCGCAGTTGGGGGCACCAACGTGCAGTTTGTCTTTGGCGATCATATGCTTGACGGCGACCGCCGCGAGCTGCGGCGCGGCGCCGATCCGATTGCGGTCGAACCGCAGGTATTCGATTTATTGATCTTTCTGGTGCAAAATCGTGATCGTGTCGTCACCAAGGACGATCTCATCGAATCGATATGGGGTGGCCGCGTTGTCTCGGATTCGACGTTGACCAGCCGTATCAACGCCGCGCGCAAAGCCATCGGCGACAGCGGCCAACAGCAGAAACTCATCCGCACTATTGCGCGCAAAGGTCTCCGGTTCATCGGGGACGTGCGGATGCAGCCGATGGGTATCGAGCCGCCCGACGGGCTCGCGCGCGCGCACGCAGAGCCTCACGAGCCTCGGCCGGCCTTGCCCTTGCCGGATCGTCCCGCGATAGCGGTGCTCCCATTCGTCAATCTGAGCGGCGATCCGGAGCAGGATTATTTTTCCGACGGCATCAGTGAAGATATCATCACGGCCCTATCGAAGCTGCGCTGGTTCTTCGTTATCGCGCGCAATTCGTCGTTCACCTACAAGGGCAAAGCCGTCCACATGAAGCAGATCGCCGATGAACTCGGCGTGCGCTACGTGGTGGAGGGCAGCGTGCGCAAGGGCGGCGAGCGTGTCCGTATAACCGTGCAGCTCAACGACGTCGCAACCGGCAGCCATATCTGGGCCGAGCGTTATGACCGCGATATTGCCGACGTATTCGCGGTGCAGGACGAGATCACCGAAGCGATCGTCGCCGCGATCGAGCCACAGCTTTACGCCGCCGAAAACTTTCGGGCACAACGCAAACCGCCCGACAGCATGGACGCATGGGATCTGGTGATGCGCGGGCTCTCCCATTATTGGCGACTCACGCGGCAGGACAATGTCGTCGCGCAGGCGCTGCTTGAAAAGGCGACCGCCATCGATCCGAACTACGGTCAGGCCCTTGGCGTACTTGCCGCAAGCCACACTTTCAGCGCCCACATGGGCTGGGCGGACATGGCGACAGCCGTGCCGATCGCAGAACGGGCGGCGCTGGCCGCGATCCGGGCCGACAGCGAAGACCCCTGGGCACACTACGCGCTGGGCAATGTCTATTTGTTCACGCGGCGTTTCGACGACTCGCTGGCCGAATTCGAACTGGCCTTGCGGCTCAATCCCAATTTTTCGCTCGCACAAGGATACTACGGCTTGACGCTGTCCTATTGCGGACGCTGGCAGGAAGGCGACCTGGCGGCGAGCCGTGCCCTTCGCCTGAGCCCGCGCGATCCGTTTGCCGCGCTCTACTATGGCATCGCCGCCTATTCACAATTCAACGGGCACAATTACGAAGAGGCCATGCGGCTGGCGCGCGATGCGATACGCCAGCGCAACGATTTCGTCGGCGGGCACAGAGTGCTCACCTCGGCAGCCGGAATGGCCGGACGAGCGGACATCGCGGCGGCCGCACTGCAGGAACTGCGTCGTGCGCAGCCCAATATTTCGCTGGCCTGGATGGAAAAAGAAATGCCGTTCAAGCTGGATGCCGACCGAAAGCACTATTTGGAGGGCTTCCGCCGCGCCGGCCTCACGTGATCGCGTCCACAGGCTTGACATACCTCGGAACCGCGGTCAGTCAGCCGCGGAAGCGCGCCACCCCTCGCCGGCTCGGCATCCGGCGGCGTTCGTTGTCGCGCGGCACCGGTTTAATAATCTCTGTTTTGCAGTAGTAACACCGAAAAACGAGTGAGCTGCCGTCCGTCGGCACGCGCACCAACGCAACTCCACAAACGGGGCAGGGTTTTTCGGCTGGTCGCGGTTCGTGCATGGTCAATCTTGCCGCGAGCGGTGGCCCCGGGAGCGCCTCTCGTCCCAGGACCACCTGCCCGCCGGTTCCCACCTTGCGGCTGTGATCGTTTTTTTCCCATAGGCCACTCTCTGCAGTTTTGCGCCATATCAAAAGACATCCTCAGGAAAAATACCTAGGGCACCCCGCCTAACGCATGATCGGGTTCCATCGAATTTCGGCGTGATCACCTCGGGCACGCACAGGCCCCGTGCCGAATTTCGCGAAATCGGACAACCGATCGGCAAATATCCGGCGCGGTCCCGTCGGTCCCGGAATATTTGTTGTTGGCTCAACGACAGCCGCTGTTTTATCTTACCGTCGGTTGCGTCCGTCGCCTCGAGCGCGTCGCCAAATCGGCGCCGGCTCGCCTCGGATTGGCGACCGCGCTTTCAACAGCGCCCGTGATTTTCGCTTTTTGCCGGGATATTTTGAATTAGGATTGGTCGCCCGGGGGGCAATCCGAATGAAGTGGGTACTTGCGGCCGGCATGCTGTCGACCCTGGTGGCGGGTGATTTCGCCGCCGCCGAGGATTCGGCGTGGCCCGGCTGCTATGTCGGCGGCCATATTGGCGGCGGCTGGGGCGGCTCCACTTGGTCCAACGCCAGCGGGTTTGGGCTTTCCAACTCGGCCTCACTGTTTGGAGGCCAGCAGCTGGTTT
The DNA here is from genome assembly GCA_963702605.1 of uncultured Pseudomonadota bacterium. Taxonomy (GTDB): domain Bacteria; phylum Pseudomonadota; class Alphaproteobacteria; order Rhizobiales; family Xanthobacteraceae; genus Pseudolabrys. The sequence continues at coordinate 214,448 of CAVPDI010000002.1, forward strand.
TAGAGCAGCAGATATCGGGCTTCATTGGCGGCGGCCAGGCCGGCTGCAGGGTTGAACCTTTGCGGAACTGGGTGATCGGAATTGATGGGGATATCTCAAGCACAAAGATCTTGCGCAACGATGATTTGAGTCGCTTCGTTACGCCCCCGGGAGTCGGCGTGCCGACGCGGATCCGGACCACGACCAACTGGCTCGCAAGCGCGACAGCGAATGTCGGCTATTCATTCGATCGCCTGCTGATTTACGCCAAAGGCGGCGCAGCGTGGGCGCACAACAAGTATAGCGTGGTCGCAAGCCCCGCGGTTTTTACCGGCAGCGGGTTCGGGGCGAATGAAACGCGCACCGGCTGGGTCGTCGGAGGCGGGCTCGAATACCCGCTGGCAAAGAACGTCACCGCCAAGGTCGAGTACGACTACTACGACTTCGGCACGAAAAATGCGGCCTTCATCGATCAAGTCACCTCGGCCGTGAGCAGCGCGCAAATTGCGCAACGCGTCAACACCATCAAATTCGGACTGAACTACAACTTCTGGGATGTCATTTCTGGACGTCCGGCGGGTGTACCGGGATCGAACTCATTGGCTGCGGCAGCAGCCGATAAAACCATCGACGCGGGCTGGAGCGAAACGTTTCAAAGCGAAGTTCGCTACTATTCCTGGAAGAGCACAAGAGGTTTTCCGACCAATCTCACATCCGGCGTCGGCAATCCCCAACCGATTACATCCCCCGGAAGCGGAACGGAGCTTTATATCCCTTACGCGGCGCAGATCGTGGGGCAGCCGGGAGACGTGAAGGTCGAGTTGCTTGCGCGCGGCGGGTGGGTGAAGGCCCGACAGAATACCGCAGGCATTTCAGGCGAGGTTGCGACCGCGACCGATACCGTTACCTCGGCGACTTTCACTTATCTGGGGCTGCAGGGAATTCAGCCGTTCGCCTCGGTCGATCTCAATCTCCCGACCGGACGGGCGGCGCTGACCGACTCGGCGATCAATGCGCGCATGGATCCCGACCTTGTCGACATTTCGAGCTTCGGGGAAGGATTCAATGTCGGTCCAACTCTGGGCTTCAATCTGCCGATCACCGACACGTTCATCTTGTCAGCGAGCGCCGGCTTCACCCGGCGCGGCGCGTTTAGCCGGGAAAGCACCCTCACCCCGGCGGCCGGCCCGTCAATTGTGCCGGCAAACATCAATCCCGGAGATGTTTTCACGATCACGGGTTCGGCCGGCTTTTCGTCCGGTCCTTTCACCGGAAAGGTGACCGGCACAGCGACAAGAGAGACGACGACAATGGAAAACGGCGCGCCGTTCGTGCGGCCAGGCAAGCGCTATCTCGTGTCGGCAAATGGATCATATACCTGGCCGTGGGAACACGTGGGAACGACTACGCTCAGCGGCAGCTTTGCCCATTCCAATCGCAACGATGTCTTGTTTGTGTATTTTGGCGCGCCAACGAACCTGCTTCCGGAACCATCGAACACCAATTCGAACTTGTATCAGGCCGCGATCGACCACATGTTCGCTTTCGACCGGCTGGGCATTGGTCCAACGGGGAGCTTCCTGTTCAGGGATCACAACGGGTACGATTCGACGACGTTGCAATTCGTGCCGGACAAGACGCGATGGAGCGCGGGCTTGAAAGCTCAATACCAGGCGACTGCTTCCCTGGCATTTAGCGCGCGCGTCGAACGCGTGTGGACCAAGGAGAATGACAATCCGGCGATAGACGATGGAAAATTCAGCATTCTCGACCAGACGAACCTGCTGTCGTTCACCGTGCCGACCATCTCCAGCACGGGTTGGCAGGTCGCATTTGGCGCCACGGCGCAGTTCTAGGAAAGGCCCATGAACAGCATGAGCGGCAGCAGGCTAGCGGGTTTCGTGATCGTCGGGTCGCTGTTGGTCGTGCCCGCGACCGCCATGGCCCAGGCGAGGTGCCCGGAAGGAAAGGCTTTCAACGGAAATTGCGTCAATCCGGGATTGGCGGCCTCGATGCGGCAGACGTCGATCGTGTTCGCCCAGCCCAAGATATCCCAGACTGCGTTGCCGGTATTGCCGGGCCTGGATCTGCTCTACCGATACCCGCACCAGCTCATTCCGGACCCGCTGAAACCTGCACCGGCATTTGCTCCGTCGCCTTGAACGAAACGCCGAAGGCTGCTTTACACGCGAGCGAATAGAAAAAGCACGGTTGCCAATCCGCAGATTGCCACTCCGAAAAGCAGCAATGACCATTCCGATGGCTTGAGAGCGCAAAGCCTCCCCTCGCTCATCACGAACGACACCATGGCTGATACGCGTTGCATGTTTGCCTCCAGGGCAAAACGATCTTGCTGCCGTGTTTTTAGGACGAGGCGATCCGCCGCACTGTGACCCCCGTCACGAAAATATCAATTCCCCGCCCCGCTGTCGGTGCACCACCAGCAGGTGCGCGACCGCGAGGATACAGCCGGGCGGATGCGCGGGCAATGAATCGCCCATCGTCACACGCCTCCGGATCAGGGCTGTGGCGCTTCTTCCACGGACAAATTCTTCATGCCCGGATGATGGACGTCGAGATCATAGACCGGCACTGCGGTCTGCATGACGCCGGCAGCATCGGTGCCGGCGACCGTGGTGCTCGGTATGAACATCAGTTTGACGATGACGACCACGACCAAGGCGAAAATGACAGCAATGGCGAATGTTCGGCGCATGAAAGCCTCCCTTGCAGAATGCCCTACCCCGGTTCGAACAATTGCACCGATGCCGATCCGGGTTTGTGAAGCGGCCCACACTTTGCGGATTTATTTGCGCAGCACATGAGCGCGCCCATCGCGCCGCCGGATGTTTTTATGGCGACACAAGCCACGACATATCGGATTGTACCGAAAGCGCGTTCTCGGTCCGGCTCTGTGCGAGGTCGGCTCCTGCTGCCCATGCGGTCGGCGTCAGGATCTTCACGGTGACAGCCAGAAAAAGCGCAATAGCAACAGATAATGGCGAATTCACGGTCCATGACGATCTCCTGCAATGCCCCCGCCGGGCAGGATCATCACGCGCGCCATCGGAAATCATTGTGAACCAGCTCACATATCCGAAAACGGATGTGAGCGACCTGTCAGATGGCGCCGGCCGTCCAGACTACAATTTCGCCTGCCACTTTCCCGAAGGCCTGGTTGAGCGCCGCAACGGCGTCCATGGCCTCCATGCTTTTGGCCGGAACTGTCGCAGAAAACATGCGCGCACCCGCAACTGCACCCTTATCGCTGACGAGCCGAGCCGTAAGATCGACCACCGCGTTCGGTGACGGCGTGGATGTCATCTGGAAACTGCGAATGCCGAGCTCAAGCCGGTATTCGGCATTAAGTTGATCGAGAGGCCGGCTTACGTTGCTGAGCTGGCGTGCATTCTCGAAGCTCTGGACAATTCTCGCCTGCACAAGCTTCGGCAGATTGTCGGCCCATTGAGCATCGTTGACGTTCGCGTAAACGCCTTGCGGATTGCGAGTCAGTATCTTCTGCAGAGTCATATACGATGATGGCATTGGGGTCGGGTACGACAAGCTGAACCTTGATGGGCTTCTCGATCTGCGGAAAACTGGTGGCGGCGGTGAGATCGTAGATTGCCGGGCCCGGTTTTGGCGCGCCGGTCCCGGTCAGATTTTCCAGGCCGCCAATCAAGCCTTCGACGCGCTGTGAATTGCGACCCAGCATGTCGGCAAACGCCGCAATTCCGGTCATCGCCGTGTTTAGCGGCTTCGCATTCTGGTCGAGTATGCCGTCGATGTGACGCAACGTATCCTGCGCAGATTCTGTCAGGCTGCGGCCAACATCGGGGCCCGCCGTGATGACCGGCGGCTGGCCGTCCTGCGATGTCAGCGGCGGCGCGTCGGCCGAGCCGCCCTTGAGAGCGATGGCGGCAGCGCCGGTCAGGCCCTGGTAGGTGATATCAACTTGCGTGTCGGTGCGTACGGGCGTTCCAGGGTCGAGCGAGACGGTCGCGGTGACGCGTTTTGGATTGGCGGGGTCGAGCGCAACACCGGCGACGGCGCCGGCGCGGATTCCATTGAACAGCACATTCGACCCGGTAATCAGCCCCGATACCGGCTGATCGAAGCGGATCGTGTAGAGCGCCCTTTGGCCAAGGCCCCCGACATTCTTGATCCAATAGACGAAGCCGAATGCACCCAACAGGCAGGCCAGGGCAAAGGCTCCGATCAGCGTGTAGCGCGCGCTATTCTCCATGATGCCGATCCGTTCGAGCCCCTAGAGCACCGCGTGCGCCGGCCGGATCAACTCCGGCTTAAAGAAATGGAAGCCTTGATGACCTGACCGCCACCCTGCGAATCGATTGTAACATTCTGCCGCCGGTTGCGGGTCGTCATCACCAGGTCAGCGGCAAACCCGGAGCTTTCCACGTGAACCTGCAGACGGTCACCGCTTGCATTCCCGACTGCGGTGCCGCCTATGTTGCGACTGCGCTCGGTCCAGCGTCCGGAGATCTGATTTTGATCGTCGGCAGAAAACTGGCCGCTGAGATCGAAATGGTAGCTGTCGCTCGCACACCGCAGTTGGAGGTCGATTTCATGCAATGAACTGCCGCGCGGGCGGTAGCTTGCGTTACAGCGAATACGTTCGATGGCCCCATTTGTCGGCCGCAACGTTCCACTGCCGGTCCAACTGCCGGAGAAGTCGGAGAATGGGCCTTCCGCCGCCAGCGTTGTCGAACACAGATCAAATGAAGCCAGGAACAAGGTCCACGCGAACACGGCTGCAACCGGCGAGCGTAGAAGGCGGAAAAACTGACGTTGCAAGGGGCATTTACCTTCAAAGTTCGTGTTGAAATTGCCAAGCCGGAAAAAGCCGTCTCAGCGACCTGCGGGTATATCGTGCGAACACTGCCCGTCCGCAACGGCCGCAGTCTAGTATGAATTCAGCCGAGATTGCGGCCACTTCTTGTCGCCGTCGCGCCGGGCAGCGGCGAGACGCAAACACAGGTGTAAGGTGGCCCCGACGCCGGGCCGGGGTCATTATTTCTTGTCGCGCGGCAGAAACATCCTCAGTGGCCGCTTGATCGTACCCGAACAAGTGCGCGTAATTGTCTTTCCGCCGTCCGTCCAGGTTTGGGTGCCTTTGAGATCGGCATGACGGCGCACGAAAGAGCCGCCGTATTTGGCTTCATATTGCCGATTGCCGCTCTTCCAGGAGCCCTGCAAACTGATGTCCTGACCGCTGAGCGTGCCGCTGCCCCGCTCCTTCACCGGCTCAGCCGCATCGCGCAGGCGCACGACATGCGTATACTGGACGGAGCTTCCGGAAATCGTGACTTCGATTGCCTCGCGGCCCTTCCCGGCCGAAAATGGCAGCTTGTCGCACACCAATGTGCCGCGATAGACCGCATCGCGCACCTGTGCCATTGCCGAAGTCGCCAGGGCTGCAATCGTCGCCGCAACAACTCCGCCGATTAAATTTCCGCTCCGCGCCATCACGAAATCCCCCAAGATTTTCTGCTTTTGCAACTGTTTTCACAACCCCGAGCGGCGCAGCTTGCGGCCGGACCGCTGCGCTTGCAACCCTATCCGATATTACTGCATAATTTTAAGCGCCAGGGCAGAAGAATTCAGCGCTTATGCCCGCAGCTGCCCAGGCTGCAAAATTGTCCAATGCCGACAGGATCGCGCTCATGGATCATCCCGCCATAAACGTGATCCAGCCGGACGTGGACTATCCGGAGATGCGCCGACTGCCGGTGCAACGCGCCAAGGATCCGCTCTAAAATTCTGCAATCGACAGTACGGTCACCACAACCGGTGGCCTCCGTCTACGACGACAGCTAGCGCGGGATCGCCACAGGCGCTCCGGGCCTGTGCATTTCTTTTTGCTGCAATTTTACTTTGTACTCCTCGAGCACGCCTTCCAGGCGCGAAATATTTTGCAGCAGGCGCTCGCTGGTCAGGCTCAGCAGGTAATAGCCAAATTCCGGGTTTTGGAAGTAAAGCTCAAGCAAGGTTTCATAGGTGATGGAGAGCACATCGCCATTCTCGAGGCATTGAATCGTCTGGGTGCGCCGATTTTTCGGTGCGACAAAGCCGAGTTCACCCATGAGACGGCCGGGTGGAAGTTCAATACCGATTTCGGTCACAAGGAATTTCCCCGTGACTGTCAGAAACATCTCGTTGGCGACGTCGCCTTTGCGAAACAGCACGTCACCCTTGCGATATTTTCTTGGCGTCATGTAGGGCCGCAGCCAGTCCATCGACAGATCGCCCTGCGCGGATGTGCGCGCCTTCCTGACCAGATTGAGCATCTGGCGCAGGCGGATGATGTTGACTGGCAATGACAGGAGATAAAGCAAAAGCGTCGAAACTGCACCGGCCACGGCACCGTACGCAATGAAAAACCCGATGCTGATGATGCCGATCACGCGAAGCGGGACTATCGTGCGCATCATGAGCGTCGCGACGTAAAACGCCGAGCCCGCGAGCGCCAGCATGTTTGCCGTATTGAAATTGGCTACCGCGATATCCAGCATCCGGTGCATGATCCCATCAAACGTGAGATGGGCGGGATCGAAGCCAAGCGCGGCAATCAGCTTTTCGATCTGAAAATTTTGCGCCATGAACTCGAAGGCTTAATTCATGGCTGAATCGAGATTTGCGCTCAGCATGCATCCCCCACGGAAATCTGCCGGTGGCACGAGGTATTGATTTTCTGTCCGGATAATACAGTGCGTGGGCGCGGTAATCGAGTGAGGTTGCTCATATCTCTTAAAGCCTCGGTGGGGCCCTGCGGGGCCCGGCAACCCGCTGTTTTCGCGGCTATCCGGCGCATTCATCGGCGCTGGCTGCCTCAAGGATGAAGCCGCCCTAGCGGAACTGGGTACCCGACGTGGCCGCAATCGGAGCAGCCTCGGTGATGCCGCCACTGCGGACGCCGCCATCGCTGCCAGGGCCGCGATAGTCAACATGACGATGATGAACATTCTTGCGAGGAATGCACGCATGGCTCTTCTCCATTCGACACGGGACTGTGCCGAACCATGCGGCCGGATTTATTCGCGATAATCCGCACAATTGAATCTCAATCCCGTGTCACAAAAACATCATAAGCCTTCCCCGCGCCGGTCGCTTGGTGAGCCACTTCACAGTCCGGCGGCTGAGCGGCTCCGCCAGGTTCCCGGTTCCAATGGCCCGGTTCGGTGGAACAAGTTTCGCTCGCGATTATTGACCGAACAGGGCGATTGCATGTGGAGGAAGGAACCATGCGCGCGTCATGTACGACGACTGAGCATTGCAGCAGCGGCGGCTATCGCCATCGCCGGCGCGACAACTGCGCTTCCGAGCACGGCGCAGGCTCGATACTGGCATCACGGTTGGCACGGCGGCGGTTGGCGCGGCGGCGGCTGGGGCTGGGGGCCGGGCTTCGCTTTCGGCTTTGGCGGTCCCTATTACGGCGGTCCTTATGCCTATGCCGGGGATTGCGTCATGCGGCGGCGATGGGTGATCAATCGCTGGGGCCATCGCGTCTTCAGGTGGGTTCGCGTCTGCTATTGAGTGCAATGTCGGGGCAAAGAAAGGAAAAGGCCGGGCATTGCCCGGCCGTTTGCCGTAGTGGAAGCACACTCAATCAGTAAGCGTCGAACTGTTCGATTGGCAGGTTTGTCGCAATGCTCATCATGCTGACTGGATTAACCGTGAGGTTGCCGGCTTGCTTGGCGTCGGCGGACGTTGGCATGTTGGACCATGCCGAGAAAACAAACGCTGCTGCACAGGCAATGATGAGGACGATACGCATCGGGGCTCTCCTTTAGCTCGGTTCCGGAAGTGACCTGGAAACCGTCGATCTCGATGCTTCTGAGACTAGGCCCGCGCCGTCGATGCCGCTGTGTTCCGCATCACAAAAAAGCGGATTGCCGGACGGATTTCAGCGGAACTGCCGAGACGGCCGCTAGCCTGTTTTGGGCTGCAAGACAGGCGTTTCAAATCGTTCCGTTTTTAATCAAACCGCTCCGTAGGACGCTAAGGGGTTCCACACGGACGAACCGTAAGGATTGTACTCCGACCCGGATACCTCTTTAGCCCAGGGGCTCACGATGGATCAGCCGAAATACCGCTCATCGCGCGCTGAAATTTTGGCTTTCCCGCATATTTCGCGGAAAGAGGAGCAGCTGCTTCAGACCGTTTTGAACAACATGTCCCAGGGCGTGTTGATGTTCGATTCCGAAACGCGCCTAATTTTCTGCAACCAACGTTATGTCGAATTGTACGGACTTTCGCCGGAAGTCGTAAAGGCTGGCTGTCTTCTCCGCGATCTTCTGAATCATCGAATCGAGGCCGGCACATTCGCCGGCGACATCGATGAGTACGTCGCTCGCCTCAAAGACGGCATCGCCGAGGGAAAGACTTTCAATCAGATGGCAAACCTGCCTGACGGACGCGCCTTTTCGGTCGTCAACAAACCGCTTGCGGGCGGCGGCTGGCTGGCTACCCACGAAGACATCACCGAGCGGCAGCGCTCCGAAGACCGCATCGCGCACATGGCGCGTCACGACGCCCTCACCGATCTGCCCAATCGCGTCCTGCTGCTGGAGCAGCTCAATCACGAAATCAAGCGCGTGAAGCGCGGCGAGTGCCTGGCGGTGCTCTGTCTCGACCTCGATCAGTTCAAGAGCGTCAATGATGCGCTGGGTCATCATATCGGCGACGAGCTCTTGAAGCTGGTCGGCGATCGTCTGCGCGGCTGCACCCGCGAGCTCGACATTGTGGCACGCATGGGGGGCGACGAATTCGCCATCATCATGACCCAGATGGAACAGGCGGCCGACGCCGCGACGCTTTCCAAGCGCATCCGCGACTCGGTTATCAAGCCCTACCAGGTCGAGGGCCACCAGATCGTGACCGACATCAGCATCGGCATTTCAGTTGCACCGATGGATGCCGTCGAGTTCGAACGAGCTTCTGCGAAATGCCGACATGGCGCTCTATGATGCCAAGGGTGATGGCCGCGGCACCTATCGCTTCTTCGAGCCGGAGATGAATACGCGCATGAAGGCCCGGCGCGAACTCGAAATGGATCTGCGCAAGGCCCTGGCGAGCGAGCAATTCGAGCTGCATTATCAGCCGCTCGTGGTCCTGGAAACGAACGAAGTGAACGGATTTGAAGCGCTGTTGCGCTGGAATCATCCGACGCGCGGGCTCATTTCGCCCGCGGACTTCATCCCGATCGCCGAAGAGACCGGCCTCATCGTGCCGCTCGGAGAATGGGTGCTCAAGGCCGCCTGCACCGAAGCCGTCGATTGGCCGGATCATATCAAGGTTGCCGTCAACCTTTCGCCGGCGCAGTTGAACTGCCGCAATCTGGTGAGCATGGTGACGGCTGCCTTGAATAACTCGGGCATGCCGGCGCACAAACTCCAGCTTGAAATCACCGAGACCGTCCTGCTGCAGAACACCTTCACGACGCTCGCCACGTTGCACGAGCTTCGCAAGATGGGCGTGCAGATCGCGCTGGACGATTTCGGCACGGGGTACTCCTCGCTCAGCTATCTGCGCAGTTTCCCCTTCGACAAGATCAAGATCGACCGGTCATTCATTCAGGATCTCTCCAACGGCGCCGAGCCGCTTGCGATCGTGAATGCCGTGGCGGGGCTCGCCAAATGCCTCAATATGACGTCGACCGCCGAAGGCGTGGAAACGCAGCAGCAAATGGACGTGCTGCAATCGATCGGCTGCACGGAAATGCAGGGATATCTCTTCAGTCACGCACGGCCGGCCCACGAGATCAGGCAGTTTTTCCAGCAGCGCGTCACCAAGGCCGGCGCTGCCTGACGAATGCTTAAATCCGTTTGAAAAAGAGGCCGCCTGATGGGCGGCCTCTTTTATTTTTTCGATCCCGTCCGGCAGGTTCAGCGGCGTTTTTCCAGCGCCGCATCCACGCTCCAGGGACCGGCACCGGCGAATACGAGGTAGAGGAACACGAAGCAGTAGAGCACCTCGAGCGTTCCGCCATTGACCAAGGGCATGAAGCCACGGGCGGGACGATTGAGGAAATACGCCACAGCCATCTCACCGGACATGATGAAGGCAGCCGCACGCGTGTAGAGCCCGACAGTGACCAGAGAACCGCCGATTAGTTCGATGGTGCCGGCAATGCCGTAGAGCGACAGCAACTGGATCTTGGCAAAAGCGGGATTCGCGACAGGAAAGCCAAACCATTTCTGCAGACCGGCGCTGAGAAACATCAGACCGGCCATGATCCGCAACCAGCTGAGAACGGTCGGCGCCCAGCGATTCAACGTGGCATTGAGATTGTCCATTCCGATTCCCCCAAAGCGGCAGCCGCGACCCGGCGTGAATCGACTTGCTGCCCTCAGAGGAGAACACCGAGGCCCTTTCATTATTCAATACGGAAAATTGGGTGCGATTACTAAAGGATACGCACCCTCGGCCCGCCCCCACGCTTGATCAGGTCGGTCACCGCCCAAACCAGGGCGTCGATACGATCGGGCGAACGGCCCGATGAAAGGCCGCCCATGCCGAAATCGCACATCTGATCCTCGAGTTCGCGCATCGGCGGGTCGACATGTTTGATCGTGCGCTGCTGATAACGCATTGCCACGGGCTCTGCCCGCAGCCATTTTCCGCGCGTCGCGTGCACGGTCCGCACCGGGATTGCCGGGTCGGCCTGCTGGATAACGGCGCGCACCATGTCGCCGCCCTGGTTGACTTCGGCGACGACAAGATCCGCCTTGATCCGGTTGAAAAGCGCCACTGCCGCCGTTGCCCAACCGGCCGGCGAGAGACCCTGAACGGTTGCATCCGCCAACACATAGATCTTGTCGTCTTCCGCGATCCCGGCCGCGACAATTCCGCAGGCATCCGCCCCCGATCGTGCCGAGCCCGGCGGATCGATGCCGACGACGATGCGCCGGAGCGGCGGCGCACGCTGCACGCGCGAAGCCTCGATCAACTCACGGGTCCACAGGGCATCGTTGCGGGTTTCGATGATCTCGCCATTGATCTCCTGCCGGCCGAGCTGCGTGCCGGCATAGCGCGCCAGAATCTCATCTAGGAAGGCCGGAGACAGGTGAGCGGCATTCGCCTGCGTTGCCGCGCGGGTGACGGCCGTGCGCGGATCGACGAGAAGACGTTTAATCAATGGAATTGGCCGCGGCGTCGTGGTGATGAGCTGCCGCGGACGCGCACCAAGACGCAGCCCGAATTGCAGCATGTCGAAGGTCTCGTCGACATAACGCCACTTCGCGAGTTCGTCGCACCAGGCTGCGTCGAACTGCGGCCCGCGCAGCTGCTCCGGGTCCTCCGCAGAAAACGAGAGTGCGACGGCGCCGTTCGGCCATTCGAGACGGCGGCGCGTCGCGGTCCATTGCGGACGCTCGCTGCGGGGAGAAGTGCGCAGTATCCCGGCGGGGCCTTCGATCATGACCTCGCGCACATCGCGCTCGGTTTCTCCAACCAGCGCGATGTTAAGGCAACGTTGGTCGCCATACGGAGCCGTTCCGTTCGCGATCGCGCGCACCCATTCCGCGCCGAGCCTTGTCTTGCCCGCGCCACGCCCGCCCAACACCAGCCAGGTTGTCCACGGGCCGCCGCCATTGGCTTGCGCCGGAGGCTCCTGATGACGATGCGCGAACGTGATGAAGTCGCTAGCGAACCGCGGCATGTAGTGCTGCAGGAGCAGGTCACTCACCATCGCCCGTGTGAGCCCGGCTTGAGACAAACTCGTCAATGCGGCGCGCAAGTTCGTTACGGAATTCATCGATGTCGGTGGGCATGTCATAGTCGGATCCATTTTCAGGGGCATTACATTGCAGACGCTGCAGCTTTTGCAGGGTTTCTGTGAGGCGGGAAATGGTTCGGGCAGTTCGCTCAGCCTCGCCTCCGCTTTGCGGCTGGCGCCGTATCTGCGCGCGCAGCAACTCCAGTGCCGCGAGTTCCTCGAGGACAGCGCGATGGAGGCGCACGACAGTGTCGGCAAGCGGCGGCAATGCCCCCTCGTCGTTGACTTGACCTTCAAGCGTAACACCGTCCGTTGCGTCCGCCGGCGGCGACCCTGTCAGCTCCGGCTGAAGGCCAAGAGCCTCTGCCGCCTCCAGCAGCCGCACCGATGGCGCGAGATCGCGCGGCGGCGGCACGTAACGCACCCAGCTCTCGCGCTTTGCCAGATCGCCCACCGTGCCTTTGTGGATCCCCAGGTCGACTGCAATATCGGCGAGGGAGGCATCGGTATGCTCGAAGCGGTGGCGGGCGTAAGCGAGCAATTCCGGCGTGTAAACATAGCGGCGGGATGGAATTTTCCTTTCGATCGGTGTTTCGGCGTATCTCACGCGCAGTTGTGCGCGGACGGCGCGCGCGCACGCGCGTTCGTTTCGCCATGGTGATGCTCCAGTGATGTGATTGGTGATTGCGAGCAGACGGCCGACCGGCGGCGCCAGGTTGCGCAACGCGCCGAAGCTTTCAAAACGCTAGGGGGGCAGCGTCACGGTGTCAAGGATTATTTTCCCATTTTTGCTTAGATGCCAAGCCTACGATTGACGCCCTGACTTTGCGTCGAGGCTCAGCGGTCCTTTCCGGCGGCACAAGAAGCACACCAGCAAAGGTTGTGCTAGGCAAATTTTCCCGTTTGGTTATTTGCAATCAGTGTTTCGTTGTTCAATTATTTATAAGTAAAATCATATGCTTGCGCCGGGCCCCTGGTAGAGAAAAAGAAAGGCCGCCCGAGGGCGGCCTTCCAGGAGTGCAAACGCAGGTTGTGGCACTGCCTGCGGCTGCCGCTCCGTTTCGGACGTGCGGCGTGCCTCACCGCTCGTGCAGAGTGTCCTGCCGATAGCGCAGCAGCGGTGACAGGAGATAAGTGAGAATGGTCCGCGATCCGGTCTTTATCTCCGCTGTCACCGCCATCCCTGGCGACAGGTTGACCATGCGGTCGTCTATCTGCATGCGTGTGCGGTCGAGTGAAATACGCGCGGAGTAGTCGAGTTCCTGGCCCTGCGGCTCGCTGCTGCCGTTTTGCGTGCCAAGCGCGCGTTGGTCGGACCGGTCCTGCTTGCGGTCACGGATCACCGCATCCTGTGAGACGGAAAGCACCTCACCGTGGAGAAGGCCGTAGCGGGTGAAATTGAACGTGTCGATCTTGATCTCGACATCCTGGCCGGCATGCACAAAGCCGATGTCGCGGTTCGAGATCATCGCCTCAATTTCGAGATGGCTGTCGCTGGGAACGATCATCAGCAGCGCTTGCGCCGGCGTGACGACGCCGCCGACCGTGTGGACCGCGAGCTGCTGCACCACGCCGTCGACCGGCGCGGTCAAGCCGTTGAAGCCGCGTTCGCTGTTCAGCCTTGATCACATCCTGGGCGAGGCCCGCCGGCTTTCTGCTCGGCTTTCGCGAGGTCGTCGAACAGAGCGCATGCCGATATTCGGCCTCCGCCTTGACCGCGCGTTTCATGCGAGTGCCGCATGCGCGGCTTCCGCTTCCCGCAGGCGGCTTTTCTGAACGCAGAGGTCCTCCTGCTGTTGCCGACGAGGTCCTGCAGAATCGTCGAGATAAGTGAGCTTCGAGCCCAGTTCCTTTTCACATGAGGTACTTGCGAATATCGACGCGCTGCTGGATGAGCGGGATCGTCGCTTTAAGCTTGTGCGATGGTGGCGGCGATGGTGCCCCGCTCGGCCTCCTTCTGCGCCTGCTGGCGGTCGATCGCAGCAATCTTGGCGTTCTGCTCGGTCGCTTGGCTTGATCAAGAAGCTGCCGCTGCGTCTCGATCAGCGTCGGGGTCTGCGCCGGCGGGCGGCGTGAAGCTCGCCGAGCGGATCGTCCTCGCCGGCAAGCGCCGCCCGCAGGCGCGCGATATCGAGTCTGCGTCGGCAACGAGATCGCTCTGCAGGTGATCGCGCTCCGCTGCGTTCATCGTCGGGTCGAGTTCGATCAGGATGTCGCCGGCCTTGACCGCTCTGTCCGTCCTGCACGTGGATCGCGCGCACCACGCCGGTCTCGAACGGCTGAATGATCTTGGTACGGCCGCTCGGGACAATCTTGCCCGGCGCCGTAGCAACAATATCGATCGTTCCGAGCGCACGCCCAGACCAGCGCGACGCAGAACAACACGATGATCGTCGCGCCGATCGCCCGGCCGGTCGGTGACGGCGGTGTCTCGATGATCTCGAGGGCCGCCGGCAGAAAGGCGAGCTCATCACCTGCTCGCGCGCTGGCGAACGATCGCCGCGCGCTTGGACGGCAGCGGCGACTAACCGTTCGGCTTAGCGGACTTCATGGATTCCCGCCTGCAGATCGGTGCAGTTTCGCATAGCGGCCGCCTGTCTTGATCAGCTCGTCATGCGTGCCGTCCTCGACGAGGCGGCCGCGCTCGAGGGTGACGATGCGGTCCGGCGCGCCGCACGGTCGAAAGCCGGTGGGCGATGATGAGCACGGTCCGGCCCTGGCGATCTGCTTCATGTTTTGCTGGATAATGCGCTCGCTCTCATAATCGAGCGCACTGGTCGCCTCATCAAAGATCAGGATACGCGGATCGGTGATAAGCGCGCGCGCGATGGCGATGCGCTGGCGCTGGCCGCCCGAGAGGCTACAGCCGCGCTCGCCGACGAGGGTGTCGTAGCCTTCGGGCAGCTCGAGGATGAACTCGTGCGCGCCCGCCAGCGTCGCGGCCGCGATGACGCGCTCCATCGGCATCGCCGGATCGGCAAGCGCGATATTGTCGCGCACCGAGCGGTTGAACAGCACATTCTCCTGCAGCACGACGCCGATCTGGCGGCGCAGCCAGGCGGGATCGACCATCGCAAGGTCGATGCCGTCGATCAGGACGCGGCCGCTCTCCGGCACATAGAGGCGCTGGACAAGCTTGGCGAACGTGCTCTTGCCCGAGCCGGAAGGGCCGACGATGCCGACCATTTGCCCGGACGGGACGTTGAAGCTGACATCGTGAAGCATCTCCGGGCCGTCGAGACGGTAGCGGAAAGTGACGTGCTCGAATGTGATGTCGCCGCGGATCGCAGGCAGCGCGCGCGCGCCGGCGACTATAAGCTCGGCTCGGCGCGTGGTGTTGAGGATGTCGCCGAGCCGCGCTACCGAGAGCCGCGCCTGATGGAAGTCCTGCCAGATTTGGGCGAGACGCAGCACCGGCATGCTCACCCGGCCGGCGAGGATATTGAAAGCAACGAGCTCGCCCACCGACAGACTTCCTTCAATGACGAGCTTGGCGCCGAAATAAAGCAATGCGGCGGTGACGAGCTTGCTGATGAACTGCACCGCCTGGCTCGCGGTGTTGCCGAGACTGAGCACGTTGAAGCTCGCCGCCACATAACCGGCGAGCTGTTCCTCCCATCGCCGTTGCATCTGCGGCTCGACCGCCATGGCCTTGAGCGTCTCGATGCCGGTGACGCTCTCGACGAGGAAGGCCTGGTTTTCCGCTCCGCGCCGGAATTTCTCGTCGAGACGTTGCCGGAACATCGGTGTCACCCCCATCGAGACCGCGATGTAGAACGGGAAGGAACCGAGCACCAGGAACGTCAGCAGCGGCGAGTAGAGAAACATGACCGCCAGAAATACGAAGGTGAAAAACAGATCGATGACGAGAGTGAGCGCCGAGCTTGTGAGAAAATTCCGGATGTTCTCAAGCTCCCGCACGCGCGCCACGGAATCTCCAACGCGCCGGGCCTGGAAATAGGCCATCGGCAAGGCGAGCAGGTGATGGAACAGCCGGGCGCCCAGTTCGACGTCGATACGGTTCGTCGTGTGCGCGAAAAGATAGGTGCGCAGGATGCCGAGGACCGTTTCGAATATCGAGATTGCGAGCAGGCCGATGACAAGCACGTCGAGCGTGCTGATGCCGCGATGGACAAGGACCTTGTCGATGACGACCTGGAAAAACAGCGGCGAGACCAGCGCAAATAATTGCAGAAAGAACGATGCAACCAGGACCTCGCCCAGGAGATGGCGATATTTGTGGATCGCCCCCATGAACCAGGTGATGTCGAAGCGGCGGGTGATTTCCGACAGTCCGGCGCGTCGCGCCATCAGGATCAATCCGCCGTCCCAGACGGCGAGCAATTCACCGCGCGTCATCAGGGCGGGCCGGCTCGCCTGCGGTGACCGAACCAGCACCTTGTCATCACCGGCCTTGGCGACCACGAGGAAGCCGCCATCGCGCAAGACGGCGATGGCGGGCAACGGCGTGCGGACAAGCCGCGACCATTCGGTTTTGCAGACGCGCGCTTTCAGTCCGAGCTCTTTGGCGCACCGGAGCATTTCCGGTGCGCCAATCTTCGTTGTTCCCAACCGGTGCCTGATTTGCTCGCGGTCGGCCGCGACGCCCTGCAAATGCAGCAACGTCACCAGGGCTTCAATCCCCGTATCGGTCGCATTCGCTGCGTCGGTCGTCATCATTGCACCTGTTGCGTCAGGCGTGCGGCTGCGCGAGCAGCGTTTGCTGCGCGGGCAGCTGTTCCGCCACCGGGATGGCACCGCCCTCGCCTGCCGTGACGAAGCTCGACGACATGAACTGGCCGAGCAGCGCCGCGGCTTGCGGGGCCGTGTTGCCCGTTGCAGTTGCTGGGGCACTCACCGCATTTCCGGGGTTATGCACCGCGGACTGGATGGTAATGTTGTTGCCCGTGCCGCCATCCAGGATGTCCTGGCCGGGGCCGCCGTTGAGCACGTCATCGCCCGCGCCGCCGGTGAGGGTATCATCGCCGACACTGCCGATGATGACGTCGTCGCCATCGCCGCCATTGGCCGTGAGCAGCATGCCGGTGAGGGTGGAGGCGACGATGACGTCGTCGCCGCCGAGGCCGTTGATGACGATGCGGTCGTTGGCGTCGAAGTTCGAGATCGTGATATCGGCCGCCAGACCCGACACCGTCACCACGCCATTGTTGTTGGTGAGCGTGATCGCATCGTCGCCTTGGGTCGCATTGATCACGATCGTATCGCCCGCACCGTCGCCGCCGCCTTGCGAACCCGCCAGGTCGATATTGACCTTGCTGACGTCTGTCCCGGTGAGATCGTTGACCGTGACGGTGTCGCCACCGCCCAGCGGGGCGACATCGATGGTCTCCACACCATGCACATCCATGGTGACGGCGCCGACGTCGCGGGTCATGCGGACGCGGTTGCCATTGGCCGAGATGTCGATGTTCTCGTTGACGTTGGCACCCTTGAATTCCAGCGTATCGAGGCCGGCCTGGCCCTCGACGACATCGCTGCCGTCGCCCGGATTCCAGACGAACACGTCATTGCCGGCTCCGAGGAACGCCACATCGCTTCCTGACCCGCCGATGACGACATCGTTGCCGGCACTGCCGGTAATCGTGTCGTCGCCGCTGCCGCCGTTGATGGTGAGGCTCAACTGCCCGGCCGTCAGCCTGGAGGCATTGATGACGTCATTGCCTGCGAGCCCGTTGACCGTGAGCGAGTTGTTGGCCGCTTCGGCGCCATTGATCGTCACCTGCGACGCCAGACCCTGCACGACAACGGCTGAGCCGCTGCTCGCGATGCTGATCTGGTCATTGCCGGCGGTGCCGTTGACGGTCACGGTGTCGGCCGCGCCGTCACCCTGCCCAGTCCCCGCCGTGGCCGACAGATCGATGGCAACCTGCGTCGTGCCGGTCCCGCTGAGGTCGTTGACAGTGATGTTGTCCGGACCGCCGAGGGCGTTGAGCTGGATATGCTCGATGCTGTTGAGGTCCATCACAACGTTGCCGACATTGCGCGACAGGCGCACGCGGCTGCCATTGGCCGAGATGTCGATTGCCTCGCCGACATTCGCTCCATTGAAGAGGAGCGTATCGGTGCCGGCCTGGCCTTCGACCACATCGGAACCGTCGCCCGGATCCCACTGGAACACGTCATTGCCGTTGCCGAGCAATGCGGTGTCGCTGCCCTGATTCCCGTCGACGAAATCATTGCCGTCGCCGCCGATCAGGAGGTCGTCACCGGCACTTCCGAGAATGGTGTCATTGCCGGCTCCGCCGTCGACCGTGAGCCTGAGCTGGCCCGCGGAAAGTCCCGAAGCATTGATCGTATCATTGCCGGCCTGCGCATTGACGATCAGGGAATTGTTTGCGCCTTCGGCGCCGGTGATCGTGACTTGCGTCGGCAATCCCGTGACATTGACCGACCCTGCTGAGCCGGTCACGACAATCTGGTCACTGGCCGCCGTACCGTTGACGGTGACGCTGTCGGCCGCACCGTCGCCTGTTCCGCTTCCCGCCGGTGCCGACAGGTCGATCGCGACCTGCTGCACGCCGGTCTTGCTCAAGTCGTTTACGACGAAATTGTCGGCACCGCCGAGCGCCGCGATGTCGATTTGCTCGATACCGGCAAGATCCATTGTGACATTGCCGACATCGCGGGTGAGAATGGCGTGCGTGCCCTTCGCAGAGATATTGATGTTCTCGGCCACATTCGCGCCGTTGAAACGCAACGTATCGAAGCCATCCTGGCCGTCCACGACGTCACTGCCGTCGCCCGGATTCCAGATGAACTGGTCGTCGCCGGTGCCGAGCAATGCGGTATCACTGCCGCGACCGCCAGTGATGACGTCATTGCCGCTGCCACCGAGAAGCATGTCGTTTCCGTCGCCGCCGGTGATCATATCGTTGCCCGCACCGCCGTCGATTGTGAGGTGGATGAGATTCGCGAGCCCGTTGCCGGCCGTGATGACATCGTCACCATCATTGGCGTTGAGGACGAGGTTCTCCGTGGTACCGATGTCGAGAGAGAATGGCGCGGGGCTGACACGATCAAACCGCACGCGCGAGCCGTTCGCCGTGATCGTGAAATTCTCTGCGCCGTTTCCGCCATTGACCTCGGCGGTATCGATGCCGTCACCGCCTTCCAGGAGATCGCTGCCGTCGCCCGGATTCCAGATCATGAGGTCGTTGCCGGCCTCGCCGAAAACCTGGTCGCTGCCGGCGCCGCCGGTGAGCGTGTCATTGCCACTGCCGCCGAACAGCAGATCGTCGCCGCCCTTGCCGAAAAGCGTGTCATTGCCGCTCTGGCCGAACAACATGTCGGCGCTGGAGCCCCCGGTCAGCACGTCATTGCCGGCGCCGCCGAACAGCTGCGCGGACGGTAGCGCGCCGTTGGTCTCGTCGAGCGAAATCGTGTCGTTGCCGCCCTGGCCGAACACCTCAATCGTGCTGGTATTGGCGACAGTCGGCTGGCCGCCGACAACCGCAACGCTGCCGCCGTCGACAAGGATTCTTCCGGCTGCGTCGCGGCTCGCAGTGATTGAGTTGTCGGCATTGTCGCCGAAGATCGATAGCAAGGCGGAACCTGCAGAAAAGGTGGCTTTGATAGCCATGGTCGTAAACCTCTCGCGTGTTTGGCTGCCGCGTCCATGCGCGTCAGCTGTGAATAAACCGCCCCGAGGGGGCGTCAGCCCTGCCGATGAGATAGCCGCGGCCTCCATGACAGGCTTGAAGCCCGTCTTCAGACTCGCTGGTTTTTTTCTTGAGAAGTTCTGAAGCGGACCGAACACTCGTAATGCGCAACCCATGGCCGCTGGCGGCGCAACGGTTTGCGCATTTGGATCAGGCGCCGGCGCCGCGGGCGCGGCCTAGTTGTTCAAGCCGGCTTTTCGCAAACCCAGAAGGAAACGGGAGCGGTCCGATTCACGCGCGTAAACGGTGGCGTTGATCACGTGATCGCTGGACAGGCCGGGTTGCAACGTAAGCGTTTGCGCTAACAATTCATTTGCTTCGTCGATCTTGTCGAGCAACCCGAGAGAGACGGTCATCAATCGCCGGGCGCCGGCATGGTTGGGATAACGTGCCGCCGCGAAACGACATATCGCAATTGTTTCTTCGTATCGCCCGAGCGCGAACAGCGCCATATAGCGGACGACCGGTCCATGGACCGCGAGAAACGGATCGAGCGGGCTCAACTGCTTTGCCCGTTCGAGAGATTGGAGACCGCTTTCAGGCTGGCCGCCACAGGCAAGCGCGTAGCCGAGACCTGCGTGAGCAAGCGCAAAATTGGGGCTGAGCTCGATTGCTCTCGAAAGATGCCTGATGGCTTCTTCCGTTCTCCTCCGCCGGGCATGGCCCAGTCCGAGAACCAGATGGCCCCAGTGCTCGCGGTCATTGAGCGTCAATGCCTTCGCACCCGAATCGAGCGCCTTCTCGGTCAATTCGTTGATCGGCGCGCGCAAATCCAGGTTGAACATGCTCACAAAGGTCCATCCCAGCAGCGCATGAATCTGCGCATGCAGATGTTCGCCCTCGAGTGATGCGGCCTGCGCCAGCAAATCCTGCGCCCTGCACTGCTCTGCCGTGCTCGCGCGCCACATGTGAGGCAGCGCCTGCATCATCAGGTCGCGGGCATTGAGGTCCTGTGTGGGCCTGTGCCGGAGCCGCGCCGCCTCCGTCATGATGATCTGTGAGCCGACCGAATCGATCACCCGGCTGGTGATTTCGTCCTGCGAACCACCGACGTTGGAAAACACGCTGTCGTGCCGATCGGCCCACACGTGCACCCGTTTCGCGGCATCGACCAGCTGTGCTGTCACGCGCAATTTATTGCCCGAACGGCGAACGCTGCCCTCGAGCACGTAACGCACACCCAACTCGGCCGCGATAGTGCGGACGTCAGTCGAGACACCCTTGAACGCAAAGCTGGCACTGCGGGCAATGACGGAAAACCACTGCTGCCGCGCCAGTCCGGCGATAATGTCTTCGGTGAAGCTGTCGGCGAGGCATTCCTGCGCGGGATCGCCACTCGGATTCTGAAAGGGCAAAACGACAACCGCGGCACGCTCCGATGGTCGGATGCGCAGGCACCGGCACTGCACCATTCGAATGCGTTACCGCGCGTGACGGCACCGCTTGCGCCGAAGACTGCCTGAGTGTTCCGACGAAGCGAAAGCCTCGTTTGTGATAGGTACGGATGACTTTCTGGTCCGAGTCCCATTATCGCCGACGGCGTGCCGTGCCGCACTCACGCGCGAACTTACCGCCGCTTCGGAGACGATACGCCCCTTCCAGACGACGTCGATCACTTCATTTTTGCTGACGACACGATTGTGATTGCGGGCAAGGTGAACAAGCAGATCGAACACCTGTGGTTCGACCGGAACACGCTTTCCCCCTCGCTGCAATTCTTGCCGCGCAAGGTCGATAGCGAAATCGCCGAATTGGATTTCCAAGGCACGCCCTGTGTTTGCTAAGCCATCACGGTAGGGGAAGGAGGCCGCCGTCTCCGGCGGCCTCTCGGCAAACAGCCCAAGCTTGGGGAGGAACGCTTAGCGCTGGCTGCCAATGCTGAAGTCGGTAACGTCGTCAGCCGGTGCGCTGGCGGGCGCATAAGCCCTGGCATCGACGGCCTTAAGCGTGCGCGCGTGCTTGACAACATCCTGTTGGGCAAATGCGTTGCGGGCCGACATGTTGCCTTCACGCTCCAGCAGCGTGTCTTCCTCGGCCGCAAACGCCGGGCCGATTGCCGACAGTGCGAAAACAGAAGCGGTGACAAATTTGGCAATGACTTTCACGGTTCAGCTCCGTTGTGTTTGAGGCAAGATGGATTTCTTGCGAAGCCGGCTTTTGCCGCAGTGCAGCACGACTTGCAACACACTGAACGATCACAACAATCGGCGTGCCGTTCACGAAGATGTCATTGAAAGAAAGCACCAAAGACGACTGGAAAACCGGTTCAAACGACCGCTTCGGGTTGTGCGCATTCCCGCGCGCATGTGCATGACGCAGGCCTGCAATCCACTATTGCTGTGGCTTGGGACCGGCGGCAGGAATATTGCGGGCAAGAGGCGATTTGATGCGAGGGATGAGCGAGGATAGCAGCCCATCGCTCCTCACCGTCACCTTCGAAAAGAGCGGCGGCGGCGTCTCGCCCGGAAGAAATTCAATGCGAATCACTTGCTGGCGCTCGACCGGCGTGAAGGCTCGCTGAAACTCGCGCGGAAGTGCCGCCGCAAACGGTTCGACGCGGACAATCTTTCCGTGAGCGACCATGCATGCCGGAAGCGATGGTGACTTCATCTCCCTCCTCGACGCTATAGAGGGCGCCTGTCGGGACATAGGCCAGAACAAAGCGATGATCGCCGCTGAGCTCAATGATCGGCTCACCCGCGCGAACGACAGAACCCTTGCTCGCAACCAGCCGGGTGACGACGCCATCCATCGGCGCAGCGAGGCGGCCATCGTCATAGATCCGGCGCAGGTCGGCAATCGCGGATTGAGCGTCCGAGAGCGCCGATTTAAGCGTTCTGAGTTCGCTGTCGACGATCCTTCTTTCCGACTTCAGCGTCTGCAGATCCTGAATCCCGTGATATTCATTCTCAAGCGCGGTGGCATGCTGGTTCAGCGCGAGGTAGCGGCGGTCGAGAAGCGATTCGAATTCCTTGCGCGCGCCGCTGGCGAATTGCTGGCGATGCTCCGCAACAGGTATCATGGCATCGATGACCTCACTTCGGATCCGCAGCTCACTCTGCCGGATTACCCTGGCAGCGACATCGGCCGCCAGCCGGGCTATCGTCTCCGCGACATTCTGCGAGGAAACGATCGCCGCGATTTTGCCTACCCTGACGGATTCGCCTTCGCGGACAAGAAGCTCCTTTACCGTTACCGGAAATTCCGCAGCAATGACCGCGGTGTCGCCGAGCACGAGACCTTCGCTGCGCAGAAAGAGGCGATCTCCATACATAAAATTGCCGAGCCAGAGCGCCAGCGCAAAAACGATCGAAAGATAGACCCACCGGATCAAGGTCAGCCGCCGCGATCGCGGCTCGTTGACCGGCGGCCGTGTTGAGATGTGGCGCTTCAGGAAACGCATCACACGACCTCCACTTGTTCCATGACCCCCCGCGGCACGTAGGGGTCGCGGTAAGATGTCCGGAAGATCAGCTCCTGGGCAATCGCGACAAGGCGAACCGCGCGAGCAAGCGTTATTTGCACGGCCGTAAAGAGCGGCAAGTATGCGATCAGCCGTAGCGGGACTCGTATTCCCACCGTGGCCGCGGCAAGAAATACGATGAGATCAAGCACCGCGTAGCCGACAATCGTGGCCGCGAGAATTGTCGTCGCGAACCAGCCGAAATAGTAGAACAGCCACCCGAGATAGACGGGAAACGCCACGGCAAGGACGACCTGGAAAAAAATCACGTCGGCCACGGAAACCGCGTCGGAAATCCGAAATGAGGAATGCCTGGGGTCCATTGCGCTTCGATATTTTCGAGCCCAGATGGTTATCAGACCGCGATCCCAGCGAAGGCGCTGCGCGATAAAGGCGGAAAAGGTTTCCGGGACGTCGGTCAGCGCGTTCGCTCGTCGCGCGAAACGGAGGCGCCAGCCCGCGCTGCGCAGCTTCATCGTCAGGTCAGCGTCCTCGCCAACCTCCACGTCCTGGCGGCCGACACTTTCGACCGCCTCCCGCCTGAACGCACCAAATGCACCGGATATCACCGACAAAGTGCCGAAAGCGTCGGCGATGCAGCGCCCCAGCGAGATACCGACCGCATATTCGATCGCCTGATAACGGGTCGCCACGCTTGCGGACGCATTTCGGACGCCGAGATTTCCGCTGACGGCGCCCACGAGCGGATCGGAAAAGCAGGCTGGTCAATTCCGCCAGCGCATCGCGGTCGAAAGTGGTGTCGATGTCCGAAATCACGACGATATCACCGCGAGCGACGGATAACGCCAGGTTGACGCCGGCGCTCTTGCCTCCACGCTGCTCCAGGATGAGCACGTTATCGACCCGGCCCTCGCGCTGGAGGCGCAATGCAATCTCGCGCATCCGGTCGGTCGAACCGTCGTCGACGACAATGATCTGCACGTCCTTGCACACCGAAAGAATTGTCTGTTCGGCCAGCGAATGGACGCAGGCGGGAAGCGGCTTTTCTTCGTTGTGCCCGACGAAAATGATACTGATTGAAAGATCGGGGTCGACGACGGGGTCGTCCCGCCAGGACACCAGGATTGGCACCACCAGGGCGCCGACAAAGTAGCGCGGGATCTCGAGAAGCGCCGTGTACCAGAACAGGAACACGAGGCTCATCATATCCAGCGAACCGAGGAAGGATAACGCCTCCATGATTTAGCTCTTTGCAAGCATCTCGACGATTGCATCCCCTTCGGCCACTTCGACGCCAAGCTGAAGCGCGACCTTCGAGTTTGAGTCGATGGCGCGGCGAATTCTTTTCACGATGATGTCGATGTCATTGGACGAGGTCGCAGGAAAGCCGATGACGCCCGAGAGATTTGTGCCGACGCCGACGAAGTCGGTTGTTCGAAGTTCTGACCCGACCGCATCCGCAATACGCCTGAAGCCATCGTCGACAGCGATTGCGCCTCGCTCCCTGATAAGCTCGTCGAGATTGAGCACCGTGAAGCGAGCGACCGAAAATGGGCGTTTGAGCCGTTCCGCAACCTTAATTTCGTGCATCGCAAGCAGGCGGAACTCGCGCGGCGAATAGGTGTGCGTGTGGCCTTCAAGAAGCGGCGTAATGTCGAACTGCGGCAGCCGCCCTTGCCGTAAGGCGCGAATACCCTCCTCGGTGAGGTCATAGTTGAACCAATCGATTGCCCTGGCGTCATCCGCGTTCTGCACGGACGAGCAATCGAGGCACGCGAACCGTACAAAAGGCTCTGAATTCGTCGCGCCGCAATTGGCGCAGACGATGGCCTTGCCGGGCTTTCCGTAATCGACGCCGATGTGATGCAAGGTGCGGTGGCACTTGGGGCAGATCAAAAGATCGCCCTGGGCGAAATGCGATTCAATTTCCTGACAGCCGCACCGATAGTGATGCACGATCGTCTCTTCCCGCAGATTGGCGCTTCCGCACTCCGGACACGCCTCATAGACATGAAGCCGCGCGGATTCGCATTTGTCGCAGCTGTGCGTCCGCGTGAAATGCCGGCGGTGGAGCAGATCGAGGCCGGCAAGCATTTCCAGACGGCGCTGTGCGGCGGGCGCGGCGGTGCCGAGCAGCGGATATTCCACGATGTGCCGCGACTGCGGTGCAAAAGCCGCATTGATGGCGGTATCGCGCGAATAGGCAATCCGAAGGATGGTCAGTTCGTCGCGGCTCCTGTGCTCGGCATTGAACGGGATCTCGGCAAGCCGCCGCCAGATCGTGGAGAAACTCGTCCCGATCTCTTTCAGACTGCCCCGGTCAAAGCGTGTTCCGACAAAATCGCGCCGCAATGTTTCGTTGCCGCCGAAATCGGCGATAGGAATTGCCGGATCCGCGGCTGTCTTGAGAACGTCAGCGAGTTCGGCGGGGTCGACACGCCCGAGCAGCACAATACCTGCGCAGGACGAGCCGGCATTTGTCTGCAGGTATCCTTCTGCAAAGGCCGGCGGCTTACCGCCTAACGCCAGGAATTGCGCGCCTTCGCTGACGCGCGGATTGAGGAGCGGTACAAGCGTTGCTTGCGTATCGGCGATTGCCATGGGTTTTATATCGCCATGGACATTCCGCGCATACGCCACGGCTGTGATTGAGATGAATCAAGTGGTCTGGCAAGCTCTCGAACGTGGTGTAGGGACCGTTAATGCCCCCGGCACAATCTTCAACAGTTGCTCGCATTGCCACGCTTTCGCCGGGTGAGCTCGAAATTGGGAGGCCTCACACCCCCCGTGCCCGCAAGACTGACTTGATCGATACCCGCGACCATGGCGCCGTCCGTTCGCGGAACTCGGCATAGGATGCTTGCACCTTTCCGGTGATGGCGCTGCGGCCGGCGAGCTCGCCGAGTACATCATCGGCCTCTTTGCGCGCGCCCGTTATGAGGTCATCCGGAAAAGCAGAAAGCTTCACTTTGTGCTCATTCACCAGCGCGGCAAGCGCCTGCGCGTTGAGCCGCTCCATTTCGGCGAGCGCGTAATTTGCTTCGGTCGCGCAGGCGTGCGCGATCACGGCCTTGAGTTCGGCGGAGAGCGCGTTCCAGTTCTTGAGCGACACGATGCACTCGCCGGTGCCGTTCGGCTTATTGAACCCCGGGTAGTAGTAGAACGGCGCCACCCGGTAAAGACCGAGCGCAATATCGGTCCCGGGGCCGACGAATTCGGCGCCGTCAATCACGCCGGACTGCAGACTCACCAGGATTTCCGCGGGCGGCGTCGTCTGCGGCGTGACGCCGAGACGGCGGTAGACTTCGCCGCCAAGTCCGAGCGTGCGCAGCTTGAGGCCGTGTACATCCGCAAGGCTTTTCACCTCGTGGCGGAACCAGCCTCCCATGCAGACGCCGGTATTGCCGCCCATGAACGACTTCACGCCGAACGGCGCGTAGAGTTCGTCCCACAATGCCTGTCCGCCGCCGGCATCGACCCAGGCCACATGCTCATTCGGCGTCAAGCCAAACGGCACCGTCGTGAAGAAAGCCGCCGCCGGCATCTTCCCCTGCCAGTAAAACGAAGCCGTGTGGCCGATATCGGCGACGCCATTGCCGACAGCATCGAGAACCTCGAAGGCGGGAACCACCTCTCCGGCTGCATAAACGCTGATGTCGAGCTTGCCGCCGGACAACGCGCGGATGCGGTCCGCAATGCGTTCGGCCGACATGCCGGGGCCGGGCAAGCGTTTCGGCCAGGAAGTGACCATGCGCCATTTCTGCGTCTGCGCGCGGCCGACCGACGGAGCCGCAAGAATGCCGGCCGCAATGCCGGCGCCAATGGTGAAATTTCGCCGAGTGGTCATGCCTCTCTCCCTGACTTGAAGAAATGCTGCAGCGGCCCCGGCCCCCAACCGATATTGAAGGTGCGGGAAGCCGCAATTGCCGCGGTGACATAGTCCTTGGCTTGCCGGACCGCTTCCTTGAGATCGAGCCCCTTCACCAGCCCCGCAGCGACTGCCGACGAAAGCGTGCAGCCGGTACCGTGAAGGTTTCTGGTGGCAATTCGCGCGGCGGAATAGCGGATAACGTCGCCTTCCCCGATCAGCAGGTCGGCACTTTCTCCGCCATCGCCGTGTCCACCTTTGATAAGAACATTGCGCGCACCAAGGGCCAATATTTCACGGGCCTGGATTTCCATCTCCTGCTCATTTCGCGCAAGCGAAGTGCCCGTCAGGGCCGCCGCTTCAGGCAGATTTGGCGTCACGACAAGCGCGCGCGGAATGAGCTGCGCCCGCAGCAGGTCGACCGCATCCGGCGTCAGGAGCCGGTCGCCGGAGGTCGCAACCATAACAGGGTCGACCACGATGTTCCGCGCGCGATGCTGCGCAAGCCCTTTCGCCACTGCATCGATGGTTGCTGCCTGCGACAGCATGCCGATTTTCACGGCCGCGATATCGAGGTCAGAAAATACCGCATCAAACTGCGCCGCAATGAAAGCGGGTGGCACATCATGCACCGCGCTGACGCCTTTTGTATTCTGTGCGGTCAGAGCCGTGATGATCGACCCGGCATAGATGCCCAGCGCAGCAAATGTTTTCAGATCGGCCTGGATGCCGGCGCCCCCGCTTGAATCGGAACCGGCAATTGTGACGGCGACGGCGGTCACGAACGCCCCCGCTCGGCGAGCGCGTTGTCGACCACCGCCCGCAAATCCTGTGCCGCCTTTTGCGGGTCGGGCGCCATGGACAAGGCGGAAATGACCGCAATGCCGTCGGCACCGGCAGCGATAACCTCGGCCGCATTGCCGGCGTTGATACCCGCGATGGCGCAAATCCGGCAGGCCGGTTTGCGCGCCCGGATCGCAGCGGCGATCGCCCGCAAGCCGGCAATGCCGATCGGCGCAGCCGTATTCTCCTTCGAGGTAGTCCCATAGATGCCGCCGATTGCAACATAATCGAGCAGTTCAAGCGGTGCGGCTTTGGCCTGCTCGACTGTCTTGACGCTCAGCCCGATGATCGCGCCACGGCCAAGCAGGAGCCGCGCATCGGCGGGTGCCAGATCGTCCTGGCCGATATGCACGCCATCGGCCTCGGCCGCGAGCGCGACATCGACGCGGTCATTGATCAGCAGCGGAACACCCTTCGGCTCAAATACTTCGCGCAGGGCGCGCGCCTCCTCGACCATCGCGCGGGTCGACCCGTGCTTGTCACGGAGCTGAACGAGGGTCGCGCTCCCGCCAATGCGTTGCGCGAGATCAGCAAGCGTGCGGCCGCCGGAAACCGCGGGGTCGACCAACGCATATAGCCTGAGATCAACGTCCATCAATTCACCTTTGCGCGCGCGACAAGCGTCGCCTCGTTGAGACCATGCAGCGTGTCGACAATAGCGACGGCAAAGCTCCCCGGCCCTGCGGCTCCTGCTCCGGCCAATTCACCTGCAACGCCCATGATCGCAAGCGCGGAGACAGCTGCGTGGAACGCGTCGCGCTCGACCGCCAGGCAAGCCGCGAGCAATGCGCTGCCGGCACAGCCCAAGGCGGTCACTTTCGCCATCAACGGATGGCCATTGGCGATCGCCGCAATCTGCTCGCCGTCGGTGACAAGGTCGGTCTCGCCCGACAAGGCCACGACGATCCGCTGGGACCGGGCGAAGCTCATGATGGCATCGCGCGACGGCTCGTTGCCTGCCAGTGCGAAAAATTCAGCATGATTGAGGCGGGCGACCGACGGCCCGATGCCGATAAGTTCGAGTGCAAAAGCGGCGCGCGGCGGAGAGCGGTCGACGAAGACCGGGTCGAGCACCCAGGGCAATTGATTGCGGGTTGCCGTTGCGACGGCGATCGCCGCCGCCTTGCGGCGCTCTGCATCGAATGTTCCAAGATTGACCAGAAGTGCCTGCGCGCCAGCGACGAACGCGCCGATCTCCTCCGGCGAAAGCGTCATGGAGGGCACGCCCCCGGCCGCCAGCAGAACATTCGCCGTGAAATTCTGCGCAACGCCATTGGTGATGCAGTGGACGCGCGGCGCGAACATGCGCAGGCGCGCAAGAACGCCGGACGCGACTTGCGCCAGACCATTGCGCGATGTGGCTTGCGGACGATGCATCTCTGGTCCCTCCGCCGGCATGACCCGGATCAGGTTCGTTGGGTTGGCGGATACGCCTCTCAGTCCGGCAGCAGCCGGACACCCCACGAGATTGCTGTTCAATAGGTAGTCCGCGCGCTTGCTCAAGGCAAGACTGCCTTGCCATCAACCCGCTGTTTTTGCTGGATTGCGGCGGTCCCGTGTGAACGGTTCGTCTGGCGACTGTAAGACCCTGACTCGACTTCCGGAGGCGCCCAATGACCCCCTTCTTCGTCCAGATCAAATGCGAATTGGGAAAATCATATCAGGTGGCCAATACGCTGGCCGAAGCCGAGATTGCCTCCGAGGTCTATTCGACCGCCGGCGACTATGACCTGCTGGTGAAATTCTACGTCGATGCGGGCACCGACATCGGCCATTTCGTCAACGAGAAGGTGCAGTGCATTCCCGGCATCAAGGACACGCACACCATCATCACTTTCAAGGCGTTTCAAGCCTAGCCGCGCGCTCATGCGCGAAAGCGGCATTTCGTGCCGGGCGGCAACTGGGCGACCGCCGGAGTTCGCCAGCGCGAGTTCTTAACTCACTGCGTATTTGGCGTGGCAGCAGCCGCGAGGTTGATCTCCGCGATAGCGTGGCCGCCATAACTCCGGAAGCGAGTTGAGACGACAGTCAGCTTCTGATATTCTTTTGGCAGAATGGTCTTGAGCTTCGCGACATTAATCGCGCTTCGCAAAGCGGCGTAAGCTTTCTGGTTTATGTCGAGCTTTGCATGATCTAAATTCGCATTTGTGATCGTATCTTGCCCCTCCAGCTTAATCTCAGGCTGGGCAACTTTCAGCGCGACATTTGCACCGTCTTTTTTGACCAGCTGGATCGGCAGATTTCCACGGAATTGCTGGGTGCCGTCCATTTTCTTCTTGGTCATTGACCTCACAGTGTGAAGCACCGGAAGTTTCAATTTGATAAATCCAATTTTTTTCCGCCTCCATGCGACCTCGGATTTTGCGGGTCTCGCCCGACACGACCAAACGTCGACATGGCCCTGGACCGACATCATCAACTGGTCATCGACGGGCCAGAGCGAGCCGCTCTTGAGAGAAACAACCGGACTTTGGCTATCAGAGTGTCGCTTGTCGCAATTGGCCGTCGATAGCCCCAGCGTCTCCAGCAGCTTTGGGAACTTCCGCTGAAGATCGATGAGATCCGCGAAAATTCTCGCATCTACCGGTCGCTCACTGTCGGACGAGTTGACTGTGATCCATGAGGTGGCGCTCACCGTAATCGGGATGCCATTTACATTGTTCGTTATTGCTACATTGTTCGTTATTGCACTCGGTCCGACTGCTACCTGGGCCGAGGCCTCCGTCACGAGGCCGGCCGTGAGCAATACCGCCCAGAATAACGCCCTCATCCCCAGCCCCACAAAACTGAAAGAATTCTGCTGGTAACAGGATAACAGATTCCAGAATCTGAGCGCCTGGGCCGTTCCATGTTACTCCACAGAAAACCGTCTGCTGGTGAGATGATACCTCGATACGTTCTCACTGGTTGTGTTGCGACGAAGGCGGAATGCCCTGTCGACGAACCAGCAGATACATCCGAAATGCCCGGCGATTGACCAGGCGAGAGCTGAAAGGACTATTCTGGAATCCAGAACACTCATTGGCCGTCACAGCATCGCATCACGCCGCCTGCGGCGGACCTTCCGCCTCGCGTGCACGCTTGAGGCCGAGTTGACGCTCGCGCCAGATCACGAAAAGTCCCGCGCCTGCAACTATTGAAGCGCCAATATAGACCAAGGTCTCGGGCAGTTCGTCGAACAGCCAGTAGCCGAGCAATAGTGCCCACAGCATCGACGAATAGTCGAACGGCGCCACCATCGAGGCCGCGGCATAGCGGTAACTCTCGGTCAGCAGGATATGCGCGAAACCGCCGAAAACTCCAAGCGCAACGAGGCCTGTCAGCTCACGGGGCGTGGGTGAATGCCAGGCAAAGGGCAGAGTCAATGCACCCGCGATCGCGCACACCAGCGAAAAATAGAAAACGATGGAGGAAGTCGTTTCACTCTGCGTGAGCCGCCGCGTTTGTATGACGGTCCCGGCATTGCAGACCGCGGAGATGAGCGCGAACACCGCGCCGGCGCCGGCTACAGCACCGCCGAGGGCGGTGTAGCGGCCCAGATCGAGATGCGGAATCAGCATCACGATCACACCGGCAAATCCGACGGCGACCGCCGTCCAGCGATAGATGCGGACGCGCTCCTTGAGAATTATCGCCGCGAGCGCCACCGTTATGAGCGGCGAAGCAAAGGAAATTGCCGTCGCATCCGCCAGCGGCAGCCGCGTGAGCGCGGAAAAATTGGTGAACATGCCGCCGATGCTGAGCATCCCGCGGCCGAGCTGGCCGAGCGGCCGTTTGGTGCGGAGGGCGGAGGATAGCTCTCCGCGAATGGCATAGACAATCAGCACCGGCAGGATCGCAAACGCACTCCGGAAGAAGACCATCTGGCCGACCGGTGCCACATCGCCCAATTGGCGGACCAACGCGGACATGGCGGCAAACAGAAGTGCTGATATCAGTTTGAGGCCGATGGCCTTGAACGGGTGCATCGGGATGTCTCTACCACAGGCCCGGCCAGGGTCGACTCGTCATGGCCACGCCCGTTGCGGGCATCCATGCCTGACGGGGCCGCGACTCAGCGCGAAGGTGCCGGTAGCGACTTGAGGTACACCGCCATGGCCTTGCGGTCGGCTTCGCTCAATTGCCTGGTGTTGGCCACGACATCCACCATCATCCCTCCGACACGGTCGGCGTCCGGGGTTATTCCGGTCTCGAGCACTTCCGCGAAATCCTCGATCCTCCAATCGTGCAGTTTGCCCTGCGTGATATCCGGAACGCCGCCCTGCCCCGTCGGGCTTTGGCCGCCGGTGAAGCGCCTGCTCGAAACGATCGCACCGAGAAAATTGCGCGGCGAATGACATTCGGCGCAGTGGCCGGGGCCGTTTACGAGATAGCTGCCGCGCCGCCATTGCGCGGATTGCGTGAGATCCGGCTCGTATGCCTTCCTGTTGAGGAAGAGCTGCTTCCATATCCCGAGTGCCCGGCGAATATTGAATGGAAAACGCAATTCGTGATCGCGAACACGGCCTGCAATCGCGGGCAAGGTTTTCAGATATGCGAACAGATCGCGCAGGTCGGAGATCCGCATGATGCGGTAGGACGTATAGGGAAAAGCCGGATAGAGATGCGCGCCACCAGGCGAGGTGCCCTCCAGCATTGCGGTCAGGAATTGCGCTTCGTTCCAGCCGCCGATGCCATCCCTGGTATCCGGGGAAATATTCGGCACGTAGAACACGCCAAACGAGGTATTGAGCGCTAGCCCGCCGCCAAGCCGCGTTTCATCCTTCTGTTTCGGGATCGCGTGACAGGACGAACAGCCGCCGATCAGAAACATCGTGCGGCCATTGGCGATGTCGCGTGCACGCGCGGGTGTCAATGCGCTCGCCGGAATTGTCTCGGGGATCGTGAGATACCAGAATACGGACGCACTGACGACGACCGCGGCAACGACCAGTTTGAGGAGCATCCGGCTCGACTCGCTTCGATGAATTCAGACTAGCAATGATCGACGCGCTTTGGCTGTAAACTTTTCCCTATCGGCGTGACGTTCGATATTCCTTGTGGCAGTTGTCGCATGCGTTTCCGATCGGCGGAATGGCGGCACGCAATCCGGCGAGCGATGCTTTTGCCTTCGCACGGTTTTCCGCCACGACTTTTCCGAATTCAGCCGCCTTGGCGTCGAAATCCGCTTTCGTGATCCATATTTTCGACGCAGCACGCGTCTCCTGACCGATCTGGGAATTTCCCGGGAAAAGTGCGGGAAATTTTTTCGCGGTGTCTTCCCATTGCGCGAAGGCGGCATCGACCTTGACCGGATCAAACGGCATTTGTCCGCGCATCATCCGCACGAGAGCGAGTGCATTTTCATCGTTTTCCTTCATCAGCGCCTTGCGTGCGGCAATGGGGTCGGACTGGGCGATGACCGCGCCTACTCCGGCCGCCAGAAAAGCCGCAGCAAGCGCCACTCGCGAGCAGCCCGTCTCATTGGAAAATTGTTTTCCGGCTCATGGCCCAGCCCCCTATGCAAACATTTGAACCGTAATGGCTATTCCGGCCGGGTGGTCTCCCGCCCGCGTTCACGAATTCGTGATCGGGGGTCCTAGGCGGGCCTGGCGCCCCGCGCGGCGTCGATCGCCTGCCAGATCCGGTGCGGCGTCGCCGGCATATCGATATGGCGGATGTGGTGGCTGCGCCAAAGTGCGTCGACAATCGCGTTCATGACCGCCGGGCACGAACCGATCGACCCCGCTTCCCCGGCACCCTTCACGCCAAGCGGATTGGTCTTGCAGGGGATGTTGCGCGTCTCGAAAACGAAGTCCGGCGCATCGCCGGCGCGCGGCATTGCGTAGTCCATGAAGCTGGCACTGAGGAGCTGACCGGACGCCGGGTCGTATACCGTGTTCTCCATCAGCGCCTGACCAATGCCCTGCACTGCGCCGCCATGGACCTGTCCCGCAAGCAGCAGCGGATTTAGCGTCGCGCCGAAATCGTCGACCACGACATAACGCAGGATGGCCGTATTGCCGGTGTCGGGATCAATTTCGATTTCGGCAATGTGCGTTCCGTTGGGAAATGTTGCAGGCTCCACGCCGAATTCTTCCGACGCGCGCAACTTGTCAGGCGAAGCCTTTGGGTGGGCTGCGAGGTCGGCGAATGAAATAAGCCGATCCGTTCCGGCTACACGCACCGCGCCGCCGGCAATCTCCAGATCGCCTATGCCTGCCTCCAGCGCATCCGACGCAAGCTCCTTGAGATGCTCGCCGAGCGTCTTTGCGGCGCGATCGACAGAAACGCCCCCCACCGGAATGGAGCTCGACCCGCCGGTGCCGGCACCGCTTTTGATGCGATCGGTATCGCCCTGAATGACGCGCACGCGTTCAGGCGGCAAGTCGAGACGTTCCGCAATGAGTTGCGCATAGGCTGTGGCATGACCTTGGCCGGTCGACTGCGAGCCGATGAGCAAGCGTGACCCCGCCATCGCGATCGAGATTGAGAGTTGCGGTCTCCGGGCCATTGTTGCCGCAGGCTTCCACGTAAGTGGCGACGCCGATTCCGCGCAATTTTCCGGAACGCCTTGATTGTGTCGCGCGTTTGTTGAACCCGTCCCAGTCGGCAAGCTCCTGCGCGCGCGCGAGCGCGCCGGCAAAATCACCCGAGTCGTAGACTTTTCCCGTCGGTGTCTTGTACGGCAGCGACTTGGGTTTGATCAGGTTTTTCCGGCGTATCGAATCCGTGGTGATGCCGAGATCATGCGCCGCGGCATCAACCGCGCGTTCGATGAGATAAGACGCTTCCGGCCGTCCGGCGCCACGATAGGCATCAACCGGGACCGTGTTCGTATAGACCGCGCGCAACCGCACATGCGCAGCGGGGATATCGTAGGAGCCGGTCGCCATGCCGACACCGAGCCACGGAATAAACGGTCCGTAGCATGACAGGTAGGCGCCCATGTCGGCGACAATATCGAGTTCGAGAGCGAGGAAGCGTCCCTTGTCGTCGATCGCCAGCCGTGCGGTGGAAATATTGTCGCGGCCGTGACTGTCGGCGAGGAAGTGCTCGGAGCGTTCGCAGATCCACCGGACCGGCTTGCGCAACCGTTCGGCGGCGACGGCCGCCAGTGCATATTCGCGGTATGGAAAGGCCTTGGTGCCGAAACCGCCACCGACATCGGGCGTAATGACCCGCATCTTCTCGGGCGGCAGATTCATCACGCTGCCGCCGATGATATCGCGGATGAGATGACTGCCCTGGCTCCCGAGCGTGAGAGTGTACCGCTCGCCGTCGTATTCCGCGATGACGCCACGGGTATCGAGATAATTCGTGACCAGCCGCTGGTTCACGATCGTCAACTCGCTTACGCGCGCGGCTTTGGCGAAGGCCTGCCTGGTCGCAGCCGCGTCGCCGGCCGACGTCTCGAATGCCAGGTTTCCGGGCCTGTCCGGCCACACCAATGGCGCGCCGGACCTCAGCGCATTGGCGGCGCCGACGACATGGGGCAACGGTTGCCAGTCGACCTCGATGGCTTCCGCCGCGTCCTTCGCCGCTGCAACAGTATCGGCGACCACGAAGGCGACCGCATCGCCGACGTAGCGCACGGTGTCCGTGGCGAGAATTGGATAGGCGGGGACCTTGATATCGACACCCGGGAGCACGCCGGGCGTCGGCAGCGGCCCAAGGTGGCTGACGTCATCGCCCGTCAGCAAGAAGGCGCACCCCCGCGACGGACTTCGCCCGGTCGAGACTATGGATCCGTGAAACGGGCATGCGCGTGCGGCGAACGCAGGACGACGGCGTGAAGCGTGGCCTCGGGCGCAATATCCGCAATATAACGCCCGGCTCCGCGCAGGAGCGGATCATCCTCCTTGCGCGTCAGTGACTGGCCGAATCCGAATTTCATCGTCATCTGCCACCTCGAATATCACGAATTGCTATTGAGCGGAGCGCCGTTGGCGGCTGCGGCGGCGTGCCAGGTACAGCGCGAGCCAGCGCGAAACGACGTAGAACACCGGCGTGAAGATCAGGCCGAAGACGGTAACGCCGATCATGCCGGAGAACACCGCGGTTCCCAGCGTCTGGCGCAATTCGGCGCCGGCACCGATCGCCCAGACCAGCGGCGAAACGCCCAGCACGAATGCGAAGGACGTCATCAAGATGGGCCGCAGCCGCAGATGTGCCGCCTCGATCGCTGCTTCGAAACGGTCGCGGCCGCCGTCCTCAAGCTGCTTGGCAAATTCGACGATCAGAATGGCATTCTTGGCCGCAAGGCCGATGAGCACGACGAAACCGACCTGGGTCAGAATATTGTTGTCCTGGCCGCGCAGCACCACGCCGATGATCGACGCGATCAGGCACATCGGCACGATCATGATGACGGCAAGCGGCAGCGTCAGGCTCTCGAATTGCGCCGCCAGCACCAGGAAGACGAACACTACTGCCAGCACGAAGGCGAACGTGGCAGTGCTGCCGGCGCGGATTTGCTGGTAGGCGAGCGTGGTCCATTCGTAGGTGAAGCCCTGCGGCAGCGTCTGCGCGGCCAGCTGTTCCATGATCTTGATGGCCTGGCCCTGGCTGTAACCGGGTGCGGCGGCCCCATCGAGTTCCGCGGCCGGATAGAGATTGTAGCGCGGTACGCGATACGGGCCGGTGACGGTGCGCACGGTCGTGAACGCGCCAAGCGGCACGGTATCGCCGCTGCTGTTACGCACCCGGATCTTGAGCACATCTTCGCTATTGCTGCGATCCTCACTGCGCGCCTGCGCGATGACCCGGTAGGTGCGGCCGAACAGGTTGAAATCGTTGACATACGACGAGCCGAGATAAATCTGCAGCGCGGCAAACACGTCCGGGATGCTAATGCCGAGCAGCTGCGCCTTGGTGCGGTCGATGTCGAGATAAAGCTGCGGGGTCGTATTTTCGAACAGCGAGAATACCTGCTGGAGCCCGGGCGTCTGGGCTGCGCGTCCCATCATCGCGTAAACCGCGCCCTGGAGTGCCTGCGAGCCGCGGCCGGCGCGGTCTTCCACCATCATGCGGAATCCGCCGGCGTTGCCGATGCCGGATACAGGCGGCGGCGCCGCGACGAAAATCAGCCCGTCATGGATCGCCGATAGTTTCTGAAACAGCTGTCCCTGAATTGCGGCGGCCGATTGCCGCGGATCGCTTCGCGCGCTCCTCGAACGGATCGAGCGTTACGAAGACGGCGCCGGCATTGGGTGCATTGGTGAACGTCGCGCCGGAAAAGCCGACGATATTGACGGCATGTGCGATGCCAGGAATCGACAGTGCGATTTCGACCGCCTTGCGATTGACCTCATCGGTGCGCGCAAGCGACGCCGCCGGCGGAAGCTGCGTGATGATGATGAGATAGCCGCGGTCGAGCTGCGGAATGAAGCCGACCGGAGTTTTGCGGAACTCGTTTAGCCCGAACGCAATGACTCCGGCATAGACCAGGAGCATCAAAACAGCGATGCGCACGAGCTTTGCCGACAGCCTGCCATAGGCGTGGGTGAGCTTGTCGAAATAGCGGTTGAAGATGTTGAAAAAGCCGTGGATCGGCTTGCTCCACCAATGCCCATCCTCGAGCTCGCGGTGCGGCTTGAGCAGCAATGCGCAGAGGGCCGGCGACAGCGTCAGCGAGACGATCAGCGATATGATGGTGGCGCCCGCGATGGTCAGCGCGAATTGCCGGTAAAACTGCCCGGAAATGCCGGTGATAAAGGCCGAGGGGATAAACACCGACGACAGCACCAGCGCGATCGCGATCAGCGCGGCACCCACCTCGTCCATGCTCTTGACCGCGGCATCGTGGGGCGAGAGGCCGGCCTCGATATTGCGCTCGACGTTCTCCACCACCACGATTGCGTCATCGACCACGATACCGATCGCGAGCACAAGTCCGAACAGCGAGAGATTGTTGAGCGTGAAGCCGAACAGCGCCATGAAGAAGAACGTGCCGATGAGCGACACCGGAATGGCCACGATCGGAATGATCGCCGCGCGCCATGTCTGCAGGAAAAGGATGACAACCAGCACGACGAGGATGATCGCCTCGCCAATCGTCGATTCCACCGCATCCACGGACTGCTGAATGAACTGCGTGGGGTTGTAGACGATGTCGTATTTGAGGCCGGGCGGGAAATGCTGCGCCAACTCGTCCATCGTGTTCTTGATGTTCTGGGCGGTCGACAGCGCATTCGATCCGGGCCTCTGGAAAATGCCAAGCGCGATGGCCGGGTCGCGGTCGAGATAGGAATTGGTCGAATAGTCCTGCGCGGCAAGCTCGATCTTTGCGATGTCCTTCATCCGCACGACGGCGTTGGCCGTCTGTTTGACGACAATGTTGCCGAATTCTTCGGTACTGCTCAGGCGGCCGAGCGTCTGCACGGAAATCTGGAATGCGCCCGGCTTGTCCATTGGAGGCTGATTGAGCACACCGGAAGCAACCTGCACATTCTGTCCTGCAAGCGCGGTCACCACGTCATTTGCGGTCAGCCCGAGCGACTGCAACCTGTCGGGGTCGAGCCACGCACGCATCGCATAGTCGCGGCTGCCGAACACAATGATCGATCCCACACCTTCGACGCGCGTCAGCGCGTCGGTAATCTCGATCGTCGCGTAGTTCGAAATGAACAGCGTATCGCGCGACTTGTCTGGCGAATAAAGATGCACGACCATCATCAGGTCGGGCGAGCTTTTGTTGACGGTGACGCCGATATTGCGCACATCGACGGGAAGGCGAGGCTGCGCAATAGCTACACGATTTTGCACCTGCACCTGTGCGATATCGAGATTGGTGCCGAGCTCGAAGGTCACCGAAATCGTGAAACGCCCATCGCCGGTCGAATTCGACGACAGGTAGATCATGTTTTCGACGCCATTGATCTGCTGCTCGATGGGCGTGACCACGGTGGCGGCCACGACGTCGGCACTGGCGCCGGGATACTGACCCGACACGGTGATGGTGGGCGGCGCGATCTCGGGATATTGCGCAACCGGCAGACGCGAGAATGCGACGCCTCCGAGGATCACGAAAATGATCGAGACCACGGAGGCGAATATCGGCCGGTCGATGAAAAAATGCGAAATACGCATGCGCTGGCGGGGTCCGTTTATTTCGCTTTTTCCGGCGGGCTTCCCGCCGCAGCCGGCGCCACGGCTTGTCACCCGGCTTTTCACCCGGTTTGGCGCCCTCCTCCTGCGGCCGCACCTTCTGGCCCGGACGCGCCTGCATCAGCCCACTGACCACAACGCGATCATCGGGGCCAATGCCTTCCTTGATGACGCGCAGATTGTCGCGCGTCAGCTGACCGAGCGTGACATATTTGGGCCGCGCGGTGTCCTGGTCGTCGACGACCATGACGAAACGCCGCGCCTGCTCGGTGCCGATTGCCGCATCCGGCACGAGCAAACCCTCATAGGGCGGCGAACCCGGCACGCGCACGCGCGCGAACATGCCGGGCGTGAAAACTTCGTTCGGATTTGAGAACGCCGCACGGCCGCGAATTGTGCCGGTCGAGCGGTCAATGACATTGTCGACGAAGTTCATGCGCCCTTCATGATCGAAGTCCTTCTCGTCGATCAGCTTGAGAGCCACTTGCACGCTGGCATTGCGGCTCGCCACGTCCTGACCTCCGCTTTTTGCCAGACGCTCGTAGCGCAGGTACGAGGCCTCATCGAAGGTGAATTCGAAATAGATAGGGTCGGTCGATACGATGGTCGCAAGCAATGTCGTGTTGCCGGACGTGCCGCCGGTGACGAGATTGCCGGGCGACACGCGCCGGTCGCCGATGCGCCCATTCACCGGTGCGCGCAGTTCGGTGAACTCCATATCAAGTTCCGCCTGCCGCACGGCTGCCTCGTTTGCGCTCACCGACGCTTTGGCATTGCGGAACGCCTGAGCGCGCTGCTCGAAGGTCTGATCGGTGATGGTCTTGTCGCGTACAAGCTGCTGTCCGCGCGTGTAGTCGGACTCCGTGAAGGCGAGATTGGACTGCGCCTGCACCAGATTGGCGCGCGCCTGGTCGAGAGTGTTCTGGAACGGGCGCTTGTCGATCGTGAAAAGCAGATCGCCCTGCTTGACGAGCTGTCCATCCTTGAAGTGCACCTTGTCGAGATAGCCTGACA
This sequence comes from uncultured Pseudomonadota bacterium, assembly GCA_963702605.1. Taxonomy (GTDB): domain Bacteria; phylum Pseudomonadota; class Alphaproteobacteria; order Rhizobiales; family Xanthobacteraceae; genus Pseudolabrys. Next base: position 254,080 of record CAVPDI010000002.1, read on the forward strand.
CACGCGCGCGCACCTCGACCGAATCAACGGCGGTGAAGCGCCCGACATATTCGTCATAATCGAATACCGTGCGCTTGATCGGCTTGGCGACCGTCACGGCCGGAGGCGGCGGCGCGCCCCCTTGCGGCTGGCGTTCACCGCAGCTTGCGACCAAAGTTGCAAGCACCAGCGGTATTGCGAACTTTCCCACGCGAAGCATCAACGAAAATGATGAATTATGCCGAGTAGAATTCATGAATTCCCGCAGAAATGATGTCAGAAAACCGGCATGTCCCCATACCGTCGCCAGTGACCTATGTCCACCTCGGCCGTTCGGCAATAGCGCGGAAATCATTGATTTCAGCGGCGTAATCTGCCGCGAAACCTTGCAAGCCATTCACGGCCGAACAGCGCCGCGACGATTCCACAATAGACGGCGCCGCCCGCCACGGTGAGTGCGGCGAGTGCAGCGAGATCGCGGAGGCTCTGCCGTCCTGCGAACCAGTCAAGCATCGGCGCTGCGGCACAGCCACAGGACCGCGGCGAGCGCCAGCCCGGCAATGGCGAGCCTGAAGATCGACAGCCGCAGCCGCTCATCGCGCGTCGACGTGGCCGGCACGCGCCGCAAACCACACGACGAGGCCGAGATTGATCCAGGCACCGATCGACGTTGCAAGCGCGAGGCCAACCTGCGCCAGCGGACCCATCAAAAGAATTTTGAATCCGATATTGACGGCGGCTGCGATCAGCGCGGCCTTGACCGGAGTCGCCGTATCGCCGCGCGCAAAGAAAGTCGCAACCGCACTTCGGATCAGGACAAAGGGCAACAGCCCGACGGCGTAGGCCATGAGCGTATGCGCGGCCGCATCGGCATCTGCGGCGGTGAACGCGCCGCGCATGAACAGCGCCCGCATGATCACATCGGGGATAACGAAAAATGCGGCCACGCACGGAATCGACAGGAGCAAGGTGAATTCGATTGCACGGCTCTGCGCATGCGCTGCACCGTGGTGATCGCCTCCCGCGAGGCGACGTGACATTTCCGGAAGGATCACGGTGCCGGCGGCGATGCCGATCACGCCGATCGGCAGCTGATTGATCCGGTCGGCGTAATAAAGCGCCGAGAGCGAGCCTGCCGGCAGAAAGCTCGCGATGATCGTGTCGGCGAACAGCGCGAGCTGCACGCCGGCCGAGCCGACCACCGCCGGAGCGAGAGCACGGAAGAATTGCCTCACATCCGCGTCGAGCTCCGGCCAGCGCAATTTCGTCAATACGCCGGCAAGGCCTGCGTCGCCCGCGACCAGAAGAAATTCGAGGACGCCGGCGACCAGAACACCCCATGCCGCGGCGTGGCCGGCGGTCGGAAAAAATGCGGCAAGCGCGAGCGCGACCATGAGCGAGAGGTTGAGCAAAATCGGCGCCGCCGCCGCCGCCGCGAAACGCTGCAACGCGTTGAGGATGCCGCCGTAGAGCGTGACCAGCGTGATCAGAAGCAGATAGGGGAACGTGATCCGCGTCAGTTCGACGGCAAGCGCATAGCGCCCGGGGTCGTTCGCAAAGCCCGGCGCCAGCACATCGATGACGGCCGGCATAAAGACAAGTGCCACCGCCAGCAGCACGATCTGGCTTCCCAGCAGCAGCGTAAAGATGCGGTCGGCGAAACGGCTGGCGCGCTCGGCGCCGCCGGACTCGCGGATACGCGCATAGGCCGGGACAAAGGCAGCGTTGAATGCGCCTTCCGCGAAAATGGCACGGAAATGGTTGGGTAGCCGCAGCGCGACAAAGAATGCATCGGCGACCGGGCCGGCACCAAGGACAGCCGCCAGGATGATGTCGCGCACAAACCCGCTCATTCGCGAGAGCAGCGTGAAACCACCGACGGTCAATATGCGCTCAATCATCAGGGGAGTCCCCGCTAACGGGCTGAAAACGCTGCGGATGTATGGACTTGAGGTGCCGGCAACGATAGCAATAGTGAGAGACGCCGAATTGCCTTAAGACAATTCCGCGCCGGAACAAAGAGCCCCGATCAGCCGCCGTACATGCCATCACCAATCATCCCCATCCTGCTGGCGGGCGGCGCCGGTACCAGACTTTGGCCGGTTTCACGCGACGCCCTGCCCAAGCAATTCCTGCCGCTGGTCGGCACCAAGTCGACCTACCAGGAAACCCTGCTGCGGGTTCAGGACGCCATGTTTGCACCCCCCATCGTCATCACCGGACCGAATTTCCATTTTTTTGCCAGGCGGCAGGCTGAGGAAATCGGCGTCGAGGCGACGATCGTCATTGAACCGATGCGCCGCGACTCCGGTCCGGCAATCGCGGCAGCCACCGCGATTGCCGCCGGCCGCGACCCGCAAGCCGTCGTGCTGGCGCTTGCTGCGGACCATATCGTACCTGACAGTGACGCATTTCGTGCCACATGTGCGGTTGGCCGCGTGGCGGCCGAGGCCGGGCGCATCGTGACTTTCGGCATCAAACCGACCGAGCCAAAGACCAGCTACGGATACATTCTCCCGGGCGAAGCCATTGGCGGCGACGGCGTCTATGCCGTGAAGAGCTTTGTCGAAAAACCGGATGCGGAAACAGCCGCGCGCTATGTGCGAGACGGCTATCTCTGGAATTCCGGCAATTTCCTTTTCCGCGCCGACGTGCTGCTGTCCGAACTCAAGCGGCTGGAGCCGGATATGTTTGCGGCGATCGAAACGGCGGTCGCAAAAGCCGGCACCGATCTCGGTTTCCTGCGTCTGCAATCCGAAGCCTTCGCGCGCGCACCGCAAAAATCGATTGACTACGCGGTGATGGAAAAAACCGACCGGGCCGCCGTCGTGCGCGGCAATTTCCGCTGGTCCGATATCGGCAGCTGGGATGCGCTCTTCGACATCACGCCGCGTGATTCAGCCGGCAACGTCCTTCAGGGCTCGGTCGTAACCATGGATGCGAGCGACTGCATCGTGCACTCCAATGACCGGCTCACCGCCGTGGTCGGCGTGAGCGGACTTGTGGTGGTGAGCACGTCGGACGCGGTGATGGTGATACCGCGGGCGCGGGCCCAGGAGGTCCGTGAACTGGTCGACAAACTCAAGGCAGCAAAAAGGCCGGAGGCGACCGATCACAAAAGGAGCCACCGGCCTTGGGGCTATTACAAGTCGATCGACCTGGGCGAGCGCTTTCAGGTCAAGCGCATTGTCGTCATCCCTGGAGGCATTCTTTCACTGCAAAAGCACCGTCATCGCGCGGAGCATTGGGTTGTCGTGCGCGGTACCGCCGAAGTGACCGTTGGCGAGAAGGTTTCCGCCGTGCACGAAAACGAGTCGGTTTACATCCCGATCGGCAGCGTTCACCGGCTGGCGAACAAGGGAAAAATCCCGCTTGAACTGATCGAAGTGCAGACCGGCAGCTATTTCGGCGAGGACGACATCGAGCGGCTCGACGATGTTTACAAGCGCGGCTAGGCAGTCGCGCGGGCGTCAGGTCTTGAGCGCTCGCCGCGTCGCATCGACGATGCGGTCCTGTGTCGCCGGGTCGAGATAGGCGTGCATCGGCAGGCTTATCACTTCGGATGCGAGCCGGTCGCTCATCGCAACGCCGCCTTTGCCGACAGGATAGTGCTTGTAGGCCTGCTGACGGTGCAGCGGGATCGGGTAATAGATCGCGGTCGGTATGCCTTCGGCCTTGAGGGCCCCCGCAATCGCGTTACGCCGTGCCCCTGAGACGCGAATTGTGTATTGCGCCCAGACGGAAACCGAACCGGCCGGCACCACGGGAACAATGGCGAGGTCGGCGAGGGCTTCGCTGTAGCGCCGCGCGATCCGGTTGCGGGCGTCGATTTCGTCCGGGAAAATCTTCAGTTTCTCGATCAGAATGGCTGCCTGGATGGTGTCGAGCCGCGAGGCAAGCCCGATGCGGACATTGTCGTACTTATCGCTCCCCTGCCCATGCACGCGCAGGCTCCTCAGGGTTTCAGCGAAGGCATCGTCATCGGTGATCACCGCGCCGCCATCGCCGTAGCAGCCCAGCGGTTTTGCCGGGAAGAAACTGGTGGCGGTGGCATGGCCGAAAGTGCCAAGCCGGCGATTGTTGCAGGTGGCACCGAACCCCTGCGCGGCGTCGTCGAGGATGAGCAGGTTTTCCGCCTGCGCTGCAGCCGCGATCGCGGCGTGGTCGGCCGGCAAGCCGAACAAATCCACCGGAATGATCGCCTTCGGCTTGAGGCCGGCGTCCCTGGCCGCCGCAGTGGCGCCGGCAATTCCCTCCGGATCGATGTTGAATGTCGCGGCATCGACATCGACATACACCGGCGTCGCGCCGACGAGCGCCGCCACTTCCGCCGTCGCGCAGAAAGTGAAGGACGGGCACAGCACAGCATCGCCGGGCCCGATCTCCATCGCACGCAATGCGAGCACGAGTGCGTCCGTTCCGCTTGCGCAGCTGACCGCGTGCCGCGCGCCGCAGAATGCGGCGAGATCAGCCTCGAAGGTGCGGACTTCCGGGCCAAGAATGAACTGGCAGTGATCGAGCACCCGGCCGACCGCGGCATCAATGGCGGGTCCGAGACGGCGGCGCTGAGCGGCGACGTCAATGAAGGGGATCGGTGGCGGAGTGGTACGCAAATTCATCGAACGTCCGGTGATCGCCACGGCCGTCAGCCGACGACGGCACGCGGCCCTTTTCGCTGCGCGGGAGCGACCACCGTGGGACGTGTGGCAAGACAGCGTGTCGCGATTTCGAGGCTGGCCACGGCTTCCTCGCCGGTCACGGCGGGTGTTTTCCCCGAGCGAACCGCGTGCAGGAACGCGAGCAGTTCCGAGCGGAGCGGCTCGGCGTGGCCGACCGACAGGTGGCGCATCGAATAGCTGCCGTCAGGCTGGAAGCCGAAGCACTCCGTCACCTGGCGGGTGAGCAGATCGCCCATGACATATTTGCCGCGCGTCGCGACCGTCACGTTGCGTGCCTTGAAGGGCGTAAGCCAGTTGGTGTTGATGTGCGCGAGCACGCCGGAGGCCGTCCGGAACTGCAGGAGAGCAATGTCTTCCCGCTCGGCGACCGCGCTGGAGAGCTGCGGCTGGACCTCGACGATGTCGGAATTGGTGAACCAGCGGATCAGGTCAATATCGTGGACCGCGAGGTCAATCACCACGCCGACATTCGACATGCGCGGCGGAAACGGGCCGACACGGGTAATGGCGATCGACAGAATATCCTCGCCGCGGATGGCTTCCTTGATCGCCTCGACCGCGGGATTGAATTGCTCGACGTGACCGACCATCAGGGTAACGCCGGCCCGATGCGCCGCGTTGATGATCTCACGGCCCTCTTCGACCGAAGGGGCAATCGGCTTCTCCACCATGACGTGGACGCCGCGCGCGATGCAGCTCAGCGCGATTTCCTGGTGGAGGTGGGTCGGTGCGGCAATGGTGATGGCGTCGACGTCGCGGGCGAGCAATTCGTCGACGTCAGCGACGGCGGCGCATCCCAAGCGTGCGGGCGACGAAGTCGACCTGCTTGCGATCGGGGTCGGCAACGCCAACCAGTTCGGTTCCGGGCAGGCCGGCGAAGACCCGCGCATGGTTGCTTCCCATGACGCCGACTCCGACGACACCCACACGCAGCGGACGCTCCGCATTTGCGACAGCAGCCTGCATCATTTGACGACGGTGTCCCCAAGCCCCAGGACTTCGGCAAGCCCCACTTCAGTCCCTCAATCCCCTAGCACGACCTCGTATGACTGGCGAATAGCCCGCGCAAACGCATTCGAACACGTTTTGATTCAAAGCGTTACAGTGCACAAGTCCGCCCGTTGCGGCCCACGGTCGGACCGCTTATTCCGCCGCGCGCGATGCTGGAACCGCCAACCGCAGGCCTGCGGCGACGGCGTCATCACGAAACGATTTTACCGCCCCGAGAGAAAGTTCGGCGGCGGATTTGGTGCCGAGCGCAGGAAGCTTTTTCAGCACATCGGCCGGCGCCGTGATGATGTGGCAGCCCATCGCGTCCGCTTCCACGACGTTGAAGACCTCGCGCGTCGAGGCCCAGATGATCTCGACATTGCGCGTCTTGCGCGCGCGGGCGATGGCATCCCGCATGATCGGACGGTAATCGATGCCGAAATCGGCCAGGCGGCCGGCAAAAACGGAAACACAGGCGGGCGCGCCTGCATCAAGCGCGTCGATGGCATGGACAACCTGTTCGCCCGTGAAGATCGCGGTCATGTTGATGTTGACGCCTTCGCGCGAGAGCGTGCGCACCACATCGAACAGCGGCTCGCCGCGCGTATTCGTCACCGGCAGCTTGACGTAGACATTTTTTCCCCACGACGCGATCACGCGCGCCTGCGCAACCATTTCGGCGATGTCGTCGGAAAACACCTCGAAGGAAATATGCCGGTCGGGCACCGCGGCGACGAGGCTCGCGCGCATAGGCCGCATAATCGCTGACGCCCGCCTTCTTGAGCAGGGAAGGATTGGTGGTGAAGCCGGCAATCCATGGCTGCTTGGCCATTTCGACGATCTGCGCCTTGTCGGCGCCGTCGGTGAACAGCTTTACCTTCAGTCGTGCCAGTGTCGGAACCGTCATGGTCATCGTTTTCCTGTCTGCCGGCGCCACTATAAGACGAATGCGCGGCACGATCATCCAATGGTGCCGCCGCTACCGCTCGCGAAGCGCGCCGGCCTTTTCGAGAAAATCCCGGTAGGCGGCCTGCAGCCCGTTGCGCAGCGGCGTCTTTGCCCGCCAGCCAATCGCCGAAAGCCTGGAGATGTCGAGCAGCTTGCGCGGCGGTCCGTCGGGGCGGCTGGTGTCGAACACCAGTCCTGCCGCGATAGCCGACGATGTCTGCGACGAGCTGCGCAAAATCACCGATGCTGACCTCTTCACCGGTGCCGATATTCAGGAAGCCTTCACCGGAGTAATGCTTCATGATGAACACGCAGGCATCGCCAAGATCGTCCGAAGCGAGGAATTCGCGCAGCGGCATTCCGGTTCCCCAGACCGCGACTTCTTTTGCATCGCGCGTCTTGGCCTCGTGAAATCGCCGGATCAGCGCGGCGGGAACATGGCTGTTCTCGGGATGATAATTGTCGCCCGGCCCGTAGAGGTTGGTCGGCATCACCGAGATGAAGTCGGCCCCGAATTGCCGCCGGTAGGCCTGGGCAAGCTTGATGCCCGCGATCTTCGCCACGGCATACCACTCGTTCGTCGGCTCGAGGGCGCCCGTCAGCAAAAGATCCTCGGTCATCGGCTGCGGCGCGTCGCGCGGAAACACGCAGGATGACCCGAGAAACATCAGCTTCTTCACTTTCGCCGAAAAGGCGGCGCGCATCACGTTGAGAGCGATGGCGAGATTCTCGGCGAGGAATTCAACCGGATGAACGTCGTTGGCATGGATCCCGCCGACGCGGGCGGCGGCGAGGAAAATCGCGTCGGGTCTGGTCTGGCTGATCCACTGTTCGGTCGGCTCCTGCTTCGCGAGATCGACCTGTGCATGCGAGGCCGTGAGAATTTCGCAGCCTTCGCTTGCAAGGCGGCGCGCGATGGCGGAGCCCGCCAGCCCGGAATGGCCGGCGACGGTGACGCGCTTTCCGCGCAAGTCAAAAAGAACGGGTGGCGCCATTACCTCAGGCCTCGCCCTTGCCCTCGATTATGCCGGATTTGGCCTCGCCGCGAAGTTCCCTGCGATCTTCCTCGACCATTTCGACCACCAGGGCATTAAAATCGACCCGATGTTTCCAGCCCAGTTTGGCGCGCGCTTTCGAGGCGTCGCCGACGAGATTGTCGATTTCCGTGGGCCGGAAATAGCGAGGATCGATCCTGATAAGAACCTTGCCGCTTGCCTTGTCGACGCCGGTCTCGTCGCTGCCCTCGCCCCGCCACGTGATCTGGCGGCCGATGACCGCAAACGCACGCTCGATAAACTCGCGGACGGTGTGGCTGTCGCCGGTCGCAAGCACATAGTCATCAGGCTGAGGCTGCTGGAGGATCATCCACATGCCCTCGACGTAATCGCGGGCGTGACCCCAGTCGCGCCTGGCATTGAGATTTCCGATGAACAGGCAATCCTGCCGGCCGGCTTCGATTGCGGCCACGGCGCGGGAAATCTTGCGCGTCACGAACGTCTCGCCGCGGATCGGGCTTTCGTGGTTGAACAGGATTCCGTTCGAGGCGTGAATGCCATAGGCCTCCCGATAGTTCACGGTCATCCAGTAAGCGTAAAGCTTGGCGGCCCCGTACGGGCTTCGCGGCGCAAACGGCGTAGTTTCATTTTGCGGACTCTGCGGCGCGTTGCCGTAAAGCTCGGATGTCGAGGCCTGATAAAATCGAACGCGCTTTTCGAGCTTGAGGATCCTGATCGCCTCGAGCAGCCGCAGGGTGCCCAGGGCGTCGGCATTGGCCGTGTATTCCGGCGTTTCGAAGCTGACCTGGACGTGGCTTTGCGCCGCGAGATTGTAGATCTCCGTCGGCTGCGTTTCCTGGATGAGACGGATCAGGTTGGTGGCGTCGGTCATGTCGCCATAGTGCAGCAGGAACTTGACGTCGCCGGCATGCGGATCGACATAAAGATGATCGACACGCTGCGTATTGAGCGAAGACGAGCGTCGCTTGACGCCGTGCACGACATAGCCCTTTGCGAGCAGGAACTCGGCAAGATAGGCGCCGTCCTGGCCCGTGGCACCTGTGATGAGTGCGACCTTATCCGCCATGGAAAATCTTCTCCGCTGCCAGGTGCTTTAGTTCACGGGCGGTGATGCGCGCGATACCAGTCAATGAAACGGGCGATGCCATCGGCGATCGGCGTTGCCGGCCTGAAATTGACCTCGCGCATCAGGTCGTCGACGTCGGCATAGGTCGCAGGCACGTCGCCCGGCTGCATGGGCAGGAGTTCGCGTTTTGCCTTTTTGCCGATCGCCTCTTCAAGCAGGCGCACGACTTCAAGAAGCTCGACGGGCTTGTTGTTGCCGATGTTATAGACACGCCATGGCGCGGCGCTCGAACCCGGATCCGGCGACGCCGTTGAATATTTCGCGTCAGCCGTTGCCGGGCGGTCGATCAGGCGCACGACCGATTCCACCACGTCATCGATATAGGTGAAGTCGCGGCGCATGTTGCCGTTGTTGAACAGCTTGATCGGCTCACCGGCGAGGATCGCTTTTGCGAAAATCCACATCGCCATGTCCGGCCTGCCCCAGGGCCCATAGACGGTGAAGAACCGCAAGCCGGTCGCCGGCAGGCCGAACAGATGCGCATAAGCGTGCGACATCAGCTCATTCGCCTTTTTCGAGGCGCCGTAGAGACTGAGCGGATGATCGACGTTGTCGTGCACCGAAAACGGCATTTTCGTGTTGGAGCCGTAAACCGACGAGGACGATGCATAGAGCAGATGCCGGCATCCGTTGTGGCGGCACCCCTCGAGTATCGTGGCGAAGCCGGTCAGGTTGGCATCGACATAGGCGAAGGGGTCGATCAGCGAGTAACGAACGCCGGCCTGCGCGGCAAGATGGATGACGTATGGGAAGCGGTGCTCCTTGAACAGTGCCGCTATACCGTCACGGTCCGCCAGGTCGAGCCTGACGAAGCGGAATTGTTTCGAATTGGCGAGCTCCGCGCGGCGCGCCTCCTTCAGCGCGGGGTCATAATAGGCATTCATGTTGTCGAGGCCGACGACGTCGCGGCCGTCGCGCAGGAGCCGCTGCGCTACGTGAAAGCCGATGAACCCGGCGGCGCCCGTGACCAGAATTGGCCCGTCAGTCATTGTTACTGCCTATGCTTACGATTCCGGTCACCAGTTACGGAATCCTTCAGGAGTGAACAGTCTCTCCTTCCGCTCATTCCCGCGAAAGCGATCGGATAATAAATCAATTCAACCTCAGCTGGATCAATCCTTACGGACGCCACAGTTCGATCCCTTCCGGCTTCTTCGTTCGGTCGAGCCTCGCCTTGACGTCCAGCACGATGCCCTGGCCATCCTTGAGCAACCGGGTCACCAGCGGCCAGCCACCCGCCACATAGTCCTTGTGGGCGACAGCCATGATGACGGCATCAGCCGGCTGCAGCGACTCGACCGGCGTCAGCTTAATTCCATATTCCTGCGCGGTCTCCTCGCCCGATGCGAGCGGATCGGCCATCTGCACCGCCACGCCCACGCGCTGAAGTTCCCGCGCGATATCGATGACCTTCGAATTGCGGATGTCGGGCACGTTTTCCTTGAATGTCATGCCGAGAATTGTGACCGCCGGATTGGCGCGGCCACGCTGCAGCAGCGCGCGCATGCATTCGCGCGCGATGCGTTCGCCCATGCTGTCGTTGATGCGGCGACCGGCGAGGATGATTTCGGGATGGTAGCCCGCCTTTTCGGCGCGGAATGTCAGGTAGTACGGGTCGACGCCGATGCAGTGCCCGCCGACGAGTCCCGGCTGGAATTTCAGGAAGTTCCATTTGGTCGCGGCGGCGGCGAGCACATCGCCGGTGTCGATCCCGAGCTGATGGAAGATGGCGGACAGCTCGTTCATGAAGGCGATGTTGAGATCGCGCTGCGTATTTTCGATGACCTTGGCGGCTTCCGCGACCTTGATCGAAGGCGCGCGATGAATACCGGCGGTCACGACCGATCCGTAGACATTGGCGACGATGTCGAGCGTCGGCGCGTCCTGCGCCGCCACCACCTTCACAATGGATTCAAACCGATGCTGCCGGTCGCCGGGATTGATCCGCTCGGGCGAGTAGCCGACGGTGAAATCGCCGCCCGCGGCAAGCCCCGAATTGCGTGCGAGCACCGGCAGACATTCTTCCTCGATCGTGCCCGGATAGACGGTCAATTCATAAACGACGATATCGCCGCGCTTGAGAACTTTGCCGACCGTATCGGACGCCGCCAGGATCGCTCCGAGATCGGGCCTTCGGGCGGCGTCGATCGGGGTGGGCACGGTGACGATATAAAAATCCGCCTCGGCGAGCCGCGCCGGATCGTGCGTGAAACGCAAGCTCGCCTGCTTGAGATCGGCCGGCTCGACTTCCAGCGTCCGGTCACGTCCGGAAGTCAGTTCGTCGACACGCCGGCGATCGATGTCGAAGCCGAGCACGGCTGCGCCGGAGCGCGCGAACGCAACCGCAACCGGAAGCCCCACATAGCCGAGGCCGATGACCGCGATTTTTCTGCCGTGTGTCAATCCAATATCCCTGCCATAATCCTTGCCAATATCCTTGCGCCGGAGCGCGCCTGTTTAGCCGGATCGCGGCACGAGCGGCAACGGATTTCGCCTTCCGCAGGCCCGCATTGTGCCGGTACGGATAACGTGCCGCAGGCGATCAGGCTGATTGTCTGAGTGCGCCGACTTCTTTGCGCAATACGACATTCACTTTGCCGATGGCCGTCTCATCAAGCGCAAGCGCGCTTGGCAGGTTGATGGCATAGGGCGAGACGGAATAAGCAACCTTGTTCGTCTTTTGCGCTTTCGCCGCTTCTGACGTTTCGCGGAACGCCGGAATTGCGCTCAAGGGATAGAAGAAAGGACGAACATCGACGCCCTGCTGGCGCAACCGCGGCACCAGCGTCTCCTTTTTGATGCCGAGCGCGGCGTCGAGCAGAATGGTTGTCATCCAGTAGGAATTGAACAATCCCGGCACGTCGGGATTGAGTGACCCCAGATTCCAGTCGGCCAGCGCCTGCCGGTACCAGGAAAATATCTGGCGCTTCTTAGCGACCAGCTCATCGAGACGTTCAAGTTGCGCGAGCCCGAGCGCGGCCTGCATCGACGACATCTTGTATTTCCAGCCGACTTCCTCGTTGAAAAACATGGTGTCGCCGGGCACGCGGCCATGATCGCGCAGCTGCATGACGCGCGTGCGCAGATGGTCGTCGTCGAGGACCAGCATGCCCCCCTCGCCCGTCGTCAGCGTCTTCGAGCCGTGAAACGAAAAAGCCGCCATTGTGCCGAAGGAGCCGGCGCGCCGCTCACGCCAGCGCGAGCCGACCGCTTCCGCGGCATCTTCGATGAGGACGATGCCGCGGCGCGCGGCGATGCCGGAAATCCGGTCCCAGTCCGGCATCGCGCCGTAAAGATCGACGCCGATCGCCGCCTTCGTTCGCGGCGTGATCGCCGCTTCGAAGGCGTCGGGCGAAAGGCACCAGGTATCGGGGTCGATGTCAGCGAATACCGGGGTCGCGCCCACGTAACGCACCGGCGCGACCGACGCGATCCAGGTGACATCGGGAACGATGACTTCGTCGCCCGGCCCGATGCCGAGCGCCAGCAACGCAAGATGCAATCCGGAGGTGCAGGACGGCAGCGAAATTGCGTATTTCCGGCCGCAATGGGCCGCAAAGGCCTTCTCGAACCGCTCGTGGAAAATATTGGCGCCGTCATACCAGGCGGTCTTCACCGCTTCGGTAACGTAGTCGATTTCCTTCTGCGTGATGGAAGGCCCGGCGATGGGGATTCAAGTCACGGCGTTTTTTCCATCTCAGTAGATGTCCTTAGCTAAGCGAATGCTAATCGCGCAGTACGCGCACACAGGTTTGGTTATCACCGACACCGATGCTAAAGTCATCTACAATTCGGGTTAAACCGCTTCGAACAAAGGGTACATTCGGGTGACCACCACTGATGACCGGCAGGCATTTGAGGACGATAAACGGACGAAAGCTCTGGCACTAGGGCGTGATCGGCAAGTCTTCGATGCTGCGTTTCGCGCTTTAGAAGCTGCTGACAAATATAGCTACACTTACCTATGGAACTGGATGGGCGTTCCTATCATCCAACTGCCAGCCGACGTCATGGCGACGCAGGAGGTCATTTGGACGACCAAACCTGATGTCATTGTTGAAACTGGTGTCGCCCGCGGCGGCTCCATACTGTTTATGGCTTCAATGCTTGAGTTGATCGGTAAGGGCAAAGTCATTGGAATCGACATTGATATTCGCCCGCACAATCGCGAAACCATTGAACATCATTCAATGGCAAAACGAGTGCTTCTGATAGAAGGCTCGTCAACCGAAGAGTCAGTGATAGCGAAAGTGCGCGCTGCCATTCCGGATAACGCATCGGTCATGGTGATCCTCGATTCCGATCACGGCCGAAATCATGTACTCAACGAATTGAGGGGTTATGGCCCCATGGTGACGGCGGGTTGCTATCTTGTGGTCGCCGACACGTCGTTGGGGCGCCTTGATGCTTCCCAAACACCACGCAATCGCTCCAAGCTATGGCTTAAGGGCGACGAGCCGCTAAGTGCACTTGAACAATATCTGACCGAGACAGATCGGTTTGAAGTTGACCCAATCGTGAATGGAAAACTCATTCTGGCAAGTTCACCGGGCGGCTATTTGCGGTGCCGCGTTGGCAATAACGGATGAAAACAGTGAGAACACGGCGGTCTCGTAAAAAAACAGGGCAATACGTTGACTTCATTTGCGGGCCGGTATTGTGAGCACAATCTCATTGTTCGATTCCTTATCTCACCCGACTCTTACCGGTGGCTGGTTTCAACAGGGTGCAGATGCGACCTTCGAGAGGCTTGCGGATGATATGCATCACTCCTCGTTCGCACGTGCATGTGCGGTAGGGCTGGAAGGACAAGAAGGCTACAGCCACGAGGCCTACGCAGCGCATTGTCGGCGCTTCCCTCAGCTTGTGCCTATCGCGGGCATAAAGCCGAAAACCGGAGCGGAAATCGACAGCGAGCTCGATATCGTGCGCGATTTAGGCTTTCGCGGTATCAAGTTGCACCCGCGATTATCGCATTTCGGATATGGCGATCCCAGCGTCATAGATACCTTCAAGGCCGCAGCACGACGATCGCTGCCGGTTTTCCTGTGTACCTATTTTCATGCCGATGTTGGTTTGTACCCAGATTCGGATCCACTGTATGCGGTTGCCCGCGCGCTTAGGGCTTCACCCGATACACGCCTTGTCCTGCTACACGGCGGGACGGTAGAACTGATGCGATGGATGCAGTTTGCGCGACATTCGCCGACGATTTTTTTCGATATTTCGTTCACGCTCATGCGATATCAGGGCTCGTCAATCGACGCCGACCTCGCTTGGCTATTTCGCGGTTTTCAGGACCGAACCTGCATAGGCACCGACCACCCCCAATTCAGCCATTCTGGTGTACGCACGCGATTTGAGGAATTGGCGGCGCAGGCCACACCGGATTCAGCACGCAAGATCGGGGGCCTAAATCTGGCGCGATTCCTTGGAGTTGATTTTTCTTGATCATAAATGCGGACGAGAAAGCGGCATTGCTTAAGCGGTATTCGGACCGTCTCGCCAGATACGGGCCAACGATTGAAGCGTTGGGATGGAACAAGCCGAAACACAAGCTTCGCTTCAAAATTTTACTGGAATATTGGCTGAGAAATCCATCGCCGCAAAATCTGCGAGTGCTCGATTTTGGTTGCGGCTTCGGCGGCCTCTTTGGCTACGCGCAAGAACACCGATTGAAGATTGACTATACGGGACTCGATATCAATCCGGACCTGATCGATGTCGCGCGTCAGAAAAATCCGGCGGTACGATTTCTCTGCCAGGATCCGTTTGAACAGCCGCTGGACGAGAAATTTGACGTCGTATTGTCTTCCGGCGTCCATAACTACCAGCTGAAAGACAATCGCAAATTTACGGAGCAATGCTTTGAATGGTTTGATCACCATTCGACACTTGGTTTCTCAGTGAATTTTCTGTCCAATCGGGTGAATTTTCGGAACGAACAAAACTACTATTCCGCGCCAGAGGAAATGCTGGCGCTGGCTATGCGCTACAGCTCGCGCGTCGTACTTCGTCACGACTATATGCCGTTCGAATTCACGATTGCCATCGACAAACGCAATGATATAGATGAAAAGCTGACGGTGTATCTTCCATTTGCGCCGGACTGCACTGAGTGACCGCTAGCCCTCGCAAAACCCGCGCTAGGCCCAGAACTTCTAAAAATATCCCTGCCCTTTAGATAGAACCGCGACTACGCTGCTCATTCAACGTGACTTCTTTTCATAATTGACCGAATCAGCGATTGCGGTGTTACCTGCCACTTTGTTTACGGGGAAAAGCATATTCCACCGTCCGCTACTTCCCATTGGGTCGTATTCGTGCTCCGCGTCGATTGTATCAACTCCGTGGATGCAAGCCGGATTACAGAAATACAGATCGCCGGGCTCCATTTCGTCCTCAACAAAATAGCGATCGTTGTGCGCGCGCTCGAGATAAAATCCGCCACTCATATAGTCTTTTCCGCGCTTCGACATTACAAGCGTGGCTGTCGCAATCTGATGCCGTCCAACCGGGTCGGTGTGCGCACCAAGGAATCCCTTCCCGCTTGCGTAAAAGTGGACAGCAAGCCGAGCAGTGCACCCGTGATCTACTCGTCGCGAAATAAATGTGTCGGGTGGGAAGCCGCTCAACTGATTGCGAAGCCGATAAATGTTCGCGTACCTTTTGTAAAGCTGAAACAAATCGCGGTTCCAGCTGAAAAACGACCAAGACGCCATCCACAATGGCACTGTAGCGCGTTCGTCGCCGAAGCTAAGCCGCATATAATTACGCGCGCCCTCTTGGATTGGAACGTGATCTTCAAAGGTGTTAAGCATCATTCCGTGAAGGTAACGTACCACTGGATCGAGTTCTTTTCTCGATGCTACGCCCTTAAACACCGGAACATCGCCTGCGGCCAGAAGCTCCAGAAGTTTTTCCTGATACGAAACGTCAGCGATACAATCCTCAATCGTTGCCGATTGAACGGCGATCTTTCCGGCATTGACTGGGGCGGGCAGGTTGCGGCTAACTTCGTTCATAACTTCCCCCCTAGCGCATTTGCGCAAGATTCGGCTGCAGCTTCTACGATATACTTTGTTGCCAATATTGGAAGTACCCATCGAATGGAGGCCAACTCATGCCGGCAATTGAAGAGTTCAATTCGATCGATGAGTTGCACAACGACAGGAAGGCCTTAGACAGGCTCAGCGCCGCTGTCCAAGATCGCAAGGTTTGCATCATCCGCGGCGTCCTAACCAGCAACTATGTTCAAGCGATTATTGCCTATCTCACGCAAATAGGACGTAACTCGCTTCCAAGTCGCCATCCGACACTCCCAGGTTGTCCAAACCACCATCGCGTCTATCAGTGGGATGAGTTGTCTTACGTTAAGGGCTGCTTCCATCAATTTTCGTTTTTTCCTTGGAACGAAGATATCTTCGAGCTCTTCAAGAAATTTGCTCCCATCTATCACCTACGTAATATCTTAAGTGGCATGCCGCCAGATCGCTATCTCGCACGGAAACCCGACGACGATTGCATCGCGCGTATTTCATTTCAATTCTATCCGAGCGCGCTTGGCGCTATGAACAAGCACATGGATCCAGTTGACGTTCACCAGAAGGCCGTACCGATTCTAATCATGTCGAAACGGGGCAAGGATTTCGTTTCTGGGGGCCTGTATTATGAAATGGACGATGGCTCGCGAATTTTCGCAGATGACCTTGGAAACCCCGGTGACGTAGCCGTGACACTTGCGCAACTTCCGCATGGGGTGGAGAAGATCGACCCAGAAGTCGATCCAGATTGGCTTCAGTTTCGCGGCCGTTGGTCCGGCGTCGTTGCCGTCAATAAGATGGTCACCAATGTCAAGATTGCCGACGCGGTCGACATGGAGTCTCCAGCAGCCGCACCTTCCAAGCGCTAACCCGCCCCCTGCGCCTGGATATAAGCTGTCTTTTTTTGTCTAAATTTTTCCAGCGGAGACATTTTTCATTTTCGTTTGTTGTGCAAGTTCACCGGCTACCCGGTCTATTAGAGCCTGACTCGGATCAAGTCGATCGTGACGGCACACCTCCAGGATCAGTTCCTTCGGGTCCACACTGTATTGCTTTACGGCCGATCTGATCCGGGGAAGATAGCTGGAATGGAACCCCGCCATCCCGATAACCACGTCGAGCGAGGTCGAGCCGGTGTCCTGCCCTTTCATCAGGGGCCGTATCATCCGCTCGCCGACCTCGAGAAGCCGCATGACATCGAGCCCGGTCGAGACATTCATCTTGGTGAAAAGATAGGCAAGTATTTCCGTCTGCGCGTTGCCGCCGCTTCGCCCCAGTCCTTGCAGCGTTCCGTCAAATAGCGTTCCGCCTGCTTCAAAGGCCGCGAGGCAATTTGCATTCGCCAACCCCAGATTATTGTGTCCGTGAAACCCGACCGGAATGCCGAGCTCTTTCTTGAGTACACTCACGTAGCCGCGCACATCGGACGGCAGCAAGGTTCCTGCTGAGTCAACGACATAAGTCGATTGCGCGCCCCATGCGACCGCGTCACGGATGATCCCAAGCAGTTCCCATGGAGTCGCCAAATACGACTTCATCGGATTGTAGGAAACGTCAAATCCAAGCTCACGTGCATATTCGATCGAATGGCGCGCCTTGTGATATTCGCTGACGTTCGTTCCGATCCTGACGAACTTCATCCCGTGTTGACGGGCAAATTTCAGATGCCGGTCAGTACCGATTTCGGGAATGAAGAAAGCGCCGAAAGATGCCTGTCGGAGTGCCCCTGCAGCGGCCTCGATATATTCTTCGTCCGTCGCGGCAGCGACGCCGAAGCGTTCGCCGGATGCCCCAAGTCCCACGCCATGACCAATCTCGATCTGCCGTACGCCGCATTGTTCGAGGGCCGAACAAATACGCGCGGTATCATCTGCCGTGAATTGCTGGTTGACCGCATACGAGCCGTCGCGCAACGTGCAATCAAGTATCGAGATTGCTGATTTCACCGGTCAGATCCCCCTGTCGCCGCTTGCTTCTATGCTACATCAACTTCGACAAGACGCATAACCTTGTCGGCGAGCGCGCCGGCTGCGGCTCTGCTTTTCGCGACGCCGATCAAAAAACCCGGCCTTTGGTCACCGCTTTGCGCTTTGGTGATTCTGTCTCCGACAACCGGAACAAAATCGAGATGAATGATGCCCGGCTCTGAGGCAGCTTCCCTTACGCCTTTGATCGATCTGATTCGGCCTTCAGGCAGTTCGAAAAAGCGGACGATACCGAAAGTGTCGTAAGCAACCTTCGGAACCTTCACGGCATCGCCCAGCGCCTGTGAAAGCCGGGCACCCAAGAGATCGACCCCCGTTAAAACCGGAAGGAGATCCGTCGCAATTCGTGCACCACAGCCGCGCGCGGCAATTTCGATGAGCCGGGGGCCGTTCGCCGTCAGGGTCATTTCGGCGTGCGCAAATCCCATGCCGATGCCGATCGCCTTGATCACGTTTTCGTTCAACGCTTTTATTAGCGTGAGTTGCTCGACAGAATAATTGCCGGGGTAAATAAGCTCCAGATCGAACGGAAATGGGTACTCGCTCTTCTTTTTTTCCGACACGCCCAGAACGGTGGTGACGCCGTCGGCTATAAAAGACTCCACCGACAATTCAGGTCCGATCATCAGCTCTTCGAGCAAAATTCGATGCGTGCGCGAGGCTGAAAACGCACGAGCGACCGCATCGGACAAATCGCGCTCATCTTTGATTTTTGTGACGCCTCGGCTTGCCTGATTGTCCACGGGCTTGACGATGAGCGGAAATCCGATTTCGCGCGCTGCCGTCACTGCTTCTTCAAGGGTCATAGCCAAACGGAATTTCGGAGTCGGGATGTCTGCCTGTCGGCAAGCTTCGCGCATGGCAAATTTGTCGGTCGCGCGCTTTGCGGCTTCGACCCCAATGCCGGGGAGCCCAAGTTCCTCAGCCACGTATGCGACGGCCGGAATCGCAATATCGGTCTGCTCCGACAGAATTGCGTCAGGCGAAAAATCCCGAGCGATACGCAGAAGCGACTCCCTATCAGCGGAATCAACGACCGCGTGACGGTCGGCATGCGTGAATGATGCCGCACCGGCTTCGCGATCGGTCGCGAGGACTTCACAGCCCAGCGCCCTCGCCTTCAATATCAATGGCGCCTGGTGACGGCCGGCTGTGACGACCATGACGCGTCGCTTTTTCACGGCGATGTCGTCTCACGCCTTTGCCTGGTGTCCACGCGCAAAATCACGAAACCTGCAACCGCGGAATGGCCCATACGAACTTCCCGCCCCAGTCGCGGATGCGTGCCAGCTGTGTCTCGATTTCGCTGTGGATATTCCACGGAAGAATCACGACCCAGTCCGGCTTGTCCGACAACAGATGATTTTCGTCCACGACCGGAATCCGGCTGCCCGGCAGAAACTTGCCCTGCTTTGCCGGGCTGCGGTCGGCCACATAAGGCAGCAGTGCACTGTCGATGCCCGCGAAGTTGAGAAGCGTATTGCCCTTCGCGGCCGCCCCATAGGCACCGACCTTGCGGCCGCTGTTTTTCTGCTCGCGCAGGAAGGCAAGGAACTCCTTTTTCGCTGTTTCGGCGCGCGGCTGAAACCCTGAATAAAAGGCAGAGCCATTGACCCCGGCACGGCGTTCCTCCGCCAGCATGGTCTTGACCGCTGCCCCCGGCGCCGTTGCAGCTTCACTGCCTTGCGCAAACACCCTGATACTGCCGCCATGCGTCGGCAGATGTTCGACATCAATGACCACCAGGCCGTTGGCGCGAAAGATGCGATCGATCGCCGTGAGCGACAGATATGAATAGTGCTCGTGATAGATCGTATCGAACTGGTTTTCACGAACCAGATTCAGGAGGTAGGGAAATTCGAAAGTGGCAACGCCACCCGGCTTGAGAAGAGTTGCCACTCCGCCGGAGAAATCATTGATGTCAGGGACATGGGCAAGCACATTGTTGGCGATGACGAGGTCTGCCCGCTGCCCTTTTTCGGCGAGATCCGATGCAAGCTTCTTCCCGAAGAATGCCTCGACGATCCTGATTCCCTTTTCCCGCGCCGCCGATGCGGTGCTCTTCGTCGGCTCGATGCCGTAACATGGAATTCCGCGTCGCTGCACATATTGCAGCAGATAGCCGTCATTGGCCGCGATTTCCGCCACGAGACTTTCCGGCCCAAGATGAAGGCGGTCACACATCGAGGCAACGTAGTTCCGCGCGTGATCGAGCCAGGTCTGTGAAACGGAACTGAAATAGGCATAGTCCTCGGTGAACAGATCGCCGGCGCCGACATAATCCTCGGTCTGCACCAGCCAGCAGCTTTCACAGACCAGAACCCGCAGCGGGTAACGTTTTTCCGGCTGGTCCAATTGTTCGCGCGTGAGATAGGCATTCGACGGCGGCGCCATTCCCAGGTCGATGAGCGGCAGCCGCAACTCCGATCCGCAGTGACGGCACTTCACGGGGCCAGACCCTTGAAGTCTGCCGCGAGCGCGGGATGGTCGCGATCCCGCGTCGACATGTCCGCTATGGGCAATGGCCACGCGATGCCGATCTTCGGCTCCTGCGGGTGGATGCCGCCTTCAGCCTCCGCCGCGTAGGCGGCGCTGTGAAAATAAAGCAGCTCGCAATCGTCATCGAGCGTCTGCAAGCCCGTGCGCAAATCCGGCGGGGATCAGCAGGCTCCTGTGGTTGCCGGCGGACAGTTCCTCGCCATGCCATTTCAGAAACGTCGGCGAACCCCGACGCAGGTCGATCGCGACATCGAATACGCTTCCGGCAAGGCACGACACAAGCTTGGTCTCGGCATGCGGCGGAAACTGGAAATGCATTCCACGCACGGTGCCTTTTCGCCAGGTCATGGTGCGGTTCGCCTGGAAGACCGGCAGCCGGATTCCCGCGTTCGCAAGCTCGTCGGCACAGAACAACCGCTCCAGATATCCGCGCTCGTCGGAGACCGGTTTGCGCTCGACGACAACGAGACCCGCAAGCGGCGTTGGATGAAAGGTGAGGCGCGCACTCATGTCGTGGATTTGGCGGCGAATGCTTCGAGCTGGCGCGTCATGAGCTGGCGTATGTCATGGCCCTGCTGCCAGGCCTTGTACCATTCGACAGCCCGCTCGAGTGTTTCGGTGAGATTCCACCGGGGTTTCCAGCCCAGCAGCTGGAGCGCCTTGGTCGAATCCAGCCGAAGTATCTCCGCTTCGGGAAGATTGACGCCGCCCACGATCTCGACGCGCGCGCGGTTACCCCAAAGTCGAGCGACCGCCTGCGCGACCTGCAGCACATTGGCGTCATTGATGGGTGCCGGACCGAAATTGAACGCAGTCGCATATCGCTTCGCCTCGGTGTCGAGAAGTCGCTCCGCGACCTCGATATAGCCAGCCAGAGGCTCGAGCACGTGCAACCATGGCCGCACCGCTTCCGGATTGCGAAGCTTCACCGGAACGCCTTCAATAAATGAGCGGATGCAGTCCGGCACGAGCCGGTCCGGCGACCAGTCGCCGCCGCCCACCACATTGCCCGAGCGCACGGAGGCGATTGCAATGTCGGAGCCTTGCGGATCGAGCGCCGGGGCGCTCGCGCGAAAGGAGGCAACAACAAGCTCCGCGCATCCCTTGCTCGCGCTGTAAGGATCGTTGCCCCCCATCGGGTCGATTTCGCGATAAGGCCTGGCGCCGCCGAAATTCTCATAGCACTTGTCGCTCGTGACAATGACCGCCGCGCGAACCGACGGCAGCGTGCCGGATTGCGTCGAGCACATGGGCGGTACCCATCACATTGACGCTGAAGGTCTCGACAGGAATGGAATAGGACAAGCGTACGATCGATTGCGCGGCCAGGTGAAACACGATTTCCGGCCGCGCCTGTGCCAGCGCCTCCCTGAGCGCGGAAGGATTGCGGATGTCGGCGCGGATATCGCTCGCAATGAGTTCTCCAATTCCGGCAATCCGGAACAGGCTCGGCTCCGTCGGACGGGTCGAGCGAGTATCCGAAGACCTCCGCGCCCTTCTCGCGCAGCCAGAAGCTCAGCCAGGCGCCCTTAAATCCGGTATGACCGGTGATCAGGACGCGCCGCCCACGCCAGGAATTTGCGGCCGTCACCACAGTTTCCAGGGCGCACAATTGTCGCGCCAGAGCTGCTCCAGAAGACGCATGTCGCGCAGCGTATCCATGGGCTGCCAGAAGCCGGCGTGCTTGAACGCCATCAATTGATTTTCGGCGGCGAGACGCGACAGTGAATCGGATTCCCAGCTCGTTTCGGCTCCGGCGATATAACGGAGGACTTTCGGCGAAAGCACGAAAAAGCCGCCATTGATCCAGCCGCCATCACCCTTGGGCTTTTCGACGAATTCGCGCACGGCATCATTTTCAATGCTCAGGCCGCCATAGCGCCCGGGAGGTTGCACGGCCGTAATGGTCGCCAGCCGGCCATGACGCCGGTGAAATTTCAGCAGCGCGCCGATATCGACATCGGCGACGCCGTCGCCGTAGGTGAAGCAGATCGCCTCTTCATCCTTGATGTGGGCTTCGACAGCCCGAAGGCGGCCGCCGGTGTTGGTGTCCTCTCCGGTATCGACGAGGGTCACGTTCCACGGCTCCACGAGACGCTGATGGACGAGAACACGGTTGTTCGACATGTCGAAGGTCACGTCCGACATGTGGAGGCCGTAGTTCGCGAAATATTCCTTGATCATGTAGCCCTTGTAGCCGCAGCAAACGATGAAATCGTTCACGCCAAAGGCCGAGTAGATCTTCATGATGTGCCAGAGGACGGGGCGGCCGCCGATCTCGATCATCGGCTTCGGCTTGAGCTGCGTTTCCTCGCTCAGCCGCGTTCCCAATCCGCCGGCAAGAATGACGCACTTCATGGTGCCCACCGAAATTCGCAGCCCCCTTCGCGATCGGCGCTCATGCGAAAAAGGCCGGTATCCGCCAGCTTTTCACTATGGAGCGATTCGCCACGCGAATCGAGGCAGCAAGAATGGGTGGTAATACACATCACCGGATCGCGAGACTCGCCCGTGCCTGATAGTGGCGCAGCAACGCCAAAATGGTCGGCGCAGCAATGGCTGCCGCCGACAAGACGCTACCGGAAACTGCCACCAGGAATATGAGCCGCGAATATGGACCCATCGTGCCGGGCGCGAGCCATTTAGCGACCGCGGCCACGCACAGGGCCGACAGCATCGGACGGGCGATATCGACCGTCAACCACGCGCGCCGTTCCGATGCGAATATGCGGCGGAACATGACGGTCGTCACCACAACGAAACCGGACGCATTGAGAACAAGCCAGATCCACGCAGCTCCAATTGCTCCATAGCGTGGCGTCACATAGACAAGCAGAAGCACCTGTATTGTGACAGCGATAAGATTCCAGCGGAAGGCGAGACTGGTCCACCCATAGGCGACCTGAGCCAGGCTCGGCATCCTGAGCAGTCCTCCCAAGAGATTGCCCGCAGCCAAAATCGACACTAGTGCCGCGGTGCCTTGATTGATGCTTTTGCCCTGAAACCACGCCGCAAGGATATCGGCACTAAAGAATATCACGACGATCGAGGCCGAACCGAGAACGGCGCTGACGATCTGCGCACCGGTATGAAACGAAGTTGCAAAGCCAGGCTCATCGGCCGCTGCGTGCTGCGCCGTAAGCCGTGGCTGCAAGGCCTGGAGCACGGGGCTTGTCAGCATCTGCGGAATTCCGGCCACAATGGTCGCCAGCGTATAGATGCCGAAATCGGCCATCGAAAGCAGCTTGGACAAGATAATCTTGTCTGTCTGCGTCATGAGAACGGCGGTAAGGCTGATGGCCGTCATGCCGGCTGCAAAGCGCCACACATTCCTGATTGCTGAAGTGCTGAACATGACTCGCTGATTGCTCGGCGGCAAGGATCGATATGTCATGAAACAGAACAGCCCGGCAGCGAGCACGGAACAGAGCAGTTGCCAGACCAGATAGGCGTAGATCGTCGGTGAGACAAAAATCAGCACGCCGACGCAGCCCAATCCACGCAATGTCGATATGAGAATAACTCCTAGGTTGAGGCTTACCTGGCGATGCAGGCCCATCAAAGCACTGCGGTAAAGCACTTCGACAAGGCGGATGGCGACAATTGCGCCCATCAATGTCAGCAGCGCAGCAATGTTTGAAGGCGAGAAGCTGGTAGAGCCGAGCCAATGATTGGCGATCCAACCCGAAGCGGCATAGATCAAGGCCGCGATCAATGCGGCAAGCAGAACAAAGATGACTTCCACGGAGCGCAACAGACTGCGGATCGAAAACGGAGTGTGTGCGCCACTGAGATATCGCGCAGTCTCTCGGCCGAGCAGCGGGGTCATGCCGAGATCGAGCAGCGCAAAAGTAGCTTGCAGAGTCGCAAGAACGCCAATAAGGCCGAACGATTCGAGACCTATCTGCGCGATGTAAACCGGCACGAACGCAACGTTCATGACCGCCGACCAGAGCTGACCCATGTAGTTCGCCAGGATGTCTTTCTTCATGACAACTGCCGTTTCGACGAATTCGGCGCGCGCACCGATTGCGCGTCGGCCTGAACGTGTGAGCCAGGTTCGTTACCCGCGCCCATGTCGCGCCATAAGGCGCGCCATTGCGCGGTCTCTTCTTCAGTCAGCGACGTGCCGACCTTTTGCCTGAGCAGCCATTCTTCCGCCCTCAGCCCGATCGCCGCCATGTCGGCTGCGAATATCGCGATGTGCCTTGCAATCTGCGCGATCGCGCGGCGCTTCGTGCCTGACTGGCCGGCGTGCCGCCACAGCGCGCGTGAAAACAAGATACGGCCACGGGCGCTTTTGGACAGGCTGAGCCCCTCTTTCCGGTAGCCAAGAAGAATCCTGTCGATCGTCGCGAAACGGCTTTGTTGCGCGGATCGCAGCAGTAATTCCTGATCCTGGGTTATCCACATCGCTTCATCGTATCTGTGCGTCCGAAACCAGGCCGCCCGTCCGCACCAGGTCGGATGCGGAAAAACAAAGCGGTTGTAAGCGCGGGCAATGATGTCATCATGGTCAACCGGCGGTGCCATCACGCCGACGATCTCTCCGGCGCGTCGAAAGACAATTGCCTTCGAGGCGACGAGATCGATGTTCGGGTTCGCCTGCAAAAATGCGACCTGGGTCTTCAGGCGTTCCGGGTAACAGATATCGTCGGCATCCATGCGGGCAATGAACGCTCCGCGCGCGAGAGCGACCGCTTCGTTCAACCTGCAGGCAAGACCTTTCCGTTCGTTACAACGAACGATACGGATGCGGGGATCGTTGTATGCGGCGACACGATCTGCCCCGTCATCGTGCGAGCCGTCGTCAATCAGGACGAGCTCCCAGTCAGTCTCTGTTTGCGCAATGACAGAACGTATTGCCGCATCGACGGTTGCGGCGCTGTCATGAATGGACATGATCACCGAAACGATGGGAGCTGAATTCGATTCAGTCACGTGAACGCTTAACTTTCCCGATAAAAGAAACGTCCCGGCAGGCCGGCGGCCCGAAAAGTTCGCTCGCCGCATAGGCGCCAGGACAGCTCATAGGCAACCCGCCGCAGCCCGCGCCTGAATCGCCTTGCCGGGCTGCCCGATACGTTTTTCAGGCCGTCGAGCATCCGGCGCAACACAACGCCGCGGCGGTACTTTGCGACCGCGCCTTGCAGCAAATCGGCATGAAGCTCCCACGGCCTGTTTCGCCGTTCGCGGATGAGGCCGATCGCCCGATCAATAATGGGAACAAACCGTTTCTCATAAAGATGTTCATGCCTGACCCGGTCGTGTGCTGCCCTGGCAACGCGATCGCGATCTTCCGGATGGCGAAGGTAGAATTGAATTTTCTCAACCAGATCGTCATCGCTGCCGTATGCGATCAGCTCATCGCCCAGGCGAAAGTATTTTCCAAGATCCCGATTTTGCTCGGTCAGGAGAAATCCACCGGCGCCCGGCACTTCGAATGTGCGCGCCTTGATCTGGCGGCTGTGCCGGAGCAAACCGCCCGACATCTGCAAACCGGAGTCGGCAAAATTAAGCGTGATCCTCGACGCCCGGTACACCTCCAGGACCTGCTGAAGATCGACCGCACCGCGCGGCCAGCCATGCCCGAAGCAGGCGACATTGATTCCCCGTCGCGCCAGCGCGTCCACATGGGCGCGGCGATTGCCATAGGCCATGCCGACGAAACTCACGTCGTATGAACACGCGGATGAAGAACGCGGCTCGGCGAGACGTGCCGACGAAGCGGCCCATTGCGAGCCGATAATGTTCGTGATTCCCAGTTTCGCTGCCGCGGCGAGAGCATCCGCATCGGTCGTGACGTGAAGGTCGACGTGCCCGCAGAGAAACCGCGAGAATTGCCGGAATTTCCAGGAATCATCGGTTCCCCAGTTGACGACTGCGGCGGGGCTTCTGCTGCGGATGAGATCAAGCGTCTCGAACCACACTTCGTAGTGCATGAGCACGCTGAAGACGATATCGGGCCGGAATGTCTGGATTTTTTCGATCAACTGAAGATTGAGATCGGCAAAATCACGGTAGCCCTGCCGGTCGAAGGAATCGAACAGCGCCACTTCATGTCCGAGCGCCGCAAGCGCGGGCAGGAAATTGGCATGTTCGTAGCCCTCGCCGCGCGACGGCTCGCCGTAGGCATGCCGGCCGAATAGACAAAGTATCTTCACTGCCGCTGACGTCGCGCTTGAAATTTTTGCCAAACCATATGCGACAGATCGCTAAGACCTGACCTTATATCCGATCAGCTTCGCGCCCGCATCCCGCCAGAACTGCTTGCTTGCGATGGAATAAAGAGAATTTCGGAGCTCGCGACGAAAAATTGCAGGCGAAACGAGTGACGCAATTCTCTCGTCCGGCGCCACCGCTTTGTGCTTGCGGATGAAGGATGGGATGTACCAAGGGCGGGACCAGATAGGTTCTCGGATCGCGGGTATGGAGCCTCTGCGTCGATGAGGTTGGCACACGCTTGTGCACAAGCACCTCATCCGTCGTGACAATGGGGTATCGCGTGATGAACGCAAAGCAGAGCACGACGTCCCCAGCCCATTTAAATTGGGCGTGCTCCCAGCAAGCGGCGACGACAGACTTTATGGCGGCCGTGCGATAGAGACCGTAAATGAGATTTGCCTTGCCGAGAATTTCCGGTTCGGCAATGAACCGCAACGCGTCGGTCTGCGGGTCATCGCTCGATGTGAAACGCGAAAATCCTGGAAGCGTCCGTACCACGACGCCATCGAGATTGACATTATCGACGCCGCCAAACGCCATCTGGGCTTCCGGCTGAGCGTCGAGCAGGCCAAGGCAGCGTTCGACGAAATGTTTATCCCAAAGGTCGTCGTCGCCGGCCCACATAAAGAACGGGGCATCGGCGGCATCCAAAACAGCCTTGAAATTTGCCGTAGGCCCGTCGTTTTGCGGGCGCCGCACATATCGAATGCGCGGATCATCCGCAGCGAGTTCCCTGATGGTCGTCATCGAACGCGGATCGGGCGACGCGTTGTCAGAAATCAGAATGTCCAGGTTGCGGTGCGTTTGCGCCTGCAAGCTCGCAACGGCCTGACGCAACAAGTCAGGCCGATTAAAAGTCGGCAGGCCAATCGATACGCGGGGTGTCATGATGGTTGTTCAAAGGCGTAAGGAACGCTGCAGAAAAGGATAGTTGTACGAGCCAAAATCGATGCGCTCCGGCCGGCTTCAGCTCCCCACGATCTTAACCAGGCCGGCCGACCGAATCTGATCGACGGACACATTGTTAAAAATGGAGAGCAAGGCTAAAGAGAAGTCTTTGTAATTTGCGTTCGATTGCATCCAAATCAGTGACTTCGCCGATATCGCATGTTTGTACGGCGGGAAGGCGGGACCGGTACGTAACGTAGGCCAATCCAAACTTTACCACTGGACAGGAGTAAGCCCATGCTGGACTTCCTCAAACAGGGTTTTCAAAACTCCATTGGAATACTCGGATACAGAATAGTAAGGGAAGCTTCTTATCAGGATCTCATCTACCGCGCCGCGGGAGCTCCCGCGCCACTCACCGCGGACGGACCAGCAAAAAATCCAATCATTGTTGCCTGCATGCCGAAGTCCGGATCGACATGGCTGGCCCAAGCGCTCAGGGGGGTTACCGGTTACAATGATATTCCTGTGAGCAGTCATTGGGCTATCCAGGAGCTGGATCCCGTTACCTTGGCTCGATATCAGTGCTTCGGACTGGTTGGCCAGATCCATCTGATCGCATCATCCTATACGATCGGATTGTTGAACCATTACCGGGTCAAGGTCATTGTTCTGACACGCAAGTTGCCCGACGTCATTGTCAGCTTACGCGAATTTTTCTATGCGCCGGAGATCATAAATCAGCTGAAGCGCGACGGCGTGCTTCAATCTTCGTTCTACATGATCGACCAGAAATTTTACGACCTTTCAGAAAAAGAACAGTACGACTATCTGATCGATTTCGCCCTGCCGTGGTATCTGTGGTTTGCCGCTTCGTGGCAGAAATTCAAGATGGAACTTAGGCATCCTTCAGTTTGGCTCAGCTACGAAGAGTTGATGGCGGATCGTGCGGGTGTACTTGCACGAACGGTAAATTCTTTAAATTTACCGCGGCTCAATGACATCGATAAAAGTATCGGCGCGCTCGGCAATACTCGGCTCAATGTCGGAGTCTCAGGACGCGGATACAAGGTTCTATCCGGTAATCAGATTGCCGCTATACGCGATCGAGCAACCCGCTATCTCACCGCTGATCTGAGTCAGCTCCTATAGTTATCGAATTGCGACGGGTCGAACGATTGTACGGGCGGAGCGATCTTTGGGGGCCTTGAGACCGAAGTTGCGTAAGATCATCGAACAAAGGACCTTAAAGCGCACGGGCTTTCAACTGAAAATATAGTTGTGTGAACCAAAATCGACGCGACCCTGTCTGAGCCAGCGCTCGACGTCGCTTGATTGGATCACGCGTTCTTTGCGATTGGCCGTCCTGGCCTCGTAGCCCCTTTGCCAGAACAATTCGAATGTCCGATGGAAATTGTCATTGCGCCCGCCGGGGAAATTCCCCCCCAGATCGACCTCGACAAGCCAGGCCGGTCGCGGCGACAGTCCGAGGGTATGTGTTGCGCCTTCGAGGACGTCATACTCGAAGCCTTCAACATCGATCTTGATCAAGAGGGGCTGACCGTCAAAGCGTGTGTTGACGATAAGATCCAGGGTGTTGACCGGCACAACCTCGTACCATTTGTCTGGCGCGCCTGCCCAACCTGGCAGGAATGAAGCGCCGGTATTGTTTCCGTACAGGCGCTTGACGCCCGCGCTGCTCGAAAGGCCCATTGGAAATACTTCGACATCGAAGAAGGAATTGCCGTCTAGGTTCCGGTAAAGGACTTCGAGGTTGAGATTGAGCGGCTCGACTGCAATCACCTTCTTGCGCTGTGCGGCCGCCATGCACGTGTACAGGCCGATATTGGCGCCAATATCAATGCACGCGGATACGTTGCGGAGATATTTAAGGAAAACATCGATCTCTTCCCTTTCAAAAACTCCTTCGGCCATGGACCGGTTGCCTGCCAGCTTGAATCCGAATGGCGTTTCGACGAGTGGCGCCGCAGCAGCGCGCCTGTCACGCAGATGCCGGTAGGCGTGCCCAAGTTCCGGCAGCCACGCATCGACGATCCGGCGTGCGCCACGGCGAATAAGAGTCATCTCCGTGCCCTGTTCATCAAGTCAACCCGCGGCCCCAGCGGTCGCGCCATGCCTCGAACATGAGCACGCTCCACAGCAGGTACTGCCAGTTGCGATCCCCGCTCAGGTGTTCCGCCCAGTGCCGCCGCACGTGCTGCACGTTGAAAAGATTGCCCTCATGCAGACGCTTCTCCGCGAGCAGCAATTCCGCCCAGTCGCGCAGGGGCCCGCGCAGCCATTCGCCGAGTGGAATGCTGAAACCCATCTTCGGCCGCTCGACGAGTTCGCGCGGGACGTGCCGGTAGAGCACCTGCCGCAGCAGCCATTTTCTTGTGCCGTTACGCATGCGGGCGTGGGCGGGAAGCCGCCATGCGAATTCGACCACGCGGTGATCGATCAGCGGCACGCGCGCCTCGAGCGCTACCGCCATGCTGGTGCGGTCGACCTTCGTCAAAATGTCATCGGGCAGATAGGTCACAAGGTCGAGGAATTGCATGCGGTCAAGCAGCCTGGGCATGTCCCCGGCAACGGAGGGATCCCCGACGATGTTCTCCGGCTCCGCGGCATCGAGCATCACCTCGGCCGGCTCCCAGTGGGTGATCAAGCGCCTGAAAACGGCATCGCCGTCCGCGGCGCCAAGCACGGATGCGGCCTTGTGCAGCTTGTCGCCGATCTGGGCCGGCAGGCGCATCGGCATGCGATCGAGCAGCCTGGACCAGCGCTCGGGGGACACGCTCGTGATTGCGGCCGCCATGCCGCGCCGCAGCGCGCGCGGCATCAAGGACAGGAATTGCCACGAGCGGCGCGTCAGTTCGTAGCGATTGTATCCGGCAAAGAGCTCGTCGCCGCCGTCGCCCGACAAGGCGACCGTTACGTGCTGTCGCGTCATCGCCGATACGAGGTAAGTCGGGATTTGCGATGCGTCCGCAAACGGCTCGTCGAACCACTGCGGCAGCTGCGGAATGACGTCCAATGCCTGCCGCGCGGTGACGGTCAGCTCGGTGTGCTCGGTTCCCAGATGACGGGCAACAGCTGCTGCGTATGGCGCCTCATCGAAACCGGGCACGTCGGATCCGATCGTGAAAGTCTTCACCGGCCCCGCATTTGCCGCCTTCATGAGCGCAACGACCGTCGATGAATCAATGCCGCCTGACAAAAAGGCGCCAAGCGGAACATCGGCGATCATCCGCCGGCGGATGGCATCCTTGAGGCGGTTTTCCAGCTCGTCGGTCAGCTCGCCATCGCTGGCCTTTGAGCGGGTTGGAGAAGCCGGCACGCGCGATTGCCCGCGCATTCCAGAAGCGCTCTATCCTCGGCTCGCGTCCCCAGGGAAGGGTCAGAACCGATCCCGGCTCAAGCTTGCGAACGCCCTCATAGATCGTGTGCGGCGCCGGAACGTAGTTGTAGCGCATGTAGCCGGCGGCGGCGGCGCGATCGATACGGGGCGTCCACCCGGGATGGTCGCGCAGCGCCTTGAGTTCGGAGCCGAAGAGAAAAAGACCGCCGAATTTTGCCCAGTACAGCGGTTTGATCCCAAGCCGGTCGCGAACAAGGGTGAGCGTGCGCTCATGGCGATCCCACAATGCGATCGCGAACATGCCGATCAGCCGCGGCAACGTCGCCTCGATGCCGAAGGCGGCAATCGATTCAAGCATGACTTCGGTATCGGAATGGCCGCGGAATGCGACCCCGCGCGCGGCGAGCGCCGGGCGCATGTCCTCATGGCTGTAGACTTCGCCGTTATAGCTCATGACGTAGCGGCCATCGGCCGAGACCATCGGCTGGTGCCCCGCGCTCGACAGATCGACGATCGAAAGGCGGCGATGGACAAGCGCAAGGCCTGCATCGGGATCGAGCCAGACGCCCTCGTCATCCGGCCCGCGATGACTGAGGCTTGCGCCCATCGCGGCGGCAATCGTGCTCAGTGCCTGCGGCTTGTTACCGGAGCCGGCTGCAATAAATCCTGCGATTCCACACATCTGATTTGTGATTGTAATTTGTGCTTGTAATCTGTGCTTGCGAACGAGTGCAGGATGTTTCTGCGGAAGTTCCGGGGCAGGATTGCTACCGCAGTCCGGGTGAAATCACCCAGACTGCCGCAGGCCCCATCAACGCCGCGCGCTAGGCCGCAGCTATGGCCTCGCCTCCGATCAGCACGCGGACCTTGCGGCCGAGCAGGTCGAGCAGGATCTCGACACGCTCGTGGTCCGGCATGCCGTCAAAAATTCCGAGACAGTCGTGGAACGCGCCTTCCATGACGCGTATCTTGTCGCCGATCCTGAATTTCGGACGCTGGTCGAACTGCACAAAGCCGGACGCGTTTTCGCGACTCCGCAGCGCGCCGATCACGTCATCGGGTACGGACGCAGGAAATTCACCATTGCAGACGAGCCGTGAGACGCCGACGGTCGAATAAATGGATCGCCAGCGCTGGACGGCCATATCGATTTCCACAAAGACGTAGCGCGGAAACAGCGCAGCGGGAACGGTGTCGACGCGGCGTGCGTGACGCCGGCGCTTGAGGTACCGCGGCAGATAGGTGGCAAAGCCCTGGCGCCGCAGATGCGCGACGGCCTTGTTCTCCGCGTTCGCTTGCGTCTGCACGACATACCATCGCGATCGGGCGGGCATCATTTCGGCGCCTCGCCTTTTTGCTGCATGCGCACGCGCAGAAGATCGGGCACGAGCACACGCTCCATGCCGAAACGCGCAATCGCCGCCTCGCAGGTCTCGCGCGGCCTGAGCAGATCGGTGATGAGGACCGCGTCGAAAGCATTCGCGACCGCGTCGAAATCATCGAAGACCGGCAAGCCGATGAATTCCGGCTTGGCCGCATCCTTCTGGACGACGCCCACGATCCTGATGCCGCGCTCCATCGCACAGAGCGCGGCGATCTCCGCAAGATCGGTTTGCCCGACGAGCACTATTTTTTCGATGCCGCGCTCGGCAGCCGACCTGAACAGCTCGGAGCAGTCGGTCTTGGCCTGGCGGAAAAAGCCGAACGAATAGGAAAGATAGTCGACGGTGAGCCGCGACTTTTCGGCAAAGCCTTGCGGCGTAAGGTAATAGGCATAGCGGCGCGCCGGGGCGCTGCGGACCTTGACCAGGCCTTTCTTGACGCAGCGCTTGAGGTAGGCGTTCACGAGCCCGAGCGCGATGCCGAGTTCGGACGCCAGCAGGCGCTGCGACTGCGCGCGGTCCTGCTCCACCGCATCGAGCAGCCCGAGCATGATCCGCGAGCTTTCCGGACTGTCTTCGCTCATGCGGCGCATTTGGCGGCTCCCCCGGGCCGGCCACTGGTACGCTGTTCATCGCCGTGAACGTCAAGGCTTTGCGTTCAAACCATGAACACGTTTGGCGAGTACTCCTATGTTTAAAATATCAAGATATTACAATATGTTATAACTAAACTCGGCTTCCCGACATCCGGCATGGAACTTGGGCTTTTGGTACCGGCTGTCGGGTTGACGTGGCCGCGCGCCGGCGACCACATTCCAGCGCCACAGTCCATTTTCCCGCCGGGATCCCGGCTCATGCAGACCTCGTTGGCTTTTGAAAGCCCTGCGGCGCTCGCCGGCAGCCGCGGCAAGTCGCGATATGGAGCGATATGGGCGCTGGATCCGAAAGAAATGTCGATGCCCGGGTTGCCCGGGGCTTTGCCGATGAGTGGTCGACCTTCCGCCAGGACGAGACGCACCTTACCCGAGCCCAGCGCCAGGCGATCTTCGACAGCTATTTCGCGATCTTCCCCTGGGACCGCCTGCCGCCCGGCGGGGGTATCGGCGCCGACGTCGGCTGCGGTACCGGCCGCTGGGCCATGCTGGTCGCGCCGCGCGACGGCGCATCTGCACCTCATCGATGCCAGCCCCGATGCGCTGGCGGTCGCGCGGGAAAATCTCAAGGGTCAATCGAATGTGACCTTTCATGCCTCAAGCGTCGGGGACATTCCCCTGCCCGCGCATTCGCTCGATTTCGCATTTTCGCTGGGCGTCCTGCACCACGTCCCCGATACGCAGGGGGCCATCGAGGCCATTGCCGGAAAACTTAAAAGTGGCGCGCCGTTCCTCATCTATCTCTATTATGCGTTCGCTAACCGTCCGGCATGGTACGGATCGCTCTGGAAGCTGAGTAATATTGTCCGCATGGTCGTTTCACGATTGCCGCATCGCATGCGCATCATCGTCAGCGAGACGATCGCTGCCATTGTCTACTGGCCGCTTGCACGGCTGGCAGGCTTGCTTGCGCGCATCGGCGCGTTGCCGCGGTCCTGGCCTTTATCGTGGTACGCCGACAAGTCTTTCTACGTCATGCGCACCGACGCCTATGACCGTTTCTGCACGCGGCTGGAAAAGCGGTTTACCCGCGTGCAGATCGAACAGATGCTGATGCGTGCGGGCTTCGAGCAAATCCGTTTTTCGGAGTCACCGCCTTATTGGTGCGCGGTTGGAATCAGATCGTCGCGCGGGCTTCCGGCCTGATGCCGCGGAAAATCCTCTATCTGGTTTCGGAAGACTGGTATTTCGTCTCGCACCGGCTTCCCATGGCGCGCGCCGCCAAACGCGCGGGATACGACGTTCATGTTGCAACAAACGTCGATGAGTGCGGAGCGCAAATAGAGCAGGAAGGCTTCGTGCTGCACCCGGTCCACTGGCGGCGCGGCAGCTTGAACCCGTTTCGTCTGCTCGCAGCCGTCCTGCGAAACCCGGCGCATCTACCGGCAAGTCAGGCCCGATCTCGTTCATCATGTCGCCCTCGTCCCATCGCTGATCGGTTCACTGGCGGCGCTGGGTTTGCCGATTGTCCGGCTCAATGCTCTGGCCGGATTGGGCTTTGCATTCACGTCCGATACGGCCAAGGCCCGCATCGTGCGGCCGGTGGCCAGCCTGCTGCTCGGCTGGCTGTTCAAGCGGCCGGGAACCTCGGTGCTGGTCCAAAACCCGGATGACTATGCAGTCGTTGCGGCTCTCGGCGTGCCGAAAGACGCGATTGCGGTGATCCCCGGGTCGGGTGTCGACACCGACGCGCTTTCGCCAATGCCGGAACCACCCGGCTCTTTTACGGTCGGGTTTGTCGGACGCCTGCTGGACGACAAAGGCGTGCGGAGTTTGGTGCGCGCCCATGAACTGTTGATAGAGCGCGGCAACGCCATTCGTACGCTGCTGGCCGGGGAGCCGGATCCGTCGAACCCGGCTTCGATCCCCGACCAGGTGCTGGACGGCTGGCGGCACCTGCCCAATCTAGAGCTTCTCGGACATGTCGACGACATTCGCAGCGTCTGGAAGCAGGCGCATGTTGCAATCCTGCCGTCGCGGCGCGAGGGGCTGCCGAAAAGCCTTCTGGAAGCCGCCGCATGCGGCCGGCCGTTGATTGCCACAGACGTCCCCGGCTGCCGGGAAATCGCGCGTCACGGCATCAATGCGCTGCTCGTTCCGGCCGACGATGCGGAGGCGCTCGCGCAGGCCATCGAAACCCTCCGGAAAGATCCCGAGCTGCGCACACGTTTCGGCAGCGCGAGCAGGGAAATCGCCGTGACCGAATATTCCAGTGCGCGGATCGGGCGGGAAATCACGGCACTTTATTCTCGCTTGCTGGACGGCGTGGCGTCACGGAAACTGCAGGCTTCGACGACCTAGGGCACGATCAAGGAAATCATCGTCTTGCTTTTTGGGCTGGTGTCATTTTTAGCGGCCGCCGCGCTCAGCTACGGCCTCCTGCTGTGGCTGAAACCCCTGCTCGCGCGTCATACGCTTGCAAAACCGAACGCCCGTTCGTCGCATAAGGTGCCAACACCGCAGGGTGGCGGCATCGCTGTCATCGCCGCGGTGCTGCTGGTGGCGACTGCGGGCCAGATGGTCCTGGATCAGCAACCGGGCGAGATAACACGGCTTGCCATCATCTTCGCGGCCACAGTCGGCCTGGCGCTTGTCGGCGCGATTGACGATATGCGGCCCCTGGACCCGATCCCGCGCCTGGTTTTGCAGATCGTTGCGGTTGCCGTGGTGATAGCAACGCTTCCCGACCAGATGAGAATTGTCCCATTTCTCCCGTGGTGGGCCGATCGCGCGCTCGTACTCGTCGGCGCGGTCTGGCTCGTCAATGTCGTGAATTTCATGGACGGTATCGATTGGATGACCGTCGCCGAGATTGTGCCGGTCGCGGGCGCGCTAGGCTTGTTCGGCCTCATGGGCGTGCTTCCGCCCATCGCCACCCTGGTCGCGCTCGCCCTTTGCGGTGCGATGATCGGCTTTGCGCCTTTCAATCGGCCGGTCGCGCAACTGTTTCTGGGCGATGTCGGCAGCCTGCCGATCGGCCTGCTGCTAAGCTGGCTGCTGGCAATGCTTGCGGGCACCGGACATCCGGCGGCCGCACTCCTGCTGCCGCTTTATTACCTCGCCGACGCCACCATCACGCTGCTGATGCGCCTGAGCAGAGGCGAGCAGATCACCCAAGCGCATCGCAGCCATTTCTACCAACGCGCGCTGGATGGAGGCCTCAGCGTTCATCGCATCGTGGCAAGCGTCTTTGCGGTAAACGTCGTCGCTCGGCGCGCTCGCCCTTGCGACCGTCTGGATCGGCTCCCGATCTGTGGACGCGGCAGCGCTCGCAGCGGGCGGCATTCTTGTGGCCGCGCTACTGATGAAATTCAATCGCGCACGATCGTGAGTTTTTCCGAGCCAAGCATGGCAAGGCCGGCTCCGATCAACAGCCAGAAGGTGCGCTGGTAAAGCATATCGGCGGGGCTCGCCATCACGGCGAAAGCAACCAGGCACAAGACAATCAGCGCGGATACCTGCTGCTTGCGCGCGTGTTGCCACTCGTTCGCGAAGACATAGATGGCCGGGATCGCGAAGGCGAGAAAGCCGACCAAACCCAGTTCGGCCAAGAGCCACACCGCCGTCGAATGAATGAGCAATGGCTGGTTGCCCGACATGAATATCATCTGGTTGCGAAATGCACCAAGGCCGGCGCCGACGATCGGATGGGCGAGAAACAGCTTGAGGCCGCCAACGATACTAAAAATGCGCTCTTGTGACGACGCCGCACTCGGAATGATTTCAGGCATTGCCAGCATCGAATGCGTATAGTGCGCCAACCCCGATCGCAATCACGCCGGCGGCGGCCGCGCACGCAACCGCGATCGCGATCTCGCGCGCTCTCGCCACACCCAGGTACAAGCTCGTCGCTATGACAAAGACCGCTCCGATCCATCCGGACCGGGAGCCGGCAAACCACAAGCCGCCCATGATCAAGGCCAGGACGGAAACCCGCAACCTGTCGTCACGGATTGAGCAAACCGCGGCCGCCATCGCCATCAGGAGCTGAAAGGCGAAAAAATTGTGATTGAGCGAAAAGCCCTCCGCATTGTCGGCACGGACGGGGACGTGAAAACCCAACGCGGTCAAAAGCACGAGAAATATCTCAACGCCGGCGATCGCCGCGCTCGCGCCGGCAAATGTGAGCAAGATCATCCGAAATCCGTCGCCTTGAGCCCGGCGAACGATGAGTGCGCCTGTTCCGGCATAGGCCAGCAGCACGAACCATCCCAAAAACCGGTTTGTCACCGCCCACGTCGTCCAACCGAACCGCTCGGCGCCGATCAATAGTGAACCGCCAAGCACAAGCGTGGCGACGATGGCCGCCGAATTGATGTACGGCATGCGCCAGTGCGGCCATTGCCCGAGCCGCACGCAGGCGAGAATAAACAGCACGCCTCCCAGGATCGCCAGCGGGTCGGCCAGGTTCACATTGAGCAGGCCCGCCTGGACCGGAACATAGATCTGAAACAGGACAAGCGTTGCGGCGCCGAGCGGAAGCACCCATTCCAGCACACGATAGTAGTCGATCGACTGGCTGGACTGGGCCTGGGCCGGCTGCTTCTTGCCCCTGAATTCCGGCAGCGAAATTGCGGCAAACACCCCCACGACCAGCAGCGCGCCGATGCCGATCATGACGGCGGCCGTGAGTGCGGCATGGGCCGGGACGCCAATGGCGCCGAGCCCGACCACCGCGCTCATCTCGCGCATGCCCCAGCCGGCGAGACTGATCGGGACGCTGGTCGCGAACATGACGATCGCCGATGCCGCAATCAGGTCGGCTATGGATGTCTGCGGCGAAAGCGTGTGGGCCGCGATCACGTAAGCCGCCTGCATGGGGACATGAACGCAAAGCGTCAGGCCAATGATGGTGAGACAGCGCCGCGCGAAATGCCGCGTCAGCATGGGCGCGATGGACTGGACGGCCATGCGGCCGTAACCCATCAGCGCGCCGGCCGCCGTTGCCACAATGAGGCCGGTCATGATCTTGATCAGGTCGGCGCCGCCGGCCGATTGATCCAGATATATATTGCCGAATATGAAGAATGCGCCGCCAAGCGCCAGAAGCGCCGACAGGATTGCGGCGGTGAACCGTTCGTAAGCGGTGATAACGACAACGGCAGCAAACGGAATGCCGCCCCGGCTCGCGATAAACCCGCGCGCCATCAGCTGGCCGGCGATCTGGAAAAAGATGGCGCCCGCAAGCGTTCCCGCAGAAACGGCAGCCATCGCCCGGCGGAACCCGATCGGGTGCTCGATTTCCGCCGCGATGATCTTGAAACGAAGCACCGCGGCAAAGGCATTGGCGAACAACGCGACGAAAAACAGGGCGACCGCGCCGACCGAGAGAGCGCGAATGTCGCTCAGGATTTCAGACGTGTCGTAATAGTAGCCGACTAGAACAACAACCCCGAACAGCAACGCGATCGATACGGCCGCTTTGAGAGCCCGCATAGACATCAACGCCACAGAACGACTGTTCGTATCCGCGCCTGGTTTTTTTCTGGATACCCAATTGTCGTTTCCATTCGGCAAGGAAACGGAAAATTCTGTCTGAAGGGTCATTTCATTTTCGTTTTGGAAGATGATCCTGCTCACTCGCCACTGAATGTGCCCCCACGACTTCCGCGCGAATTTCACTACGTTGTTATTTGCAGCCGTTCAACTCTTCATTGCGGCCCGGCGCATCCCGAAGATTTCGCCTGCAGAAGACGAAACGAACTTCTACTGATTTCGGGAACAGCACGCGAGTGCGAACAAACAAAACTGCTCGCGAAGACGCAACTTACAGATCTGACGGTCTCACGCATGTCGCGCCTAGCCGTCTCGTTGTCGTCTGAACCCGCTGTTACAAATTGGAAGTAAACCCAAATCAGCTCTGAGTCGGCAAGAAAAACCGACTGAAGGCGCATACAGAACGCCAAGCAACTCATGGTTTGCGATGGTATACACAAACACCGCCATTTGTGCGCTGCGGTGGTCCAAATCACTTGATCGTATCGGCCAGAGTCTGCTTTGGGGACCTTCCGCCGCTGCCATAAGCAGACGTCCACAAAACGGCCTGCACAAAAAGAAAGACCGCCTCGCGCAGGCTGTGTGAAAAGTCAGGGGCTCCGGTTATCCGGAGCCTCTTTTGCTTGGCTCAAGCGAGCCTCGCGCCGAGGATGGTGGCTCCGACGAGATTAATCGCGCGGATGAGGTTGTAGGCGAGCACGCTGAGTGCTGCTTCCCCGCCGACTTTCTTGAGGCCTCGGGTGAGGAATCGGCCGCCGGCGGTCATTCGCTTGATGGTTCCGAAAGGATGTTCGGAGGCGCATCGGCGCTGTCTGATCAGAGTCGGATCGGCCTGGAAACGGGCGTTCATTCGTTCGAAGGCATCCTCATGGAAATGGCGGCTGACAAAGCGACGCTCTGCGGTCGTGCAGCGCGGCTTGAGTGAACAGCCGGCGCAATCGCGCGCCGCATAGAGGATCATACGATCGCGGCGCATCGCCTGCTTGCGGGCGAGAACATGACCCGCCGGACACATATAGGTGTCTGCCTCCGGCTGATAGACGAAGGCCGAGCGAGCAAACATCGTGCCGTCGCCCTGGCTATGTATTGACCGATTGGTCGGCACGCAGGCCGTGATGCCGTCAGCCTCGCAGGCTGCGGCTGCCATTCCGCTCGAGTAGCCGGCATCGGCCACCACCGTCAGGCTGGCAACGCCGAGCATGTCTTTTGTCGCCTTGGCCATTGGATAAAGCTGGCGAGTGTCATTGGGTTCGCCCGTTACCTCGTGGTGGATGATGAGGCCAGTCTCTGCATCGACGGCCGTTTGTACGTTATAGGACGGCGGCTTTGGCCCTTTGCCGATCCCCATGGGTCGGGCATCGAGCTCGCCTTCCACCAGAGTATTGCGATCTTCGTCATCAAGCTTGGCGGCCAGGCGATCGAGCTCGGCGCGCCGCATCTTGAGGACCTCAAGCGCCGTTGTCGTCGCACTTGGCACTTCATCGGGTTCGCTGGCATCGCTCTCATCTAGATCGGCCAGATACTCGGCGATCCGGCGGTCCAGACGGCTAGCCTCGTCCGCAATCTCTCGCCGGCCCATGAC
Organism: uncultured Pseudomonadota bacterium; assembly: GCA_963702605.1. GTDB lineage: Bacteria > Pseudomonadota > Alphaproteobacteria > Rhizobiales > Xanthobacteraceae > Pseudolabrys. The sequence continues at coordinate 293,932 of CAVPDI010000002.1, forward strand.
CCGCTTGGCGCTTGCCGCAGCTCGGAACTTCGAACCGTCGAGCGCCACCAAGCGCGCCGTGAAAAGGCCCTGATCTCGACAGAACAGCACAAAGGCTCGGCACGTCCCCACGATCGCTGCACCGTTGTCGCGTCGAAAGTCCGCAATCGTCTTGAAGTCAGGCGCCAGCCGGCGCAGAAGCCACATGACCTCGACATTGCGAGAACACTCGCGCTCCAGCCGGCGCGACGAGCGCACTTCGTTAAGGTAGCCATAAAGATAAAGCTTCAGCAGATCCCGCGGATCATAGGGAGGCCGCCCCATCGCTGCCGGCACCGATCGGGCGAACCTGAGCCCCTTCACGTCAAGACCGTCCACAAATGCGTCGATCACCCGAACCGGCGCATCCGCCGCCACATAGTCCTCAATCGCCGCCGGCAGCAGCGCTGCCTGACCACGATCCTCGCCCTGAATGTAGCTCATGAAAAAAGGCGCATCGTAATTGATGCGGCCTTTCTTATCTGACTCGCCTAGTTCTCACACAGCCTGCTCGCGGCGGTCTCTCCGAAATCCGATCAGGTGTATCGATCAGGCGATAGCAGGAGATCATGACGCAGCGGGCCTGCGTCGGTGAAACAGCGGCCAATCACATCAATTGGAGGCTTATTACAATCGTTTTCAATTTTTCGATTTGGCGCGATCTGTCCTGGCAACTTTATCTGCCTTTCGTCATCAGCCCGAGGCAGCGCTTGCTTAATTGGCAACCTATCGCTCTTAAGCGAACGATTTACGACTTGGCCAGAACTTATCGCGCTTTTTGTGCTTGTATCCGACAAGGCACGCAACGTTGTCAGCGAGGGAGCGACTTGGTGTGCCGCAACCAGAAAACTGGCAACGCCAACGACATATGGAAGCGAATACAAAGTGACGCTCTTTATACGCATGACACTGGCCTTGTTAGTTGAACGACTAACAAGTGCTGGACTTGCAGAAAATCCGGGTGATGTCCTTAAGGTATTGTCGTTAGGTAATTATCCGGAGAGTGCAAATGGTTCCAAAAGATGGAGCACTCAGCGCTCATCGACAATTCGAGGGATAGCCCCTTGGCTTCGTCTGCCAAGGGGCGGACATCTGGATGTCAGGGGCGCTGAGGGGTGGGGGACGACACCCAAATGTTCAAAATCGCAACTTAAGAGCTTCTTCGAGAGCAACCGGCGTTTCATCTGCCTTCTTCATTTCTGCTTCCTGCTCGGCAAGAAGGTGGAGCAACATCGCTCGCTTGCTCAGGTCGCCTTCGATTTCAAGCAATCGGCTGAACCAGGTGATATTGGCCTGAATGACCCACTTCATGACGCCCTCCATGAATTCAAACAAATGCGGCGGCTGACGCGCGCATTGGCTGATCCATTTTTAGGGGCGGGAACGCACGTGCCGCTCTCAAAAGGCGACGCACATAATCGCGTTTCTCAGTCGTTGATGCCCAAAGGCTCGGCCAACGATCCGGTGAAGATAGTACCGGAAATTGCGGCTTTCAAAACACATGTTCGCGATCCGAAATAGCCTGAAAATATCAACGCAGTTGACATCAGGCCGATGAGAAAGAGGCCGCCTATGGGGATTAGACGGCCTCTCAGGGGACAAGCGCTGTCGCGGGGAACGAGGGAGTACTTGTCCTAGGCTGCAAATTAACCTCGCATGTTCAGACGACGAAGTTACCCTCCGCGGCCGACTGTTCGTGCCATGACATCCATGCAGGGTGCGCTGAGTTTTGTGAGGTTAGACTGCAAACAGGCTTCAATTCTGCCGCCGCCAGGTTGCACGCCTCCGCACAATGAACTGACGTCGCCGCGGCATTCGTTCGCAATTGCTGCCACCCCGAGCAGTACGGCTTGGCACGGCCGGGTGAGGTCCGCTAGATGCGAGTTAAGGCAGGCCCTGATCCCGCCCGGCGGCACGTCTCCACACGCCGCCCTGATATCAACGGCACATTCCCTTGCGATCTGTCCTTGTTGCGCCATCGCGTACGTTGTCGAGAGCAACACGATGGCACCGATTGCAAAAATAATCTTTTGCATAGGCTATCCTCCGGATGGTTTGACTAACTGCGTGCAATAGCCAAGGGCGGACGTTCAGTCCTTGGCATGCTCATGTCGATTGGAGCGCGGTGGTTTGGTCAGCCAAACCTGCTGTCACCGGCTGCATGCGGGCTTCTCCAATTATGCTGATCGCGCGATCAGAACTCCCACCATTGCCGGTACCGGGTGCCATACCCAGAATAGGGTTGCTGGTGAGCGGTACGGCTGATACGCGTATCCATATCCGTACGACGGCTGGTATCCGTATCCATAGTTACCGTAGTAGCCACGCCGATACGCGCGTCCATATCCATACGACGGCTGGTGTGTCCCGTATCCGTATCCATAGTTACCGTAGTACCCACGACGATATGCGCGCCGATGTGCCCTGCGATGAACACCGGCCACGCTTCCCGCAGTGAGAGGACGACCAATCTCCGCTGAGGCGCCGTCCGCGAACAACGCCACAGTTCCCTGAGGCGACACGCGAACCGAGAGGGGAGTTGCGCACAAAATGCCGGCGAAGAGCGCCGTCGCTCCAATAGTTATTATTTTCGACATCACGACCTCCTGAGCACGACGCCTCCCAGCCCACGAAGGATGAGCGCAAACTGAAAACTCGCATTGATTTAGGTCAAAGGGCCGAGGACGGGAAGTCTGTTCAAAATTGAACACGGTAGTGAGCGCAAGACCTTGGGGTTCAAACCCCAGCAGATAGAATGAGATGGAGTGTTGCGTCGACCGCGTTTTCAATAATTGCAAACGTACACCCGACGCCATCGCCAGCCGTGTCGTGTGTGGATGCGGTGCCACTGATAGCAATCGTCGTAGTAATAATCCGGATAGTATCCATCGTCATAGAAGCCGCCGAAAAAAGCGAACCCGTGCCCATGGTGGCGATGATGGTGGCCATGATGATGATCACCCTGATGCTTCCAATCACCAGTGTACCGTTGGCCGCCGCTGTAGGTTCCCGAGTAGCGGTTCGTCGGGTGACCGGTCGGTGCAAACGCGCGGCCGCCAACAGATCGGCTTCCTGAGTAGCCGGATGGCGCATTTAAGCCTCCGTGCATCGCAGGTCTTGCTCCCATACTTGGGCCAGCACTCCGACTTCCCATTGCGGCACCGCCGCCCGCCACACCGGCACCGCCGTGACCACCACCTCCAATGGCCGCCCCACCGCTTCCACCACCGCCCATAGCGGCACTCCCACCGCCGCCACCTCCACCGCCGTGACCACCACCACCACCACCCTTTTGAGCGACCGCGATATCAAGGGCTATCGATGAAAAGCCTAGTACGGCGATGGCAATTAGCCCGATGAACGATTTACGCATCGAAGAAAGCCTCCTGCCGAGTATTCTGACTTCTCGAAAATCCAACGAACGTGCGAGAAAGAACCTTCGCTTAATCACAGTCTGTTGAAGGCAACGGAACTTCAAAGGCCGATTAGCGAAACGCGCTTTCTTGGTGTTCCGGAATCGCGCAGCTTGCGCTCTCCACGACCAGCCAAACCCACCGTCGTCCGGGGGCGTGTTAATGAATGCTCATCATGACGTCGTGCGAATACGCTGCAACGCGATGTTCACGCGGGGCCCTTGTATCCTTGCTTTTCGACTGTCGCTGCTTGGTTAGGTGTACATTCTGCCGCTTAGGCGCGCTTGTTTCTTGTGCGTAGGCTGAGTTGGATATTTGCGTGGCCGGACTCTCCTTTTCGGCCGCGATATCGGGTGTCGTCAGCAATGGTTGCGGGTCCGCTCGCGGTTCGCTTTTGGGCAGCCCCACTAACTGCGATGTTTTAATTGGTGAGCCAACATCCGGAAGTTCGTAACTAAACAACACCAATAACGCGAGAAGCGTCGCTCCTACCGTCATAAAGTAGGTGAACATCGGCATTCGCATTGGGAGCCTGCGAGCCTCGGTTGTTTTGTAACGGACGTCGGCAATGCCGGATCACATGACAAAGCCTGAGAAAGACCCAAATAAAACAGTGACGCGCTTTCAAATGGACGCATTGAGAAACGTCAAAGGTTCTAGAATACCTTCCAATGTTGGTCTCTTGCACCTGAGTGCAAACCACAATACTGCAATTTGGACTGCGATTTGTTCGCGATCCGACATAACCCACGTGCTTATCCGCTTTGGGTCACGTGGGGACGGTGCCTTTTCCCGCGGCGCCTCGCGATCTGCATGGCCCAGGCCTTGAGCCAGGACCATCTCTTTGAATGGCAACATGCTCTGGGCCGCTTCGTAGAGCATCACCCGCATCATCTCGTCACAGCGCGATATGCCGCCGGTACGGTCGATCTCGCCCCTGAAAAGCCACTGCGACAGCGGCCCGGCTTCCAGTCCGATCACATTCCTGTCAGAATTGAAAAAGTCGAAAGCACCCCATGCTGCGTTCTGTTGCGAGCGTCCTTTCTGTCATACTGCTGGCGGCAACCGGCCTAACAGCGCAGGAAGCCGCCGAAACTCCTGAACCTGAGTTCCCAACGAGTAAGGGCGAAGCATCTCGACAAACGCAGCAGTCAGTCTGTCTCCTCCTTGAATCGGCGGCTCGTGCGAACGGCCTGCCGGTCGAATTTTTCGTCCGATTAATTTGGCGGGAAAGTCGATTCAGGCCCACTGCTGTCGGTCCATCAACCCGAAGCGGCAAGCACGCTCTTGGAATTGCACAGTTCATGCCGGCTACCGCAGCCGAGCGTAATCTCCTTGACCCACTCAATCCCATAGAGGCTTTGCCGAAGGCGGCGGAGTTCCTCAAAGATTTGCGCGGCCAGTTTGGCAACCTCGGGCTTGCGGCAGCTGCCTATAACGCGGGGCCTGCTCGCGTCCGGGCATGGATGTCGGGCGCAGCCTCAATGCCTGCGCAAACGCGCGCCTACGTGGCGGCGGTGACCGGAAATTCGGTTGACCAGTGGGCGGCGGGTCGGGGCCTAGAGGCCAAAGCCGAAGGCGGGGTTAGTTGCGAAACGCTGATGGCGAAGCTCAAACAACCGCCGACGAATTTCCTGGTAGCGCTCCAACAGCATGTAGTGACGGGCGCGATCCAACCTTGGGGCGCCATTCTCGGGGCAGACAGATCTCGCCCGGAAATTTTGGATCGATATGCCGCACTTCAGCGGCGGTTCGCGGCAGTTCTGGCCGGACGGGACCCAATCCTGCTTGAACGCGGACCAGGTTCCCTCCCGCGCTATCAAGTCAGGGTCGGTGCTGACTCGCGGGCGGCTGCAAATGATGTTTGCGATAGCATTCACTTGGCCGGGGGCGATTGCGTGGTCCTGCGAAATCCCGGTAGTTAGAACGGCGTCTCTCGTGTCGCGTGTTCGATGTGATGAGCACGATTGTCGCAAATCCCTGAATGCCCCGCGTATGAGTGTATGGCGGCGCGACAACGACTGGACGAAGGAAACCGGGCTTTCGCAGCTCTGCTGGACGGTCTGGCCGATGATGATGGCACGGCAAGACGTGTCATCCAGGTCGAGCCACAAGATTTCGGGTTGGCGGGAGGAAACAAGGAACCAGAGCGGGCGGCGTCCACAGCATCGCGAGAGCTATTAATGGGGGCTGCGCTCGCGCAATTCGAGAGTTACAAGTCTTGCTAACAACGTGGCTGGATAAAGCTGACCAATAACGCTTTCGATGTTGCAGAGACTTCGCGCTATCGGATGCACCGGAACGATGTCGCCGTATCCTGTCGACGTCAGGGTAACGAAGCTCAAATAGAAAACCGAGTTTGCAAGGCCCGAATTGTCTTCGAAGATTATTCCCTTGAAAGTATCGGGAAGCGATAAGCCAACAAATATGAACAGCGTCCCGAACGCGACAGCGATAAGCAGGTACAACAGGATCGCGCCGACAATTCGATGATAAGTGACGCGGCCACGCCTGAATACAGCTTGAGCAACGACCGCTCCGAGCGTGATCGCAATGGCGAGCCAAGCGCCAGCCAGTCCATAGAGATTATATGGCCATGGAGGGAAATAAAGACGCAACACGAAGATGACGACATTAGCGGCAAAACAGATCGCCATCACGACCAGGGCCGCGACGCTCTCGGAGATGATGATCATGCCGCCTATGACGGCTAACAGGGCGGCAATTGCGAAACCTTGAAATAGATAAATGCCTACCGCCTGAAGGGGGGCAAATACAAACATCGCGAGGCCGAGCAGTATGGCCAACAGCGTTAGCAGGCGATCGGTATGATTTTGCCGTAACCGGCGTATTTCGCTTATGGTGCCCACGACTGTCTTCGGCGCCCCGAATTTGCGTGCCGAAGGGATTGTCCCAGACGCGCCTTAACATTTTGCTGCTGTCCCCTGCGCAAGGGTCGGAATGTCCGTTTCTCTAATCGGCCGTTTGGGGTCAAGCGCTTTCAGGCTATCCACCACTCCAGTGTCGATGTCGCTCACGGGCTCGTGCTTCTCTTCGGACTCGGCGCAAAGGCCCTTCCAGTATGGGATTCGAGAACGAGGCGGAGCAATCTTTGGGTCGGCCTTACCGTCAAGTGACGGCGGGTCCAAGCGGACATGCGAACTCGCCTCATCCATCGTCCCGCGAGGGACATCATTCCACCGCGTGGTGGAGTTCGAGTGTTCTCCTATCTCATGTGGTGCGGTGCGTCTCTCATGCCACTGCGGCCTCCCGGGTCCACTGGAACTCGGTGCCATCAACCCATATGCGGTGCATGATCACGGCCAGCCGGCGCGCCAAGGCCACGATCGCCTTCTTCATCCCGCGGCGCCTGGCGATCTGCATCGCCCAGGCCTTGAGCCATGACCATTTGTTGGTTCGGATCAGCATGATATGGGCCGCTTCATAGAGCATGACCCGCATCATCTCATCTCCGCAGCGTGATATTCTGCCGCTGCGTTCGCTCTCGCCTGATTGATACTTGGCGCACGTCAGCCCAAACACGGCCCCGACTGACTTGGACTTCCTGAAGCGAGCGGGCACGTCGACAGTGGCGCGATAGGTCAGCGCCACCACAGGACCAACACCCGGGATCGTCATCAGGCGCCGGCACACCTCATCGTCCCGCACGATGGCCAGCAAGCGGCGGTGCAGCACGGCGGTCTGTTCGCGCAGCACGCGCCGGACGACGAGCAGCGGTTCGACGAATACGGCCAGATCGGGGTGGCTCTCGACCAGTTCCCTGATGCGCGCCTCGAACTTAACCGTCCCGACCATCCCGACCTTGAGACCGAAGTTACGCAACGTGCCGCGCAGATCGTTGTCGATGGCGATGGCCTTCGACTGCAGCAGCTTGCGATGGGTCAGCAGCATGCGCAGTTTCTGACTGCGTAATGTCTTCACATGCACCGGACGATAAAGCCCCGCCCGCATCATCCGCGCTATGCCGCGTGCATCGTTGCGGTCGGTCTTGTTGATCTGTGCTTTCAGCACTGCCCGCATGTGCCGCGTCTCGACACAGATCACCGGCAAGCCTGTATCGGCCAGGGCGAACAGCCACTGCGATAATGGCCCGGCTTCCAGTCCGATCCGCTTGAAGTGGTAAGCAGGGCTACTCAATATCTGCTGAAGAGCTTCAGGTTCGCTCGCTACCTTCACTTCCCGCACGATCCTGCCTGTGTCATCCACAATGCAGACGCTGGTCTGCTTGACCGATACGTCCATTCCAGCAAAATGGTCCATGGCTCACGCTTCTCCTTCTGATGCTTGAGGCCGTTAGACGCGGACCTCGTTTCACCATCAGCCTGAAGCGCAGCACCCAAAAATCTTCAGCTATCCACAAGATCGCCGGCCGATTACCCCATCTTTGGGCCATAAGCAGACATTTTGCGATGCGCGGGCTAGGTCCGCTTTGCCCCTGAAAGCGGACCTTGATCGCTGACCCCGGAACGTGTCTTCGCGGGTCGTCGCCTCGCTACGTTTAGCCGCTGCAGCAATGGGCTCCCGCACGGTTGGTATTCGCATGCGCAAAACTCGCGCGCGCATTCGGCGAGAGGCAGTTGAGGCACAGTACTGCCCAAGTACTCGATCTTTTTTTGGGCGCGAGCCGCTTCGCACCTCTCGGGTCCCGGCACGATCCGAACGCCGCGCAACAGGCCAAGGCTTGTGTGCATTTTTATATCCCCGAATTGAACGAGCAATGTCCTTCGGCGACTTATGCATTGTAGTCATTTGCTCTAGACAACAATACAGAACAAACAAAAATGCCCCGGGGTAAATTCCCCTGGCTTTACCGCCACAAGCCGACGTTCTTGATCGCGGTCGGCAGTGTTTTGGACTTGTTCTTCTTGCAGTAAGCCGCGATCTTTGCGGAATTCTTTTGAAAGCGGTCGTAGTTCATGACGTTGCTATTGGCGGCCGCATTGTAATAACCGCTCATCCAAAAGCGGACGAAATCCCGTTCTTCTGGGCCGTATCCGAGCCAGCCTCCGCAAGTGATCTGATTCATGTCTACGCTGATCTGAGCTGCACTTGGCTGCGAAGCGGCCACCAGCAAAGTCGCTGCTACGAAAAGAACATTCCATCTCATGGCTTTTCTCCGGTGGGTCCAAGATGTCACTGGGGCCGATCGAGTTCTGTAAGGCGCTCATCACGCTTGCTTGCGGATGGTATTGGCACCACGTTTTTACATTCGCGATATTTTCTTGATGCACAAGCACATCCACAGCCGTCCTACGGGTCTGATAACTGAACCATCCACTCATCCACGCAGAGAAATCACGGGACATTGACGGCGACATCGCCAGATATTGTGCGCAGGTAAACGCGCCCATATCGATAACGACCTGCGCATTTGCAGTCGCCGGAAGAAGCAAAATTGCAAATGCTGCAGTGATCAATCGATGCTTCATTTTGCTCGTCCTTTCAGATACGGCACAGTTTGCGATACGAGGCGACCCTCACCCGCGCGCATTGACCTGGGTCAAATGCCGCGACAACGATGTAAATGACTTGAGCCTACGACGACACATTTCTGGCTATATGATCGAAAGGTATTGCCGCCCATGTGAGCACCCTGATGCACATCGTAATTTTCATCTTTTGGGAGCACACTGGCGTTGCGTCGCACGTTTCGTTTGAAATGAAAGAGGCCGCCAACCGAGGCGGCCTCGCGCTTTGACCAATCAGCCCCGAAACCGCGGTCACGGTGTCGGTTCAGTAGTATTTCGCGCAAGTGCTTCCATTCCATCGTAGACACCTGCGAGCTTGACGTTTGTGGTGTCTGGACACGCAGACACCGTTAACTCGTGTCATGCCCACGCCGCATGCGGCAACGACTGGCGTGATCATGCCGTCCGGCTCGTGAACCGGCGCAACTGGTAAGGCCTGCGCTGACGTTGTGACGACTATGGCGAAGGCAGCAATAGCGATCAATCTGATCATCCGTATCTCCCATGTCTCCAAGACGAGATTTTCTTGAAGCAGGCATGGTCCTTGCTCTGACCCAATAATCGTTGATCCAGATCAAAAACCGCAAAAAAAGGAACTGCCGCGCTAACTAGTTTGCCATTGGAACATTGACGCGCATCAATGCCTTCGTCCTGCTTTCGAGCGCCCATACGTTCGGATGAACGCTTGGGGCAATTCCTCCCTGAGGCAGCCAAGTGGTTTGTCTGTCTCCGGCATTGCCGTGAGGTCCACCTCCGGGTCGTGCCGGGGACCCAAATCTGGCGTTCTTTAGGATTTTGTACCTCTGTGCGCGGGGGGTATTCATTACTCGGGTAATTTGATAAGCTTATATCGGTGGCAATTAGTCATGAGTACCGCCATGAGTCAGGATGAAATACTGCCTGTAAGCGTCGTTGCGTTGAGGGCTGAAGGCTACTCAGCAGATGGCAACGTGATTATTTCGTTGCGCACCGCATTTTCCAAAGCGGAACGAAGATATTCTGTGCCGCTTGAATGCTTCCACGACCTGATCGTCGATTTGCAACGGCTGAATGCCAGCAACGCTGGTGAACCTTTATCTCAGCAGGAACCAACTTCTATTGCTGCTGAGTAGTATCCGCCGGCCTTGGCCTCTATTGCAGCCAATTTTGCATCGCCGCCCGTCACCTGTGCGCGGAGCCCTGAAAGCGCCATTTTTGATAATATTCCAACACGAATATTCGAATTGCTGATGAGAGATTGTCACTATAGCGGTGGTGGTCGATTTCCTCGAATAGCTTCGACGCAGTGAGCTTTTTGCTTTTCGCAATCTCGCGCAGACAGTCCCAAAACTGATCTTCCAGCGACACGCTCGTTTTATGGCCGTTGCGGATGATTGACCGCTTGATGATGCGCGAATTTGGGGTGCGCTGCTCGACGGCGCTGTCCGTGGTCGTTGCTGAGAGAGGCATCGCAATCATTTCCGTTACCTAACTTTCCGCCACTAAAACGCATCTCTGAGTACGAAAAACGAGACCTCTTATGGTCATCCGTAAATCGTTCGCTCGAGCGCGACCGACCCGGTCCGGCCGGTTAGAAATCGTACTCATATTTTTTCATACAAGCGTCGCCGCGCAGAAGGTTTCCCCTATCAAGCTCGGCTTTACACAATCTCCAAGCCTGTTTGTAGGTAACCTTCTTTTTGTGGCCGCCGACGCGCTACCGGCGACGCCCAATGCCGCTGCAATCCCAACTGCTACGAGAGCGACGAGAGCCTTCTTCCCAGTCACCATGGCTTCTCTCCTTGCAGCCATTGGCCATGGTTACATTGATTTAAATCAAGCTCGGCGGAGATCCGTGATGTCCGCTCTGGGCCGGAAGCAGACATTTGCGCCGCAAAAAGTCATGTCTGCTTTACCACCGAACGCAGACATTTTACGCGCGCCAGCAGAGAGGCAAGCGTGCTGGCCGCATCGGTTCTAGGCCGCGATAACTTGAGGCATTCGGCGACTGTCTAACTTTGCCTTGAATGCGGTCAGGGCCTGCTCACGAGTTGCAGCGTAGCCGCATTCATGCATGTTTTGCGGCTCGCCCGCGTCAATAAACCAGAGCCAAGGTCGTCCCTCCGGTCCCTGGAATTGGTACAGGACGTGTCCGACGCATTGGTCGCCGTCGAACACATTGTAATCCTCATACGACCACGGTCCGACTGAGCGGCTTTCGTAGGCGCGCTTGAAGGTCAGCATAAAAACCTCCGCTAGAAGAACTACCCACGGAATCTCGATTGATTGCTAGACACACCGAGCAATGTATCGATGCGGCTGCGCGCATCTGCCTCGAGCCGCCGCTACACTCAGCGAGTGGCATCACGCTCAGGATATTTTTTAAATCTACAATCTTCCCCGCCGGCCGATGCGCACTCGGCAGTCGGCTCATGCCTTCGATTGCAAATGCAATTGCTTCACTCACGACCAAATCGTCGTTTGCGTTCACGCCGGTAATTTTGAGGGTCATGACTTACCCCTCAAGCCAAGCATCAGCTAACACTCTGATGAACGTTGTCCCCTTGACCTATGTCAATCTTTGTCTGCTGTGGGTCAGAAGCGGACAGTCTAGGGTGCGCGACTAATATCCGCTTTGGGTCAGAAGCAGACATGTGCAGTGCAGCAGCCGATGTCCGCTAAGGGTGGTGGATTTAACCGGTCGACGCAACACTCCATCTCATTCTATCTGCTTCGGTTTGAACCCCAAGGTGTCTCGCGCTAACTGCCAGCGATGCCAAAGTCCCCGCTTTCTCTGGCGCAGTGAAGCTTCGAAAAAACCCTCGACGTTTCGTCACGCACTCCTTGTTTCCCCTTCAAGACAGAGAGTGTTGCGTCGACCGGTTGAATCCACCGTCATTAGCGGACATTGCTGCACAAAAGCGCGATGTCCGCTTTAGCGGAATGCTGCATTTAGTGCGAGCACAGCGAAAAAGATACCACCACTTCGGGCCAATAGCAGACATCCGCCACGAATCTGTTCTCATGAAAACAGAAAGCCCCTTCGCGGCCGCTCTCTCCGAAAACTGCATCACGCTTTAATAAAAAGACCCCGAGCAGGGCTCGGGGTCTTGGCGGTTCTAGTTGAGGGAGGGCGCGTGTCAGTACGGCCTTTTTCCCCCAATTGAATCTGTAATTCAAGCCAACCAGAACAGTAGTCTGGGTCGCTTTGGCGTTGAAGGTGCAGACGACACAGCCACTTGCAGGGTCCAATGTCCCATCTCTCGAGCCGAGGTCCATGTAATTAGCTTCCAGAAACGCCGACCACTGCGGGGCGAACATCCATTCGACGCCGCCGCCGATCGTCCAACCTGTTCTGGTCTTGGAGGTCTGGCCAATTTGAAGACCATTGAAGGTGACGTTTGTACTGGTATGACCCCAGGCCGCGCCGCCCTGGAAATAGAGCAACCAGGCGGGCGCCACCGCATAGCCGAGGCGGGCCGTCAGGGTGTCGAACCATTGATTATTGAAGTTAGCAACAAATGCGTCCGCCAGCCGCGTCCACCAATGTTCCGCTTCTTTTGTTGTCCGTCCAATCGTACATATTGCGGACGCCAATCACCCACCCGCCGGCGAACTGATAATCGGCAGCCGATCTGACCGCCACCGGCAAAGCCAGAGCCGTCTGTAGAGATTTTCGCCACCAACGTCGGGGGAGGTCGCTTTGGCGTTGCCAAATGCTGCCGCCGATGTTGCCGCCGAAGTAGCGGCGTAGTCCGGTCCAGGTAATGGGAGGCGGCGCCGGTGGTACGTACGCGGGCGCTTTCCTCGGTAGGTCGGCTGCGGAAGCTTGGCTCGCGGCCAGACCAAGGGCCACAGCAAGCAACGCCACTGAAGATGTTCGCATACAATTCTCCTGTCCCTGCAAGTTGGCTTACGCGCCAGTCAAATCTGCACACACTCTAACGCGCAGAATTCGTCGAAGTTAATTGCTCCCTAAACTGTCGTATATGCGGGACGATTTTCGCTCTGATGTGCCAAAAATGCGACATATAATTACCTAATTACCACAACTCGGCGGCCGGCGCGCGCTTCATCGGCGCCGTCTGACCTTTACGGCCACCACCATCAGCATAGTGGATACATATCGCCGGGCACCGCTATTGATGCTGCACCAGGACCTTGGTGCCGAGCGGCACGCGCGAGTAAAGATCGGCGACATCGTCGTTGACAAGCCGGAAGCAACCTGACGACACCGCCTGTCCGATCGTCTCAGGCGCATTGGTCCCGTGGATACGGTAAACCGTCGCGCCGAGGTTCATCGCACGCGCGCCGAGCGGATTGCCGGGGCCGCCCGCCATCCAGCGCGGCAGATAAGGCTGGCGTTCGATCATCTCCGGTGGCGGCACCCAGTCCGGCCATTCGCGCTTGACTGTAATCTTCTGGATGCCGCCCCACTGGAATCCGTCGCGGCCTACCCCGACGCCGTAGCGCAGCGCCACGCCGTTGCCCATGATCAGATAGAGGTGGCGCTCGGCGGTGTTGACGATGATCGTGCCCGGCGGCTGTTCGGTCCTGTAGTACACCGACTGCTTGCGAAATTCGGACGGCAGATCACGATCGCGCGCAGTGTGGTCGACGCCTGGATCGACATCTTCCATGGTTGGCGCTTGAGATGGCATCAGCGGCGCTGCCAATGCCGGAGCAACCGGCGACCGCCACTAACAGCGCGAGAGCGAAAATCCGCAGCCAAGACATTGAATTTTTCCTCCGATGACGCCGCCTGTTTAGCGCCTTACATATGGATCTTGTCTTTAATGTGAGTTTGTGGCCGGTCCGATCCGCGTGCTTCCTCGGTGTGTTATCGGCCCTTCTCGCCTTAACACACGCTTGGTCGTATCGTGCATGTGACCCAAACTCGGGTGCTATCGGTCGCCACTATCTTTAGGTTCTAAGCGCTCGAACACTTCTGCTTGCACAGCTTTGCGTTCGTAATCAGCTGCGAGCTGCAACATTTGGGTCCGAGCGCTGTCGTCACGGAATGACCGAGCATTGAGGCGGCACTCTTCCGCGCGAGCGCGATATCGCTGACTGGCCGGAATTCTTGTGGCCAGAGGCACGACGTTTTTTTTCATATTGTTAGCGGGCCGCAAGAGACTGTCCAACCATTTTCACTATCGACCTGCCATGCGAATGAGTGATGCTCGATCTCGTAGAGCTATTGTTCGATACGAAGCACGCGCAATTGATCCTGCTCTTTCCAATGCGGTAATGGTCCGGCTAAGCGTCTCGACTGTGAGCCCAAGATGATCAGCAATATCGAGGTAGAGGCATCGGCAGATCGAGATATTTCGATTTTCCCATCCTGATTTGATAGGTCAATCAGGAATGTCGCCACGCGACATGTGGCAAGTCTGCCCAACATGAGTGAATGCTCTTGTGACGCGTCGAAGCTCATTTGTTGTGGCGGCCAACAAATAATTTGCAATTCTGCTGTCCCGAACGGCTGTGGCAAGCAAAGTGCTGTCGTTTGAGAAATAATATTAGTGTCTCTGTCGCCGCCTCTGCAAGGAGAGCGAATGTGCCGGATCGCCGGCTCCATGCCAAATAGCTCTCCAGGGAAATGAAAAGCGGCGATACGGCGGCTGCCGTCCCGATTGGTCCTGACCACTTCGGGCAACGCCGCTGACGACTAGGTAGAATGTAATCGGTCGGGATCGCCCTCGCAGACAATCATCGCATTGCGGCGGTAACGGATAGGTCCTCGCCGAAGCGCGAGAATGCTGTTCTTTACAACACTCTGATTGCACCCATGCAAAAGCGCTTTTGAGAAGTCGACTGGTTGATGTTCAGAAATGCCGAGAAAAAGCTGACGGGGATCAAGACCTACTACGCGAGCGTTCATCAATCCTCCCATGAGCAGAGGCATTGACGGTAACAATTTGCGCCTGAAAGGCGATTATACGAGTGTATAGGGTGCGGCGTGACGCCGGGCCGTCTGCTATCCACAAAGACGGCCAGGGCGATTACCCCATCTTTACCCCGCGTAAGCATGGACGTGGTGGTCGTGGATCAAGCCAAACAATAATTGATTATGTGTGCCCGCCCGGGATCGGTGATTGGGCTGAAGGCCGACTCACAGTCCAGCGGCGCGTGTCCGGGAATTGGCGTTTCAGAAATGGAATTGCCCTGGGTAGGCACGGCTATCGGCGGCAGCGGCAGCCGGTCGCTTTTCGGAGACGCCCGCTTCGCGCGGTGCGATGAACTCAGCCGTTCAGGAAGCGAACCATCAGCAAAACAGTCAACGCGTGCCCGAAACAGGCTGTCCTGCAGTGCGCCCGTTGGCGATCCTTTTCTTTGACGGTGACGGCAGCGCATTCCTTTTCGGCCCCCTTGTTCGCGTGCTGCACATCCGTTCCAACATCGACTGACCACTCACCCGCGGCGTCCCGCAGCGGTATCTGCTCGTGCTTCAGCCCGTTGGCTTCCCGCATCGCGTCGACCACGTCCTTCGGGTACATCAACACACTGGGTGAAAAAGCGATGAGCGGCGGTATCTTAACTTCCAGAAACGCTGCCACATCGCGGACAAAGGTGACGCAATTTGCGAAGAAGGCATTCCACAAGCCTTTGTGAGCCTTGCGCTCATTGATGTAAGCGATCAGGCTTTGATACTGCTGCGCGTCGACCCAAACCCGGAAACGGGCCAGCACGTACTGCTCTTCAAGATCGCCGTCGCTTGCGCCGATTTCTGAGGGGACTGGCAAGATGTGACCGATCGTCCAGTTATAGACGCTGCAGTTGACGCAGTCGCGTTCGTCTCCGGCCGGAAAGAAACCTGCGACTTCGCTTTTGGTGATTTCATGACGATCGTTCACTTCGCCGAACATGACATACATGTGGCCGTAGCTGGCCGCATTGCGCGCTCGAAACTCGACGAAATAGCGCCATTGCGGTGCGCCGCGGCCGATGTACGGCTCGTCGTCTACCGACCAGGCCTGCCGGTGCTCCCCAGGGCCTCCGACGTGCTTGGACGCTTCCCTGTGTGCGGACGAAGAAAATGCAGAAGCGGGTGCGGACAAAGAAGCGGAAGCCTCGGAAGAGGAGGCCTGGGCGCGGGCTGACGAAGTCCCCGAGCTCAGAGCAACCGCCAAGCCCAGGCAAAGCAGCAGGCTGCAGGCACTGGGTAAACTGTCCCGCATGCGTGCCTCCTATGGCAAGGGCTGGCGGCATTGATCTCAGCCGCTAATCAAACGACCTCCTTGAACGGCACAACTGTGCCTCTCCAAGAACGTGTTAAGTGGGGACTGGGCCGAAAGAATTAGCCTTTGGTCACGACCGGGGCTTTCCCCTTGCCCTTGCCGATGATCGGGGCCTTCCCCTTGCCGATCGGCGCGGGCGGCGGGGCCTTGACCGCCATATCGGCCGCTAGTGCTTGTCCCGACTTGACGATCAAACCAGTCGGTCCCTTCTCGATCTGGATGCCATTCAGAACAACGAAGCCCAGAGCCAACGAACTACCCACAACCAGAAACTTTTTCATTGCAGCCCCCTCCTAACTTGCCGGTTTAAACGTTAACGAGAATGCCTGTTTTTGACTAGTGCAGAAAAGCCACAATCGCCATTAACCTCGACGGCGGGCATATTCCGTACACTGATTTTGCGGGCAAAAATGCCCATCGGGCCGGTACGGACCCCTTCGCGTCGGCAGGTCACCGGTATTCTTCACAGCTGCCGACCAGCGGATAGAGTTCCGGATACTTTTCCGCCAATTTCGATTCGGTCAGTTTGAGTGCGGTCTCACATTCGTTCTGGGTCGCATAGCGCGGAGAGACGTGCCGCTGCCCGCTCGGGCTGTTGGCTACGAATTGCCACCAGGCCAAGGCCGGCGACGCCGTGGCTGCAAATACAGCGCCAGCAACCAGGATTGAAAGGGCGACTTGAAGATTCATGTCGACGGCCTCTCCAACTCCCCGCTCACCGCAACACGACAACCGGCGTGCCCAAACTGACGCGGTTATATAGATCCATGACGTCGCTGTTGTACATGCGAATACATCCATGAGAGACGAACCGACCGATCGAGCCTGGATTGTTAGTGCCGTGGATGGCGTATTGCCCGCCGCCGCTCAGAGTTATCGCTGCCTCACCCATTGGGTTCGCGGGGCTGCCGCTTGGAATGATATTCGGCATTTTAGGATTTTCGCGTTTAATCATATCGGGCGGAGACCAAGCAGGCCGTACAAACTTGCCGTCGATGGAAACCGTTCCTGACCAACCCATGCCGGCTCTGCCAACACCTACCGGATAGCGGATCGCTTTTCCGTCACCGAGAACATAGTAAAGACGTCGCTCGTTTGTTCTTACAACGACTGTGCCGGCCGAATAGCCGGTGAATTGCACGATCTCACGTGCATTCGACGGGATGGGTGCTGCGGATATGACGAAGGAGACGGCCAATCCCGCGACCAGGCCGGTCGATTGCAAGCGCACCATGAGACCCACTCCGGATGGGAAAACTGCCCGAAAGCATT
Organism: uncultured Pseudomonadota bacterium; assembly: GCA_963702605.1. GTDB lineage: Bacteria > Pseudomonadota > Alphaproteobacteria > Rhizobiales > Xanthobacteraceae > Pseudolabrys. The sequence goes on from CAVPDI010000002.1 coordinate 311,344, forward strand.
TAAGTTTCCCGCTTTGCTTTTTTCAATGCCTATCAGCTATGGATACGCTGAAAGGTCCATGCGCGTGTCGCACAGTCGAATTTGCCCCGTGACTTTTGCGGTCGGATTTTCGTATTATCGCGGCGATGACTAAGCTTGCTGCTGAAATCGTTTGGTGCGCCGGGGTTATAGTTTGGTACGTGATTAGGCATCCGTATAATCGACGCGCCAGAAAGACGCCGGTCGTGCGCACGATGCACGACAGCCTCGAATGTGTACTGCTCGTCGCCGCGGCAGTAAGCTTTTTTGTCATTCCGGCCTTCTATTTAGCGAGCGGCGTCCCGGCCGCGCTGGACCGGCAGTTCGTGCCGTGGATGGCGATCTTCGGCGTTCTGATGATGCTCGTGGCGCTGTGGCTATTCTGGCGCAACCATCACGATCTAGGTTCCAATTGGTCAGCGAGCCTCAAACTGCGCGAGGGGCACAAGCTGGTAACGGTGGGCGTCTATCGCGACGTACGCCACCCGATGTACTTGTCGTTCCTCTTGCTTGGTCTCGCGCAATTCCTGCTGTTGTCGAATTGGTTTGCTGGACTTGCGGGGCTTGTTAGCGCGCTGCTGCTGTTCGCGCTGCGGTTCGCGCGCGAAGAGCAGATGATGGCTGAATTGTTCGGCGACGAATACCGCGCGTATACGGCGCGGACCAAACGCATTATTCCCTGGTTATATTAGGGAGGCGGTTATGCGCGGGCGATCGATTGCACTTTCAAAGCCGCGGCGCCTTATCATCGACCTTTTACATTTCGCCCGTACGGTGCCGTCGCTGCCGGTGCAGAGGCGCATGCAGCTCGCCGCGGTGGTGGCGGCGCGCAAAGCCTGCCGCGAGCGGCCGCAATGGTCGGCGATCTTCATCAAGGCCTACGCGCTCACCGCGCAGGACATGCCGGTGCTCCGCCGAGCCTACATAAAGGTGCCGTGGCCGCACCTCTACGAATATCCATCGGTGACCGCGAGCCTGATGATCGAGCGCGAATATAACGGCGACCACGGCCTGTTCTCAATGCTGATAAAGAACGCTGCCGGGCGCTCGCTTACTGAATTGTGCGGCCTAATCCGCATTGGGACGGACGCGCCGCTCGACAACGTCAAGGATTTCCGCCGCGGCTTGCGCGTAGCCGGCTGGCCGAGGTTCTTCCGCCGCTTGCTGTGGTGGATCGGGCTCAATATCGGACGTCAGCGTGGCAATTACTTCGGCACCTTCGGGCTCTCGGTCTATTCGGCGCTCAGCGTCAACTCGCTGCACCCGCTGTCGCCACTCACCATCGTCGTCAACTACGGCCATATCGGTGATGACGGCGGCGTGAATGTCCGCATTATCTACGACCACCGGGTGATGGACGGCGCCGATGTCGCGCGCGCGCTGATCCGGCTCGAGGAAGTCCTCAACGGCGAGATCGTCGATGAGTTGAAGCGGCTCGGCTGAGATCTATTTCAGAGCGACGATCGACTCCAATTCCTCACGCCTTAGATTGTGGCAATGCTCGAAGCCGGACAACCCTGCCATAGCAGCGTCCGCGGCTTTCGGGAAGCTTGATGCGGCAGATAGGCCCCGCGCAGACGAGCCATCAATCACTTGGCCAACCGCGAATGTTGCTCGTCCATGGCGGCCGCGCCGTCACCTAGTATCGCACTCGTGATTTAAAAAGTTTAGCCCACTGGGCAACCATTTTATTGGTGCGTTCGCTACCCGGGAGGCGCATTACGCATTCCTTCATCTGGCGGGAATATCTCAATGCGGAAGGGGCCACCTTCGGTAGCCCCTCAAACGCACTGCCTTTATTTTTTTTCTTCTGAGTCGGTTGGTTTCTTCTTTTTCTTCTTATAGCGCCGGTCCTGACGTCGATCACGCCGATTCGCGCCAGCAACGCTCACGGCTGAGGCTGGATTACCAACGCGGGCCTCGGCATCCGTTGCGGTCATCACCGTCGCCGGCACTACGAGGCTCAACGCAGCCGCCAAGCCCAGAAGCGGAAAAAGCCCTTCGGCGCGAAATCAATTCCGATTTTATTTTTTCACTCATGGCAACCTCCTCTTTCGGGTTGATATCAAAGTTACCAAAGGGTCGACAGTCATTTTGATACAAATCAACGAATGGCGCGGAATTGTTTGCCGCTTTTGCGACCTGAATGCCACACCTATTTACCGCTTCGCCTTTGGCCGGGCATCCACGTCCCGCATCCATGTAGCGAGAACCTTTTTCGCAAGTTCTGATCGATATAAGGACCTATTAGCTTTTTGAACGCGAAAGCAGTTTGCTCATATTCGAGATCACAGCCTTCCGCGCGTTTTTTTGGTAGGTATCCTTTCTCCACAACATCAGCAAACAATTTTTGGTCAGCGCCATACGCAATACACAACACGTTAAAAAATCGCTGCGCTGGAATCCCGTGCTCGTCAGCGTATTTCGTAAGGGGCACCTGCGGGTTCACAACGTCTTCTTTATATTGATAGACATTACCCAGGATCAGCCTGCGCGCATCCTCCTTACCCAATTGCAGCATAATGTAGGCGGAAAACAAATCCGCAGCGTCCTCCTCCCGGCCAAGCACCGGCACTTTCAGTTGATCGAAAACCGCATGCCCACACTCATGCAAGAACACGTCCATAAAGGGTCCGAGGATGGCATCATCTTGTGTAATAACGCTCGGTAGCGTTCCCTCTAGCGCATTTTTCAGAATGTCTGCCAGGAATTCGTAACAGACGGTCACGACACTTCCATCATACCAAGCGTTCGACTCACCGTCGCAACCAGAAACCTTGAGAAGCAACGGACGAGGAAGTCGAAGCGGGCTGAGCAACTTTTGTATATGCTCGAGGGCACGCACCTGCTTCAGTCTCTCATAGATGGGCTGATGCACTGGATTCTTCGGCACAACGTATTCGACGCGGATCTGTTTCGATTTATACGGAGCTGCGGTCGCAGGACCGGAAACACTGATCGCCAGGCACACTCCGGCCGTTAGTACAATCAATTTCAATGCCGACCCAATGCAGCCAAATTCATGAGGCCTTCTCCATTTTCTTTAAATAGTTTCAGCCATACGCAGCAAGAACCGTTGATCTGCATCAAGGGTCCACGATACGTGCAAGCGAAAGGCAATATCCTGAAAGCAGGCATTAGTTGGTGCAATTGTTACGGCCAATAATGTTGGGCCATGCCCGCGGCAAACAAAATAATTCCTATAACCAAGGCAATAAGTATACGGCGCGTCCTTGGATCATTCATCTTTTAACCCTGCTTCTGGAGTTGATCTGCCGCAGAGTTCGGTGGATTTCAACGAGAGAGCGCATTCAATAAGAGAACGCCCACAAATACGACGATCACGGCCAAAGCGATTACTTGGACGATGTGACGATCAACGAATTCCGTGATCTTCATACGCGCAAACAGATCACATTAATCGGTAGCCATTTTGATCTGGGTCAACGACCGTTGAGCACGAAGCCATGATTATCTCTGCTACTTGGGGGAGTATATACGCAATCGTTGTGGCTGGAGTGCTCATCTATGCGTATCAACCGCCTCATCGCGCCGCTAACCGCGGCCACCATTGCAGTGCTGACGCTTGCCCAAGCCGCCTACGCCGAGCTTTTAATTGAGGTCGACAAATCGACCCAGCGCATGATGTCACGGTCAATGGCGAGCAACTTTACGACTGGCCGGTTTACGACCGGAGGTCGCGGCTATGACACGCCCAGCGCACGTTTAAGCCGTTCCGCATGGAGATCGACCACTACAGCGAGGAGTGGGACAATGCGCCGATGCCCTATTCGATTTTTTTCACCCAGACCGGCAACGCTATCCATGGCACCTACGAGCAGCGCAATCTCGGCCGTGCCGTGTCGCATGGCTGCGTGCGGCTGTCGGTGAAAAACGCCGCCACGCTATGGGGACTTGTGAAACACGAAAATGGCCAACACCAAGGTGGTGATGAACGGCTCGATCCCCGATGCAGGACCGCCGACGGCGGCGCGTTCCCAGCCGATGCCTTTGACTCAGACGCCCCCCTCTACCGTGCGCCACCACCACCGCAGTACCAGCCGGTCTACGTGGCAAGGCCGCCCCTACCGTCCCCATTTTTCATCTTCGGGCGCTAGACGGTGATGTCGGGCGACATCCGTGCGTGGGCCAAACGTCCGCGACGTCCGCTTTACCCTCGGCCGGGATGGAATGGTGCGATACGCGACGCGGTGACAGCAAAGAGACCACCGGTAGCGGGGCGACTGGCACAAAGTAGTTCGAACGTAGCCGGACAAAATTCTACTTGGCTGCGGGGCGACCACCAGGCACCTGTCCTTTGGCCACACCTGTTCCGCGTACGAGTACCACGGGGCGACGGATGGATGATGGCTTTCCTGCCTTGGCCTCGGCTCGAAGCGATTATGTTGGAGCGCGGCATACAAACTCTCACCACCGCGCCAGCACCCGCGCTCGACATGACGTCGCAGGCGGTACTTGCTGCTCAGCCCAAGTCGGAGCCTGCGATTTTAGAAAAGATCGAGCCCGCGGCGCGCGCAGCGCGGGCCGAAGTGCCACCCCAAAGTAATGGTGTCACGCGGCCGACCTACTACCGGCAGGACCGCTTGGTCGACAGGTTTTCTATCAAGGGTCAGTAGGCCGGAGAAATGAAACACGATAGGAGGCGCTTTTGTCTAAACCCAACCGAAAGGAGATCTTCGCGCGGCTGCGGAGGCTGCCGGTAGAGTTTCTGGTCGCGCTGATTAATGCGACATCGATTCTGGTGATCGTCGCTGCGATTCTCGCGCTCGTTGCGATGGTGCGTGTCGATAACTTTGCCGGAAAGGTAATTACGACAATGACGGAAGCGGTGCTGTTAAAAATCGATCTCCCGTCCAAAGACGTACTGACGAATCTCGGGAAACTGAGGGAGGAAGCCCGTACGCTTGGTAGTACCCTCAGGAAAATCCAGATGGAGAAAACCCAGGCGTCCAATTTGAGGTAGCACGACTAAGAGAGGCGCTGACCGCCCTTAATGCGAACGTCGACCGGCTTGCAGACACGAGGACGATCTTCACCGACGAAGCAATTGGACAGCTTGGTCGAGTAGTCACCGACACACTGACGAAGATGAGGGGTTGCGCTTCCAACGTTGGCCAAACGCAACCCTATCGTAGCGACAACGCTGCCGAAGTCCAGGAAACGAAGGATAAATCCGGGTAATTTTATCTTCAGAATTTATTTTTGCACTGACTTCCTGCGTACCAAGTCCCGCAATGTCAGTTGAGCACGATGCAATCAAATGCAGAACGCCCGCTTCCTCTTTGCGACTGGTTATTTTGCATGTCTTTGCCTGCCCTCTCATTTGATTCCCTTCAATGATAAATCCACTGCCGAAGACGTCGGAGTTTCTGGTCATCGAAATTTTGTTGTTTTTTCTGACGAACACCTTGTCAGTCATCAGCGGTCCAGGCGCCATTCAGCTCGAACGCATTGGCAGAAAAGCTAAAGATGATAAAAATCTCTTAAAAGAGTATTCGAGTGGTCAAATTTGACATTCTCAGTCTCCATGCGGCTTGAGTGGGACGCCATTTAGCCTAGCTACAAAACGAGTTGATCCGTCATTGCAGATAATGCACTGCTATTACCTCAGCAATACAAGCAGGACGGTGACCGCCTTCGATTTCAATTGTGATGCCGTACGTAACGCGAAGTCCGTTGGGAACAATATCATCTGCGGCGAGAACACTAACCCGAGCGCGTAATTTCGAGCCAGCGGGAACCGGGGTCAAATAACGAATGCGATTTGCCCCATAGTTTAGAGTATTCTTTATTCCTTTCACGCCTATTACCGAACGAACAAATCCTGGCGCCAATACGAGTGTTAGTAACCCGTGAGCAATCGTGGTATGGCCGGGCAGTTCACGCGTCGCGCGTTCCACGTCGACGTGAATTATATTGTTCGTCACCGGTCGCCTCAGCAAATTGATCGATCCGCTCCTGTGTCACCTCCACCCACTCGCTCACACCAACTTCGGTCCCAATCGCACCTTTCACTTCTGTGAAATCATTGAAGACCCGCACGATCCGACCGAAATTCGGTACTATGCTTTGACACTTCTGATCAATCGATGATGTGGTAGCCGCCATCTACATAAAGCGTTTCCCCCGTGATGAGTTGGGCTGCGTCGTGGGCAAGAAAGGCCGTAGCAACTCCCACATCATCGATACTCACAAGGCTGCGTGCGGGTGCCTTCGCTTTTGCTTTATCAAGCAAGGCATCAAATTCAGGAATCCCTGATGCCGCGCGCGTTGCGAGCGGCCCCGGCGAGATGGCATGGACACGAATACCCTTTGGGCCCAGTTCCGCCGCGAGATAACGAACTGCGCATTCAAGTGCGGCCTTGGCAACGCCCATGATATTGTAATTTTTTACGACCATCTGGCTGCCGTAATACGTCATTGTGAAAAGGGTCCCGCCTTTGCGCATGAGCGGCTCGGCGAGATGCGCCATCCGAATGAACGTCCAGCAGGACACGTCCAACGTCTTTAGAAAACCATCGCGCGTGACGTCGACGACGCGGCCCTGCAGGGCATCCTTCGGTGAGAAGGCAATTGAGTGCACAAGGAAATCTAGTTTGCCCCAATCTTTTGCAATACGATCGAAAACAGCTTCCATTTGACCGGGTACGCCAACGTCCAAAGGCATGACGATTGAGGCCTCCAGCTCTTCGGCGAGCGGATCGACATATTTTTTCGCCTTTTCATTGAGATAGGTCACTGCGACTTCCGACCCCAACGCTCGGAAGGCTTTAGCGCATCCCCAAGCAATCGAATTTTCGTTGGCAATACCGGATGATCAAACCCTTCTTACCCTCGAGAAGCTTGGCCTTTACTGAGGGAATATTAGATGGCCGCCGTTCTTTGTCGGTCGTTTCGAAATCACCACTGAGATAACGACCTGCGATCAGATCGAGTTCACGAAAAGCCTGCCGTCTATTTTTCGCATAGTCGACGTGGGCGATTTCCCGGCCGTTCACTTTCAGTTGCCCTTCGCCCCAAGGTGCGACGCTTATTTCAAGCTTGTCCGGGCCGCGCGAAGTTACGAACTGTTGGACTGTCGCGCCCTTTCCCACGGCCAATGTCGAATCCGATTTCCATTCGAGTATTGTTGACGCCATGGCTATGCCCTCGTTCGATCAAAATATTCACTCAGACAATACCTGCGCTGAGCGCTGGCAATTTGATCAAACGCAATTGCCCGCGTGTTTCCGCTCACTATTGGGCGGTCCAGCCGCCATCGACCGGCAGAGTGGCACCTCTGATTTGGGCGGCGGCGTCCGAGCACAGAAATACTGACAGTGCGCCAATTTGTTCAGGTGTTGCAAATTCATGGGAAGGTTGCTTTTCGGCCAATAGCTCTGCTTTTGCCTGATCAATGGAGATCTTTTCACGACCGGCTCGTTCTCTAATTTGCTTTTCAACGAGGGGTGTCAAAACCCAGCCCGGGCAGATCGCGTTGCAGGTAATATTGGTTCCCGCTGTCTCAAGCGCTGCAACTTTGGTCAATCCGACGACCCCATGTTTGGCAGCGACATATGCGGCCTTTTCTACCGACGCCACCAAACCATGCGTGGAAGCGATATTGATAATGCGGCCCCAATTGCGTGCCCGCATCTGTGGAATGACGGCACGCATCGTGTGAAAGTTTGCGGAGAGATTGATTGCTATTACTGCGTCCCATCGATCGACGGGAAACGTTTCTATTGGCGCCGTATGTTGGATACCAGCATTGTTAACGAGAATGTCGACCCTGCCGAACTCGCGTGTCGCAAATTCGATCATGCGCACAATTTCTGCCGGCTTTGCCAAGTCTGCACCATCGAATGCTGCACGGACGGCGAAGTCGCCTGCGATCAGCGACCGTTCTCGTTCGATCTCCTTTGGCTCTCCGAAGCCGTTCAGAACAATGTTGCATCCGGCTTGCGCCAACGCTCTTGCAATACCAAGGCCGATGCCGCTCGTGGAGCCTGTTATCAGCGCCGTTTTATCTTTTAATGGCTTTGTTTGCTGTCCGCTTGGTGTCGTGCTTGTGCCTGCAGGACGTACCTTCTCTGTAACTGCCATAGCTGAGTACCTCTTTCGCGTTCTCGACTTTTAGAATGCCATTCACATTTTTCGGAACATTGATTCCTATCAACGGGGGCGCATTTTCTTAAGGACCCTTGATTCAGATCAACCAGCGTTGTTCCGCGCTTTATATATTTTCAAACCGTTCCGATTCAGAGGAGCAGGTTATGTTAGCGGCAGAAGTCGTAGTTTGTAGCCCGGTGCGCACGGCCATTGGTACGTATGGCGGCACGCTAAAGGATATGCCGACCGCCGACGTTGGCGCGGTCGCTATTCGCGCGACGCTTGAACGGGCGAAGTTGTCGGGCACGGATATCGACACTGTCGTGATGGGCAACGTCATTCAGGCGGGCAACAAGATGAACCCCGCTCGCCAGGCCGCTATCCACGGGGGTCTGCCAGTCAATGTTCCTGCTTTGACGGTAAATCGCGTCTGCGGTTCAGGCGCCCAAGCAATTGCAACCACGGCGCAGGAGATCATGCTCGGCTTCATCAACAGCGGTGTCGCCGGTGGCATGGAAAACATGGACCGGGCTCCATACCTCATGACGTCCGGACGTTGGGGCTATCGGATGGGAGACGCGCAGATCTTCGATTCGATGCTGATGGACGGTCTCAACGATGCGTTCTCCGGCAAGCATTCGGGTTGGCATACTGAGGACCTTGCGAGTTCACATCAAATCACCCGGGAAGATCAGGATCGATGGGCGGAACGATCGCAGAAGCGCTTTTCGGCGGCACAAGCCGCGGGAAAATTTGTGTCTGAAATCGCGACAATTGAAATCGCCTCGCGTAAGGGCCCAATGAAATTCGAGAAGGACGAACACAATCGTCCCGATACGACCATGCAATCTCTTTCCAAATTAAAACCCGCGTTCCGCAAGGACGGCACGATCACTGCCGGGAATGCGCCTGGCCTCAACACAGCAGCATCCGCAATGATCATCGCGGGGCGTACTTGGTCGGACAAAAAAGGCATTAAGCCGATGGGCCGCCTGGTGTCGTACGGTATTGGTGGAGTTGAACCGGGGATGTTCGGCCTCGGGCCGGTCCCCGCGGTCAAACAGGCGCTCGAGCGCGCGGGTTGGAAAACAGCCGATATTCAGCGCATCGAAATCAATGAAGCATTCGCCGCCATCGCCATCGCGGTCGCGAAGGACCTTGGTCTACCCGAGGATGTCGTCAACGTCGAAGGTGGGGCCATTGCGCACGGTCATCCGATTGGCGCCTCCGGAGCAGTGCTGACGACTCGACTTCTGCATTCGATGCAGCGGGACGGCATCAAGCGCGGGATTGTCACATTATGCATTGGCGGCGGCCAGGGAATAGCACTCGCCCTTGAGACAATTTAGTATATTTTTTCCTTGAGTGGGGAAATCTCCAGAGCCGAAAGTTTCGACCATGAAAACCGTTTCCGTCGAAGACGCCGTCAAGATGATTCCGGACGGCGCGACTCTCATGATAGGCGGCTTCATGGGTGTTGGCACTCCTGAGCGGGTCATCGACGAGATCGTGCGACAAGGGAAAAAAAATCTCACGGTCATTGCAAATGACACGGCAATTCCAGGACGAGGGATCGGAAAGCTCGTCAGTAAGGGCATGGTCAGCCGGACTATTGCAAGTCACATCGGTCTTAATCCTGAAACCCAAAAGCAGATGATCGATGGAAAGATGAAAGTCGACCTTATTCCGCAGGGCACGCTTATCGAGCGGATTCGGGCCGGCGGCTGCGGGCTTGGTGGTGTTTTAACGCCAACGGGCGTCGGCACTGTCGTTGAGGAAGGCAAACAGAAAATCGAGGTCAACGGAAAGAGCTACTTGCTTGAGACTGCACTGCGCGCCGATTATGCGCTCGTCGGTGCATTTCTCGCCGACTATCTTGGCAATCTCTCCTATGCTTTGACCGCGCGCAATTTCAATCCCGTCATCGCGATGGCTGGAGAGACGACCATCGTCACGGCCGAACATATTGTTCCGGTCGGCCTTATCGCTCCAGATCATGTCGTGACGCCCGCGCCTCTCGTCGACTATCTCGTCGCAAACGGATGAAGACAATGGACGCTCAGACAATCATCGCAAAACGAATTGCGCGCGAACTCCATACCGGAATGCTCGTCAACCTGGGTATCGGAATTCCAACAATGGTGGCGAACTTTATTCCGGATGACGTCAAGGTTTTCTTCCAATCGGAAAACGGATTGATCGGCACCGGCCCAATCCCCGAAGAGGGAATGGGGCACCCATTGCTAACCGATGCAGGCGGACGTCCAGTCACCGCAATTGCAGGGGCGTGCACTTTCGACAGTGCAATGTCGTTCGGACTTATTCGAGGTGGCCACGTGGACGCCACAGTGCTCGGAGCGCTCCAGGTTGATGCAAAGGGATTGCTCGCAAACTGGATGATTCCGGGAAAGATGGTGCCTGGGATGGGTGGAGCGATGGATCTCGTTACCGGTGCCAAGCGTGTAATTATCGCGATGCAGCACACCGCTAAAGGCAAGCCAAAAGTCGTCAAAAAATGCACTCTGCCGCTCACCTCAGCGCGGCCGATCGACCTTTTGGTCAGTGAGATGGCAGTGATCGCATTTCCCGGTGGCCGGGCGACACTCCTCGAAACGGGCCCAGGGGTCACGGTCGCCCAAATCGTCGCCGCTACCGAAGCTGAACTTGTTGTGCCTGACAAAGTCCCCGCAATGCAACTGTGATCGTCGAATAGCCCAAGGAGAGAAATGTCCATGGCAACCGCAACGGCATCAGGACGATCGGATGACAAAGCACAAGAAGGGGTTTGCCTCAGAAATCGAGATATCAACTACTCGCAAAATGACTCTCGCGCGGCCTCAGCGCGGTCCTAAGAACTCGTTGCCCTGCACAGGAGTGATCGCGAGGTTCGTATCTCCCGCTCGAAAGTAATTGAATACGAATACACGTATCGCGGACGACAAATTGATGTTAGAACGGTCATGGGCGATCCGGCCTACTAGCGTCGAAAGTTTCGTTTTTTCGCGGCTCACGATCTCGCGTAACCCGTCCCAGAATTCATTTTCCAGAGACACGCTCGTCTTGTGTCCATCAAGGATTATCGAGCGCTTCATGTTAGACGACTTTTCACTGCGGAAGAGCTGATCCATCATCGCTCCTATGGCACTTTAATGTCATTGGTAATTGAGTTGATTAAGAGCTGCCTGTTCTTCGGCGAGGCGCTGCTTAACAAACGCGCGCTCATATGCTGTCAAAGTGGTTCGTAGAAGTTTCCTGTATCTCTCAATGTTCGCTCGGTGAGCAAATAACATTGAGGCTTCTAACTCCGGCCCGCGTTGCGGTACTGACATGAACACTGTCCGACCTTCAAACGGTTAGCTTTGCGCTCACGAGAAACATTAAAAAAAATTAACCCACCTTTAATACACATAAACGTGACGTAAGCGCGCGTGTTTGTTCTATCTATTTCAGTCACGTAAATCGCTGGGACTGCGTACGCAAACAGTAATTGACCGAAAGGGATTGCGGTACAGTGATAGCCGTCGCCAAGCCAACGAGCAGAGCTAAATAGGAAGTTCAGGACAGTGACGGCCTTTCCGCTTTGGGTGAAAGAACCCAAAGGTCTTGCGGGCACTGCCAGCGATGCCATAGTCCGACAGTTTGCACGGAAGCCGGCCGTGAGGGAATGGTGTGCCTGAAAAGAGTTGCACATCAGTTTCGCGGCAGATTGCACTTAACCCCGAATTTGCTTGGCGGCGAATGACAGGACGCTCAGGCCGGGGCCACCCCGTCGGCAAAACAGTGATCGTGCGGATTGCAATTGGTTGCCGATCAAAGCGTCAGCCCCAATTAGGTTTCATCAAAGTAACATCGCCGTTTTGGGGTTCTCAGAATTTTTGGGAATGAGGAAGCTGGGGGTGCCGTGGTTCCATGGTTACACGAGAGTGGCACGCAGGTTTTCGGGTCATCGTTTATATCTCCGCGACACCTATCGCGGCCGACCCTGGGGTGGGGGCCTGTCCAGTACCCCCGGTGGGCGTAGCCCCGCTCCACGCGCTCTGCAAAAAACAATTCTCCAATTTCCCGTTTGCCGGTCTAAACGCACGAGCTTTGGAACCTCTTTGGAACCTAAAGCCGAACGGCATTAGCCAGCAGAACGTTCGCTCCAAAAAAATCGGAATCAACTTCAGTGATTTAGATGGTGGGCGCACAAGAACTCGAACCTTGGACCCGCTGATTTTCTCCAAGCGCCCGGTTTGGCGACGAGCCTATCGGCAATCTGTGCAGGCAAGACTTTCCCCGGCGAGCGCTGCAACTGCTCGGCATGATGAAGCGCATCCAAGGGCTTCATGGGGACATGGCAGCCGCCCTGGGACTTGGACACTACTTGGACACGACGTGCGTCTTATCTATTAAGTGATTGAGATAACTGGCGCTCCCTAGGGGACTCGAACCCCTGTTTTCGCCGTGAAAGGGCGCTAACCAAACGAGAACTCCTGCTATCGGGTAGTTCCGGCGTACGCATGTGTCTTTTCCCATAAACTTCGCGCAATTTCGAGCGCGTCCAATTTGCGCTCCGCCCACCAGGCTTGCTCGTTGCCGGTCTGGTGCAGTTCTCGGTGATGGCCGCGGCAGAGTGGCACCGTGAACTCGTCACTGACTTTCAGCCCGATGGCCCGCGGCTGCGCGAAACGCAGATGGTGGGGGTCAGACGGCTGCCGCCCGCAGACGAGACAGGGTTGCGAAGCCACGAACTTCAGATGAGCCTTGTCGCGCAGGCGCTTGGGCTCGGCGATGGCGAGCTGGCTCTTGTCGATGCGGTCCGGGGGCAGCTCGGTGGTTGTTGTGGCCGCCAGCGAAGGTGCAGCTGCATCTGTTGCTCGCGCCGTGGGCTCGTCTTTTGGGGAGAACTCCTTGGTCGAACTGTGATGCCGCTTCCCATAGTAATGCGAGGGCCGGGGAATCGGCGTGGTGTCGTCGGGGTGCAAGCCCAGGCGCGGCGCCGACGGCGGTGCAGCAGGTAGGGCCGGCTGCAAGGGGACCGCGGATGAGGCTTCGACTTTGTCCTTGCGGTAGAGCTCAAGCCCGAACGGTCGGCCGAAGGTGGCGAGCGCCCGCTTGGTGGCATCGGTCTCGGCGGCCTTGAGCGCAATGTCGTGCACTTCGCCCGGGGATGGGCCTCTTCCTTCGCCGGAGCCATGGCCTTCGCGGAGGATGATGGCGCCTTCCGCCTGCACGGTGATGCGCACCTTGGCGGTGTAGACGGCGAGGAAGCTGCCGCGGTTTTCTCGCGCCAGCACGCAGCGCGCCTCCAGCGTCTCCCGGCTCCAGCCGTCAAAGCCGAAGATGCGGTTGGCCTGTGAGACCGCATACCAGCCTTCGATATAGTTGAGTTCGCGGCCGTTGCTGATGCGGCTGCGGATAAAACGATGATCGAGATTACGCCGCAAAATGCGCAGCTGTTTTGCTGAAAAGCCCATTATCGTGTCCTCACGCTCAACACCGGTTCCGGATCAGAAAGGGAAACGCCGGCAATGGCGGCACCCTGTTTAAGCTCAGTGAGGAGCTCGGCGCGCTTGAGCTTGGGGTCGACCGGCTGCCAGTAGATGCTGGGAACCGCGGTTTCATCGAGCACCAGGAGCGACGGCATGCCGGGACGGATCGAGACGGTAAAGTCGGGTGCCGTGAGTTTCTTCAGCTCAAGCTCCAGCATCACCTCCTTGGCGATCTGCCGGCGCTTGGCGGCACAGTCCTGCAGGCGCTCGAGACGGTCCTGCATTTCGCCAATACGGGTCTTTAGTCCGGTTGCCAGCGCCTCATCGGCAAGGGCGGCGCGGATAATGGCCGCCAGGATTTCATGGATGTCGGTCAACCCCTCGACCGTATCGGCCAAGGTCTGTTCATCGATCTGCGGGTCTTGTGCGCGGATGCGCTCGCGGATGGCGCGGTAGCTGATGGTGGCAAATTCCAGGTTCATGACGCGAACTCCAGGGTCTGACGCTGCTACGATCACCTTACTAGTGGCATCGAGCCAGCAGGACAGCCTTGGCGCGTCGGTCATCAGTAGATCGGCACTCGAGCTAGCGCAGCTGAGCTAGCTCGGCCGCTTGAGGTCCAGCCGCGCGGGTCGGGTGCGGGTCTGCGCCTGCGCGGTGGCTGGGGTAGCGCCCGCAGCCAGAATGGAAGATGCGGATGATCGGCGGCCCACACGGTCATCGCAAGGCTGATCGCCAAGTCGTCATGTTGGCTTGGGCAATCATAGATCAATCCACTTTCCCGCAGCTCGATATCTAAGCATCATAAAGCTGCTCGTAAGCCTGCATGGCGGTAGCGCCATGCAGGATGCGCACTCTTGTTGTCGCACATTTTCTGGTGCAGGAGATCGAGCAGGAAAGAGCGACCGATGGTGTAAACGCGAATGAAGCCATTCTTGACCTGCCGAGCACTCGCAACTCATGCCGTCGCCCGAGCGCGTAATATGCAGGCCGATGACCCTCGCTCCGAACATCGCGAACAGGATTTCGGCGTAGGTCGGATCGTTGCTCAGATCAGCAACGATCAGGTTCCGGCTGCCGAGCTTGCGATCAATAACGGCAAGTTCATTGGCGCGCGCGCTGCCATAAAGGCCCTGCCGAAGTTCGGTGAATTCGCTTGCAAACATGAAATCGGGCGCATACGGGCTCCTGCCGCCAACGACGGCGGTGGAGCGGTCCTTACTGCGAGCTACATCATGGGCGATGATGCTCGGCATAAGCAGATCATAGATTTGTGGGAACGCGAGAGGCTGTGTCGCGCGCTCATAAAGATCAAGCGTGAACGGGCTTACGTGCCCGCCCGACGGGATGCCGAGATACTCGCGCCTGAAGTAGTCATCGCCCTGGCGGCGCTCCTTTTCCAGAAAATCCGCCTTGATGACCTCGGGATATTCCGCAATGGTTGCCTTAATACGCAACCAACTTTGATCATCGCTCGACCAATTAAGCCAAAACTGATCGGTGCGGCTCTACGCCGTCGAAATCATGACAAATCGCGCGCTCGGGCAGCGCGCCCGCATCGGACGCAAGGCGCCGATGAGATCAGCGGTAAGCCGGGCTGCTTCATCAGCAATGATCCAGCCATTAACCGTCAGCCCGCGCACCGTATCATCGGATCCGGGCAGAGCGATGACGCGTGACCCGTTTGCAAGCTCGATGCGGTAGACATTGTCGACCACCAGCTTGGCGCCGGCCATTAAGACCATCGCCTTGACCTTGCGGATCGCTTCCGAACTCTGCTGTTGCGAAGGGCAGGCGACCACCGACAACGTCCCCGCCTCGAAGATTGCCGTATGCGCAAGGCAAATTGCCGCAGCAGTCGTTTTACCGAATTGCCGCGAGGTCAGGCATAGAATGTCGGCGCCGCGGGGGGCCCTAAGAAATGGTTCCTGCCATGGGTGCGGTGTGATCCCCAAAGCGACCTTGGCCCACAGGGCAGGGTCAAGCCGCAGGGCAATTTCTCGTTGAGCTTTCGACATTGTCGTCCTCCATCAATGTCTGCGCGATCCGCGCCTTGAGTTCAGGTTCTCGATCGAACCTCTGAATGAGCCGTTCGGCGATCGCGGCCGCCGTCACACTGACGGTATTGTTCTGAACCGACACGTTCACCTGCGTGCCGGCGGGTTGGAGGTGACCCGCCAGTCGCGACAGACTGTCTAACGTTTGACGAATGGAATTAAGGCCAGAAATTGCGACGTTGAGCGATCCTTGTTGCTGCGCCTGCGCAACGATTTCATCAATGCGGTTGCGCAAATCGCAGTAGGCGCCGCTTAGTGTTTCTTTCGAGGGAAGAAGAGCAACCGCGGCGCTGCCGCGCGCGGCCTCTTTCTTGATGGCGTTGGATGAGCCGAGCTTGAGGCAGTTGAGCCGGTGGCGATGCACGCTTGACACGCTCAGATCATAGTCGCGCGCAACCGCGGCGACCGATTCGCCGCCGGCAAGACGACGATCGATCTCAGCGCGCTTGAGGTGCTGGCAAATGGTACATGCTCTGCTCATGGCCGCCACGCACCGAGCCCTTACAATTCGGTTAAATTTCCGTCACCGCAGACATAGTAATTGTCCGCATCAGCTAAAATTGTGTTTCCGAAAAATTCCGTTATTTTCCAACTCGAACGCCAATGCATTTGGATTACGCCGCGAAATCAGGGCGCGTTCAATCGCCGGTGAGGGGCAGGCAGTTTCGCAAAAGAACGAGAACGCGATTTGGCGTCACTTTTCGGCATCTTGCCGCAATGGCGATAAATTCCGATTCCGGCTCGGCTAAATATTCAGACCCGCTGTAAAGCGCCTTTCAGCGCAAGCCCTCCCGCCACGCCAACGCCGACAACATAGGTCCAGCCCTGCAAAAAATCGAACAGGTGCGAGTTAAAGAGCGAACCAACAATGTTCTGCACCACAACGACGAGGCCTATCCATTCAGCCAGCGTATTGCCGCGGAATAACAGGAGATGCGCGATCCACATCGCCCACAGCACGGCAATTCCAATGGCGCCAAGCTGTATGCCGACGGCTAGCGTCTGGTTGTGCGGGTTGGCCGACGCCTCGCCCGCCGCGCCATTTTGACCGGCCGCCGATTTTTCGAATAAGCCGCGGATTGAGCCGGTTCCGTGACCGATCAAGGGCGCCTGGCGCATGAAATCGATTGATTTCGTCCAGAACACCAATCGCTCGCCTGACGAGGTGACGGTCTGCGCCGCCTGATAGCTCTGGAGATCACGGAAAACGTCGCCGGTCCGGCCACGCAAATAGGGTGACGAGTACCAGGCGATGGCTCCAACCAGGGCTGCAGCGGAAAAAACAATGCCGATCGTTTTGACGTTGAGCTTCCTGGCCGCGAACAGAACGAGCAATACGGGGATAATGGCCAACGCGGTTCTACCGGTCGCCACGTAAAGCATATTGGCGAGCATCGCGAGCATGATCATCGCAAATACAAATAGCCGCGGCCAAATCCTGCGCTCCGCCGCATCGCCCGCCAGAAACAACAACCCAAAGATGCATGTAACGAATTCGCCGCTTTGCGTGGCCGCGTTTTTCACCAGGACTTCGTTGGGCGGCGGATGCAACGTCAGGGAAAAGGGGTGAAAAGCCTGGACGAGCGTAGAAACAAACAAAAGGACGACACAGGACACCAGATATCCGCCGAAGACATCTTCTCCACGGCCGGAGCGGCGGAACTGCGTGAGCAACAATGGCAGCGCCAGCAGTTTCAGAAACGAGTCCATGCCGTTCCAGCGTTCGGAGAGGCTCACGTCACCCCACAACATGCCGGCGGCGCCGAGCGCGGCCAGCAGAACCGGCAGCCCACCGGCCGGTGTCGCGAGCACGCGGCGCAATTCGACCCAGTCGAGTGATGGGACAAGCGCAATCAGCCACAGAACAACGAGGATCGACGTCGCCGAAGTTGACCATGGCAGCGACACCGCGATCGCAATAACGAGAAAGTCGGCGAGGCGCGACAGCCGATCGTGATGTGTGCCGGGCGCGGTCGAAATATCAGCCATCAATCAACTCATGAATCGATTCATGGCTCGCTTGCAGCCGGCATGGAAGCGATCCGGATGCAGGACAGGCCGCGCTGCGCGCGAATGTGGTCGCCGGCGACGATATCCATGAGCTTGCGTTCATTTTCGGCCAGCTGCGTGCGGTCCGCCTCGGCGTGCCACAAATGGATTACACCCGTTGCAAATGCGCCGTCCTTGCGGCGCACACCGGTACGCAGCAAGCGTACGATGATATCTGAATCTTCCTTGCCCCAGCCACTATAGTCCGCATCAAAACCGTCCACTCGATCAAGGTCGGAGCGCCAGACCGCAAGGTTGCACGAGCGCGCGCCTTGCCAGGCACGCGCCCGGATCCGGCGCAGGGGACCGAGCGGCAAATCGAAAAGCGCCGACAGGCGATTGACGCCCCCGCGCAATCGTTCGGCCAGCCAACGCGCCGGTCCCCACTGCTCCGGCGCAAGCCGCTCGCGCAGCACCTCGGCCGTCAGCTCGCGTGAGAGCAGAACCCGGTTTCCGGTCACGAACGCGCCCGGTTCAGCGAGCCGGCGATGCGTCGCGACAAAGCCGGGGCGCACGATGCAGTCGCCGTCCAAAAATATGCAGTACACACCCCGCGCAGCAAGGATTGCGCGATTGCGGATTTCCGCGGCGCGGAAGCCGCGATCGAGCGTGCCAGACATGCTCGAGGCGGCGCCCGGCCTTGTTCTTCCAATCATTGACCAGCTTTGCCGTGCCGGGGCCAGAACCGTCGTCGGCCACAATGATCTCGAAATCGGCATCGTCTTGCCGTGCAAGCGACCGCAAGACCGCATCGAGCGCATCTTCGCGGTTATAAGTCGTGACGATGACGGAGATCAGCTCGGCCACGGACGCCCTCTCCTCCCGCCTTTAACCGATGTTGTCCCCACCGACAAACCCCTAGGGCCCGCGCAGCCCGCAATGTTAACTTGCCACCAGTCCCTGAGCCTCAACAGGCATTTTCCCGTCATGCAAAAGATATCAGCCTATATTCTCACTTATAACGAGGCGGAAAAGATCGAAGCGGCCTTATCCAGCGTGCTGTGGGCCGATGAAGTGGTCGTCGTCGATTCATTCAGCGTCGACCGGACCGCCCAGATCGCGCGCACGCTTGGTGCCCGCGTCGTTGACGTGCCTTTCCACGGGTTCGGCGATCTGCGCAACCGCGCGGTCGAGGCCTGCAATTTTGACTGGATATTCAGCCTGGACGCCGATGAACGGTGTACCGAAGCGGTTCGCGATGAAATTCTGGCCCTGCTCGAAAGCGCGCCGCCGCACGACATTTATATGGTGCCGCGACGCAGCTACATGATGGGACGCTGGATCAGGGGCTCGGGCTGGTATCCGAATTTTCGCCAGCCGCAGTTCTTCCGCAAGGGCAGCATCCGCTACACGCTCGAGCCGGTGCACGAAGGATTTGAAGTGCTCGGCAAGCGATCAGTCGGCCAATTGAGCAATGCCGTTTGGCAGGTTCCCTTCCGCAACCTGGAGGAAGTCATCAGCAAGATGAACCGCTATTCGACGCTTGGCGCGCCGAAACTCTCGGGCAAGCGCGTATCGATGGCGAGCGCGCTCGGCCATGGCGTCTGGTCATTCCTCAAGCACTACATATTCAAGCTGGGTTTCATCGACGGCTGGGCCGGCTTCGTCATTGCCTTCGGAAATTTCGAAGGCACGTTCTACCGATACGCCAAGCGTTACGAGCAGACCGAGAATTGGCAGCTGCCGCCAGGTCACCCGATCCGGCGCGAGTTTAAGACCTGATGGGCTTGCGCAGGCGGCGGGAGAGATTGCGCAGGACCCGAAACGGCAGCGCAAGATAATATTTGCGCAGGATTTCCCAGCGATCGGACCATCGGCAGGCAACCGCGGAATCGCGCGGCACATACCAGCCATTGTTCTCATAACGCCGGATGATCCGATAACCGGCGGAACCGAGGTACCGGTGTTTCGACAGGTCGGCCACATGGTCTTCGATCAAGATCAGCTGCGGCCGCCAGCGCGCGATGTTGAACCCGCGCAGCACCTCGATTTCATGGCCCTCGACATCGATCGACAGGAACTCGAATGCAATGGGCGTGCCCGCCTCGTCGAGAATGCTGTCGAGCGTCCGGATCGGGACATTGATGACCTTCTCCGGCACCGCGCCCGGCGCCATCAGCCGGCGATCGAGCGACGACAAAGGGCCCGCGACATGGAAGGGCATTTGACGGCCGGAATTGCCGGGTGACGAACAGGCAACCGCAAAGACCCTGGCTTTTCGTGCCGCGCGAAGCCTGGCGGCGAGATCCGGCTGCGGCTCGATGAGGACGCCGGTCCAGCCGGCCTGTTCCAGATGCCAGGTCTGCGAGCGCTCATGGGGGTCGTTGGCGCCGACCTCGACAAAATAACCTTCGTTGCCGCGAAAAAAGGCGGCGACAAGCCGCATCTCGAAATCGGACGGCGCGTGCGGCAAGTGCGATGCCTTCAACCGGACGAGCGCGTTTTGGGTGCGCGCGTGCGTTCCACCATCGAGCTGGTTGAGTGGCCCGGCACGAGATCGACCAGGATGATTTCGCCGCCGAGGGCCTCGACGATCTCACGGCCCACAACCTGTTCACGGGTGTAATCGGCGCCCTTCACCAGAACGGTCGGCTTCACGTGCGCGATAAGCTTTTCGGGCGTGTCCTCCTCGAACACCGCGACAAGATCGACGGCTTCAAGCGCGGCCAGTACTTCGGCCCGCGCCTGGACAGGCTGCACCGGACGGCCGGCGCCTTTAAGCCGCGCGACCGAAGCATCGCTGTTGAGACCGACGACAAGGCGGTCGCAGGCCGCGCGCGCCGATGCCAGCAGTTTGACGTGACCGGGATGCAACAGATCGAAACAGCCGTTGGTGAACCCGATCCGCAGTCCCTGTTTACGCCATTCGGCGAGATGGTCGTCCAGAACAACCCAGTCAAAAAGGACCTTTTCTTCCGACGCCAGTGTCGCGGCAGGCAGAATTCGCGAACGCAATTCGGCGGCCGACGCCGTGGCGGTGCCGCGCTTTCCGACGACCACGGCAGCGGCGGCATTGGCCGCACGCATGGCCGATTCGAAGTCCGCGTTCAGCGCCAGCATGGCCGACAGCACGGCGACAACTGTGTCGCCTGCACCGGAAACGTCGCGCACGCGCACCGGGTACGCCGGGACATGGACCGCAGCGTCGCCGCTCACCAGCGTCATGCCCGCCTCGCTGCGAGTCACCAGCACGGCGCGAACGCCAAGCGCATCGCATAATTCGAGCGCCGCGGCGGCAATTTCATCGTCGGTTTGCGCAGGCTTGAGGGTTGCGTCGGCGAGTTCCTGCCGGTTGGGCGTGATCAGCGTGGCGCCGCGATAAATGCCGTAGTCGCGGCCCTTCGGATCGACCACGACCGGTTTTCCGCGCTCATTTGCGGCATCGATGACGGCGCGGATCACGCGTGGCGTCAGCGTGCCCTTGGCGTAATCGGAGAGAACCACGGCGCCGACCCGCGGCAATGCTTTGACGACGTGACCGATCAGGGCGTCCTCGCTGCCGGCATCGACGGCGGAAGGCGTTTCCCAGTCGGCGCGCAGCATGTGTGTCGAATGATGCTCGGACACGAAACGAACCTTGCGCGTCGTCTGCCGCGTTCCGTCGATCACCAGATGGAATTCGATGAGCGGATGAGTGCCGAGGGCCTTTGTCAGCGAACTGCCGACGCTGTCATCACCGACGACACCGACAAATATGCAGCGGGCACCAAGCGCGACAAGGTTGCGGGCGACATTGCCGGCGCCGCCTATCATCAACTCCGTGCGATTGACCGCAATGACCGGCGTGGGCGCTTCGGGCGAGATGCGCGAAACGTCGCCATAGATGAACTCATCCAGCATAAGGTCGCCAATGCAGAGAATTGTCTGATTGGTCAGCGCAGCCAGATGCTTGTCGAAATCGTACATTTTTCTACCGGTAGCGATCTTCGCGATCGAGATAGCCGGTCACGTATTGACCGACCGCGCTCGCGAGCGGAGTGAAGCCGGCGTTATAGCCGGCGCGGCGCAAACGTTCCACGCGCGCCTCGGTGAAGTATTGATATTGCCCACGGATGGCCTGCGGCATATCGATGTATTCGATTTTTTCCGGCAGCCGAAGCGCCTTGAACATGGCGCCGATCATATCGCGGAAGCTCTCCGCCTTGCCGGTGCCGACATTGAATATGCCGTTCACCCCGGTTGCTTCCAGAAGCCAGCGCAGGACGGAAATGGCGTCGTCGACATAGATGAAATCGCGCCGCTGATCGCCGTCGGCAATGCCGTCCCGGTGCGACTTGAACAAACGGACGGGCTGCCCGGACTTCGCGAGGTCGAATACTTTTGCAAGCACGCTCGCCATATGGCCTTTGTGATACTCGTTCGGACCGTAGACGTTGAAGAATTTCAGGCCGACCCAATGCGGCGGCATCTTTTCTTTCTTCAGGTAGCGGTCGACTACGGCAAGATCGAAGAGGTGCTTGCTCCAGCCGTACAAATTCATCGGCTTGAGCTTGCGAAGCGCATCGAGCGACCACTCATCATCGAAGCCGTTTGCGCCGTCGCCGTATGTCGCTGCCGATGAAGCGTAGATGAAAGGCACTCGCGCCTGCGTGCACCAATCGAGAAGCCGCAGCGAGAGCCTGAAAATTGTTTTCCATGACGAGATCGCCGTCAGTCGCGGTCGTGTCGGAGATCGCGCCCATGTGAATGACGGCATCGAGCTTGCGATTCTCGAGCCAGCGCGCGAGCTCGGCCGGCGGCACCAGATCGGTGACCTGATGCTTGGCGAGGTTGCGCCACTTGGCGTCATCATGACCCAGAAGGTCGCTCACGACGACGTCGGTCGAGCCGGCCTCGTTGAGGCTGGCGACAATATTCGATCCGATGAATCCGGCTCCGCCGGTGACCAAAAACATCCTGCCCCGCCATGAAGCAATTTCAGCAGCAAACCTTTGCCTCAGTCAGCCGCCTGGCGCAATCTTACGCGCTTTGGCGCCGCAAATGGCGCGGAACAGGGTAAAAATCGCGGCTGGACAGGCGGCCGTGGCGCAGGCTAACCGGCTGCATGCCGGCCCAGATCGGGGCACAGCGGGGAGCGCGGCGCCAGTCCATGAGCCACGATTTCAAGCCCGCCACCGCGCCGGTGGTGATCGTGCCGTTCGTCTGGATCGGCGATTTTGTCCGATGCCATTCGGTCGTGAAGCTCCTGCGTGAACAGATGCCCGAACGACCGGTCGATATGGTGAGCAGCACGCTGTGTGCGCCGCTGGCCGACTACATGCCGGGCGTCCGGCAGGCCATCGTTGCCGATTTGCCGCGGCGACGCCTGGGCATCCCGTTGCAGCGGCAACTCGCCGGGCGGCTGCGCGAGGGCCGTTATGGGCAGGCCCTCATCATGTCGCGCAAGTGGAAAGCGGCGCTGGCGCCATGGCTCGCGGCAATTCCGCTGCGCACCGGTTTTTCCGGCGAGTTTCGTTTCGGTCTTGCTCAACGATGTGCGTTTCGGCGAACGCGCGCTGCCGCGGATGATCGACCAGATGGGAGCGCTTGCACTCCCTAAAGGCGCGGCACTTCCTCGCGATTGGCCGCTGCCGGAACTGAAAGTGCCGGCGGATGACTTGCTAGCATGGCTCGCGCAGCACGGCCTCGCAGATGTCGATCGGCCAATCGTGACACTGTCGCCCGGCGCGGTCGGTGCCGGAAAGGCATGGCCCGTCGGTCACTACGCGGAATTGGCGACGGCGCTTGCGAAAGATGGTGCGTCCATATGGATCCTGGGTGGGCCAGGAGAAACGTCATTGGCGCGAAAAATAGTCGCCGCTGCCGGCGGGCGCGCCCGTGACCTCACCGGAGCGGACCTTCGCAACGCCATCATGGCGCTGGCCGCTGCCGATATTTCGGTCACCAATAACTCCGGATTGATGCACGTGTCGGCGGCGATCGGTACGCCGACGGTGGCGATCTTCGGGCCGACCAGCCCCTGGCACTGGAAACCCCTCAATCCATTGGCCGCGATCCTTGAGCCGCCGGGAGACGAGGCGGCGCAGGCGCGGGCGCGGACGCAAGGCAACGATGCCGTGCGTCACCGCCGCACGGACGACGTCACCGTCGAAACAGTTCTTGGCTGCGGTCCGAAAACTGCTTGCGAAGTAAAACTGCGCGAAAATCGCGGCCCTCCTGATACCCATTAACGAATTGAGCGCGGCCAGCCTGACGCAAGCATCTTTCCGTGCTATGAAAATCTCATGGCCAATCCCAAGCCAACTCCGGTGAGCAACGAGCGCGCGCAAGCCGCTATCGCGTCGGCGCTGCGGACGCTCGAGGCCGAAGGCAGCGGCGTGGACGCGCTGGCCGCCGCCTTGCGCGACGGACTGGGCAGCGCTTTCGCCGCGGCAGTCGAGTTGATCCGCGCTGCGCAGGGCCGCGTCATCGTCACAGGAATGGGCAAGTCGGGACACGTCGCGCGCAAGATCGCCTCGACGCTGGCATCAACCGGCACCCCGGGTTTCTTCGTCCATCCCGGCGAGGCAAGCCATGGCGATCTTGGAATGATCGCCAGTTCCGACGTGATCATGGCGTTGTCGTGGTCCGGCGAAACCGCCGAACTGAAAAACATTACCGATTATTCGCGGCGCCACAGCATCAAGCTGGTAGCGGTGACCGCCTTTCCCGACAGCGCCTTGGCCAAGGTCGCCGATGTGGTGCTGGCGATCCCGCAGGCGCGCGAGGCATGCCCGCATAACCTGGCGCCGACCACGTCATCGCTGATGCAACTGGCGCTCGGCGATGCCCTGGCCATCGCTCTTCTGGAGAGCCACGGGTTCACTGCGGTTGATTTCGGGCTCCTGCATCCGGGCGGCAAACTCGGCACGCTGCTCAAGACCGTGAACGACATTATGCATACCGGTTCGGCGGTGCCGCTGATGCCACTCGGCTCCCGCACGTCCGACGCAATTCTGGAAATGACCGCCAAGGGTTTCGGCTGTGTCGGCATTACGGATGGGCGAGGAATGCTGGTCGGCATCATCACCGATGGCGACCTCAGACGGCACATGCGGGGCGATTTGCTCGACACCCGTGTTGACGACGTGATGACGCGTGCGCCGAAGACGGTGCGGCCCAATCAGCTTTTGAGCGAAACGCTCGATATCCTGAATTCAATGAAGGTGACCGCGCTATATGCGGTCGAAGCCGGAAAGCCGGTCGGCATTATTCACGTGCACGACCTCCTTCGCGTAGGTGCAGCCTAGCGGGCGGACTAACGGGTGACTTCGGCGACCGCATCAATCACCGCATCGACCGACGGTGGCATTCCGTTGGTGCCGAGAATGGCGATCGGCCCATTCCCGACTGGACCCGTGAGACTCGGTTGACTGCCGGTGAAGATCGCCACCAGCGGAACGCCGAGCGCGGCCGCAAGATGCAACAGGCCTGTGTCGATGCCGACAACGTATTGAGCTCCTGCAATCAACTTCGCGACCTGATCCAGCGGCATCCGCTCGATAACACGCGCACCGGCAACCTCAGCCGAAATGCGCTCGCTGCGGCTTCGCTCGATTTCCGTACCCCACGGCAAATACAATTCAAGGCCGCGTCCCAGCGCCTTGCCGAGCGCAATCCAATTCGTCTCGGCCCAAAGTTTTTCCGGCCGCGCGGTCGCGTGCAACAACACCGCATATCGCGTGCCTGCGCCGGCGAATTGCGCGCGATCCAGTCCGTAATCCGGCGAGCCCTGCGGAGCATAACCGAGCGCGAGGCCGCTCAGGATCCGGTTCCGTTCGACTGCGTGCAGATTCCGTCCGACCCGGTGGCGCACGTCATAGAATATCGAAGCGAGCGGCTCGCGGATACTCGCGAAGTCGTAGCCGTGACGCCGGCCGTGCGCCGTTCGGGCAATCATCGCGGATCGCAAGAGGCCCTGGGTATCGACGATGTCGTCA
The DNA here is from genome assembly GCA_963702605.1 of uncultured Pseudomonadota bacterium. Taxonomy (GTDB): domain Bacteria; phylum Pseudomonadota; class Alphaproteobacteria; order Rhizobiales; family Xanthobacteraceae; genus Pseudolabrys. The sequence continues at coordinate 336,973 of CAVPDI010000002.1, forward strand.
TAGTTTCGGGAGCGGACGGCACGTAGACTGGCCGCAATCTCCTGCATGGTCTTTGGCGCGTAGAGGGATTTTCGCCAACGCCGCCAGGCGACAGGAATGACTTCGCCAACCGCCGGGTGGAGACGCACAAGCGGTGCGAATGCCTCCTCGACCAGCCAGGCGAAGGTTGCGTCTCCCCGAGCCTTGCGGGCGTCGACCAAGGCGGGCATGTGATGGATCACATCACCCAGGGAAGATGTCTTGATGAAAAGAATGCGGGCCATGGAGCGTTTGCGGCACTCATATACCGGGCATTAAGCATCGCCGCCATAACCATGCCACCGAACGGCCCGATCAAGATGCGGATTTTACGCTTGCCCGGCACACTGACCGGCCTACAAGGGGCTTCAGCATGACGGTTCTGGTCACAGGAGGCGCCGGATACATCGGCAGCCATATGGTCCACGAGCTCGCCGATGCAGGCGAGCCAGTCGTCGTGCTCGACAATCTGTCGACCGGGTTCCGCTTTTTGATACCGGCCTCCGTGCCTTTTATCGCCGGCAGCACCGGCGATCGGCCGCTGGTCGGCGGAAATCATTACTCGTCATCGCGTCAGCGCGATTATCCACTTCGCGGCATCGATCGTCGTTCCGGAATCGGTTTCCGATCCGCTCGGATATTACAGCAACAATACGATGAATACCTGCGCCCTGCTTGATGTCGCCATCAAGGCGGGGGTCCGGGAGTTCATCTTCTCTTCGACCGCCGCGGTTTACGGAAACGCGCGTGGCGTTCCCGTGCGCGAAGATGCGCCGACTGCACCAATATCGCCGTACGGCACTTCCAAACTGATGTCGGAGATCATGCTGCACGACGCCGGGAAGGCGCACGGGCTTCGGTTCGTTATACTGCGCTACTTCAATGTTGCGGGCGCTGATCCGCGCCTGCGCACCGGACAGGCAACTCCGGCCGCCACCCATCTGATAAAAGTTGCGTGCGAAACCGCAATCGGCAAACGGCCTAAGATGACTGTATTCGGAACCGACTACCCTACTCCCGACGGAACCTGCATCCGCGATTACATTCACGTCAGCGATCTTGCGCAGGCGCATTCGGCGGCGCTTGGCTATTTGCGGAGCGGCGGCGCAAGCGCGACGTTCAATTGTGGATACGGGCGCGGAGCGTCGGTTCTGGAGGTGATTGCCGCCGTGCGCCGCGCGAGCGGCTACGACTTTCCCGTCGAAGTCTCCGCCCGCCGGCCGGGTGATCCGCCTGCGCTCGTGGCAAATGTCGAACGAATTCACGCGGCGTTGCCGTGGCGTCCGCGATTCCAAAATCTTGATACGATCGTCTCCCACGCGCTCGCATGGGAAAAACAGCTGGCCAACCGCCGCAAAAGTGCCGTGGCTTGAGCCGGGGCCGGAATTGGCGCATTTCGCTGCCATTTTAAACCTGCTTTTGGCTTGATAAATTCTTTGCCGACAGGCAAGGAGACGGCCATTCCTGCCCCGACGTGCCCGATCCACAGCCCGACAGAGGGCGGATGAACGACCACAGTCAGCTACCGGCCGATAAAGAACGTTACAGCGCCCTCACCCTGATCCGGCGATTACTCTCCGAACAGGGTCTGACGCATTGGCGCAAATACGTCGCCGCCTTCATTCTGATGGCGGTGGCCGCCGGCTGCACTGCATTCAGCGCCTATTTGATCGGTGATGTCATCAATCAGGCATACGTCAATCGAAATCTGCCGGGCATCATCATTCTTGGCGGCATCACAGTTCTTTTGTTCTCGGTAAAGGGCCTCGCGACTTACGGCCATAGCGTGATGCTTTCGAAGATCGGAAACCGTATCGTTGCGGACAACCAGCGCGCGGTTTTTTCAAAATTGCTGAGCGAAGGGCTCGGCTTTTTTTCGGATCGGCATTCGACCGAGTTTATTGCCCGCCTTTCGACCGGTGCCGCATCAGCGACGCAAGTCATCAACCTGCTGATCACTTCGGTTGGTCGCGACCTGCTGTCATTGATAGGCCTGATCACGGTGATGGTCGTTCAGGATCCACTGATGTCGTTTTTCAGCTTCGTCGTCGTGCCACCGGCTTTTTTCATCCTCCGCAAGCTCATTCGCCGCATCTATTCGATCGCGCGCACCCAATTCGACGGAGGCACGCGTATTATCGAGACGTTGCAGGAAACATTACAGGGTATCCGCATCGTAAAGGCCTTCACGCTTGAAGATATCATGCGCGAGCGTTTCGACCGGAATGTTGCCGCGGTCGAGCACGAGGCGAACAAGATGGCGCGCGTATCCAATCGCGCCAGCCCGCTGATGGAAACACTGGGCGGGTGCGCGATCGCGATTGCGATCACCTATGGCGGCTATCGCGTCATCGAAACGGGCGCCACGCCGGGTCAATTTTTCTCTTTTATTACCGCATTTTTGCTGGCCTACGAGCCCGCAAAGCGGCTCGCCCGGCTTAATATCGAGCTAAATAGTGCATTGGTCGGCGTGCGGATCCTGTTCGAGGTGATCGACAGCCCGCCAAGCGAAACGCCTGACGGCGGCAAGCCTGATTTGGAAATCAAGACGGCGCGGCTTGATTTCGATGACGTACAGTTCGCCTATCGGGGCGACGAACCGGTTCTGCAAGGCATGTCTTTCGTCGCCGAACCGGGCAAATTGACGGCGCTGGTCGGGCCCTCGGGCGGGGGAAAATCAACGGTATTCAATCTGCTCCTGAGATTTTACGAGAACCACCAGGGCGTCATCGAAATTGACGGACAGAACATCGCATCGGTCGCCCGCCGGTCGTTGCGCCAGCATATTGCCTATGTTGGTCAGGATGTTTTTCTCTTCCGCGGGACAATTCGCGAGAATATCGAATTCGGCAAGCCGGGTGCCAGTGAAGACGAGATCATCGCCGCGGCTAAAGCCGCCTATGCGCACGATTTCATCATGTCTTTTCCGCGCGCTTATGAAACGCAAGTCGGCGAACACGGCCTGCAGCTTTCAGGCGGCCAACGCCAGAGAATCGCTATTGCGCGCGCGCTCATAAAGAATGCGCCGATCATTCTGCTCGACGAAGCGACCGCGGCACTCGATTCGGAATCCGAACTTCAGGTGCGCGAAGCAATGGAGCGCCTTTGCCGAGGCCGGACCACCCTCGCGATTGCGCATCGCCTCCATACCGTATCGCATGCCGACCGAATCTTTGTCGTCGAAAATGGCCGCACGGTCGAATCGGGACGACACGACGAACTCCTGCACAAGGGCGGCCGCTACGCGTCGTTCTACCGGCTGCAGCTCAAGGAGCAGGAGTTGCGCGAACCCGCAGCGATAGCGGCGACCTCATGAGCCCATGCGGTTGACGGCAGCGCACCACACCTGATACGGACAGCCATCCTTCGTCCGGTTGCCTTCCTGCGCGGCCGGGGAATCCACCATAACTGCGATATTGAACGGCCGATTATCATGACCGACAGCCGCTACGTTATTACGCCACCGCCACAAGCAACCATCGCCGTCGCGGGGACGGATAAAGTATTTCCCGTTCGTCGCATCTGGTGCGTCGGCCGCAATTACATCGAGCACATTCGCGAAATGGGCCAGGACGAGCGGGCCCCGCCGTTTTTCTTCGCCAAACCCGCCGACGCGATCGTCCCCGATGGTGGCACGGTCCCCTACCCTTCGCTCACGAAGGATATGCACCATGAAGTCGAACTGGTTGTCGCGCTCAAGACCGGCGGACGCAATATTGCGGTCGCCAAAGCCAATGACTGTATCTACGGCTATGCAGTCGGCATCGATCTGACACGCCGCGATCTTCAGATCGCGTCGCGCGACGTGAAGCGTCCCTGGGAAGTTGGAAAGGCATTCGATTCGTCGGCTCCCTGTGGCCGCAATAATGCCGGCGAGCAAGATCGGCCATCCAGCCAAAGGCAAGATTGTCCTCAAGGTCAACGGCCAGGTTCGTCAGGACGGTGACTTGAACCAGATGATCTGGAATGTGCCGGAGACCATTTCCAAGCTCTCCGAAATGGTGGCACTCGACGCCGGTGATATCATCATGACCGGCACGCCGTCCGGCGTCGCGGCAACGGTTGCCGGGGACAAAATCGAGTGCGAGGTCGAAGGCGTCGGCAAGCTCACCGTTACGATTGGCCCGCCGCTCAAATAGCGCGCCTAAAGCCCGAGATAGGCCTGCCGCACGCGATCATCACGCAATAGCTGGTCGCCCGACCCGGCGAGCGTGATACGGCCATTCTCCAGCACGTAAGCGCGGCTGGCGAGCCTGAGCGATACCGCGACGTTCTGTTCGACCAGCACGCAAGTCAGGCCTTCGCGATTAAGATCGCGCACGCGTTGAAGCATGCTTTGCACAATCGATGGTGCCAGCCCAAGCGATGGTTCATCGAACAGCACAAGTTCTGGCGCACCCATCAGGCACCGGCCTATTGCCACCATCTGCTGCTCGCCGCCGGACAGCGTACCGGCCGGCTGGTGACGGCGTTCGGCCAATGCCGGAAACAGCGCATAGACACGTTCAAGATTTTGCACGCGCGAGCTTCGCGCACGTGGGAGCATGGCGCCCATCGACAGATTTTCCGCAACGCTGAGCGTCGGAAAAACCTGCCGGCCTTCGGCAACCTGACCAATTCCCAGATTACAGACCTTGTGGCTCGGCCAGCCCGCAATATTCACGCCACGATAAGAGGATGCGTCCCCGCACAGGTCGATGCATTCCTGCGATTGTGCGGATCAAGGAAGTCTTGCCGGCGCCGTTGGAGCCTACGACAGCCGCGATGGTGCCCTCTTCGATTTCAAGACAGACATCGTCCAACGCCTGCGCGTCGCCATAAAACACATCGAGGTTTTCGATTGAGAGCATCACGCGACGGCCTCTGCTCCCAGATAGCTGTCGATCACCGCCTGGTCGTGCACGACTTCGGTGGGAGCGCCATTCGCAATGACGGCGCCGTGGTGCATCACCAAAACATGCGTCGCGAGCGCCATTACAGCCCGCATCACGTGCTCAATCAGCAGGATCGTGAGGCCGCTTTCGCGATTGAGATCCTTGAGAACGGCGACCAGACGGTCGGTTTCGGTCGGCCGCAAGCCTGCCATTACCTCGTCGAGCAACAGCAATTTCGGATCGGTAGCAAGCGCACGCGCAACTTCAAGCCGCTTGCGATCGGGCAGCGTGAGAGTTGCGGCGCGAAGGTCGCGCTTGTCATAGAGTTCAAGGCGGCGAAGGACGTTGTGAGCGTGTTCACGTGCGTGTCGCACATCGCGCCTGTGCAACAACGCCCCAATGATAACGTTGTCGGCAACGGTAAGCGCGGGAAATGGGCGCACAATCTGGAAGGTCCGACCGATGCCGCGCCGGCATATCTGGTCGGACGAGAGCACGTCGATCCGTTCTCCGGCAAATGTGATCGTGCCGCTGTCCGGCGCAAACATCCCCGCAATCATGTTGAACAGAGTGGTCTTGCCGGCGCCATTTGGCCCGATTACGGCAACGATCCTGCCTTGCTCCACCTGTAAACCGAGCCGGTCAACTGCGACAAGGCCGCGAAAACGTTTGCTTACGTCCTCTATCGATAAAATGGCGGTCATCGCTTCCGCTCCGACCAGCCACTGCGATGCCAGATCCAGGGCCACACGCCCTCTGGCAAGGCGACGACGACCAACAGCAGGACCGCGCCAAAAAACAGCTGGTTCGTCCCCGGCAAATCAACACCGAACGCTGCCAGAATGATGCGCATGCCCTCGGCGATTGTTTGGAGCAAAATCGCGCCGAGAATCGGGCCGAACAAGGTGCCCACGCCCCCGACAAACGGACCGAGGATGATCAATATCGATTCCGAAATGTTAAAGACCTGTTCGGGGAACAGATTGTTGTAATAGAAGGCATAGATTACGCCGGCAAAAGACGTCATCCCGGCTGAGATCACGATAGCCAACATCTTGTAGTGGAAAGTATCGATGCCGACAGCGCGTGCCGCGTCCTCGTCTTCGCGGATGGCCACCCAGAAATACCCGATGCGGCTCTGCAGCAATGCGCGCGAGCCGACAAAGGCCAGCACGGTGGCGGCGAGCAGTATGTAATAGAACATCACCGGATGGCCGCGCAGATTCCACACATCGTTGTGGGCAAATTGCGCGACCGGCAGGAAAAGGCCGGCCGAGGCGCCGGTCCAGCCAAGATGGTCAAATCCGACGCGCGCAAATTCCGCAAAAGCAATGGTCAGGATCGCAAAATAAACTCCGCCAACGCGAAACCGAAAGGCGAGAAAGCCAATGAACGCGCCAGCCGCCGCGGCAACGGGAATTGCGGCGGCCAGGCCCAGCCAGGGACCAATGCCGAAATGAACAAATAGCGCCGCAGACGTGTAGGCGCCCAAGCCGACATAGAGAGCATGTCCGAGCGACAGGTGGCCGGTAAACCCCGTCATGATGTTCAAGGCCTGCCCGGCATAGGCGAGATAGAGAACCAAGATGATGACGGTGAGCAGATAGTCGCCCACGAAAAGCGGTGCCGCGGCAGACACGCATAACAGCGCTGCCAAAGCGACCAAGGCGCGCCGCGGAATTCCCTCCCAGAGGCGCGCGATCATGCAGACCTCCTGCCGACAATGCCTTGCGGGCGGAACAGCAGGACGAGCGCGAGGATGGCGAAGGCAAACATGCTTTTGGCCGACGGAGAAAAAAGCAGGCCCGCTATCGCTTCGGTAAGGCCGATGAGCACACCGCCGAGAAGTGCACCGGGCATCGAGCCGAGGCCACCTGTAATAACAATGACAAAGGCGAGTAGCGTATAAGCCGGGCCGGCCGCCGGCGTGACGTCGAAGATCAACAGCATTATGCAGCCGGCCGCTCCCACGCAGGCAGCACCAATGCCGAACGTCAGGGCATAGAATTTATTGACATCCAAACCTACGACCAGCGCGCCCGTGTAGTTGTCGGCGCAGGCTCGGATCGCTGTACCCAGTAGCGAGTAGCGAAAGAAGACGAACAGTCCGCCGGCGACGATAACCGCCGCGAGCCCTGCATAGAGTTTAGTGGCATCAACGATAAGCGGCCCGATTTGAAAGCTCTTATACGCGTATGCCGTCTGCACATTTTGGGAGTCCGGGCCAAAAATGATCAGCAGCAGGTTGGTAATGATAATGGCAATCGCGATCAGCAGGAGGAACTGGCTGTGCTCCGGCCGGGTAATGAAAAGATTGATAAGGCCGGCCTGCAGCGCATAACCGAATACAAACAGAACGGCAGCGATCGGAACCATCATCACCAATGGATCGAAATGAAAGGCGGAAAAGAGCGCCACTGCCAGATACATGGCGATCGTCATCATCTCGCCATGAGCGAAATTGACCACACGCACGACCCCGAAAATAACCGACAGACCAAGGGCCATCAGACCGTAGACGAGACCGGTCAATAGGCCGCCAACCGCGACGTTAAGGAGGATGTCCGCCGGCACTATGTTCCCTCTGCGCTGTCAAGAGCGCGCCAGCCGTTTGCTTGTTTTCGAGTCATTAATTCAACCGGATGCCCCGTGTGCACCCGGCCGACAATGAATTTTGTTACCCTCTTTTGTCGTAGGGCTTGAGCGGCCATTCCACTTTGGCATTCGCCGCCACTTTCGGCGCGACCGTGACGAGTTTGCCACCGCGGTTCTGGATTGCCGAATTCTTGAGCTTGTCGTTCTGGCCTTTTTCGTTGAACTGGATGCCGGGACCAGGACTGACGTTGTCCGTAATGTTGCATTTGCGGATTGCGTCGGCCAGCGCTTTCGGATCGCTTGAGCCGGCACGCTTGTAGGCGTCGGCGGCAACGAGCAATGCCTCGAAAGTGTAGACGTGATTGGTATTGAGGTTCACGCCGGGAAACGCTTTCCCCAATGCCGCATCCAGCTTTTTGCTCATTGGCTTGTTCGGGTCATACCACGGCACAAAGCTCAGGGGACCATCGGATAGCTTGCCGAGGGTCTTAAGGTATTGGTCTTCGTACCAGCCCGGGCCCATGCTGAGAATTGCCATCGGCGACCAACGCTGCTTGACCAGTTCGCGGGTGAGCAGGATGGCGTCATTGAGCCTGCTGACCATCAACAAGGCCTCGGCGCCTGTTGCCTTTGCCTTTGCAATTTCAACTGAAAGATCGCGTGCAGTCGGATCATACGCGATTGTCTCGACGAGTTTATAAGGCATGTCGAACTTCGGCATCACCGCGCCGATACCACCCTTCATCGCGGTGCCGAACGTATCATTGACGTGCATGAAGACCGCGGTCTTGGGCGCCGACCCCGTGGCTGCGAAGATTTCCTTTTGATTGGCAAAAGCGTCGGCCAATATCATGCCAGCTGTGGGGAAATTCCGAAAAACGAATTTATAGCCCTGCTCCGTGATCTGGGGAGCGGCAGCAATATTGATGACGTAAGGAATGCCCTTCTGTTCCGCGACCTGCGCAATCGCGGTGCTCTGACCGGAGTCGAAGGCACCGACCAGAATCTGTGCGCCATCGCTGATAAGCTTCTCGGCCCGTGAACGGGCAACTTCCACTTTGGTTTCGGTATCGGCGCTCATGATCTGGAGCGGTGGCAGGCCTAGATCCTTCAATATGGCCGGGGCGATATCGACGCCGCGCTGGCAGTCTTGCCCGATTCCTGCCTGATGCCGGATCGAGGCAGCAGGACCCCCACCTTCAAGGCCGCGCCTTGGGCCCGCACGATATTGAAAGGTGCTGCGCCGGCCGCTGCAGCCGCCGCAATGCCAGCAGCCAACGTGCGGCGCGTGATGGATCCTGCACTCTTATGCGGTTTGCGTGCCATGGTTGAGCCCTCCCTTGGATTCCACTGTTTCCCGGCATGATGCCGGAAATTCACTCCATTGAACAAGCCTCGAGTGTTATGCAGAAAACAGCCGCTCCAACGCCGCCGCAATGCGAAACAACCGCCGGTCGAGGCCGTTGCGGGCGACCAGCATCATGCCGGTCGGCAGGCCGCTCTCGCCAGGCATCGGCAGGGAAATGGCGCAAAGGTCGAAAAAGTTCGCAATGACCGTATTCCGGAGCACCATAGCGTTCTTGCGAGCGAAGTCTTCAGGCATTGCCACTTCAGCCATGGTCGGGGCGACGATAGGCGTCGTCGGCAAGGCCAGGACGTCGAGGTCGGCAAGCCGCGCATCCATCTGTTCAATCAGCCGGGCGCGGGCGCGCACCATATCGATATAGTCGGCGGCAGTAACATTCCGCGCGCGCTCAAGGCGGGCCCGGATATTCGGATCGATGGCATCGGCGCGGCGCGACAACAGATCTCGATGAATCGAAAATGCTTCCGCCGGCTGGACGCCGCCTTTGCTGTTGACCCGTGCCATGTCGTCGAGGAGCGATAGTTTTTCTTCGGATATAGACACACGAGCTTTTTCCAGCAGCGAGAGCGCACCGGAGAAATTCTTCGTCACGGTCGCGTCGAGAAACTCAAGCGGCGCTCCCTGTGCGATACCGACACGAAGCCCGGCGAGCGAGGACGGATTCGAGGGTCTGTAGCCTTCGCCGGACATGATCGCGTCGGCCTTGGCGCAGGCTTCAACCGAACGCGCGATCGGGCCAATTGAATCGATGCTGTATGACAGCGGAAATGCGCCAGCGGTCGGAACACGCTGGCGGCTCGGCTTGTAGCCGACGATACCGCAAAGCGCGGCCGGGATACGGCATGATCCACCCGTATCAGTCCCAATTGCGATCTCGCACATGCCGTCCGCAGCGGCTACAACGGCGCCCGAAGACGATCCGCCCGGGACGCGATTTCGGTCAGCCGGATTGCCCGGCGTTCCGAAGTGCGGGTTGGCGCCAATCCCGGAATAAGCGAATTCGGACATGTTGGTCTTTGCAGCAATGATCGCGCCGCGCGGCCCGCAATCTCCGCACGACGGGAGCGTCGACTGCTGCCGGTTTCCTTCCTCCGCCAGAACTTTGGAGCCTGCGCGCGTGACCTCACCAGCAACGTCAAACAGATCCTTGATGGTCACGATCGCACCATCGAGCGGCCCGATCGAAATGCCGGACTTTGCGCGCGCATCGGCAGCTTCGGCTGCGGCTTTGGATTGCTCGCGATAAACGGTGAGGCAAGCGCGGCTGCCCTCGCCTTTTGGATCATCAATACGTGCTAACGCCGCCTCAAGCCGCTCGCGCGCCGAATTCCGTGCCATCTCAAAATGCCTCGATCTGGGTGCTACCTGGCGGGGACTCTCAAGCTATTTTTCGGCGGCGTCCAGCCCGCGCCCCCTGTTCAGGACCTTCGAGATTATGCAATCAATGAAGGCAATCAAGAATGAGGCGGGCCATGACCACAGCGATCAAAGGCAAACATTCACCGCCTGGCCAGGGCAATATTTACGCGAAGGCGAACGAGGTGATTGTCAAGATCACGGGCGCCGACACCGCGCAAACATTCGAGGTGGTAGAAGAGAACTGCAAGCCTGGATTTCAATCGCGCGCGCACTATCACATCAAGGCCTACGAAACGTTTTACGTATTCGAAGGCAGTGCGGATTTTCAGGTCGGTGAAGAAATATTCCGCGCCCAAAAAGGATCCTGCGTTCACATTCCGCCGGGCGTAACGCATCAAGTGACTTCGAAGGAAGGCGTGCGGATGCTGATGATCTACAGCCCCGCCGGGACCGAGGGCATGTTCGCGGCCATGCACGCGCTCAGCCAGGAGCAGCTGATGAATGCCGAACTCACCAAACAACTCGCGCTCAAACATGACACGGTCATGATCGAGCAGAGCAAGGATGGCCGCGGCAAAGGTACAATTCTGGGTTAGCGGGTCGGCGCGCAGCGCCACAATTCATCCTCGGAATTATCAACAGCGATTTTACGGTCTTGCGTTGGCAGACGGCGGCGTTACCCTTTCGTCAGGTCATCCATCTTCGGCTCTGCCGGACACGGATGATCGCCATGACCGGACTGGGCATGGGACGTGGGTGCTGCTTGCAGTATTCGTGGCTCATGACTGCTGGTCCTGGCTCTCAGTAGCTGGTACCTCCGCGGCAGGTTTCGGCCTGTGCGACAGGAATGGATCCGAGAGCTTGTGACGGGCGGACGACGGTCTGCCCGTTATGGCTTTTGGTGATACCGTTTTTCCCGGTGTTACCTAACTGATCGCCTACAAGCTGGCGCCGTCGAATTTCTTCACCTCGAATTGCTCTGCATCGATCCCGTCAAGGCAGCGCACGTTCAGCATCACCACATCCCTGCCGCCGGGGCCTTTGCCGAATGCATATGACTGGATTCCGCAAGTCCTGCAGAATGGATGATGGATCGTTCGATTGTTAAACTGATAGTCCGTTATTTCGTTCTCCCCCGAAAGCAATTTGAAATCGGATAGCGCGACCGCGGATAATAACGGTCCAAGTTTGCGGCACCGGGAGCAATTGCACGAGATGACCTCGCCAATCTCGGCATCCGCTTCGTAGCGTACTTTTCCGCATTGGCAGCCCCCGGTGTAGGTTTTTTTCATAGCTGGCTCGCTCCTTTGCTGCGCGACACGTTTCGAGGGCTTACTGTCACCAGAGTTCGCCAAAAATTTAGCCCGTGAATTTTCCACGGTGAAACGCCTTTACGTCAATCGTGTCGGCCTACGCTTGACCGCGTGGCATCCAACCTAGTTTAACAGCCTCATACGGAAAAGGAGCTGCGCAATGGCGGATGGTAAGACCGGACTTGTCGTCACCGCACACCCTGGCGATTTCGTATGGCGCGCAGGCGGCGCTATAGCTCTCCATGCCAAACGCGGCTATCGCGTCAAGATCGTGTGCCTGTCCTACGGCGAGCGCGGCGAGAGTCAATTCGCATGGAAAGAGGCCGGCGCGACGCTGGAAAAGGTCAAGGCGGGCCGCAAGGACGAAGCGGAACGAGCCGCAAAATTGCTGGGCGCCGAAATCGAGTTCTTCGATTGTGGCGACTACCCGCTCAAGCTCGGTGAATCTCATTTCGACCGTATGGTCGATATCTACCGCGAACTGAACCCATCATTCGTACTCACGCACGCGCTCGAAGATCCCTACAATTTCGATCATCCCAATGCCGCCCATTTCGCTCAGGAGACGCGCGTCGTAGCTCAGGCGATGGGCCACAAACCGGACGCCAAATATAAATATTCTGCGCCGCCGGTGTTCCTTTTCGAGCCGCATCAACCTGAAATGTGCAACTTCAAGCCCAATCTCATATTGAAGATCGACGAGGTCTGGGAGCAGAAGTACAAAACATTTCAGATCCTCGCTGCGCAAAAGCATCTGTGGGCATACTACGAGCGAGTGGCGCTCAATCGCGGCATTCAAGGAAGCCGCAATACCGGGGTGCCAATGACTTATGGGGAATCCTATCAACGGCTGTTCCCGACCGTGGAGGAGATATTGAAATGAAACCTGTCGTCGTCCGCAATATCAAACGTGCCGACAGCAACGCAATCGGAACACTCGCTGCGGCCGGGGTCTCGACTGCGCACGAGGCTCTTGGTCGCTCGGGCCTGATGAAACCTTATATGCGTCCCGTTTGGGCGGGCGCGCAAATTGCGGGACCGGCTGTCACCGTGCTGGCACAACCGGGTGACAACTGGATGATCCACGTTGCAGTCGAGCAATGCCAGAAGGGCGACGTGGTCGTGGTCGGCTGCACGTCCGACAATACGGACGGCATGTTCGGCGAATTGCTCGCGACTGCACTTCGCGCGCGCGGCGTTATCGGGCTCATTATCGATGCTGGTTGCCGAGACGTTCGTCCCATTTCCGAAATGGGATTCCCAGTCTGGTCGAAAGCGATCTCCGCTAAAGGCACGGTGAAGTCGACACTCGGCTCAGTCAACGTTCCGGTGGTGTGTGCGGGCGTAAACGTCGAACCGGGGGATGTCATAGTTGCGGATGACGATGGCGTCGTTGTGATCCCGAGGAAGCTTGCGGTCGAGACAGCACAAAAGGCGCAAAAGCGCAAAGACGATGAAGACGGCAAGCGCAAACAACTTGAGGCCGGCACGCTCAGCCTCGATATGTACAAGATGCGCGAGCCACTCGCGAAGGCCGGGCTGACTTATCTCGATCATGCAGATGAAAATTAATCATCCAAGCGGATGAGGCAGAGTTTACGCTCGAGCAATTCAGGCGGCGCGTGCTTTCTTTGAGCATGTCGTGTCGCGCGACGCTCACTGCCGTGAGCGGCCCCGCCGCAGCACTGCGGTGCTCGATTGGTGAGCATGTCTACCTCCACACGGCGGCGCTGAAATTGTGAACACGCCTGCGGCGACACGATCGTCCTAAAGCGGTCCGGATTTTTTGAAATTTCTCGGCCGCCGCCGAAGTCGCTCTTAAGTGAGACAATCTTTTCCGGTTGCACATCCAACCATAAGCAAATCTATTCCGGGCATGGATAGGGCCATGAACAAATCTATTCAGGCTGCAGGTCCAGCCAAAAGGAGTGTGCCGATGTCAGCGCTTTCTGCCTTTCTGAGAAACGAATCCGGTGCCACCGCAGTTGAGTACGGCCTCATGGCCGCGGGAATTTCTGCTGTCGTGCTGGCAGCAGTCGGCACGGCAAGCACGAACCTCAAGACGGCGCTTGATGGCATCGCGATCAAATTTGGTCCGCCGTAACACCGGCGCAATGCGTGGGCGAAAATACGTAGTCGAAAATACAAAGAAGATAAATGGGCGAAGCAGCTGGTTACGGTGGCTGCCGCACTGACGGGACGATCGCCTTTCAGGTATCAGGCAACGCGGTACTGGGCTCGAGTGCGGTATGGCAGGAAGCGCCGGCCGACGTGCCCGGCATGGTGAGCAAAAGGTTACAGCGCCAGTTTCGGCTGCGGATTGCCTCGAACCGAAGGAGCAAAGTTCCAGCGATTGAAATTTACAACTCTTAATCCCTTGGCTAACGGCTCGTTAATGCAGCTGTCGTTGTGCCAAAGGGCGGTTTTTTCCGGCATTGGCAATTCAAATGGGTCGATGCAAATTCGGCCGTAAAAATCGGCATCCATGGCCGCTGAGAGACGCAGATACCGCTGCCACGGGCACTGCAATGGCTAAATTTTCCTAACAATTAAAGCAAATCCATCGGCAGCGCCGAAGCTTCTTCTTAACGGGCGGCGGGTACGTTGGTGCCATCATCTTACTGGATGATACCTGACGTCTAGAGTTTCAGCCACATGGAGATGCGTAATGTCTAAGGTTTTTGCGTTCCTGAAGGACGAGTCTGGCGCGACCGCCATTGAATATGGCCTGATTGCCGCTGGCATTTCGGTCGTGATCATCGCCGCGGTGCAGACCGTGGGTACCAACCTCAATGCGACGTTCACCGCGATTGGTACGGCGCTTAAGTAATCGAACACACATCAGCTGATGTGACAGAAGCCGCCGGCAACGGCGGCTTCTTGCTTTTCCAGGTCAGGCGCCCGCCGGCCCCGGACGGAATTTGGATATAGCAGCGATGCCTATAGTGACAAAAGCAACCAGTGTGCCAACCTGGACCATCAGGAACGGCGGCTCGGACTGGGTCGGCGAAAGCGCGTGCAGCAGCGATATTTTTTGGAACGATTGCACGATCAAGACCAGTACATTCAAGTAAAGGGCCATGACGGCGGCCGTCACATAGGTCCAGCGCCAGGCGCCGGTCAAATGTTTCAGGTACAGCGCGAACACCGCCACCGCCAAAACAGCAATTGAAACAGCACCGGTGCCGAGCCCCGGCGTAAAGCCGTGGATTGGAAACATAAACCCCGTAACGCTCGTCAGAATGGTCGTCACCAGAAACAGCCACGTCCATAGCGGCAGCCTGTGCGCGCCGAGCATCCCAAAAACCACGACGAGGCCGCTGACAATTGCGATCAGGGAGATGACGACGTGGACGATTGTGAAGGTGTGGATCAAAAGGCCGTTGATCATGACGTGTCTCCGCCACAAAAATGAAAATGCCGGTGCGCGCAATTTCGCGCAACTCTGTGACGCCAGCAATAAGACGATGAAGCTCGTAACCGCCTATCGGTTGGCGTGGCTCCAGGGCGCGATACGCCGTCCAATCCATTTCAACATCGTGGTGAGCGAGACACCCAGGACCATCAATACGATGACGGGCACAAAGGTTTTGTCCATCGCGAATATGTTGGCGTATTTGGTGATCATGAAACCGAGGCCGGAGATTGTGGTATAGAACTCCGCGATGATCATGCCGATCAGGCCGCGGCCGATCGCGAGGCGGACGCCCGCGATGATGTAGGGCACCGCGAATGGCAGCAGCACGTCCTGCCACATCTTCCATTCACTGGAGCGGAAGGATTGCGCGACTTCCAGCATGCCTTTGTCACATTCGCGCACTCCCTGATACGTGTTGATCAAGATCGGGAATACCGCGAACAGGAAAACGACAATGATCTTGGCTTTCAGATAAATGCCGAACCACAAGACCAGCAGCGGGACGACCGCCACCAAAGGCGTTGCATAGAGCGCGTTGATCGGCAAATCGAGCGCCCAGTCGAGCCACCGAATACGCGCCATGGCGACACCAAGAGGAATGCCGACGGCGATCGCAGTGATCAAACCGTAGATCATGACCTCCAGGCTCTGGCCGAGAAAATACGGCAGTTCCCCGGAAGCCGTCGTCTCATAGAATGCGAGCGCGATCTTGCTCGGATAGGTGAAGAAAATCGGGCTGATATGTGGCCCGACAATTTCCCAAACGATCAGGATGACGGCGACAAACCCATATCGGTAGAGAGCCGCTTTCTCCCACCAGGGTGACTTCACCACTATTTGGATCTGAGGGTCACCAGCTACGGCGCCGCTATGAACCTGATGGGCAATGGTCATCGTCATCCTTTCTTCGGGCGTCCGTCGGTTCGTCCCGCTCGACAGGTGCCGCCATGAAGGCGGGCACCTGCCAATTCGGTCGGCGGCAGCCTCAGAACGCCGCCGTCGGGCAAACCGGCCCTTTCCATTCGCCGAGCTGCGCGATCGCCTTCTTGGCGAATGTCGTGTCTACGACGTCATCGTAGCTTGGCGTCTTTCCTTCCTTGATGTTGCCGATCTTGGTCATCAGCTGAGCAGTGAAGTTCACACGCTCGGGACTGAGGCCGCTATTGGCATCCCAGATGCACTGCTGGACGAGAAAGTCGAAACTTTCGGCCAGTACTTTTTCCGGATAGCCCGTCTGCTTGACAAGGATCGGAATGATCTTGGCCCTGTCGGAATACATTGCGCGGGTCGCTTCAATATTGGCCGTAACCATCGCCTGGACGATCTCGGGTTTCTCCTTGATCGTCTTTTCGGTCGCCGAAAGGAAGGTATAGAGCGTCTTCGGTTGTAGTTCCCACATGCGCGCAATTGCGTGCAGATCGGGCACCTTGGTCTTGGCAAACATTTCCTGCTCGACGTGCAGGATGGCGGTATCGACCTGGTTGGCGACAAGTGCCGGAACGTCTTCGCTTGCGATCGTGACGAAATTAACGTCTTTCGGATCGATCTTTGCAGAGCGCAACACACTGCGGCTGAGGATGTCGGCAAATCCGCCAGGCTCCTGGATGCCGATGCGTTTGCCCTTGAGATCGGCCATCGTCTTGATATCGCTGCGCACCACCATTGATGCCTCGAATTTCGGCAGATTGGCGGAGAGCGCTTTCACCGCAGCTCCATTGGATCGGCCGATGATCGTCGGCGCGCCCGGTGTCAGCCCGAATTCAATATTGCCGGCCAGAAGAGCGCGGTAGACCTTCACGCCATCGCCAAGTGACACGATGTTTACGTCAAGGCCGGCTTTTTTGTAGAAGCCAAGCTCCTTGGCGACGATCACCGGCATATGAACGATGTTGGGCGGCGAGGTGGGGATCCCGACCGTGATCTTGGTTTGTGCGTGCGCGGCAGCCGGCAATGCAAGCGCGGCAGCCAGCAGTACCAGCGTTTTTTTGAATCCAAGCATTTTTGTTCCTCCCTGAATTTTTTGTCGTTGTCGCGTTAGCTCACTTTTGAGTGCGTGGGATTTTGCCCCATCGTCGTTCCAAAAACAACGAAGCCTGCCCGTTTAGTCCGGGCCGATACGCAGCCTTTGACCGCCGGTACCGGCAAAGGTTAAGGCATTTGGCTGGAACAAGGCAGCCCTTGCAATCATGGCGGAATTCGTCGTCGATTTCGGAAAAACCGGATTACCGGCGCAATCTGATGGCCGGCTGGACGCGCCGGCCTTTCGCCGCAATCATGAGCCGATCTGGTCCGCGATCGCAGGTTACCTTTCGGCGCAGACCGGCGACATCCTGGAAACCGGCAGCGGGACAGGCCAGCACGCCGCGACTTTTGCGGCTCGCACGGCGCGGCTGACCTGGTGGCCAAGCGATATTCACGACTCCCATCTTCAGAGTATTGCCGCATGGCAGGCCTATGCGGGCCTTGAAAATCTCAGGCCGCCGCAGCGGATAGACCTTGCCGACCCTTTGTGGACGTGGACCGGCGATACCGGCAGCGGGGGGCCGCTCGCGGGCATCCTGTGCATCAACGTGCTGCACATATCGCCATGGCGGGTTGCCCAGAATCTGTTCGCCGGCGCCGGACGATACTTGCGCGACGGCGGGCGGTTGTTCATTTACGGCCCCTTCAAACGCGATGGCGCCCATACTGCGCCGAGCAATGAACGCTTCGACGCCACTCTTCGGGCGGAAAATCCCGAATGGGGCGTGCGGGATATCTCCGATTTGAATGCACTCGCGTTGGGCAGCGCCCTCACGCAGGCGGAAGTTTCGCCCATGCCGGCCAATAATCTGGTACTGGCCTTCGCACGTCCGCTTCGGCAGAATTCAACCAGCGACGTCAGGACAAAAAGACCTTAGCCATGCAAGCCGAACCAATTCATGACATCGCACATCTTGGCCATGTCGAACTGCTGACTCCGAAGTTCGAAGAAAGCCGCAGGTTTTTCATAGACGTGATGGGGATGACCCAGAGCGGCGAAAAGGGTGGCAGCGTCTACCTGCGCGGCTGGGACGATTACGAGCGCTATTCGCTCAAGCTTACGGACTCGAAAACCTCCGGTCTCGGCCATGCGGCCTTCCGCACCCGCTCACCGCAGGCCCTGGAGCGGCGTGCCGCGGCGCTTAAGGGGTCGGGCTTCGACGTGGGCTGGACGGATGGCGATCTCGGACACGGCAAGTCCTTCGTCTTCAACGATCCGGACGGCCACAAATTCGAGATCTACTACGAGACCGAATGGTACAAGCCGCCGCCCGAACTCAAGCCTGCGCTCAAGAATCAAGCGCAGAGATTTCCGGCTCGCGGCATCAACGCCAGACGCATCGACCACTTCAACGGGCTTGCGGTTGACATCAAGGCCAATCGCGAATTCTTCCAGAACTATCTGGGCTTCATGCTGACCGAACAGATCGTGCTCGATGACGGCACCGAGGCGGGCATGTGGATGACCGCGACCAACAAAAGCTATGATTTCGCCTATACGCGAGACCACACCGGCACCAAGGGCCGGTTGCACCACGTCACCTACGCGCTTGACTCGCGCGAGGAGGTATTGCGTGCCGCCGATATTTTCCTGGAAAACGGTGTCTACATCGAGACCGGGCCGCACAAGCACGCAATTCAACAAACCTTCTTTCTCTACGTGTACGAACCGGGCGGCAACCGTGTCGAGGTGTCGTGCGCCAGTTCGCGGCTGGTGCTTGCGCCGGACTGGAAGCCGATCACCTGGACTGAAGCCGAGCGCAAAAAGGGACAGGCGTGGGGCTTGCAGACGATCAAATCCTTCCACACCAAGGGGACTCCTCCCGTCCCCGGCGTCCCGGACTCCTGACCGCGAGCGCGCATGACCCGCCGTAACACGCCACGAATATCTTTCATCGGCTTCGGCGAAGCCGGCCAGGCGATTGCCGCGGGCTTACGCGAGTTTGGAATCGAGCGTATTGCGGCCTGGGACATCCTTTTTCCTGAGCCCGCCGGCGCTCGCCTCAAGATTGCCGGCGAAGCGATCGGCGTCCGGACCGCGGGATCGGCCGCTGACGCGGTTCGCGCAACCGACATGATCATTTCGGCGGTAACCGCTGCCTCCAGCGTTGAGGCGGCACGTTCAGTCGTGCCGCATCTGACCGGCAGCCCCTACTATCTCGATATCAATTCGGTATCGCCAGGCCGCAAGCAGGAAACGGCAAAACTGCTCGGTCAACACGCCCGTTACGTGGATGTCGCCGTCGTCGCCGCCATCCACCCGGACCGGCACCGCACGCCGCTCTTGATTGCGGGCCCGCATGCCCACGAAGTTGCGCCGCTGCTGCAGGAACTGGAGATGCGGCTTTCGGTAGTAGGGTCCGAAACCGGTTCAGCGGCAGCAATCAAGATGATACGCAGCGTTATGATCAAGGGCATCGAGGCACTGACGCTCGAGTGCTTCCTCGCAGCCGCCCGCGCCGGGGTCCTGGAGGAGGTAACGGCATCTTTGAAGAACAACTATCCGACGCTCGATTGGACAAGCATCGCGGACTACAATCTCGAGCGCATGGCAAGCCACGGTGAGCGCCGCGCAGCCGAGATGGAAGAATCGGCCGCGACACTGCGCGAGCTCGGCCTAGAGCCGCTCATGGTGGATTCAACGGTCAAGCGCCAGCGTGAAATGGGCGCGCTCGGCAAGCAGGAATCGGTGCGCGAGACCCTCAAATCGGGCCGGGCCGCCATGCTCGATGCAATCAACGCAGTCGCCAAAAACCGGCACTGAGACACCGTTACATGAACGCGCGTTCAGGTTCTTGTGCGCCGGCCCGTGCGCAAAATTCTTGTAATCGCCGCAGCCCTCCTCCTAGTATGCGTCGTCCAATGGTGGGGAGGAATGACATGAAGCTCAGAAATATCGCTTACGCTACGTTCGTTGCAGCGGCTGCAGTCGCATTCGTGATCGGTTCAGCCGTTCCCAGTGAAGCTGCCAAGAAGAAGATGAAGGAGGCTGCCGCACCGCCACCGCAGGAACCGACGTGCCTGATAGCACCAAGCGCACCGGTTTGCGCGACCAAGGGCGGCCAGAAGTTCACCTATGCGAACTCCTGCTACGCGATGAAGGACGGCGCCAGTGGCGCGAAGGCCGGCGCCTGCAAGGCAGGCAAGGCCGCGAAGTCGGGCGGCATGAAGAAGTCGTCGAAAAAGAAGAGTTGAGCCGCAGGTTCACGCGAATATATCAGCCTGAAGAACTTGGGCCGCTGCTCTGCAGCGGCCCGTTTGTTTTCTGCAGGTTTTTGCCCGTTGGCGGGCGACTATTTCTTGCGCGGCGGAATTTGCAGCAGCTCTGCAATCTGCTCCTTCGTAAGCGGCTTTTCGAGGAACTTGAGTTTCACCGCGTCCACGATCGCACCATCGAGATCGGCAAATTTGTCGGTCTGAAGTGCAGCTTTTGGCTGGAATTTGGCCATTGAGTTTTTCAAAAGTTCAACCGGCCGATGAATCTTTGCCGAATACATTTCAACCGCTTTCGGATCGGAATACATCCAGTCGACTGACTCGCGATACGCGTCCATGAAGCGCATGATCGCGTCGTGCTTGGTCTTCAGCGAATTCGCATTGACGATCAGCGTCCGAACGGTCTGACCGCGCAGAGACGGCACGTCGCTGCCATGCGCGACTATCCGTATTTTTCCTTCCTTGATTTCCTGCAGGCCGAAGGGTGGGGCCGCCCAACCGATATCGATCTGGCCTGACATAACCGCCGTCAGAGTTGCCGCCGGACCTCCGGTCGCGGTGGGCTTGGCCTTTGCGCCCAGCTCGCTGACGAACGCAACGACGATGTTGTTCGAACTTGAGCCGTTCGTCGAATAGGCAATGGTGTTGTCCGGCGTGGCGTCCTTCAGGCTTTTGATTTTGGAATCGGATTTGACATACCAGAACAGATCGCCGGTACCGGTGAAGGCGGGCGCGAGAATTCTCACCGGTGCGCCCTTGGAGAAAGCGCGCATGACGCCGGCGGCGCCGACACCCGCGCCGATGTCGGCGCTGCCCGAAATCACGGCCTGGATGGTTTCACCCGCGCCTTGCGTGCCGGTGTTTTCCAAAATCAACCCGTGCTTCTTGAAGATGCCGGCGTCCTGACCAAGCGTCGGCGCCTGATTCTCCCAATTGTTGATTTGTCCGATGACGAGTTTGAGCGTGTCCTCCGCGGACGCCGGGACCGTGCTCAGCGCCGGCAGCACGACAAGACCAAGTGCGCCGACGAATGTCTTGAACGCTCTCATGCGAATCCTCCCTCTGTTATTTATGCCGCTGACATGCGGCTCTTGGTGGAGCGCATTCAACACCCGGCGCAGCCTACGGAAAAGCCCAAATCGTCATCGGCGACGGCCCTTTCGGGCTCCTTTCGGCTTCACCTTCGGGCGCGCAGCCTTTGCGCGACGAGGCGAAGTCTTTGCTTTCCGGGGGCAGAGCGGACGGGGGCCGGTCCAACGGGTCCAAGACCCCCTGCCTTGTTGGCCACACGCATCGACCAGTATTCCCAGGAGCGCGTAAGCCCTGTCGTCTTAGAGCTGATCTGGCCGGCCAAACTGGTTTCGCCGGGCGAAAGCGTGGCGATATCGGAGCCGACGCTCATTGCGCGAACCTGGTACTCGGCATTGCGCGCCGAAAACACCGAACGGAAAACACAATCGCGCACGCTGGTGCCGGCGACGGTGACACCATGGCGCATCATCAGCACCATCCAATGTTTCCCAAGTGCCAGCGCGAGTGAAGCACCCTCTTCCGGCTTGATGACCAGCATGTTGGTATCGCCGAACTCGTCTCGCTGATCCCAAAACGGAGGCCGGATGCCGCCGACGGAGCCAAGATGGAAGATCGGCATGTAGTCGGTACCGGTCGCAAGCAACGGCATGAAAGAGGGGCAGTGATGATGGCAGACCGAATTCACGTCTGGCCTGGCCTTGTATATTTCGCCGTGGATCACGCGCTCGGAATATTGACCGGTGCCGGGATCGCGTTGCGGCTGCGAATCGAGGTCGTACTCAATCAAGTCCTCCGGCGTCACCAGCTCTGGTGCGCGCGAACGCGAGAGCAGATAATGATTGGGGTTCTCCGGATGCCGCATACTGACGTGGCCGAAGGCATCAATGATGCCCTCGTTGGCGACAATGCGGTTGGCGAGCGCGAGCTCGCGACGAGCTTCGAGAAGCATATTGGCCACTGTTTTTTCCCTTTGAGAACGCAAGTGGATCGATGTCCCGCATTATAGGACATGACCCGCCGTGAGCCAGCGGGAACGGAGCTTGACAGTTGGTGCAAGTTAGGGACGCTTGCAGCCGTCATGGCGGCATCGGCACAAATCGTTATCGACAGCGTCAACCATCTCTACCGTCCGCCGCGCGGGCGCGAGGTGCTGGCGCTGGATCAGGTCTCGCTCGAGGTTGCCAATCGCGAATTTGTCGCCCTGCTTGGCCCTTCCGGTTGCGGCAAGTCGACGCTTCTCTACCTCATAGGCGGCTTTTTGCCGGTCGAAAACGGCACGATCCTGGTCGACGGCCAAAAAGTCACGAGCCCGGGGCCGGACCGCGGCATCGTCTTCCAGCATTTCGCGCTTTTTCCCTGGAAAACGGTACGCGGCAATATTCTGTACGGACTTGAGCGGCAGGGCATGCCGAAGCAAGAGCGTGAAAAACGTGCCATGGATTTCATCGAGCTTGTCGGCCTGGCCGGGTTCGAGGACAGCTACCCTTCCCAGCTTTCCGGCGGGATGAAGCAGCGTACCGCAATTGCGCGCACACTCGCCTTCGATCCGAAGATCCTGTTGATGGATGAACCTTTCGGCGCGCTCGATGCGCAGACCCGCGGCCTGATGCAGAGCGAATTGTTGCGGATCTGGCAGCGCACGCCCAAGACGGTGATTTTCGTTACCCACGATGTTCAGGAAGCCGTCTATCTCGCCGACCGCGTTGCGGTCATGTCGGCCCGGCCGGGCCGCATCAAGACAATCGTCGCCACCAAATTCGACAAGAACGACCCTGATATTTTCAAGAACAAGCAATTTGTCGAGAAGGTCGACGAAATCTGGAACCTGGTTAAGGAAGAGGCCATCAAGGCACAAAACAAGCGGGCATAAGCGAGCGATGAAACACTTTCTGTTCCGCTACCTGCCATTGGTCCTGCTCGCGGTTGCATGGGAAGTCGCTGCACGGCTTGAACTGGTATCAAGCACGGCGCTGCCACCGTTAAGCGACGTCGTCTCGGCCGGGATCGAGATGATCAAGGACGGCGAACTCATCAGCAACGGAGCGTCCTCGCTCTACCGCGCAGGCGCGGGACTCGCGATTTCAATCGTGGTCGGCAGCATAATCGGCATCGGCATGGCCTGGTGGAAACCGGTCAACATATTGCTCGCGCCGATCGTCGAGATATTCTATCCGCTGCCGAAGTCTGCACTGATACCGGTGACCGTGATCTGGCTTGGATTCGGCGATGCATCGAAAATATTGCTGATCTTCCTCGGCTGCATGCTGCCGGTGACGATCGGCGCATTCAATGGCGCGCGGTCGAGCGAACAAGTGCTCGTCTGGTCGGCGCGAAGCATGGGCGCAAGCCGGCTGCGCATGCTTTGGGACGTCGTCGTCCCAAGCGCGATGCCCGAATTGCTGAACGGCATCCGAACGGCGCTCGCGCTTTCCTTCATTCTTCTGGTTTCTTCGGAGTTGATCGTCGCGCAGAAAGGTTTTGGCTATCTGATCGGATTTCTCGGCGCGAACGGCACCTATGATGCGATGTATGCAGTTGTGTTCTGTGTCGCCTTTTTGGGCTTTGCGGCCGACCGCCTGTACCAGATGTTCGTGCATCGGATGCTGCTATGGCGGGAATAGAACAGGCTCAGCTCGTCGCCGCCGGCGCTGCGCCTCATGCGTTCGACCCTCTGGGCCGGCGCGAGGTTGATTTCAGTTGTCGTCTTGCTGACGGCGTGGGAGTTCGTCGCCCGCAGCGGAATTGTCACGCCTTTCCAGTTGCCGGCGCTGAGCGCCGTGCTGGACCGTATCTGGAGTGACGCGGTCTCCGGCGATCTCGCGATCAACACAGCCGATACGCTTTATCGCGCGATGGCCGGCTTCCTGATCGCGGCCATCGGCGGTGTGACGCTGGGCATGGCTATGTCACGGCTCTGGCTTGCGCACTGGTTTTTCGACCCGATCATATCGGTCGGCTTTCCGATGCCGAAGATTGCGTTTCTTCCGGTCGTAATGCTGTGGCTTGGCGTGTTCGACGTCTCAAAGATCACCATGATCGTGTTTGACGCCATTTTCCCCGTGGTCGCTGCGACCGTGATCGCCATCCAGGGCGTCGAGCGCGAGTTGATCTGGTCCGCACGCAACATGGGCGCCCGCGAACGCGAACTGCTTTGGCAAATCATATTGCCGGCGGCCCTGCCGACGATCATGACCGGCTTGCAGGTTGCTTTGCCGCTCTCCCTGATCGTGGCGGTCGTGACCGAGATGCTGATGGGCGGCTATGGCCTCGGCGGGGCCATGATGACGGCATCGCGGTTTGCCAACTCAACCGGCGTGTTTGCGGGAATTGTGGAAATAGCCGTGGTCGGCTACATTCTCGTCAAGGCAATGGCAGTGATCCGCCGCAGGCTATTGATATGGCATCAGGAAGCGAGTGCCCCCAGCAACACGTGAAGCGAATATGATTGCGGACCGCACGCCATGCTTGATCCACATGGCCCTGTACCGCATCGCGGACAAACCGCCACCGCGGCAGGCTTGCCAAAACCAGTTGGACCCCCGACAATCTCGACCGTCCGCAACGAGAAGCTTGGCGTGGAACACGCAAGCCCGGCGACATCTGGGAGGAAAACCATGCGCTTTTTGAAATTCGCGTTGGCCGGCGCGTGTGCGTTCGGCATCCTTGGACTTGGCCCTGCGAACAGCGCCGAACCCGTAAAAATCCGCATGTCCTGGGTGGCGCCGGTTGCAAACTGGGCCTCGATCATCCTCGAGAAAAAGGATCTGGCGAAGCACCTCGGCAAATCCTACACGCTCGAGGCTGTCCGTTACCAGGGCACGCCGCCGATGATCACGGCGATCGCCAACAACGAACTGGAAGTATCCAACCTCGCCTATTCATCGCTTGCGATTGCGATCGAGAATGCCGGACTGGATGATATTCGTGTCATTGCCGATGAATTCCAGGACGGCGTGCCTGGCTACTACAGCGAGGAATATTTTGTTCGCAAGGACAGTGGAATCAACAAGGTCGAGGACCTGAAAGGCAAAGTGGTTGCCACCAACGCCGGCGGCAGCGCGGTCGACGTCGCGACCCGCGCCATGCTCAAGAAACACGGCCTCGAGGACAAGCGCGACTACACGATGATCGAAGCTCCGCTGCCCACAATGCCCGCCGTTCTGCTCGACAAGAAAGCCGATCTTGTCCCCGCTGTGCTTCCGTTCTCGTTCAACCCCAAGCTCCGCGCGGAAGGAACGGTTCTGTTCCGGCAGAGCGACGCAATCGGCGTCACGCAAATGATCGTCTGGACGGCACGCAAATCATTTATCGACAAGAATCGCCCTGCAATGGTCGATTTCATGGAGGATATGCTCCGCATCGTGCATTGGTACCTCGACCCGAAAAATCACGACGAGGTTGCGCAGATTGCATCCAAGATTACTAAGGTTCCGCCGGAACGCTTCGGTTGGCTGTTCACCAAGCAGGACACCTACCGCGATCCGAATTTGTTGCCGAACCTTGATGCCTTGCAGCGGAATGTCGACATGACGCAGGATCTCGGCTTCGTAAAGAAAAAGATCGACATCAAGAAATACACGGACCTGAGCCTGGTCCAGGAAGCTGCCAAAAGGCTGAAATAGATTTTCGCAGGACTGGTTTGCAGCGGCCCCGGGCAATTTGCCCGGGGTCAAATCATTGATGGCCGCTAAATCCGCTTAAGCGGAATCGCGCCGAGAAAATCGCGCTTGCCCAAATCAACGCCGAGATTGCGCAGCACCGCATAGGCCGCGGTGAGATGGAAGTAAAAATTAGGCAGGACAAAATGATTGAGATAGTCGGCGCCCTTCATTTGCCCCTTGTTGTTGGAGCCCAGGGGAAACGTGATCTCGCGATCCGATGAGGCATCGATGGATTTCGCGTCGAGAGTCTTGAGAAACGCCAAGGTCTTGCTGATGCGTTCTCTGAACTGGTCGAGCGTTGCTTCGTTGTCGTCGAACTTCGGCGGTTCAACTCCTGCGAGGCGTGCTGCGCCATTCTTGGCCTGATCACAAGCAACCTGTATTTGCCGGCCAAACGCGAACATGTCCGGCGCAAGACGCCAGCCGATCAGCACGGAGGGCTCTATTTTCTTCGCCGCGGCATGAGCCGCGCCTTTGTCGAGCACGGCGAGCAGGGCATTCAG
Organism: uncultured Pseudomonadota bacterium; assembly: GCA_963702605.1. Taxonomy (GTDB): domain Bacteria; phylum Pseudomonadota; class Alphaproteobacteria; order Rhizobiales; family Xanthobacteraceae; genus Pseudolabrys. The sequence continues at coordinate 363,350 of CAVPDI010000002.1, forward strand.
GCTGATCTCGAAGACCGGCAGGGAAGCTTGAGACATGGAAGCAGACATGGAACTAACGTCCTTGAACGGTGACTGGGAATATCCGGACCATGCCCGCAAAAGGTCCGTTTTTCAATCAGGCTGATTGCGGGTGTTCGCAATGGTGACGGTACCATCACCTGGAATTGAGCCGCACCCGAGTCTGCGGAATGTCATAATTGGGGTACAATTAAATATCGCATGCCCGATCCATCAGATGAACCGATGATTGCCCAGCGCGAAGCAAGCGCGGATTCCCGCCGGCCAGAAGCGTTTCGCTGGGGCCTCTGCCTGGCACTCGCGCTGACATTTCATGCGGCTGGCGCGTGGGCGATCCTGTCGTCGTATGCACCGCCGGAAGACGTGGCGAACGCGCCGGTGATCATGATCGAGCTCGCAACCGTTGCGGTGGCTCAGGACGTCACGCCAAGTCATTTGCCGCCCGGGCCGCAGCAGGCCGAAGAACATACGCAGTCAGAACCGCAAAAGCCGGTCGATAAAGTCGACCCCAGCAGCGCGGTTGCCAAGGAAGCAGATCTTTCCGCAACAACGCAAACAACTGCGCCTGAAAAACAAAAAGAGCCAAAACACGCGCAGAAGCATTTGAGGTCCGCCACCTCGCCGAGCACGGCCGACCAGCGAAGCAGCCGCGCCATGGCACAGGCTCCTGGCGCCCCCTCGCATAATCCCGACGCCCTGCCGAGCTGGAAGTCGGCATTGGTCGCGCGGCTGGAGCGATACAAACGTTATCCGCCCGAAGCACAATCGCGCGGCGAAACCGGTGTCGCACAACTTGCTTTCAGCATAGACCGCGGTGGCGGCGTCCATCACCCGCACATCGTGCACAGCTCCGGTTCGAACACGCTTGACCGGGACGCCGTCGCATTGGCTGAGCGCGCTGCGCCCATGCCCGCACCACCGCCCGACGTGCCTGGCGCGCAGATCCCGATCGTGGTGCCTATTCGCTACAATCCGCGATAACGCGGCGCGCTCTCAGCCATGGCGCCGGCTTGTGCACAATGCGGCGGTTGGCTGGCCTATAACGCAACCCACCATCACCAGCACCGGCCCCGGCAATTTGGCCTGCGCAATGAGCGCCGGCAGTTCGCCGATGGGCGCAGTGATAGTGGCCTGATCGGGTCGCGTGGCGCGCGCAATTGCAAGCGCCGGCGTCTGCGGATCGAGGCCCTCCGCGGTCGCCTTTTCGACCAGCGCCGCCAGTGTGCGCGTCGGCATATAAATAGCAGTGGTGGTCGACGGATCAGCGAGGCTTTGCCAATCCAGATCGGCCGGCAGCGCGCCGCTCCTGGCATGGCCGGTAATATATTGCAGCCGTCGTGCCCGTTTGCGGTCGGTCAGAGGAATACGCAGCGCGGCGGCGGCGCCCTGAGCGGCAGTGATTCCCGGCACGACATCAACCGCAATATGGGCGGCCTCGCAGGCCGCGATTTCTTCGGCGGCTCGGCCGAAAATCAACGGATCGCCGCCTTTGAGGCGCACCACGCGCTTGCCTTGCCGCGCAAGACCGACCATGAGCACGTTGATATCTTCCTGCTTGCAGGATGGCCCGAAGCCGGTTTTGCCAACCAGCATTTTTCTCGCCTCGCGACGCGCGAAATCGAGCACGTCGCGCGACACGAGGTCGTCGAAAAGAATCACGTCCGCGGATTGAAGTGCCCTCACCGCGCGCAATGTCAGCAGTTCCGGATCGCCAGGACCGGCCCCGACCAATGTCACCGAGCCGTTCTCGACGGCCTGCCCGAGCCCCCTCACCGCTGAGATGAAATAATCGAAATCCACCTGGCTGGGAACATGATCGGGATTGGCGACAGCATTGGCCGTGAACACGTGCCAGAATTTGCGGCGCGCGGCGAACGAAAGCCCCGAGAGCTTCAGCGTGTTGCGCCAGTGACCGGCCGCGGCGGCCCACGCCGCGAAACCTTTGGGCAGAAGAGCTTCAAGCTTGGCGCGGATCGCCTGCGCAAATACCGGTGCAGCGCCGTCCGTCGATATTCCGATCACCAGCGGCGAACGATTGACGATGGCACCGAAGGAAAAATCGCAGAACGCGGGCTTGTCGATCACATTCACCGGCACTCCGGCGGCACGCGCGGCGGATGCGAATTTCGCCGCAGCGTCATCGTCCTCGAAGGCACCGATGGCGACGGCGGTATCCTTGAAATCCTCCGGCATCCAGTCGCGTTGATTGATGCGGATCGCCCCAAGGGGCACCTCCGCCGCGAGCTGAATCATCTCCTCGCATGCTTCCGCTGCGAAGACGTCCACATTGGCGCCCGCGGCCGACAGTAACTCGGCTTTCCAGGCTGCAGCCGCACTTCCGCCGGCCAGCAGTGCCCGCTTGCCGCCAAGCGAAAAAAACACGGGAAGCCGCGCCAGCGGCCCCATGCGCGGCGATCGGGTATCGGATGGAACACGGGATTTTGTCACCGGCATAGCCCTCTAGTAGACGTCCATTTGATAACGTCCAAGCTTCTTCAATTCGGCCAGGAAATTGACCGCCTCGGCCGGCGTGCGCGCGCCATGTTCGGCAATGACGTCGACCAGCATGCGTTCCACATCCCTTGCCATGCGGGTCGCATCGCCGCAGACGTAGAAATGCGCACCCTCGGCAAGCCAGGCCCAGATGTCGCGGCCAACCTCGCGCATGCGATGCTGGACATATATCTTCTCGTCGGCATCGCGCGACCAGGCGAGCGTAAGCCGCGTGAGCAGGCCCGCCGAGCGCATCGCTATCAGCTCATCTTCATAGAAGAAGTCATAGTTACTGTGCTGATGGCCGAAGAACAGCCAGTTGCGCCCGGTCGCGCCGGTCGCCTGCCGCTCCTGCAGAAATGCACGGAACGGGGCCACACCGGTACCGGGGCCAACCATGATGATCGGAGTTTTCGGATCGGCCGGCAGCGCGAAATGCTGAGCCCTCTGGACGTAAACCTTGATCCTGTCGCCCGGCGCCACGCGAGTTCCCAGAAACGTCGAGGCCACGCCAAATCTTGTGCGCTTTTCCACCTCGTAGCGGACAGCGTCAACGGTCAGCGAAACCCGGCCGGGGTTGCATTTTGACGACGATGAAATCGAATAGACACGGGGCTGCAGGGCATCGAGCGACTCAATAAAAGCCTCGGGATCGGGCCGCACGCCGGGAAACTTCTGCAGAGCCGCAAGCACGTCAAGCACCGCCGCATCGCCGTCCGGATCGAGACCTGCGGCAAGTGCTTTCGCCTTCTGACGGCGGTCACCGCCGGTCAGGTATGAAAAAAGCTGGAACAGCATGTCGGGTGCCGGCGACAGCGACACTCCGTCGCTGAGAACATCACGCAGCGTCCGGCCGCCGATGGGAAAGTCAGCCGGTGCACCAGTCGATGCAATGACGGTTTCTACCAAAGCCGGATCATTCGCCGGAAAGATGCCGAGCGAGTCGCCCACCGTGTAGTCGAGGCCGCTGCCGGCCAGGTCGAATTCTATGTGCCAGGTTTCCTTTTTCGATCCTGGCTTATTGAGCCGGCGGCGTGCCGAAAAGGTTGCGAAAGCCGGGTTGTCGCGCGAGGACCCGGGCGCTGACGCGGGCGCCTTTCCCGCAACAGCAACCGATTGAGGCTTCGCAGCAACCGCGCCGCCGATCTCCTCGTGGAGCTGCTTGAGCATGCGGGCGGTATCTTTGCCGCCGGGCACGCAGAGGTTCAGCCGCTCTTCCTTGCGGTCAAACAGGGCTCGCGAATAGTCATGACAATTGTAGCCGCATTGCCCGCAATCCTGCTGGGCCATCGCCGCCATCATTCGCCGCTGCAGCGGCCGGCCTTCGGCAAGCTTCATCCGTTCGCCAAGCGGCATTGCGGGGTCGTGCCAGGGTGCGCTGTCGTCAATTGCCGGCGACGGCGGCGTATCGTCCATGAAGCCGGGAAGCAACCTGGCGACGTCAGCGCCGGATAGCGGCGTGACGCCTTCTTCCAGGCCGAACAGTCCCGCAAAAAGTCCGTTGAGCCACGTGCGTTGCTCAATCGTAAAAGGCGCCGAGTCCGGAATGAAGGACGGGATAGGCGGGCGTTGCGTAACGCTCATGCGGCCTCGCGATCCGCCAAGGCCTTGAGTGCTTCGATCTCATGACGGCGGGCGAACGCGATGAAACTTTCGTCGCTCGACGCACGGTGCGCCAGATAGGCCTTCAAGATGCGCTCGACAGTCTGCGGCGCATCCTCTGCCCTGACATCGCGATAGAGCTCACGCCCGAGGGCGGCCTGCGGCCCGAAGCCGCCGCCGACCAGCACATGATAGCCCTCGACCGTATCGCCATCGGCGCCTGTTTGCACCTTGCAGGCCAGCAGCCCGATCTCGCTGACAAAATGCTGCGCGCATGAATGATGACAGCCTGTCAGATGGATATTGACTGGCACATCAAGCGAAAGTGCGCTTCGCACCAGCTCGCAATGTCTTCGGCGTGGCGTTTGGTATCTGCGGCCGCGAATTTGCAGCCGGTATTGCCGGTACAGGCGACCAGACCGGATCGTATCGCGCTTGTTTCGATCGCAAGGCCAAGTGCCTCGATCCTCGCCAGCGCCGTCTTCAATTTTTTCGACGGCACGCCGGAAATCAGCAGGTTTTGCCAGACCGTGAGGCGGATATCGCCGTCGCCGAGTTCACGCGCTATTTCGGCAAGTCCGCGCATCTGCGCGACGTTCAGGTAGCCGACCGGGACGACGACCCCGATCCAGTTGAGATCATCCTGCTTCTGGGCGTGAATGCCGATGTGAGCGGTCCGCGAAAATACCGGCCGTGGCATAACCGCATCGGGTAAGGCGCGGTCGAGCTTGCGACTCAATTTTTCTTCGACAAGCGCCAGAAACTTCTCGATCCCGATCCCATCAAGCACATATTTCAGTCGCGCCTTGGTGCGGTCGCTGCGATTGCCGTGATCGATGAAAACGCGCACGACGGCATCGGCGACCCTGGTGGCATCGGCTGGTTTCACGAGAATGCCGGTGTCTCGCGCGAAATCCTTGTGACCTGTCAATCCGCCGAGGCAGAGCCGGAACCAAATTCCCGGCTCGAGGCCAAATCCATCCTTCACCGCCACCGCCTGGAAGCCGATATCGTTAGTGTCCTCCAGCGCCGGGATCGCGCCCGCGCCATCAAAGGCGACATTGAACTTGCGCGGCAGGCCGTAAAGCGAGCGGTCGTTGAGAATGTGGAAGTGCCATTCACGCGTGAACGGCCGCGTGTCGATGAGTTCCTGCGGATCAATTCCGGCCGTGGGCGTCCCGGTGACGTTGCGAATATTGTCCGCGCCCGAGCCGCGCGAACAGAGCCCAAGATCCTGGATACCCTCGATCATTGCGACGGCATTGCTTGCGGCAATTTCGCGGATCTGCAGGTTGGCGCGTGTCGTGACGTGCGCATAACCGCCGCCAAAGCGCTCGGCGAGGTCTGCGACGCCGGCGAGTTGTGCCGCCTTGAGGATGCCGTTCGGCAAACGCAGCCGGCACATATAGGCGTTCTGATTGGGCGCAACGTAGAACAGGCCGAAAAAGCGCCAGCGGAAATTGTCGGGCGGCTTCGGAAACTCGCCTTTCGCAGCGTGCCTTTTCAGCCGTTCATAAGTATCGAACGGGTGCTCGTCGCGCTTGAACTTTTCCGGATCGGACAACTTCCCGCCCGCTGCGAGGACGCGGTTTTGCGCCTTGAGCGCGGCCGCTTCCGGGCCGACAGGCTCCGCAACCGCGGGTCCCGTCGCGGGGCCTGGTGCCGCCCCGCCGCCGGCCATCGTCTTTGCCGCCTTGGCAATCTGGAGGCCGGCAACGAAACCCTCCAGATAACGCTTCTGTTCGGACTCGAAGTCGCCGGCCTGCGGATCCGTCGCCAGTTTTAAATCAATTTCCGTTCCGCTCATTCCGCCGGCACCTGCTTCGGCGCTGTAAGCGGCGCCGGCGCCGTGATACGCGGCTTGTGCGTAAGATAGAGCGCAAGGCCGGTGAAGATGAAGCCGCCGACCAGATTGCCGAGCGTGACCGGGATCTGATTCCACAACCACCAATCGGCGACGGTGACCTTGGCGCCCATCATCATGCCGGTCGGGATGACGAACATATTCACCACCGAATGCTCGAAGCCCTGCGCAAAGAAGATGAATACCGGCATATACGCCGTCGCAATCTTGCCGATGGTCGAGCTGGTCGTCATGGACGCGACTATGGCGAGGCATACCATCCAGTTGCACAGCACGGCCTTGACGAAAACCGTGATCAGCCCGGCGTGGCCGATCGCCGCGTAGCCGATCGTCTTGGCCTCCGCGATCGCGATAATTTTTGCGGCAACACCCGCCGGCGCCGCCGTGCCGAAATTGGTGAGCGCGATGGCAAGGAGACCGCCATACGCCACGCTGCCGATCAGGTTGCCGATGAATACAAATCCCCAATTCGCCACCATGGTGGCGCTGCTGGCGTCGCGTTCGAGCCACGGCAGCGGCAGCAGACCGAAACTGCCTGTCACCAGATCGAGCCCCAGCAGGACAATCAGGATCAGACCGACCGGAAAGATGAGCGCGCCGACCAGCGGCTGACCGGTCTGCACGATCCCGGTCAAGGCGAGACTTGTCGCGGCTGCCAGGATGGCCCCGGCAAGTGCGCCGCGGATCAACAAATCGCTCGCCGGAAGTCCAAGCTTGCGGCGTCCTGTATCGACCATGGCGGCTGCAACATCGGCCGGCTTCACGTAGTCCATTTCGCGACTCCCTTTGCTGTTGGCCGCCGGGCCCCGGGCCAACCCGTGCGGCAATATCCATGCTGCACAGCAGCAAGGAACGTGCCAGTCGGGAGCATATTGATTTAATTGAGCTATTTTCTTCGAGCAGGGATCCAGCCAAAGCGATGCCGCCCATTGCGGCGCCAGCGTCGGTCGAAAAATTGGGCACCAGAGCGCCCATGGTCACAATGCTCAAGGATGAGGCACGCGCGCCGGCGGCAGGCGGACAGCGGCATGGAATTCACGGCCGTTGCCGCTTGCTGCAACAAATCCGGCGCGGATGGTGAAATCGCCAAAATGCTCGCCCTTCTCACGTTCGGCCGCGTAAGCCGCGAATACAGGATCGAGGGCCGCCAAGATGCCGGCATGATCGAGGTCTTCGGCGTAGAGCTTGTTCATGCGCGCGCCGTCAAAAGCGGCGCCGAGATAAAGATTGTATCGCCCCGGCCCTTTGCCAACCAAACCGACCTCGGCGAGATAAGGCCGCGCGCATCCGTTCGGACAGCCGGTCATGCGGATCACGATGTCATCGGCGGACAGGCCGTGCGCCGCGAGTCTTTCGTCGAGCGCGGAAATGAGATCGGGCAAATAGCGCTCGCTTTCAGCCAGCGCGAGACCGCAGGTCGGCAGCGCTACGCACGCCATGGAATTGCGCCGAAGCCCTGACCATGGCGCCAGCAGGCCCGCCTCGCGCGCGATGCGCTCGATTTCGGGCTGCTGACTTGTCGGCACATTTGCAACGACGAGATTCTGGTTGGGCGTGATCCGGAAACCGCCTTCATGCATCTGCGCGATCGTGCGCAACGCACTTTGCTGCGCGGCGCCGGCGACATCCCGTACGCGCCCGTTCTGCACGAACAGGGTCAGGTGGCCGCGGCCGTCAGCACCTTCGGTCCAGCCGTAACGATCGCCCGTTGATGTGAATTTGTAGTTCGCGGGCGTCCCAAGCTTGACGCCGGCACGGCGCTCGACTTCGGAGCGGACAACGTCGAGGCCGCGATCCTCGATCGTATATTTGAGCCGTGCATGCTTGCGGTTTTTCCGGTCACCCCAGTCGCGCTGCACGGTGACAACCGCCTCGGCGATTTTCACCGTATCGGCGGTTTTGCAAAAGCCCATGACTTCACCGACGCGCGGATAGGTGTCGAGTTCGCCATGGGTCATCCCCATGCCGCCGCCGACAGTCACATTCCAGCCGGAGATATTACCCGCGCCGTCGGTGATGGCGATGAAACCCAGATCATGCGCGAATATGTCGACGTCGTTCGACGGCGGCACGGCCACGACGACCTTGAATTTGCGCGGCATATAGGTCTTGCCGTAGATCGGCTCGATTACCTCCTGCTCGCCGCCGGCAATGCGCTCGCCGTCGAGCCAGATCTCGCGATAGGCCGGCGTATGCGGCAACAGGTGATCGGAAACGGCGCGTGCCAGCGCGATCGCCGCCGCATGCGCAGCCGACTGCTCCGGAAGCACGTTGCACATGACATTGCGGTTGATATCGCCGCAGGCAGCAATGGAATTGAGCAGCACGGCATCGATCGCCTTCAAGGTCGCCTTGAGGTTCGACTTGATGACGCCGTGAAGCTGCACGGTCTGCCGCGTCGTCAGCCGCATCGTGCCGTTGCCGTAGTCGCGGGCGACCTGATCGAGCGCAAGCCATTGCTGGGACGTCAGCACGCCGCCGGGAATGCGCACGCGGATCATGAAGGCGAAGGCCTTCTCCATCTTCTTGCGCGTGCGCTCGGGCCGCAAGTCGCGATCGTCTTGCAAATACATGCCGTGGAACTTCACCAGCTGCGCATCGTCCTCGATGATGGCACCGGTGATTTCCTCGCGCAGACCATCGGCCAACGTGCCGCGCAGATAGTCGCTCGCTTCCTTGATGCGCTCGTTGCGCGACAGTTCGTCGGTCATAGAACGTCCAAAAGGCGCGGGATCAATAGGTATCCTGCAGATAGCGCTTTTCGCGCTCCAAAGTCACCACCGCCTGCTCGGCCGCCTCGGGCGACAGGGCTTTCACGTCCGCATAGGCGCGCACGAGCGCGGCGCGGACATCTTTCGCCATCGCCTTGGCGTCGCCGCACACATAGAAATAAGCGCCGCCATCGAGCCAGGCGATGAGGTCGGCGCGGCGGTCCCACAGCTTGTGCTGCACATAGACCTTCTTCGGCGTATCGCGCGAGAATGCGACGTCCATGCGCGTGAGCGAGCCGTCCTTGAGCGCGTCCTGCCAGTCGAGCTGATAGAGGAAGTCGTGCGTGAAGCTGCGGTCGCCGAAGAACAGCCAGCTGCGCCCCTCCGCCTGCGTCGCGCGGCGATCCTGGACGAAGGCGCGGAACGGCGCAACGCCGGTGCCGGGGCCGACCATGATGATGTCTTTTTCCGCAGCCGGCAGGGAAAAATGCTTGTTGGGCTTGAGCTTGACGCGCACGCGGCTGCCGCGCTTGAGCCGCTCGGCCACATAGTTCGATGCGACGCCCTTGCGCGCGCGGCCACGGCTTTCATAGCGCACCGCAGAAATGAGCAGATGGGCTTCGTCAGCCACCTCGCGGCGCGACGACGCAATCGAATAGGCACGCGGCGCAAGCGGCCGCGTCAGCGCGCGCAGTTTCTCGGCGTCAAGCGCAATCGGGAATTCCGAGATCAGGTCGATGAGCTGACGGCCCGCGAGCCATTCGCGCGCCTGCCCGTCGGCGAGCAGCGTCTTGACATATTGATGGCCGGTCTTCTCGGCATAGGTCTCGATCGTCTTGAGCGAGAGTGTCGTGACATCGCGCGACTTGATGAATTCGGCGCGCAGCTTGTCGTCGCCCGAAAGCCCCGCGAGCTTGAGCAATTCGTCGACATAGGCCGGATCGTTTTCGGCGTAGAGATCGAGGGAGTCGCCCGGTTCATAGGCCGGGGTGCCGCCCTCGAACGACAAGGCGAGATGGATGGTCTCCTTGTCCGAGCGCGAAGAGTTGAGATCCACGTACTCGATGATCTCGGCCTCTACCATGTCCGTGCTGGGGGACGCCGCGGGCTTGGCGCCGAAATCCACCTCGATCACCCGGCCGCCGGCGTTCGGCGGCGTGAGAGCCTTTACTGCATCACCGACCCATTGCGCGGCCGGCTCGGCAAAGTCGAGATCGCAATCGACACGATCGACGATGCGCTTGCCGCCGAGTGCTGCCAGCCGCTCGTCGATGGCCTTGCCGATCGCGCAGAATTCCACATAGGCCGTGTCGCCCAGCGCCAGCACGCCGAATTCGACACCTTCGAGGCGCGGCGCGGATTCACCCATCAATTCGTTATAGGCACGCACCGCGCGTGCCGGCGGCTCGCCCTCGCCCCAGGTGGCGGCGATCACGACCAGCCGCTTGACGGAAGCGAGCGCGGGGAGATCAAGGTCGGCCATGTCGATGATGGTCGGCTTGAGCCCGCTCTTGCGGGCGGCCTTGGCAACATCGCCGGCGAGCTTTTCGGAATTTCCGGACTCGCTTGCGTAGACAATCGTCAGCGGTTCTGCGGGACGCGCCGGAGCCGCCGGCTGCGCCTGTCCGGACACAGATTCGACGCCCGCCAGGAACCCTGCCAGCCATGCGCGCTGCACGGCGTTCGCCGGCCCAACCACGCGGTTGAGCAGCGCGACGTCCTCCTCAGAGAACGGCGCTGTCTTTGGAATACTGGCGAGGCCGGTCGACATTCAAACTCCCGTGCCAGTCAACAGGAGCTGCTAAGTAGTAGATTATTCCGTGAAACCGCAATAAGTGCCCGAAAATAAGAAGAAATTTGCTTCCTCAAGGCCCCCGGCGCGTAACAATTTGCTTCCCACCTCGCGTTGTGGAGAACGCCGGTAGCGCTCGAATCCCCCGTTAACGTATGCAAAACACGGAACATGTCGCTCACTCCGGAAACCTGCATCGCCTGATGTCCACCTTTCGCCGCAAGCTGCACGCGCTGCTGAGCCCGTCCGAGCACCGATTGTTCGCGCGTCTCGACACGCCGCAGAAGATTCAGGATTTCCTCGACCGACTGCCGGTGAATTTCGGTCTCAAGGGCGACACTGCAATGTCGCCGCGGCGGACGATCAACGCGAACATGGCGCACTGCGCGGAGGGCGCGATTTTGGCCGCGGCCGCGCTCGGCTATCACGGCCGGCGCCCGTTGCTGATGGACATCCGCGCGCTGCCGAGCGACCAGGATCACATCATCGCGCTGTTTCAGGAGCGCGGCCTCTGGGGCGCGATCAGCAAGACCAACCACGCCATCCTGCGCTGGCGCGATCCGATCTATCGCAGCGCGCGCGAACTGGCGATGACCTACGCCCACGAGTACTGCCTGCCCGGCGGCAAGAAATCCATGCTGTCCTATTCGCGGCCGTTCTCGCTCGCGCGCTACGCGCCAAAGAGCTGGGTGATTGCGCCGGACGACCTCGACTGGCTGCTGGTCGATCTCGACACATCCCCGCACCTGCCGGTGGCGCCGCGGCACGCGCTTCACAGGCGCCGCCGCTCCTCGCGCGTGGAAATCCTATCGCAGGACGTGGTGGAGTGGCCGGACCCGCGGAAGAGTAGGAAGAAGAGAAAGAGAGGGAAGGCGAAGCGTAGGTAGGCGCGTCCAGCATGCTCCACTCATTCCCGTGAAAGCGGGAATCCAGAACCACGGAAAGGTTTTGCGCATTGCACTGGATCCCCGCTTTCGCGGGGATGAGCGGTAATGGAGCGCATTGCCCGCATCCTGCATTCATCATCGCGGACGCCAAAATGCGGCGTACCGGACTGACTACGTCTTGAAGCCAGCAAGGCGTGGATGCCGAGCATAAAGCCGGGCACGACGGAGAGACTCCCCGCGTTTACGCCCGCACGGACGGCCGCTATAACGCGGGTACACGATACGCATCGCCGTATCAGCACAGAGGCAAAGCGCGTGGCGTCCTTCATTTACCGCCGGCAATTGACCATCGAATGGGGTCAGTGCGATCCGGCCGGCATCGTGTTCAACAGCCGCTTCTTCGAGATCTTCGACACCAGCACCTGGCAGCTGTTCAACGCCGCGCTCGGGGTCAAGCCGCACGAGCTCTCCGCGGCCTTCGGCATCATGGGCATTCCGCTGGTCGATGCGCGCGCCAATTTCCTCAAGCCCGTCCGTTTCGGCGACGTGGTCGACATGACCTCGCAGGTGAGCGAGTTCCGCCGCTCAAGTTTCGACGTCGCGCACCGCCTTTCGGTCGGCGGCGAACTCGCCGTCGAGGGCGACGAAACCCGCGTCTGGGCGATGCGGAGCAAGGATGACCCCGAAAAGATCGCGGGCGCCGCGATCCCCGCCGGCGTGATCACCAAATTCGGTCAAGCGTAATCGTTCCAGCCAATCCCGCGATATGGCTTGCGGAAGCACTTCGGGCGGGGCGCCGCCGGGACTAGTATCAGCTAGGAACAACAATAACGGCGCACAAGAATGTGCGCCTTCAAGGGAAGAGAACATTTGACCCGGCTGCTTGAATGCAGGCTCAACGGGCGCGACCGCGCCGATGCGGTCGCCGACAATATCCTGTTGCTCGATTACCTGCGCGAGAAGGTTGGCCTCACCGGCACCAAGACCGGCTGCGACGGCGGCGAATGCGGCGCCTGCACGGTGCTGATCGACGACCAGCCGACTTTATCCTGCCTGACGCTTGCCGCGACGGTTGCCGGCAAGCGCGTCGATACGATCGAGTCGCTCGGTCATGACGGGCGGCTCTCCGCCGTGCAGCGCGGCTTCCACGAAAAGCTTGGTTCGCAATGCGGTTACTGCACGCCCGGCTTCATCATGGCCTCGGCCGGATTGCTGCGGCGCAATCCCGACCCGAGCGATGCGGAAATCCTGGAAGCACTCGGCGGCAATATCTGCCGCTGCACGGGCTACGTGAAGATCATCGAGGCGGTGAAGTTCGCCGTGGCGCTCGGCAAGCAGGGAGTGGCGCCGTGAAACCTCTCACTTCAGTCTTCTCCGGTCATTCCGGGACGCGAGATTTTCTGCACCGCATTCCGGCACTGCCCGAAGGGCCGGACCCGGAATCCAGATGCGGGGACAGTGCTCGTTTCTGGATTCCGGGTTCGCTCGCATTCGCTCGCGCCCCGGAATGACGGATAGGACCACGCCGTGAAAATGACGGATAGGGCAACCCCATGAACAGGCCCGTCCCCGCGCACAATATCGGCGGCTATGTGCCGATGATCGACGGGCCGGAGAAAGTATCCGGCCGCGCAAAATACACCGCCGACATCGTGGCGCCGGGCCAGCTCGCCGGCCGCATCTACCGCAGCCCCTATTCTCACGCGGAAATCGTCAATGTCGACGTGTCGGAAGCGCTCAAGGTGCCCGGCGTGATCGCGATCGTCACTGGTGCCGACTGCGACAGGGGCTTCGGCGTGCTGCCGATCGCGCGCACCGAATTTCCGCTGGCGCGCGACAAGGTGCGCTACCGCGGCGAGCCGGTGGCAGCCGTCGCCGCGCTCGATGACGATGCCGCGCGCGAGGCGCTCCGCCGCATCAAGTTCGAGGCGAATGAACTGCCGGCCTATTACACGGCGAAAGATGCGGCCGCGCCCGGCGCCACGCTGCTGCACGAGAAGAAACCCGGCAATATCGAGCGCGACGTGCTGTTCGAGCTGGGCAGCGTCGCGCAGGGCTTTGCCGAAGCCGAACTCGTGCGCGATGGCACTTATAACTGCGCCGAGGTCTGCCAGAACCAGATGGAAATGCACGCAGCGGTGGCCGAATACGATGCCGTGCGCGACCGCATGACCGTGCACGCCTCGACGCAGGTCCCCTACTACGTCCACCTGATGCTTTCGCAGATCCTCGGCATGGACATGTCGCGCATCCGCGTGATCAAGCCGCATGTCGGCGGCGGCTTCGGCTGCCGCACCGAGACGCTGAACATCGAATTGATCGCGGCGCTCCTCGCGCGCAAGGCGAACGGCACCGTGCGCATCGTGACGACGCGCGAGGAAACCTTCATCACCCATCGCGGCCGGCCGGAGACCGACATCAGCCTGCGGATCGGCATGCGCAAGGACGGCCGCATCACCGCGGTCGAATGCGGCTGCGACCAGCGCGGCGGCGCGCATTCCGGCTATGGCGTCGTGACGATCCTCTATGCCGGCTCGATGCTTTACGCCATCTACGACCTGCACAATGTGAAATACACCGGCCGCCGCATGCTCACCAACACGCCGCCCTGCGGCGCCTTCCGCGGCCACGGCACCGTCGATATCCGCTTCGCCTTCGAAGCGCTGATCGACGAGATGGCGGCGGAGCTCGGGCTCGATCCCTTCGCCGTCCGGCGCGCCAACCTGCTCAAGGCGCCGACCTTCACCGACAACGACCTGATGGTGAATTCCTACGGCCTGCCGGAATGCCTCGATTGGGTCGAGCGCGAAAGCGGATGGAAGAAGCGCAAGGGAAAGCCCTCCAAGGAAAACGGCGCGCGCAAGGGCCAGGTTCTTAAAGGTTTCGGCATGGCCTGCTCGCACTATATCTCGGGCGCGTCGAAGCCGGTGAACTGGACCGGCGAGCCGCACGCGACCGTGAAGATCAAGCTCGATTTCGACGGCTCGATCGTGGTGCTGTCGGGCGCGGCCGATATCGGCCAGGGCTCGACGACAATACTCGCGCAGACCATCGCCGAAGTGCTGGGGCTTGATCTCGCGCGCGTGCGTGTCGTCACCGGCGACAGCGAGGTGGTGCCGAAGGACAACGGCTCATATTCATCGCGCGTCACCTTCATGGTCGGCAACGCCGCGCTCGATGCCGCGCGTAATCTCAAGGCCGTGCTGGTGAATGCCGCCGCCCGCAAGCTCGAAGCGCGGCCGGAAGACATCGAATGTCTCGGCGAAATCTACCGCGCCGGCGCGCAGGACAAGGGCGCGACCTTCGATGAAGTCGTGACCGAGGCACTCAAGGATACCGGCACCATCACCGTCACCGGCAATTACTCGACGATCCCGGAATCGCACGGCGGCAAGAAATATCGCGGCGCGGCCATCGGCGGCACCATGGGCTATTCCTATTCGGCGCAGGTGGTGGAGGTTTCCGTCGACGAGGAAACCGGCGTCGTGACGGTGGACAAGGTCTGGGTTGCGCATGACTGCGGCAAGGCGCTCAACCGCCTCACCGTCGAGGGCCAGGTGCAGGGCTCGGTCTGGATGGGCATGGGCCAGGCCATGAGCGAGGAAGCCGCCTATTTCAACGGGCTCATGCTCACCGCCAACATGCTCGATTATCGCGTGCCGACCATTCAGGATTCGCCGCCGATCGAGGTCGGCATCATCGAGAGCAACGATCCGCACGGCCCGTTCGGCGCCAAGGAAGCCGGCGAAGGCTCGCTCGCGGCGTTTCTCCCCGCGCTTACCAATGCCATCGCCGACGCGATCGGCATCCGCTTCAACGACCTGCCGGTGACGCCCGATCGCGTGTTCGAGGCGGTGGAGAAACGCAAGCGCGCGCTGCAGAAAGCGCCGAAGCAGAATGGTGGCGGGTGATGGCTGCGCATTCCCAGCCCATTTCCGCTCACCCATCGCACGTGGGAATGTGCGGAGCTGTTGGCACCGTGCCACGTTTTCCGCTCATCCACGCGCAAGCGGGGGTCCAGAGCGAAGCGTGAGGATATTCGTGTGGCCCGGTTTCCCGCATGGGCGTGCGAAAGCACGTCGTCTTCCGGACGGCTATGCCGGGAATGCGCGGAGTGGGTGCGGTCCCGGAATGACAAAGTCGAACGGGGCCGCATCTGATGGACGCCATGCCCGAATTCCGCGTGGTCAGCCCGCGCACGGTCGAGGAAGCGGTCGCCGCGCGCGCCGGAAATCCGGGCAGCATGCCGCTCGGCGGCGGCACCGATCTCGTCGTCAACATCCGCCGCGGCATCGTCGCGCCGAAAATGCTGGTCGACTTGACCCGCGTGCCGGAGCTGCACACGATCAAGGCGGATAAACACGCGCTCGCGATCGGCGTCGCGGTGCGGCTGAGCGAACTCGCCCGTCACCCGGGCGTTGCCGTGCATTATCCGGTGCTGGCGCAGGCCGCCGCGCATATCGCCGGCCCCACGCATCGCAATATGGGCACGGTCGGCGGCAATCTCTGCCTCGATACGCGCTGCATCTTCTACAATCAAAGCGAATGGTGGCGCGACGCCAACAGCCACTGCCTGAAAACCACCGGGAGCATTTGCCACGTCGCGCCGAAAAGCCGCGGGGTGTGCTTTGCGACTTTCTCCGGCGATCTCGCGCCGGCCCTGCTCACGCTTGGCGCCGAAGTAGACATCGCCGGTCCCGCCGGCCAACGCACTATCCCGCTCGAAAAACTCTATATCGGCTTCGCGCGCCAGGACGTGCCGGTGACGGAAACCCAGGGCGACGGCAAGTTTTATCTCTCGCTGCGGCCCGGCGAATTCATCACCGCGGTGCGCGCCAGGAACACGCCCGGCTTGCGCTCGGGCTACGACAAGATCCGCATCCGCCGCTCGATCGAATATCCGGTCGCCGGCGTCGCCGTGGCGCTAAAGAAGGAGAACGGCAAGCTCACCGATCTGCGCGTCGCCTTCACTGGCACCAATCCGCGGCCGGTGCTGCTCGCGGGCACACAGGAACTGTGCGGCGGCGCACTCGACGAGCGTGTCATCAAGGGACTCGACGCGCTGGTGCGCGACCAGATCATGCCGATGAAAACAACCTTTACGCCCGGTCATTACCGCCGGCGCGTGGCCGGCGTACTGGCGCGGCGGCTGCTCACGCGCTTGTTCGAAAGTTGAAGGCGGGGGGCCGGCGTGGACGAACTCTACGAACGCAGGCCCTACAACGCAGTATCCGATTTTGTCGACGCCAATGTCGCGCGCGGGCTCGGCAGCAAGGCCGCCTTCATCGATCCCGAACGCACGCTCACCTATGGCGAGTTGCAGGTACGCAGCATCCGCTTCGCGCATGCGCTGCGCGCGCTCGGCATCGAGCCCGAGCATCGCGTCGCCCTGCTGCTCAACGACACGGTGGATTACCCCGTTGCGTTCTGGGGCACGATCCGCGCCGGCAGCGTTGCCATTCCGCTCAATATTTATCTCAACATTCCGCAATACGCCTATATTCTCGCCGACTGCCGCGCGCGCGCGCTGGTCATCGATGCGGGGCTTCTGCCGACCATCGCGCCGGTGCTGGAGACACTGCCGCGCCGGCCGGTGGTGATCGTTGTCGGGAACGGACAAGAAGCGCCGAACTGCGCGAACCTGACGTCCCGGCCATCCCGCCTGCATGGACGGGTCCGGCGGTGGCGCGCCGTCACCGAGAATACGGAAAGGCCGGAGAGGTCACAAGCCCGGCGATGACAGCGGAGAGTCACCAATTCGAATCCCTCCTCGCCGACGCCGACACCACGCCCTTCACCGCCGACACGCTGTCGGATGAAGTCGCCTTCTGGCTCTACACATCCGGTTCGACCGGCGATCCCAAGGGCGTGCGCCACGTTCATTCCAGCCTGATGGCGACGGCGAAACTCTTCGGCCAGGGCATCCTCGGCATTACCGAAGACGACGTCGTGCATTCCGCCTCCAAGCTGTTCTTCGCCTACGGGCTCGGCAATGCCATGAGCTTCCCGCTCTCGGTCGGCGCCACCGCCGCGCTGTGGCCGCACCGGCCCACGCCGGAAGGCGTGTTCGAGACGCTGCGCTGCAACCGCGTGACGATCTTCTACGGCGTGCCGTCGCTCTATACGGCGCTGCTCGCGCACAACGATATCGGCAAGGGCGCCGGCTCCGATCGCCTGCGCCTCTGCGTGTCGGCGGGCGAGGCAATGCCCGCGCATATCGGCCGGCACTGGCGGGAGGCGACCGGCGTCGACGTGCTCGACGGGCTCGGCTCGACCGAGATGCTCAACACGTTCCTGTCGAACCGCCCCGGCGATCTTCATTACGGTTCAACCGGCAAGCCGGTGCCGGGCTACGAGGCGCGCATCGTCGACGAGCACGGCCGCGAGCTCGGCATCGACGAGATCGGAGAGCTGATCGTGCGCGGGCCTTCCGCCGGCGAAGGCTACTGGAACCAGCGCCAGAAAAGCCGGCACACCTTCGCGGGCGAATGGGTTCATACCGGCGACAAGTACCGGCGCGATGCCGAGGGTTATTATTATTACTGCGGCCGCACCGACGACATGTTCAAGGTTTCAGGCATGTGGGTGTCGCCCTTCGATGTCGAGGCCGCGCTCGTTTCGCACGAGGCGGTGCTCGAGGCCGCGGTGATCGGCAAGCAAGATGCCGACGGGCTGATCAAGCCGAAGGCCTTCATCGTGCTGCGCAACGGCTACCGGGCGGATGACGGGTTGCTCGAGACGCTCAAGCATCACGTCAAGGACAAAGCGGGGCCGTGGAAGTTTCCGCGCTGGATCGAGTTGCGCGAGCAGCTGCCGCGCACGGCGACGGGCAAGATCCAGCGGTTCAAGCTGCGCGAGGAGGATTTGCGGGCGGCAGTGCACAACGCCGAGCCGTAGCGCGGGTTGAGCGGAGCGAAACCCACGGAGCACATCGCCCATGATGGGTTCCGCTCCGCTCAACCCATCCTGCGCGGTGTTGTCGTTAAAAATCGCTCATTCCCGCGTGAGCTTGCAATCCATGGCCGGACTCGTTCCGGCCATCTCGCTTAGCCCGTAGGGTGGGCTAAGGCGCGCTCGCGCCGAGCCCACCGAACCAGTTTCAATTCTGCCGGTGGGCTCGCATCGACCTTCGCGCTCGCGCGCTCAGGCATCGCTTAGCCCACCCTACGAGAATTCTCCCGTGCATGACGCGAGCGAGCCGTAGCGTGGGTTGAGCGCGGAGAAGAAAGCGCGCCAAACGCACCGCTGAGTCGCACCATGAGTGGGAATTCGCTCCGCTCGAAGGCCCCTCACTTGCGCTGGACCTCGGATTGGCGTGCAAAGAACGCCGTCCTTCGGACGGCTATGCGCGGGGGTGAGCGGATGGGGAACCGCTAGGACGCGGCTGCACGCGGGGCCGAAGCTAAAATGCGAACGGCTGCCCGCAAGGCGAGCGAAGACTGGGTCGCGGAGATATGCGAGAAAGAAATGCGCGCCACACGCTCCGCTCATTCCCGCGTAAGCGGGAATCCAGGCAGCCAATTACGGCGGGCAGAAAATCCGGCCTGGACCCTCGCATAGGCGTGCGAAGCACGCCTCCTTCGGGCTATGCGCGGGGGTGAGCGGAAAATGGAATGGCTGCCCGCAATCGCAGGCTACGACTCAGGTCCCGCGGAGAGCGGATAATTGCAGAGGACCCCTATGCCAGCTTCACATATTCGAAGTCGCCGGGCTTGTTGTCGATGCCGACCTTGGGCGGCTGCGATCCAGCTCGCAAATTTGCCGGTCTGCGATTGCGGCTTCATCAGGCTCTCGATGAAATCGCGGTCGCCGTCCGACGGCAGGAACTCGGCGCGGCGCTTCTGCCATTGCTCGTCGCTCATCACGTGGCCGCTGACATCCGCCTTGATCTTCGAGAACTCGCCGATGTGCCGGTGGAAGGCGACGTGCGGCAGCCTGATCTCGAAGGGGATGCCGAAGCCCTCGATCACCTTGTTCCAGCGCCCGACGCCGGCATTGCAGTCGACCACATAATCGTCGCGCAGCCGCATGTTGAGCGCGGAAAGCGCCGGCGAGTCCTCGTTCCTGATCTGCCCGTCGATCAGGCGCAGCACCGGATAGGTGCCGCTCTCGAGCTGGTGATCGTCCTTGAGCCGGTCCTCGCGGTAGCGGCCTTTCAGGCCGGCGTGGAACGCATTCGCGGCATTGGTCGAGATTTCGTTGCCGAACAGGTCGAGCGTCAGCGAGAAATGCAGGTTCGCTTTTTTCTGGATGGTCGGCAGGTCGATGACGCCGAGCTTGCGCACCTTCTCGATCTCGTTCGGGTCGTTGATCCCTGCTTCCTTCATCGCCTCGCACGTGCGCTGGATGACGCGCGTGACGCCGGTCTCGCCGACGAACATGTGGTGCGCTTCCTCGGTGAGCATGAAGCGGCACGTGCGCGAGAGCGGGTCGAAGCCCGATTGCGCCAGTGCCTCGAGCTGCATTTTTCCGTCGCGGTCGGTGAAATAGGTGAACATGAAGAACGACAGCCAGTCCGGCGTCTTCTCGTTGAAGGCGCCGAGCATGCGCGGCGTGTCGGGGTCGCCCGAGCGGCGCTGCAGCAGGGCTTCGGCCTCCTCGCGGCCGTCGGTGCCGAAATATTTCTGCAGCAGATAGACCATGGCCCACAGGTGGCGGCCCTCTTCCACGTTGACCTGAAACAAGTTGCGCATGTCATAGAGCGAGGGCGCCGTTTTTCCGAGATGGCGCTGCTGCTCGACGGAGGCAGGCTCGGTGTCGCCCTGGATGACGACCAGCCGGCGCAGCATGGCGCGGTATTCGCCGGGCACTTCCTGCCAGGCATCCTCGCCCTTGTGCGTGCCGAAATTGACCTTGCGGCCTTCCATCGGCGGCGCGAGCAGCACGCCCCAGCGGTATTCCGGCATGCGCACGTAGTCGAACTTCGCCCAGCCCTTGGGGTCGACGGAGACCGCCGTGCGCAGGTAGACGAGCAATTCCTGGAAGCCTTCCGGCCCCATGTCGTTCCACCAGCTCAGATAGCCGGGATGCCATTTCTCCAGCGCGCGCTTGACGCGCACGTCCTGCCCGAGCGCGACATTGTTCGGAATCAAGCCGTCGTAGTCGACCTGCGCGATGTTCATGGCATTACCCTTTCGTTATTTCCTGACTCCGCGTGCGTGTTTTTCCGCTCACCCCCGCGTATAGCCGTCCGAAGTACGGCGTGCTTCGCACGCCTACGCGGGGGTCCAGCACAAAACGTGAGGGCTTCTCCGTGGTTCTGGATTCCCGCTTTCGCGGGAATGAGCGGAGGTGGTTGCTCCGTCCCCACGACACATACGGGAATGAGCGGAGTTTGTTGCGACGGCGAACCACGGAACACACGCATGATGGGTCCCGCTGCGCTTAACCCGTCCTGCGCGGTGTTGCCGTTTCGTCATTTCCCCGCACTGACTTGCAATTGTCATGGCCGGACTTGTTCCGGCCATCTCGCTTAGCCCGTAGGGTGGGCTAAGGCGCGCTCGCGCCGAGCCCACCGAACCAGTTTCAATTCTGCCGGTGGGCTCGCTTCGCCTTCGCGCTTGCGCGCTCAGGCATCGCTTAGCCCACGCTACAAAATTCTCCCGTACATGACGCCGGGCCGTAGCGCGGGTTGAGCGGAGCGAAACCCATCCTGCGGACCTGTCCTCACCCTCTCCGCTCGTCCCCGCGAAAGCGGGGGACCCAGGGCAAAATTCTCCCGCCCTGCCATTGGCCCTGGACCCCCGCATAGCCGTCCGAAGCACGCCGTGCTTCGGACGGCTATGCGCGCGGTTGAGCGGAATGTGTTGGGCGGTCATTCCCATCACACCCGGTCCTTGTTGAAGGTCGGCGACACGCCGCTGCCATAGAGTTTCAATGCGCCCTGCTCGCCGATGGCGTTGGGCCGCTGGAAGATCCAGTTCTGCCAGGCCGTCAGGCGCCCGAAGATCTTGGTCTCCATCGTCTCCGGCCCGGCGAAACGCAGATTGGCTTCCATGCCGGTCATGGCGTCGGGCGAGAAGCTCGTGCGCTCCTCCAGCATCACGCGCAGCTCGTCGTCCCAGTCGAAATCCTCATACGACGCCGTGACGAGGCCGAGCTCGGCCGCTTCCTCGCCTTCCACCGCGACGCCGATCTTGCCCTTGAGCGTCTCGAGCGTCTCAGGCTCGCCGAGAAAACGCGTCTGCAATCGCGTCAGCCCGTTGCCCATGGGATAGAAGCCGAAATTCGCCTCTCCCAGCGTGATCGCAGCGGCCTTGCGGTTGTCGCCCTCGCGCGTGCCGGTCAGCATCAGCGAGCGGTCGGCGGCAAAGGCAAGTTCGGCGAGCGTGCCGGCAAAGCACGAGCCGGGCTCGATCAGCGCAATGAAGCTTTTCGCCGTCACATCGACGCGCTTGAGGACCCGCTTGAGATAGTGGCGGATCTCGCGCATCAGCCAGTCGCCATTGGCTTTGGCGAGGAAATCGTCATGCGCGAGCACGGCCTGCGCATTGCCGTCGGTGCGGAACAGCACCACGCCGATCGCGGCCTCGTTGGTGCGCAGGTGCAGGATCGCGTCTTCCAGCTCGCGCGCAACCGTGAGCGGCCAGAAATTCGCGCCGAGCGCGTGCGCGGCTTCGACCGACGCCGGCACGGCGCCGCCCGGCCCGCGCACGGTGACGGTCGCAAGGCCCTTGTCGCGGTCGATCTCGACATCGACATGCGAATAGCTTACGCGATCCTTCCCGATCTTGCGGTCGAGCGGGGTGAGCGTGATGCCCTTGGCGCCCGCGGGCCGGTCGGATTTCGCGGCGATTTCCCTGGCGCGCGCGGCCACGGTCTCCTTCCATTTCGAATTCGGCACCACCTCGTCGACCAGCCGCCATTCGACAGCACGCGTACCGCGCATGCCCTCCTCGATCGAGCAGAACACGTCGGCGCGGTCGCGCCGCACCTTGCGCTTGTCGGTGACGCGCGTGAGCCCGCCGGTGCCGGGCAGCACCGCGAGCAGCGGCGTTTCCGGCAGCGCCACCGCCGAGCGGCGGTCATCGACCAGCATGATGTGATCGGCCGCGAGCGCCAGCTCGTAGCCGCCGCCCGCGGCATTGCCGTTGATGGCGCAGACATAGACCTGTTTCGAATTCTCCGAGGCGTCCTCGATGGCAAGCCGCGTCTCGTTGGTGAACTTGCAGAAGTTCACCTTGGCGCCGTGCGTCGACTTGCCGAGCATGCGGATATTGGCGCCGGCGCAGAACACGTTGTCCTTGCCGGATTTGATCACCACCGCGCGCACTTCCGGATGCTCGAAGCGCAGCCGCTGCACCGCGTCGTTGAACTCGATGTCGACGCCGAGGTCGTAGGAATTGAGCTTGAGCTCGTAGTCGCCCAGCCCCCCGGCCTGGTCGACATCCATGATGAGATAGGCGACGTCGCCATCATATTCGACGCGCCAGTGGCGGTAGCGCGAAGGGTCGGTCTGGTAGTCGATTGGGTCGGCCATCTGCATTCGTCCTGCGACTCTCATTTGTCATGGCCGGGCATGACAGCGGAAGTCTGTCCGCCCGCATCGCGCGGGAATGAGCGGAGGTTGTTGCTCGCCCCGTCCTCACCCTCGCCGCTCGTCCCCGCGAAAGCGGGGACCCAGGGCAAAACGACGTCACCACTGCTCGGCTCTGGATTCCCGCTTTCGCGGGAATGAGCGGAGGTTGTTGCTCCGCCCGTCCTGCCTCTTCACTCTCATTCGTCATGGCCGCATGAGTGCGGAACATCTTTACGTTCATTCATCCACCGCTCGTCCCCGCGAAAGCGGGGACCCAGGGCAAAACTCTCCGGCCATGCCATCGGCTCTGGATTCCCGCTTGCGCGGGAATGAGCGGAGGTTGTTGCTCCGCCCCCGCATCGCGCGGGAATGAGCAGAGGTTGTGACCCCGGCTATCCGATCCGCACGGGAATGACCGGATGCATTATCTTGCATAAATCTACTAGCTGGATGCCGCCCTCGCAACAGCAGGCTGTGAACGTCGGTTCCGGCGGCCTATTGCTCGGCATTATAATGCATGTTACCCGAAAGCGATGAAACCGGCGCGCGCAAAGCCTGCATCAGGGTTGGCGGGAAGGCCTGTGGCGACGCCTGTCGCAAGGCCCGCGGCAAGCTCCGCAGCAAAAGCCGCGGCCAAACGCAACAAAGCCTGCACCAAAACCCGCCGCAAAGCCGCCCGGCCGCGAGACCGACACCTATCTGCGCCGGCTCGGCGAGCGCGTGCGCATGCTGCGCAACCAGCGCGGCATGACCCGCAAGGCGCTGGCGCGCCATGCGAAAGTCTCCGAGCGCTACCTGGCGCAGCTCGAGGCCGGCCTCGGCAACGGCTCGATCGTGCTGCTGCGGCGCATCTCGCGCGCCATCGGCCTCCCCGTCACGCAGCTCGTGCATGAGGGCGATGAGCCCGCGCTCGACCTCGTGCTGCTCTCGCAGTTCCTCGAGCGGCTGTCGCCGCCGTCGCTCGCCGAGGCGCGCGACCTGCTGCTGCGCCATTTCAGCGAACCGTCCGACGACGCGCGCCGCCATCGCATCGCCCTCATCGGCCTGCGCGGCGGCGGCAAGTCGACGCTCGGGCGCCTCGCCGCCGAGCGGCTCGGCGTGCCCTTCATCGAGCTCGACCGCGAGATCGAGAAGCGCAGCGGCGCCACCCTGAGCGAAATCTTCGACATGTTCGGCCAGGAGACATTCCGCCGCGCCGAGCGCGAGGCGCTCGACGATGTGCTCCGCCGCCACAAGGGCTTCGTCATCGCGACCAGCGGCAGCATCGTCACCGAGCCCGGCACGCTCGAGCTGCTGCTCGCCTCGTGCTTCACGGTGTGGGTCAAGGCCGAGCCGGAGGAGCACATGAAGCGCGTGATGGCGCAGGGCGACATGCGGCCGATGGCCAACAGCGCCCGCGCCATGGAGGATCTCATTTCCATCCTGCGCAGCCGCGAGCCGCTTTACGCCAAGGCGGATATCACGCTTTCCACCAGCGCCCGGACGCCGGACCAGGCGGCGATGGAACTCTTGCGCGCGATCGAAGTTCCCGATAGTCGCAAGGGCGGCGGCGTTTCCCCGACATTGAATAAGGAGAGGGTGTAGTGGACCTCGAATTATGCCCACCCGTCATTCCGGGGCGCGGGAAATTGGGCCGAAGCACATACTCTCTGCTCCGTCATGGCCGGCTTTATGCCGGCCATCCACGTCTTGCCATCCCCGCTTTCGGAAGACGTGGATGCCCGGGACGAGCCCGGGCATGACAGGATGTGAGGCGCGGAGCGGGTTCTGCATTCCGGGTTCGCGCTTTCAGCGCGTCCCGGAATGACGATGAAATTGGCGAACCCGTAGGGTGGGCTAAGCGGCCGCCGACGCGCGAGCGCGGAGGCGGACGCGAGCCCACCATGTACGTTTCAGCTTGTTCGGTGGGCTCGGCGCTGGCGCGCCTTAGCCCACCCTACGACAGCGTAAAGGAGCCGGCCGGTGCCGGAGGGAGTAATGTCTGAGACCATCAAGACCGATGTGCTGATCATCGGCGCGGGGCCGGTCGGCCTGTTCGCGGTATTCGAGCTCGGCCTGCTCGACATCAAGGCGCACCTCGTCGACATCCTCGACAAGGTCGGCGGCCAGTGCGCCGAGCTTTACCCCGAGAAGCCGATCTACGATATCCCCGGCATTCCGCTCATCACCGGCCATGGCCTCACCGATGCGCTGATGGCGCAGATCAAGCCCTTCCACCCCACCTTCCATCTCGGCGAGATGGTGACGACGCTGGAGAAAACCGGCGAGCCGGGTTTCCGCGTAGCCACCGACGGCGGCAAGACCTTCGAATGCAAATGCGTGGTGGTGGCGGCCGGCGGCGGCTCGTTCCAGCCCAAGCGCCCGCCGATCGCCGGCATCGAACCCTACGAGGAAAAATCGGTGTTCTATGCCGTGCGCAAGATGGATGCCTTCCGCGGCAAGCGGCTGCTCGTCGTCGGCGGCGGCGACAGCGCGCTCGACTGGACGCTCAATCTGCAGCCGCTCGCCAAGCGCCTGACGCTGGTGCACCGGCGCGATGAATTCCGCGGCGCGCCCGACAGCGTCAACAAGATGCGCGCGCTGGTGGCGGCAGGCGACATGGACCTCAAGATCGGCCAGGTGTCGGCGCTGGAAGGCGAGGCCGGCGTGCTCAGCGCATGCTCCATCAAGAGCAATGACGGCACGGCGGCGCGCGTCGAGGTCGACTGCATGCTGCCCTTCTTCGGCCTCACCATGAAACTGGGCCCGGTGGCGAACTGGGGCATCACGATGGATGACGAACTCATCCCCGTGGACACCGGCACGTTCGAAACCAACATTCCCGGCCTGTTCGCGATCGGCGACATCAACACCTATCCGGGCAAGCTCAAGCTCATCCTCTCGGGCTTCCACGAGGCCGCGCTGATGTCGCAGAAGGCACACCGCTACGTCTATCCGGAGAAGAAACTGGTGTTCCAGTACACGACCTCATCGACCAGCCTGCAGAAGAAGCTGGGTGTGGCGTGATGGGGATGCTCGGCCCTTCTTTCAGTTGTCATACGCATCCAGCCACTGCGGTCATTCCGGGGCGCGGTCTTCAGGCCGCGAACCCGGAATCCAGATGCAGGCACGGAGACCGTTCTGATTCCGGGTCCGCGCTTTCAGTGCGTCCCGGAATGGCGGTCGGATAGACCTGGCACGGGTAAGGGGAAATGCCGAAAATAACCTTCATCGAACACGACGGCACGGAGCACACGGTGGATGCCGAGCTCGGCTCGACCGTGATGGAAACCGCGCTGCGCAATGACGTCGCCAGCATCGTCGCGGAATGCGGCGGCAACTGCACCTGCGCGACCTGCCTGGTGCATGTCGACGAGAAATGGTTTCCGGCGGTCGGCCCCGCCTCGCCCGAGGAAGAAGAGATGCTCGACACGGCCTTCGAGCTCAAGCCGACCTCGCGGCTTTCGTGCCAGATCAAGGTGACCGAAGCGCTCGACGGGCTGGTCGTCTACACGCCGTCGTATCAGGGGCGGTGAGCCGCGGAGTTCCAGCGGAACTCACCCATGATGGGTTTCGCTGCGCTCAATCCATCCTACGAACGACAAGTCTTGGATGCTCCGATAACCCGCACACGCCGCTCACCCCCGCAAAAGCGGGGGTCCAGGGCCACCCGATGGCCCTCACGCTTTTCTCTGGATCCCCGCTTCCGCGGGGATGTGCGGATATTGGGAACGCAACGATAATGGGTTTCGCTGCGCTCAACCCATCGTACGAATTTTACGGATTCTGATACCGGAAAAGGTGCGCGACCCTCACAGCCGGTGAATATGCCGGGTGACGTCGCGGTACAAAATCGCCATGCCCTGCGGGCCATCCGACAATGCGAAGGCCATGAGCACGCAGCCGAAGGCGATCATCAGGCCGGGCTGCGCCAGAACCGACGCCGCGCCGCCGAGCACGAACAATGCGCCGATCACGTAGGTGACTGCCTGGTCCCATCTCATCGGAACAAGCCTCGCTGATGCGCCGCACACCTGCATGACAGGTTCAGCGGCGCCTGCATTGATCTTCATCAAGCCAACGATGCTGGTGGAGAAGGGTTCCGGGAAAGGCGCGGCAAATGGCGTGTTCCGCGCAATCCGGCTCGGTAGGATGGGCTAAGCGAAGCGAGCCACCACCATGGACGTCTCAATTTATTCGGTGGGCTCGACCCGCGCTACGGACCTGCGACCGGCGTTAGCGCGGGACACCCTAGGCGGGCTAAGCGATGCCTGAGCGCGCAAGCGCGAAGGCAAAGCGAGCCCACCATGGACGTTTCAATTTGTTCGGTGGGCTCGGCGCTGGCGCGCCTTAGCCCACCCTACGATCTCCGCGCCATTCCGGGGCGGCCCGGCAGGGCCGAACCCGGAATTCCAGAAACGGGCACCGTGCCTGCATCTGGATTCCGGGTCCGCGCCTTTCGGCGCGTCCCGGAATGACCGAGTTTCTAACGGGCTAAACTAACTTCCGCTCACGCGTCCGCGCGTTGCTGCGGGCGGCGCGAGGACTGCTCGGCCCGCGAGGTGGCGGCCGCGACCGCGTTCTGACCGCTTTCGGCGCGGCGGCCGGCTTCGGCCATGGCGCTTGACGTCGTCTGTGCAATCTCCTGCGCGGCCTTCTGCATCTTCTGGCCGAACTCCTTGGTCTGGTCCGCGATCGTCTGCGCCTGCCGGGCGAAGAACTCGCTCTGGCATTGCGCGAACTCCTGCGGTTCCCTGGCGCGCGCCAGCTTCTCGCCGAAATCGAAACTGTTCGCCATCGTCTTTTCCGCCAGCGCGGCGGTGTGCTCGCGGATGGCCGCGGCCTGGGTCTCGAAATCCTCCGCCATTTTCCGCGAGGCCTTGAGGAAGCCGTCGAACGCCTGCTTGCTGTGGCCCAGGCTTTCCTCGGTGAATTCCCTCACCCAGGTCATTCCGAAATTTGCCGCCTGCATTGCGCGCTCGCCATTCTGCTGCGCGAATTCCGTTGTATCTCGTGCCATGGATCTCTCCTCTCCCACGCGTATGTATTTCGACATGATGGATTTGTGACGCCGTGCCGTCGCAACGTATCGTCCTGCGGCAACGGGCTGCCGCAATCGATGTTCCTGTAATTTGGTAAAACTAAGTCGTGACCAAATTAAATTTGAAAAATTCGTAACGCGGCGCGCGCTGAACTTTACGATTGAACTTTACGATTGAACTTTATGATTGAACTTCGCGCGCGCAACGCGCGGGGTGCGCGCCGCGCTCAAGCAAGCCGGAACACGAAGCGTAGCTGGCAGCGCCGGCCAGCGCCTTGAACGCAATGAGCTTTCCGATGCCTGTGCGTGGAACCCCGGACGGCGCGTGCACTCTCCCCCGCGATGGGCTAGGCTTTGCTCAATGTTCCGCCGGGGGGTTGGGACAATGGTACTGACCGAGCGTATGCAGGCTTTGGGCGACCACGCCCGCAGCAGCCATCAGCGTCTCATTGCCGAGCGGCGGCATGAGGATAAGAGATCAAGAACGCGATCAGGAGCCCGAGCAAGAACGCGACCAGGAAAACCGTGGCCAAGGCGTACGCGACCAGCAGAGTCGCGCGCCGGAATTTTTCGCGGCCGGCAACAGCGCGGCCGGCGAACGGGGTGAAACCATTATGCTTGAGACAGCCGAATTGAATCCATCGCCGCCCGAAGCAAGCCCGGCGGACGATGTCATTATCATCGAAAGCATCGCGAGCTTTCTCGCCGTCGATGAGCCTGCGCCGGAACCCGCCGCTGCGAATGGTGGCGGCCGAGCGCCCGAGCCTGCCGTTGCGCAGAGTCCCGTGGACGACGCACCCGCGCAACCCGCCGCGCGCGAAAGCCACGAAAACCAAGAAAAACAAGAAAAACAAGAAAAAGATGACGACCTCGCCGCCAGGCGCGCCATCATCCATGAATGGCAGAACTGGGCGGCGCTCAATCCGGACGAACTGGCCGACGCGAATGTCGCCACTTATTTCTTCCGTCATCTGGAAGCGAAGCGGCCGCGGCTGCTGGATTTTCCGGCGGAAGATAAAATGAAGAAAGTGCGCACCTGGCTGCTGAGCGAGCGTTGCATCAAGGCTTGACGTATCTCTCCGCTTGCCCCACCACCTTCGTCATTCCGGGACGCGCTGAAAGCGCGGACCCGGAATTCCAGCGTGCTGGCTGAGCAGTAAAATCGAGAATAAAAATGAGCAAACTAGGCAAGAAGCTGATCGCTGCAGCCCATGAGGGCATTGCGATTGCGCGCGGCGAAGCGGACCCCGCGACCTACCGTTTGCATGTGCCGGCCAAAATCAACGTCAGGGGCCATGCGTCTTAAGCTTGGCCATGACGCAAAGGGCTTTCGCCATCCGCTACGGGCTCACGCTCGCGCGTGTACGCGACTGGGGGCCAGGCCGTTCTGACCCGGACGGTGCGGCTCGCGCTTATCTCAAGGTGATTGAGAGGGAGCCTGAAGCAGTCGAGCGCGCGCTCGCGCCTGCCAGATCATCGAGTTCGATCCACGTCTTACTTCAAGGAACGGCCGCAAAGACGTGGATGCCCGGGACATAGGCATGCGAAGCACGCCGTCCTTCAGATGGCTATGCCCGGGCATGACAAATGAGAGGCCGAGCAACAAACCCCGCTCAGTCCCGCGCGCCAACATCGGGTTTACCCGAGATCGGCATATATTGCGCCGGATCCGGAATTCAGAAATAGCGCCCGCGGCGCCATCCATGAATATTCTCTGTCGGTAGCCGTTAAGAGCGCGCAAAGGCGAGCAGCGGTCCGATCTCATGACCATCTGCAGCTCTCAGGGCCGCCATTTACTGTTCGCGAAGTGGACCAGTGTCGCGAAGCTCTCCCGCGCCCCAGCTGAAGGGTTCACCACCAAGTTTCTCGACGAGCAAGTCCGCCATCAGACGAGTATGGCGACCGTTTCCATTGACGAATGGATGTATTGCCACCAGTCGGTGATGCAGTCGGACGGCCATTTCGTCCCGATCGTAGGTCTCGTGCTTTATCCAGTAGTGAACGTCGTCGAACAATGTCCGTGCTTCAGGTTGGATCCGATGTGGTTCGACATTGCCAATGCTGCTTTCCCGTTGGCGATACACCCCTGCCCAACTCCAGACATCGCCAAACATCTGCTTGTGAAGCTCTTTGGCGTATTCCTCGTTCAACAAGTCAGCCGCCTCGGAGGTACGGCGACGACGTGCCCAGGTTGTCCCATTCAGTATGTTGTCCGCCTCGGCAATGTTGAGTTCAGCTCGGGTAGTGATCCAGGTTTGCAAAAGCGCATCGCGGTCCGTCGCGGAGATCGGTGTTGCGTCGGGCGGTTCTTGAAAAGATCGGTCACGGTTCATTCCAGATGTCGCGATCACGCAACTTGTCACGGATATAGGCGTCGATGCGCGTTTCGAGATCGGCTTCATCGGTTCCCTGTGCCTCAAGCTTCATCGTGTGAGCCACACGCTTTAGATCACGCATAGCTATTGTTCGAACACGTGTCTCGAAGATGTCGTTCAGCGAAGTTTTTGGTACGAGCGCGCACACGAGGCTGCATCCGAGGGCTTCGGCGGCCTGGCGCAGGGTCTTTAGTTGTATTGATCCGTTGGCTTCCGCCTTCTCCCAGTCGTCCACGGTTTGCGAGACCTTGCCGAGCCGTTTTCCGAGCTGGGCACTGCTCATCCCCAATGCATCGCGAAGGGCTCTGATCCACCCCTTCGGCGGCGCCCTGAATCGTTCTGCAGGCTTGAGCGGTCCTAGGCGGCTGTCCAAGGCCACTCTAGCCCGTTTGCGTATCTCGGCTTTCATATTCTAACCCTTTCGCTATTGATATGAGCATATTGCTAGTAAGACCAGGCTATAACCTGGAATATTCTCAGGGATGCCAGGCCATAGCCTGGTAACAGATAATGAAAACCAGGCTATAGCCTGGAATAAGCAATATGGCACCAGGCCATAGCCTGGCAATCCATACCATAAAACCAGGTTACAGCCTGGTAAATATGCCAAAAAGCCAGTTCCTAATCAGCCCTGGACCACTGCTGGCGCCTGTGCCCGGACCAGCCCAAGGCTGGACCACCGCATAGGCGTGCGAAAGCACGCCGTCCTTTGGACGGCTACGCGCGGGGGTGAGCGGATGAGAGGCGCTGGCGTACCAAGCACTCCGCTCATTCCCGCGACCCAGCCTACGCTCGCGTTGCGAGCTTCGGCGGGTTCTAGTCCGCCGAAGCGCAGAGCGCGAAGGCGGAAACCGGGAATCCAGAACAACCTTCAACCCCTACCGCCTCTTGCTTGTCAGCTGACTCTACAACCGCAAGCCTTGCAGCAATGGCGAGCAACGACCGCCGCAAATCCGCATCCTCGATGGACGCAAAAATCGTCGCCAGCCGCCAGGGATTGCGGTTCGGCGATGAGGTCGACCGGCGAGGATTCAGCGGATGCAAAGCCTTCCGCGCCGTTCGTCACGCCGAGGAGCGAGCGGATATCCACTTTTAAAATCTGAGCGATCCGCAGGAGACGGCCGCTCGAGACCCGGTTCGCGGCGCTTTCGTATTTCTGCACCTGCTGAAAGGTAATGCCGAGCGCCGCACCGAGCTCGGCCTGCGTCATTCCCCTGGCAAGCCGGTGAAGCCGTATGTTGCGGCTGATCATGCGATCGGTTACGTCCGGGCGCTCGCGCATGATCTGCTTCCAGCGTCATCCGCAATGCCTAGCGCGACAGTCCCGTATATCTTTCGCCATATGCTATCGTTTCTTTGTGCCAGCAGATGACATGCCTGATGATCATTCCGGCTGCCTGGTCATTGGGTGTTTCTGAAGCCACGTTTCGGATTTCTTTGCCACCCACTCGCGCGCCTCGGAATCAGACCCAAAATCATCAACATGCTGAGTGACGCCACCCGGCCACTCGGCATCCACATGCCACCCGCTTCCGTCCATGTAGCGCTTTGATTTGAACGCGGGCCTGGAATGTCGTTCGGCCATATCTCGCCTTATGTCGCCCGCCAGTGATCGGGCTTCTTCTTGTCATTCAGGTTGCGGACGCGAGCGACATGGGGGACCTGGCCGTTATTTTTCGCCCAATCGATCGCTTCCCGCTGGGTCTTGAAGGTGCCGAGCGCATGGTCTGCGTGGTCTTCAACGACATAATCGTCGATCTGGCTTCCCTCGGGACGACCCTTGGGGCGCGGTTCAATGTAAACGTTCGTCATGTTCATCTCTCCTGGGTCAATAATCCTCATCGCGTTCTTTCCAAAACGCTTTTCGGTATGCTTGCCGGCTACTGCTGGCTTGTCGGGCTCGAAAGGCCCGAAAACCTGAAAGGATATTGATTCGATTCGACAAGAAGGATGCGCCGACACCAGCGGACCATATTGATCCAAATCAACGGGGCATCGACACATTCCCGGTGCTGCGTGCCCAGTGCTGCGTGCCCGGTGCTGCGTGCCCGGTGCCGCGTGCGCGGTGGCGTCAGCCGAGCCCGGATCAATGAGAGTGACCGGCCGGCCCTACACCGCCACCTTGCCCAGAAACTTCTCGATCTCGGTGCGCAGGTTGCCGATCGAGGTGTCGACCGAATTCGACGCGCTCAGCACGGTTTCGGCCGCGGTGCGGGTGCCGATGGCGGCGTGGGTGACCTCGCCGAGCACGGCCACCACCGCGCTGGTGCCGCGCGCGGCCTTGGCGGCGCTCTGGGTGATCTCGTAGGTCGCCGCGTTCTGCTCACGACGGAAGCGGAGGCGCCGGAGGTGCGCGCGTTGATGTCGCGCATGCGCTCGCGGATGCCGCGCACCACGTCGATGGCGCCACTGGTCGATTCCTGCACCGCCACGATATGGCGCGCGATCTCGTCGGTGGCCTTGGCGGTCTGCACGGCGAGCGACTTCACCTCGGAGGCCACCACGGCAAAGCCGCGCCCCGCCTCGCCGGCGCGCGCCGCCTCGATGGTGGCGTTGAGCGCGAGCAGGTTGGTCTGCCCGGCCACGCTCTGGATGAGCTTGACCACGTCGCCGATGCGGTCGGCGGCCTGCACCAGCCCGGCATAGCGCTCGTTGGTCGCCTCGGCCTCGGTCACGGCGTTGCCGACGATGTCGGAGGTCTGCGTGAGCTGCTCGCTGATCTCGGCGATCGAGCCCGAGAGCTGCTCGGCCGAGGCCACCACCATGGCGACGCTCTCGGCGGCCTCGTTCGATTCACGCAGGGCCTCCTCGGCGCGCTGCTGCGTCCGGTCGGAGGCGCCGAACAGCGCGGTCGCGGTCGATTTCATTGCGGTGGTGTTGCTGCGCACCGTGCCCAGCACCTCCTCGACGCGCTCGCGGAACGAGGCAATGGCGCCGTCGATGGCGTTGCGGTGATCCTGCTCGGTGACATCCTCGTGCGTCGCCACCCAGCCGCCGCCCGGCATGGGGTCGCGCGTGACCTTGATCAGCCGGCCGTCGGACAGCTTGTCGACGCGGCTCGAAATCTTGTCGGTCGCGTGTCGGCCGAGATCGGCGAGCTTTTCGCTGGCGGCCGTGGCGGTGTGCCCGCCGGCGAGGATGCCCTGCGCGACGCGGTTCCTGATGATGTCCTCGTGCGCGGTGCCGGGCTTCACCAGCTCGGGCGGCAGCGCATACATGGCGGCGTAACGCTCGTTGCAGATGACAAGCTTGCGGTTCGCATCGAACATGCACAGGCCCTGCGCCATGTTGTTGAGCGCCGCATTGAAACGCACATTCTGCGTGGTGAGCTGGGAGGCCGCCGCCTCGCGCTCGTGCAGCTGGCGGAAATGCAGCAATGAAATGGCAAGGCCGATGCCGGCCAGCACCGCAAAGAGGGAAAGCGCGACCAGGTAGCCTTCACGCTTGATCCCGTCCATGAACGCGCCGACCGGGATATCGATGGCGAAGGCGCCCATCACGTCG
Organism: uncultured Pseudomonadota bacterium; assembly: GCA_963702605.1. GTDB lineage: Bacteria > Pseudomonadota > Alphaproteobacteria > Rhizobiales > Xanthobacteraceae > Pseudolabrys. The sequence goes on from CAVPDI010000002.1 coordinate 397,134, forward strand.
CCCAGGTGCCATTGCTGGCGGCCGGCCTGCAGCTGGTTGTGGCAATCGACGCAGCTCTGCTCGGTGGCGACGGAAGGCGTGATGGTGCGCAGGATGCGCTGGCCATTGAGCGCGACGAGCGCCGAGGCGGGCCTTGCGTCGCGCGCGGCGGCGAAATCCTCGATCGCCTTGGCCATCTCGGCATCGACCGGCGGGGTTTCGATCTGCCGGCCCTCGCGGCCCACCCAGCGCAAGGTGAAGGGGCTGTTGGCGCCGAGCTGCCTGTTCAGGGCGGCGATGGAATGGGCGCGAAAGGTCGCCGGCACCGGCGCATCCTTCCCGAACTGGGAGCGGAAGCGGGCATAGGTCGTGACAAAGGAATCCACCAGCTCGAGCGCGGTGGCGTTTTCATCGGCCTTCTGGGCCAGAAAGGTGCGCAGGCTGGTGGTGTAGAAATAGCTGGCGACGCCGGCGCTGATGAGCACGGCCAGCGCCAGGAAAACGAGGAGCACCCACCCGGACCTGGAGCGAATGAAGCCGGACGAGCCGAAAGGGCCTTTGAAGGCTGCGCATCAAGCACCGAGATTCCTATGCGGTACCGGGATGATGGTTGCGGAAGGTTAAAAGAACCCTAGCCGCGACTGAGGGGCGGGACACGGCGGAATGCGGGCCGGGCGGCGGCCGCGGCGGGCCGCAATTGCCAATGCCCGGCCGCCTGTGCGATGGAAATCGCGACATCAACGCCAGTGGGAGTGGACCATGAGCGCAGTATCGCGTGAATTACGACCGCCGGCGGCGCCGGCCTGGCGCGCGCGCCGCACTTTCCTCCCGGCGCTTCTTCTGCTCGCGGCGGCCGCGCCGGCTTGTGCCCTGCGCACCCGCGCTGGCCGAGGATTACCCGACGCGCGCGATCCGCGTCATCAGCCCTTATCCTGCCGGCAGCGCCTCCGACACCGTGAGCCGCGTGGTGCTCGACGAAGTCTCGCGCGAGATCGGCCAGGCGATCGTGATCGAGACGCGGCCCGGCGCCGGCGGCAGTCTCGGCTTCTCCACGGTGGCGAAGGCGCCGCCCGACGGCTACACGCTGGTGACAAGCTCGTCGTCGATGGCGACCGAGCGCGTGCTGCACAAGTCGCTGCCCTATGATCCGGCGAAGGATTTCATCCCGGTCGCGCTCATCGGCATCTCGCCGAACGTGCTGATCGTGTCGAAGGCGAGCGGCTTCAAGACGGTGGCCGATCTCGTCAACGCGGCCAAGGCCAAGCCCGGCACCATCACCTTCGCTTCGGCCGGCATCGGCTCGTCGTCGCACATGGCGGCCGAGCGTTTTCGCCTGGCCGCCGGCATCGACGTGCGGCACGTGCCGTTCCGCGAGGGCGGGCTCACCGAGGTGATGGCGGGGCGCATCGACTTCTACTTCATCCCGCTGGCGGCGGCGGCCTCGGCGCTGCACAACGAGAAGCTGGTGGTGGTGGCGGTGAGCGCGCCGGCGCGCGTGCCGCTGCTGCCGAACGTGCCGTCGGTGGTGGAGGCCGGCTATCCCGGCGCGGTGTTCCGCTTCTGGAACGGAATCTCGGCGCCGGCCAAGACGCCGCGCGAGGTGGTGCAGAAGCTGCACGATGCGACGCTCAAGGCGATGCAGGATGCCGCGGTGAAGGAGAAGCTCACCAAGCTCGGCGTCGAGCCGGCGCAGATGAGCGTGGAGGAGTTCGGCAAGTTCTTCGCCGACGACATGGCGGCAACGCTCGAGCTTGCCAGGAAGGCCGACATCAAGCCGATTGATTAGGCACTTCTCCGCTCACCCCCGTCCTCGGGTCCAGCCGTTCCACAATCCGCTCACCCCCGCGCATGCGGGGGTCCAGCCGTCCCACTATCCGCTCACCCCCGCGCACGCGCGGGTCCAGAGCGGGCTCGCCTATTTGGCGGATTGGCCGAACACGGACTCGCGGGTATCCAAGCATGGTTCGTTCCACAGCATTCGGAGCCATACCGCGTGGCTTTCTTCGTCTACATTCTCGCCAGCAAGCCGAACGGCACGCTCTACATTGGAATGACGGACCATCTGGTGAAGCGCGTGTGGCAGCACCGTAATGGCGTGCTCGCAGGATTTACCCAACGCTACGACGTGAAAATGCTCGTCTGGTTCGAGCATCATGAATTGCGCGAGTCGGCATTTCGCCGGGAGCGGCAGCTCAAGAAATGGAACAGAGCCTGGAAGCTGGGGCTGATCGAGAAAGAAAATCCGCGATGGCGAGATCTTTGGGATGAGGTCGCGTCGTGACCTATCCGCTCACCCCCGTACTCGGGTCCAGCCTTCGGCTGGCCCGAGCACAGGCTCCAGCGGGGGCCCAGCCGTCCCTCTCCCGCTCACCCCCGCGGAGGCGGGGGTCCAGGGCAAATTAGTCTAGCCGTGCGACTTGCCTGGATTCCCGCTTGCGCGGGAATGAGCGGGGTGTGGTTTGAGGGCCGCGACTACGCGAATGAGCGGAGGATGTTGCGCAGCATTCCCTATTTCCCGCTCACCCCCGCGGAAGCGGGGGTCCAGGACAAAATGTGAGGGCCGTCGTGTGACCCTGGATTCCCGCTTGCGCGGGAATGAGCGGAGTGTTGCTGTTCGCCGCACTTCATTAGAAAACACCCGTTTAGGGAACACTTTAAGGAACACTTGCAATGACCATCACGCCACCGCGCATCGGGCCGCAGCCATGGGATGTCGTGCGCACCAAGCTCGACCAGTCGCTGCCGTTCGCCAACATGCGCGACACGCCCTATTACCGCGACGCGGTGTGGGAGCAGTTCTCCAAGGCCGAATATGCCCGGCGCTATGCCGCGCTGCGCGACAAGATGCGCGCGCACAAGCTCGACGCGGTGATCGTGCCCGGCGGGCCCAGCCACTGGAGCTTCGGCGGCGGCATGCTGTGGCTCACCGGGCACTGGGAATGGCACGCGCTCGCAAGCTACGTGCTGGTGCCGCGCGCGGGCGAGCCGACGCTGATCTACTCGATGGGCGGCACGCATGCCGAAGCGGTGCGGCGGCACGTGGCGGTGGCGGTGCAGGACGTGCGCCACAGCCGCAACGGCCGCTACGCCGACATCATGGTCGAGCGCATCCGCGAGCTCAAACTCGAGCGCGGCCGCATCGGGCTGATGGAGATCGACCCGCGCCACGCGGATTACCTGCCGGTCAACCAATATAATGTGCTGCGCGAGAACCTGCCGGACGCCGAGCTGGTCTTCACCAAGGGCTTCCTGCACGAGCTTTTGTCGATCCACAGCGCCGAGGAACTCGACTGCGTGCGCAAGGCCGGCGTGCTGTGCCGGAACGCCATGGACGCGATGGTTGCGCGGGCGCGGCCGGGCATCAAGGAATACGAGCTGCGCGCGGCGGCGGGCGCGGCCATTCTCGACGGCGGCGGCGACATCGATTTCCTCATCATCGGCTCAACGCCGATGGCGAACCCGGCCATGGTGTTCGGCAATCCGCGGCCGTCGGCGCGCGTGCTTCAGAACGGCGACATCATCAACATGGAGCTTGCCGCCGGCTATCGCGGCTATACCGCGCAGATCGGCTCGCCCATCACGCTCGGCGAGCCGACCGACATGGTGAAGCGGTTCTGGAACGAGATCACGCTGCCGGGCTACGAGCGCATCATCGCGGAGATCGCGCCGGGCAAGCCGGTCGAGGCCATGCGCACGGCGAGCAAGTTCTTCCGCGACAAGGGCTACCAGTCGCGGCCGACGCAGTGCCACGGCATCGACCTCGTCACCGACAAGCCGCACGTGGTGGCCGAGCACGTGGCGGCGGAGGCGTTCGAGCAGGTGCTCAAGCCCGGCATGGTGATCATGGCGGAGCCCAACCCGATCACGGCGGACGGCATGTTCGGCATTTTCCTCGGCCACACGTTCATTGTCACCGGCAGCGGCCACGAGGTAGTGGACGATTTCCCGCTCGAGATCGCGGTGGCGAAGGGGTGAGGCGGAGCCTTCCTCATTTCTCCGCTCACCCCAGCTGCAGCAGCCCGTAGGGTTGGGCTAAGGCGCGCCAGCGCCGAGCCCACCGAACAGGTTGAAATGTCCATGGTGGGCTCGACTTCGCCTTCGCGCTCGCGCGCTCAGGCATCGCTTGGCCCACCCTACACGGCACAGGATCTCCCGCTTGCGCGGGAATGAGCGGAGAAGTGTGTGAGGGCGGAGCCAACAAATTCCGCTCCACTCCCGCGCACGCGGGGGTCCAGCCTTCGGCTGGCCCGAGCACAAGCTGCAGCGGGGCCTGAAGTTGGGCATCGAGAAAGAAAATCCGCGATGGCGAGTCGTTCCACGAATCGCGCTGTGACCCCGCTAACCCAGGGCAAATTATTCTAGCCGTGCGACTTGCCTGGATTCCCGCTTGCGCGGGAATGAGCGGGGGAAATTGCAAAGCCTTCCGTATTTCCCCGCTCGTCCCCGCGGAAGCGGGGACCCAGGGCAAATTATTCTATCCGAGCGACTTGTCTCGGATTCCCGCTTTCGCGGGAATGAGCGGGGGGGAAATTGCAAAGCCTTCCGCATTTCCCCGCTCGTCCCCGCGGAAGCGGGGACCCAGGGCAAATTATTCTATCCGAGCGACTTGTCTGGATTCCCGCTTTCGCGGGAATGAGCGGAAGATGGTTAGGCCGCCATTTCCGTGCGGAGATGCATCCCTATACCCTGTGCAGAGATGCAGCCCTACATCCCGTGCGGAGATGCAGCCCTACGCCGCGTGCGGACTGTAGGCCCACATGTCCATGACGACGTCGCAGCCGGGGATCGGCATCGCCGTGCGCACGGCGCCGAACGGAATTGGCGCGCCGGAAAGCTTCTCCTGCCAGATCCGCAGCGCCGGATAGACGACATTGAGATCGCCGACGAAATGGTGCGCGCGCACGATGTTGGCGAGCGACGTGCCGCCGGCCTTGCAGATCTCCTCGGCCGCGCCGAGGATCGCGCGCATCTGATGCTGCACCGGCGCGCCGAGATAACGCAGGCCCGCCGAGGCGCGCGCCGCGGGAAGCGCGCCTTCGCCGTCGGCCGCATAAAGCGCCGACAGGCACAGCAGGTCGCCGGCGCCGACCGCCGCCGGCCCGAGCCGCATCGCGCCCGACGCCTTGTGATCGATGATCCGCTTCTTGATCTTGGCGCCGTCGCGCACGCCGAAAATATTGATCTCGATTTTCGATTCCAGCAGCGCCAGGCCCTTGGTCGCCACCACGGTGAGCGCGCACGGGTGGTCGGCGAAATGGCTATTCCAGACGTCCATGAATTCGGGCAGGTCGTTGATATCGGTGAGATAGACCTGCGCCTTGATCGCGTTCTTGAGCGAGCTGCCGCCGGCTTCGAGACCGGATTTGAGGCGCGAGCTGATGAGAAATTCGGCCTGCAGCCGGATGTCGGTGCCGTTCCAGACCGCGTTGGGCGCCCGGTAGGCTTTCGGATCAAGTCCGGTCATCGCCTCGTTGTTCGGCATCTGGCCGGCGACGAAGACATAGTCGCCGCTCACCAGCGACGCGATGAAACCCGAATGCTGCGGCACCGGCACGCCCTCGGGCCGCGCGGGCTTCGGCTCTCGCCCTTCTCCCGGCAGAACCGCGAGCAGCGAAACATTCATGTTGGCGCCGGCGGCGAGCAATTCCTCCATCAGCACCGAAGTGCTGGGCGGGACATAATCTCCGAGCAGCGCCTTGCGCGCGCGCTGATAGGGATTCACGCATTCGGCGCGCGGGTAATATTGGTCGACGCGCACGATGTGGCGCAGGTCGCCGCCTTCCGCCGCGATGAGTTTCGCGAGGCGGTCGAAGATGAAATTGCCCTCGCGCCGGTAGCGCGGCTGCGGCGAGCGGCAGCCCCGGCTTGCCGGCGACTTCCGCGGCAATGCCGTTCTCGAAATCGGTGGCCTCATGGCCGGTGAAGAACAGCCAGGAGCCTGCGCGCATGCCGGCGCATAGTGGATATCGGTCTGGCCGATGCGGACCGGCGCAATGGGTTTCACATCGGACATCGACACACTCCCCGCCATTTGTGATTTTTGCCGCCGCAAAGATGACAAAGCGGCTATCGCGTGTCCAGTGCAGGCGGCGCATCGCAGCCGCTGCCAGGGCGCGCTACAACGCAGTTTGTATACCAAAAAATTGCCCGCCTGCGCGTGCGCGCATGCCGGCTGTTTGACATGGACTATCGCCAACCCTAACGTTGGGACGCCGTGGATACGCCTTGCTTTCTACCGGAGGCAGGATTGTTACGCGTCAGCAATGTCCAAAAGATGTTCGAATCGACGCGCGGCCCCTATGTCGCGCTGGACAGCGTATCACTGACAATTCGGTGACGGCGAATTCCTCTGCCTGCTCGGCCCGTCGGGCTGCGGTAAGTCCACACTGCTCAATATTCTTGCCGGCTTTGAACCCGTCAACCGGCGGCGCCGTTATGTCCGGCGACACGCCGGTCACCGGCGCCGGGCGCGACCGGGTGATGTTTTTTCAGGATGCCGGATCGGCGCTGTTTCCCTGGCTTAGCGTCGAGGAGAACGTGCGATTTGGTCTGCGCGTCCGCAAAGTGCCGAAAGCGGAATGGCCCTCGATCATCGACAAGTATCTGCACGATGGTCGGGCTCGATACCCACCGCACGAAATTCCCCGCCGAGCTCTCTGGCGGAATGCGCCAACGCCTGCAGATCGCGCGCGCGCTCGCGGTCGAGCCCGAGGTGCTGCTGATGGACGAGCCGTTCGCTTCGCTCGACGCCCTGACGCGGCGGCGCATGCATTCGGTGCTGCTGGAGATCTGGCAGCGCACCGGCAAGACCATCGTGTTCGTGACCCACGACATCGCCGAGGCGATATCGCTCGCCGACCGGATCGGCATCATGTCGGTTCGGGCCGCGCTCGAAAATCACCGAACTGATCGACATCGACCTGCCGCGTCCGCGCGATCTGACCAATCCGAAGGTTGCGCAGTTGTTCAACGAAATCGAGGCGTTGCTGGCGCCCGAACTGGCCCGCGTGGCCGAACAGCTATGAGAAGCCATTGAACTCGAGCTGCGAGGCCGAGGATGTAGGCGGTGACAACCTTCCCGAGAGCGGCAACGAGCCTCGCCAAGCCGGCGGCGCCGGATGCTGAGCAGGTGGTCGTTCGCGCCGGTCGGCTGCCGCCGGGGCTTTCGCACGCATTGTGTTGACCGTCGCTTCGCTGGTGATCGCATTCTTCATCTGGCAGTTCCTATCGAGCGTCTTGTTCAATCCATTCCTCATTCCGCCGCCGCTTGAGGTGATTCGCACTGCGATTCCGATGATTATGAGCGGCGAAATCCTCGCCGACGTCACCATCAGCATGAGCGAGTGTTGGTCGGCTTCCTTACCGGCTCGTTTGTCGGCGTTGTCGTCGGCGTTTTGCTCGGGCGAATCCGTCTGTTGCACGATCTGCTCGATCCGATTATGGAACTGTTACGCTACCTTTCGCCGACTGCGATGATTCCCATCGCGGTCATCTGGTTCGGGATCGGCGAGCTGTCGAAATACTTCCTCATTTTTTGGGGCACGTTCTTCATCGTGCTCATCAACACGACCGCCGGGCGTGTGGCGCGCGCCAATTGCGCGGCAGCGCGCCGCCGAATGCCTCGGCGCCAACCATCTGCAGATCTTCGTGCTGGTCGATCGTTCCGTCTTCGGTGCCCTACATCGTCACCGGCATGCGCGTGGCCATGGCGTCTTCGTTCATGAGCATCATTCCGGCCGAAATTCTTGCCGCCAATTCCGGCATCGGTTACTTGCTGCAGAATTCGTCTATGTTGCTGCAGACCAATCGCATCTTCGTGGCGCTGCTCACGATTTGCATTCTCGGCTTTGTCGTCGACCGGATCTTCCGGTTTTTCGTCGACAGGGTGCTTGTCGCGTTACATGTCGTTCGTATCGCTGACCTGAAAATCAGAGAGGGAGAATCATGTCAACGTATCATGAAAGTGCTCGGCGAGTGCTGTCGTCGTTGCCGCCGCGCCGCTCGTGCGGACTCGCGCCCGCGCAGGCGCAAAACGCGCCGCTGAAGATGACCCTGTTCGGCCAGCCGTCGGTCAACAACGACGCAATCTGGATGGCGATCGAAAAGGGCTTCTACCAACAGGAAGGGCTCGACGTCACCTATCGCCTGTTTCCGTCGGGCACGACCGCGTTTCAGTCGTTCCAGAGCGGCCAAGGCGACATCGTCATGACCGGAGATCTGCCGAGCGTGCAGTATTTCTTCCAGGTCAAGGGCGACTACCGGACCATCGCCGCTATCGAGCGCGACGCGAAAGGTTATGTCGTCGTTGCAGGCAAGGACATCACCAAGCCGCAGGATCTCATCGGCAAAACCGTCGCAACGCGCGTCGGCTCGACCGGTTCATGGTTCATCTCCGAATATCTGACCAAGAACAAGATCGATCCGAAGACGGTTACGGTGAAGAATCTTGATACTCAGGTGCTGCCGGCCGCTCTCTGCGGCGGCGAGATCGCGGCCTTCTTCATCTGGCAGCCGGTCGGCTCGCGCACGCTCGAAATTTGCCCAGACAAGGCCCACTATCTCAGCGACGCCACCGGCTACATCCAAGGCTATCTCGTCGCCGGCGCTCGGCCCGAATGGCTGGCAACGCCGCAAGGCAAGGACATCGCCACTCGCTGGTTGCGCGCGACCCTGAAAGGCCGGGACGTCGCGGAAAAAGACTTTCCAGCAGTCGCCGCCTACGCCGACGCCAAGCTCGGCCTGAGCGAGAAGGCGACCACGTGACCAGTGGGACACCAACACGCGGCCCATGGCGATCGACAAGGTCTACTACGATGACTTCTGCAGCCTGAGTCGCTGGGCCCAGGGCGAAAAGGCAACTGACGGAAAGATCGACTTCAAGACGCTGACCTGGGGCGACGGGCTCAAGGCAATCAATCCGAAGCTGGTCGACGCGCCGCCGCCGCCCTGCTGATCAATCCGGCGCCGCAATACACCGCATGCCGGCCTCACCGCCGGCATGCTTTCTCTTTTTGCTTCTTTCTGGGACGCCGTTTCGCCTTATTCCCGCGACCGGAACACGGCCGAAGCGGCGGCGTTATCTCTCGCCAGTAGCGAGTGACGCAGATGCGGATGCCGATTTTTTCCTATTTTCTCGTCATGGGAACTTTGCTCGCCGGGCTACTTATCTGGATCAGCAGCGTCATCGAGCCGGAGGGCCCGATATTTCCGGCATCGCAGGTTGCCGGCGTTCCCAAATTCAAGCCGGAACCCGAGCCGAAATACGCAACCGTGACGGCGTTCAATTTTGGCGCGGAGCACGCCGCGCGGCCGGCTTCAAGGCCGGCAAAGGTCGCGGAAGCAGCGGCCAGGCCAAAAGCGATCAGCAGATCATCGCCGCCGCCCGAATTGAATCCCAGCTGGAATCGCTTCGCCGAATATCCCAATGACAGGCTGAGCATCCACTGAAGTTCCGGTCGCCGCGGAAAATATCCGCCGGTTCCATTTCGCGCGTCATCCTTAACGGGCGATTTCGAGAAATAGTCCAACTTCCGCCGTCAAACCGCGCGGCATCATTCCTAGCAACCCGCTCCATAGGGGTCTCAACCAGGAGCGTCATTGAATGTCCGTGCGTCTTGGCGCCGCAATTTGCGGCGCGCTTGTTTTCATTTGCTCATCCGCAGCAATGGCTCAATCCGGAATTGCCTCGGTCTATGCCTATTCCGGGGAGCGCACCGCGAACGGCGAGCATGCCAGGCCCAATGGCTTCACCGCGGCGCACCGCACCTTGCCCTTCGGCACGCGCGTGCGCGTGACAAACAAAAATAACGGACGCAGCGTGGTCGTGCGCATCAATGATCGCGGCCCGTTCGTGCGCGGCCGCGTGATCGACCTGACGCCGGCGGCGGCGCACGCGCTGGGCTTCAACGGATTGGCGCCCGTGACATTGAGTGCCGGATAGGCACGCAAGCAGATATTCAGGCAGATGTTCAGGCAGACTTGCGCCAGCGCGATCGAAATCCGCCGGGACCAGAAGCCGCTACTCGCGGCAATACCAGTAAGAGCGCTGCCCTATGCGGCCTGTGCGCACATACGTGCTGAATCGGGACTGCAGCAGGTTTTGTTTTTTGGCGCTGTCGTATTCCTGCTTCGTAACGGCGACGCAGCCTTTGGGCGGGGCCTGCTTTGCGTTGACTGGCGGAAGCGGAACGGCAATCAGCGCAAAACCAATCGCGCAAGCCCGAGCTCCGGCCAGAGGGAGTGAGATTTCCGGATTCATCCGGGGGCTTCGCATCTTCGTATTTTTGTGCTTTTGCCGGCCTTAGTCCAGAGGCCAAGGTGGCGGCAGCCGCCCGGCCTTTTCAATAAGCTTTTATCCGCTTCAATCCGCTTCAATCCATTTGCCGAATTCCCTTCTGGCATTCCTGAATCGACGGGCCCCCTTTTCGAGGGCCTTTCGCGATTTCCATTGAGGGTGGTAGGTTACAAGCTCAAGACCGCTCCGGGTGGAGTGGCAAAACGGGGGTGAACTATGGCCAGGAGACCTGCAAAACAAGCCGCAACTCCGATCGTCGATGATCGCGGCTTGGCCTTCGCCGTCTACATTTTATATTTTGTCGGTTATCTGACGGGGATCACCTCGATTATCGGCGTCACGATTGCGTACTTTCAGCAATATTCAGCCACCCCCGAACTGTCGAGCCACTACACCTTTCAGGTAAGGACGTTCTGGATCGGAGTCATTTTTCTGGTGGTTGGCGGTCTCCTGTTTGTGTCCGGTATCGGTGTTGTCGTTCTGGTGGCAGGATTTTTCTGGTCGCTCGTCCGAAACGTGAAAGGCGTGTTGGCGCTCAATCGTAACGAGCCGATCGCGAAACCAAATTCGTGGATATTTGGTGATTAGATTGAAATGGCCGCCAGCCCACAGCGTTCGGGAACGCAGAGAGAAACAATAAGAACGGCGTAACCGAGGTTACGCCGTCCAAAGTTGAAGATCAAAAGGCTTAAAGGACGCAGAGAATCTCACGTCCCTTGGTCGGCAGCCCGCGCCGAGGGGATCTCAGCCGTCACAGACCGAGAGGCCACTGCAGGCGCCAAGGGTAAAGTTCGCTTTTTCCTTCGCCGTGCCGGCCGCCATCTCCAGTGCTTCATCGGAGACATCGAAGGCAAGAGCAAGTTCGTCGGCCTTTTCGAGGCTCAATGGGGCGTTTTGCATCGATCGATCCTTTCATAAATCCGGGTCCTAAAAGTGAAATCTAGGACGTCCCGGCGCGCTATTCTGTGAGGAAGATCACATTTTCACAGCCTGGGTCCATCTTGGGCCCAGCTTGTTTACCGAACTCGATGCGTCGCAATATTCCAGTAACACGCTCGTGCGGCTGAACAATTTAATGTGAGTCACGTCAATCTTGTGCAAAGCAATAAATTTACTATTTTCCCGACATAAACGGGCACGGATTCGAGAACTTCAATCATGACGCACAAAATCAGACTGATTTCGGCAGCTGTCGGCTTGCTGGCTCTGGCCACCACCGTCGGCGTTGCCCGCACCATTCACACGCATGCAACGGCGGCCCAGCAGACGCAGGCCGCCAGCGGCAAGGTTATGGGCGTGCCGCCTAGCGAAAACGCTTCCCCGCGGCATGGAATTTTGACCTGCGGCACAGTCGCTGACGCAACGGCCTGCGAAAAACTGGAAATGATGCTGCCGATGTAGCGGGAGAGATCCGCCCGAGCCCTCCAGCCGAAAGCTGGATGGCCGGCCGCATCCCCAAAGCGCACATTCGGCCTATCCTTGGCTGCGGTCATGGCCGCACAGGCACCGCTCCTTGCCTTCGTTCCGCCATTTCACGTTCAAATTGGCGAGCCGGTGCTGCGTATCGGCAGCCATGCGCAGACAGGCCTTGGCGTCTTCCACCTCCCCCTTGGATTCCGGATCGCCAAAAAAGGTAAGAATGGCGTCACCGACAAACTTGTCGATGGTTCCACCATGCCTGAGCGCGATATCAGCCATCTCGGTAAAATATTCATTGAGCAATGACGTGATCTGCTCCGGCTGCAAACGCTCCGTCGTTGCAGTGAAATCCTTGATTTCGGAAAAGAAAACCGTGAGCTTCTTGCGCTCGGTATAAATCGTCACATCCTTCTGGCCGCTAAAGATGCTTTTGTAGATCTGCGGAGACAGATAGCGTGAAATCTTCATCGACGGCGTCGCGAGAAAATCATTTGCGGTCTCAAGTTCTCAATTCATGTCGCGAATTGTCGCCGCCTGGCGTTGCTGCATGCCGATAAAAGTGATTCCCGACGCAGCCACAAAGACGAAATAGGCAAGCAGATACTTAAACGAAAATATGTTGGCCGCTATCGGCTGGCTGATGGCTATTTCCTGAATACCCCTGACATCGCCTACTTTCCAATCTCATTTCGATCGTTGAAGACCGATGCCGATACCTCGGTCAATTATTGAGCCTGCCCGTCGCGCAGCTCGGTGGGCGCACGGGTCTCGAAGCTGTCAAGCGCGTGCGATGTACGGTTCTTGAATGGAAAATCCGACACAAATCGATAGGTGATATTCTTCTGCTGTTCACTGATGACCCGCCCGAGCTCGATGGACAGCGTCGCCGGAATTGGGATGGCTCCCGGAACGCTCTCATAATTGTGCACCACCTTGGTCTCGCCATGCGAACCCAATACCCGGCCGACCACATTGCTCGCATAGTAGCCGCGTACACTGCTCACCACTGAATTCAAATCTTTCGCCTGGCGGAGCAATGAATTCTCCGCCAGATTGCGCAAGTCGAGCCAGACGGCGATCGGAAGGCCCGCCAGCATCCCGAGGACGAGCAAAGTCAATACGACGCCGCGCGAACCGGGCGTCACTGAACGAACGCGCTCACATCGATTGTTCCTTTGGCGAGACACATCTTTTACAGCCAGGAACATTCCGCAACGATTGCTTTGAGGCAAGTCAGCAAAATCTTGAGGCAACGAGGAATCCAATCGTGGAGACGCGATGCGTTCCCCGGCCAGAATCCTGCCTACTCCCAGATCAGTACATTGGCGAGAGAATTTATCGACGCGACGCAGGGCCGTGTAACCAACACCGCTAAGTCCGCGAAACAAGCCCAGATTAAACTGTCCGTTTCCGCTGTTCCAACGGTAGTCGCCGCTTGATGCCGCAGCCGTCAGAACATCCGTCAGCCTGCGTAAAGCAAGCTCTTCAAGATCGCTCCTGCCGAGGACGCTGCCGGCCTCGCAAAAAAATTCGATGCTGCCGAGCGTACCGCAGCAAAGGGTATCTACTGCCGCAGGCCTCGCCGACCGTGCGCCCTCAACGGCGAACTGTATGTCCCGCACAATGCCCGGCGTTTTCATTCCCGACTGCCTGGCGGTGGCAATTCGCGCAAGACCGATGCCGGTGGCTCCGTGACACCACTGGCAGGGCCACGACGGCTCGTCGCCACGTAAATCCGGCCAATTGCTGTGCTGTGTGTCATAGCTGGCGTTTTCGAACGCAATGCATTCGGATGCGGCTTGCGCGAAATCGTCACGCCCTGTCGCTGCCGATAACGAAGCGAGCGCGTAAGCAAAGCCGGCCGCGCCGTGCGACATGCCGTTTAGAGCTCGGTGGCCCGAAGCCCTGTCCAACCCAGCTCCGGCGGCCTGTTTGTCCAAGCCGGCCTTGAGCGATGAGGTGCTCGCCACACCTGATGGCGCGGCGCAGTACCGTATCCGATCGTCCATCGCGATAAAGACGAAGCAGGCAAAGTATCGCACCGGCGCTCCCGCCGATGATATCGAGTTGCCGGTCCGCCCGAATCAGGTCGTCGGTGAACAGTTCTGCCGCGACATGGGCATCCGCAAGCAGGCTGTCGTCGCGCAGGCAATTTGCCATCAATGTCAGCGCATAGACGATCGACCCCAGCCCGGTGGCACCGCCTACACCCAGCGAACGCGCCATGCGAGGCGCATTCCGGCTTTTCAGGTTTTTTCGAAGGTAGGACACGCCGGCGCGCGCGAGTTCGGCCGAAGATTGATGCCCGGTCACTTTCGCATGCGCGGCGAGAAAAACAGCAATGCCCGATGTTCCATTGTAGAGGTCTGGTCCCAGGCATACGAGCTGGAAAACCTCGGCATCCCCAAGCCAATCGAGGCCGATCCATGCAGCCCCCGGGCCACGACGAATTGCACGATCAGCCAATTCTTCGGCGATCTTGTCAGCCTCCCTGATGAAGGTCGCCCGTGTCGGCGCGATTACGACGTCCGCGTGCGGCGCCGGTCTCGCCGCGGGATCCGCCGCCGTGCTGTTGCCGGCAGATTTCGACAGCGCGCGGGTATTTTCCCTGATGACCTGGACCTGCCAGGCGATTTCATCCTCATCGAGGTTCTGGAGCCGTGATCGCGCGCGATCGAGACCCGAACCGGCGTCAGCCCGGATCGTGAAGCCGGTTGCGTCGCTTGTTTCGCTTCCATCGCTGGGCGAGACGAAGTGCGGAACATTGAGCGCGAGGAGATCAGATCGCTCAATCCGGACGAACGGCCAAGAGGAATCGGTATCTTTGTCCCACTCCGCCAGTCTCGCAATGAAGTCAGCCTGCGCAGACCAGAGCACGCCATCGCCCATCGTCCGATGATCTTTCAGGCGCTGCAGCAGCATGGAATAAAATCTGGTGGCGCGGATGATCCTGCGGACAACGACGCCGTCGAAATCCTTCGTAGAGCTCTCCATGCTTTGAGTTTAGATTTATAAAGCAGCAGGAATCTCGCGTAGTCCTCGAAGCCCGACACGAAGTCGTCGATATGATCTGCAAACCTGGCGTAGCGGCCATCGACATGCGGAAGATTCGAATTCATGCCGCTGACTTCCTTCGACCTTGCGGGCCGCATCTCGTCGGTATTGATGTTGCCCCACGTGATTTTTATCTTCGAACTCCAGTCGGCCGTAAGCCCCCCGATCGCAAAGATCTTGTTTTCCGGGGAGCGTCCATATGTCGGAAGCAAGCCGACCATCATGACGGAGTTGGCGAGTTTTTCCGTCGCGGCGTCAAAAGCCTCTGCTTCCGGCTCTGTCGATTCATCTTTTTCGGATGGCGACTGCAGGATCGTCTCCAGATCAATCGGCACAGGGTGATCGCCGACCGCGATGATGTTTTCCTGGTGCATGTCGTTCGCCGCGAAAATGTGAAACAGCGCCAGCCAGGCGCCCGCGCGCCGGAAATATCGCCTGCAGCTCTCGAGATCGGCACATCCGGTGTGATCGATGAATTCGGCCCAGCCGTAGCCATCACGCACAAGCACACGCGCAGTTTTGAGTTCAATTGGGGGGCTCGCCAGGTTCAGTCGCTCGATTAATCTCTGCCAGGCAAGTTCGGCCTGCAAACACTTCGGCTTGTACACGACGCGCGAACCATCCGTGAACGTGACAATCTTGACCGAATAGCCTCCATTGTGCGGGTCGGAGAGGTCGCCCTCGATCTTGGCAACCTTTGCTTTTTTGTCATCGGAAGAAAATATTTCCTTTCGGATTGCCGGCAAATCGGCATCAAGGCGCAGGACGAAGTTACGTGACGTTTCGATCCACTGCCGGACAACAACGGCAAGCAGCCGCAAGAGCACCGGCTTGTCTTCGAACAGGCGCCGGAAGCCCGCGGTTTTCATTTCGGCGACAAATTGATCGTAGTGCAGCGTCTCCCCGCCCTGCTCTCGCTTTGTTGGGCCGCTCGCCGCGTCGCGGGACTTTCGCGCCTCGGAGAATTTTTCATAAAATGCCGGAGCCGACAGAGCGGATAGTTCCTTTAGGAGCGAATGACGCAGGCCGTCGCGCGCCGACTCGCTCAAATTATCGCGTGCCGGCGCGCCGAGATCCGACCACAGGATCTCATTGGCTTTTTTCACCAAGGGCGCGAACAGATGCTCGAATGCACATGGCTCGGTCTTGAGGGCCGGCGCAATTGTCTCCGGACTTTGCAACGCCGCCTCGATCCAGATCGCATCAAGATCCAAGCGGGCGGAGCGGCAGATGCCTTGCGGCGAGCGTTGGCGAATTTCGTCAGTATATCGGCAAAAGCCAGCCCATCTCGAGCCAGCCGCCGGCCAAATAGCGACCAGTCACCGCTCGCGCACGACCGGCACCATGCGGCGAGCCGTTTTGCAGCCAGATCGGTTTCGCCCTTCTGGCCCGGCAGGGCCTCGAAATCATCGGACAGGAGTTCGTCAATGGTTGCCGCCTGAACAATCAACCAGCTCGTAGAAGGCATCCATACGATTGATCTCACTCTCCGGTCGGCCGATTGCGCTTCGGCGGCGGCAATTCTAGGTGGCGCATGCGCGATGTCACCTCCGCGTCATTATCCCCCGGCGGCCGCTAGGACCTTGCTTGGAAGCTCGAATAACCATTGGATGGACGCCCTCTGGCGTCCAGGCGCAAAGTCAATGGCAATCCCGACGGGGTCCACCGAAATTGAGCCATGGATAATGCAGTTTTTGCCGTAAATGAAGCCCTTGGGTGTCATAAGTGTCTGTGACGGTGGGCTTATTTCAATTGACATTAGAACCTTCGCATCCGATCATTATACCCATGGCGCTAGGAGGGGGGCGTTTTCAATAATTTCTCTTACTGCTGGCGCCGCTGGCGAACAAAAGGATGTTGTCATGAAGAACACGAAAATGGGAATTGAGATTACTGAGGAAGAAATCTTCGCCTTCGAAGTCTCCGATGAAGCATTGGAGATCGCGGCGGGCTCAACGAAAGAGAAAGCAAACTTCACGCTCGGCGCGTGCAGCGGCCTGTCCGTGTGCGACGGCTGATCGTTCTGTTGTCGTTGTCCCCGCACCAATAAGATTATCTACCCGCGGGACGAGAAATCTTAAACGAGGCGTCGGAGCTTGCTCGGCGCCTCGTTATTTTAATTGCCATGGCTTGTGCAGGCTCCGGGTCTGCAGCTCATCTGCACCAATTCACGCGGACGAGCAAAGCCAAATTTGCCACTTTGTGTGCGCCGCGTATTGTCGCGCCATTCGAAAAACCCCTATCATCGGCACGTATCATCACTTGCGGCCCGCGGCTTCCATTGGAGCGCTAGATAAATCGCCGATCCTTGCTCAAATCCATTTTACCAATGCTTGCGGCGCAGCGATTGGCGGTAAGCGACTGGGTGGGCCGTGCCGAGGCGCAGGGAGCAAGCCCGACCTGGCGACATGGCGTAACGAAATTTGGCGACCTTAAGTACCCGGTCGGCTTCAAGAGATTCGACTACGTCGATCCGAATGCTCCGAAGGGCGGTGCCGCATCACAGGCGGTGCTCGGAACTTATGACAACTTCAACATGGTGGTTGCCGGAGTCAAAGGCTCGCTCGCCCTCGGCATCGACTTAGTCCACGACACATTGCTGGTACCCGCGCTCGACGAAGTGTCGAGCGTCTATGGGCTCCTTGCCGAATCCATCAGCTATCCGCCCGATTTTTCTTCAGTCAGCTTTCGACTGCGTGCAGAAGCAAAATGGCATGATGGCAAGCCTGTTACGCCGGAAGACGTCATTTTTTCCTTCGATACCTTCAAGAAAATAAGCCCCCAGGCTGGCGCCGGGTATCGCCAAGTTCTCAAGGCGGAAAAAACCGGTGATCGTGATGTCACTTTTACGATCGACGGAACCGGGAATCGCGACCTTCCGCAGGTAATCGGGCAGCTGACGATCCTGCCCAAGCACTGGTGGGAAGGCGTCGACAAGGATGGGAAAAAACGCTCAACGGGCGAGACCACGCTCGAAATGCCGCTCGGCAGTGGCCCTTATCAGGTCAAGGAGTTTTCGCCGGGACACAATATCGTCTATGAGCGGGTCAAGGACTACTGGGGCCGAAACCTGAATGTGTGTGTCGGCCGCGACAATTTTGACGAGTTGCGGTACGAATATTTTCGCGACGCGACGGTTGCCACAGAGGCCTTCAAAGGTGACTTGGTCGACTGGCGCACCGAAAACAGCGCCAAAAGCTGGGCCACGTCCTACGACTTCGCCGCGGTCTCTGAAAAACGAGTGATACTCGAGGAGTTTCCCATCAATAATGTCGGCGTGATGCAGGCGTTTGTCTTTAACCTGCGCCGAAACAAATTCATGGATCCGCGCGTTCGTCTGGCCTTCAACTACGCGTTCGACTTCGAGGAGATGAACAAAAAGATCTTCTTCGGTCAGTACAAACGCACAAGTAGCTATTTCGAAGGGACCGAGCTTGCGGCCACCGGGCTGCCGACCGGGCGGGAGCTCGAATTACTGGAGGCGATGCGCGACAAGGTCCCTCCGCAGGTATTTACAACACCCTACTCCAATCCCGTCGGTGGCAGCCAGAACGCCGTACGCAACAACCTGCGTAAATCCTTGCGCTTGTTCCGGGAAGCCGGCTACGAAGTGCGCAACCAGCAAATTGTCAATGAAAAGACCGGCGAGCCCTTCGAAGTCGAGCTCCTTACCAACGCCCCGCTCTTCGAGCGAATTTACTTGTTCTACAAACCGTCGCTCGAGCGACTTCGGCATCACCGTATCCGTGCGTACCGTCGACGAAGCGCATTACGAGAATCGGCTACGCGGCTGGGATTTCGATATCGTTACCTATGCGTGGGGTGAATCGCTTCTGCCGGGCAATGAGCAACGCGGATTTTGGGGCTCACTGGCCGCCGATCAGCCCGGATCGGACAACATCGGCGGCATCAAGAACCCAGCGGTTGACGAGATGATTGAAAAAGTCATCTTCGCCAAAACTCGCGATGAACTCGTTGCGACAACCAGGGCACTCGACCGTATATTGCTCTGGAACCAATATGTTGTGCCGCAATGGAGCTACGGAAAACTGCGCACCGCACGTTGGAATCGGTTCAGCCGTCCCCATTCGCTGCCAAAATACGGCATGGCAGCGTTTCCGGCGCTGTGGTGGTGGGACGCTGAAAAGGCTGCAAAGACGGGCGGGAAAAGGTGAGTGCAGCGCGTCGGTGCACATGCATGCGCCTTGCGCACGCCGCTAGTCTGACGCCGACGCCGTAACTTTCGATCGACTGTCACGCAACTTCACCTGAGCTTTGATGAACTCGTGATAATCGGGCGGCGCGAAATCAAGCAGCGTCCCACCCGTGGCAAAGTGTTGAACGAAAACCATTCCAATCGCGTATGTGGCGCCGACCGACAATGCCGGCGTCGCAATCGCGCCGACGGCCGTGCCAACCAGCGGCAAAGTTTTTACGAAACTTGCCATCCCTATTCCGGTCGTCGCCGGGATCATCGATCCTGCAAGCCCGGCAATGACCGCTCTGCCTCGATTTTTTGAAAATGGAACTTCGTAAATCTGCGAAATTCGGCGGAGCATTTCAATTTGGACGCCGCCAACGGCAGCCAGATCGACAAAGGGCACCGGAATTAGGCCCGCTACGCCCGACCACACGGAAAAACGCTCGACCAGCTTCGTCGCGCGGGCGCGGCGGGTGTCGGCGGCCGGCTTGGCCACGTCGGGCAAAATCGTTTCGTTCGCAGCCGTGGAATTTTCCGTCGTTTCCAGGCTGTCATCGTCAGCTTCGTGCAGGGTCGCCAGATGCGCCGGCGTGTCGGCTGCAATTGCGTCCGACACACGCCGGTCCTCCGGTCTGATGGCCCTCGGAAGCTTCTTCTTATTCATTGTCACGCCGCCTGCTTGATACTGACGATGGCATCGACTTCATCGGCGATTGCA
Source organism: uncultured Pseudomonadota bacterium (assembly GCA_963702605.1). Taxonomy (GTDB): domain Bacteria; phylum Pseudomonadota; class Alphaproteobacteria; order Rhizobiales; family Xanthobacteraceae; genus Pseudolabrys. Next base: position 416,799 of record CAVPDI010000002.1, read on the forward strand.
GCGATCTCCCGCGCTGCGGCGCCCGAGTTCTCAATAAGGCTGGGCGTCGCACCCCAGAGGGCGGCCTCCGCATAGACAACGCGATTTGTCATTTCGCTCTTGAGCACCTGGAAACCCGCCTCGATCAATTCAGCACGAATGTGTTTTGCAATGACGGAGTCCCGTGTGGTCTGCGTCAACACACACCGGAATGTTGGGCGACGGGCGCCCGCACCGTCAATAAGGGTATTGAGTGTATCCAGCATGCGGTCGATGTCCAATGGAGACGCCTTCACAGGGACAAGAAGAAAGTCCGCTGCTGCAATACACGCCAACGTCGCAGGCGAACGGAATCCAGGCGTATCGATGACGATTGGGCAGCCGGTCACGGCGAGTTTTTGCGCGGTTTTCCACGCTTCGTCCGACGCATCCTCAACGACTGCCACACCGCCCAGCGCCCGCTCGCGCGCCGCCAGGCGGGCAATCGAACGTTGGGGGTCCGCATCGATAATGGTAGAAGGCCGCCCACAAAGATGCCAATGGACCGCCAGGCAACTTGCAAGTGTGCTCTTGCCGCTGCCGCCCTTCATTGTCGCGACTGTGATTATTTGCCTCATAGCCCACCAGCCTTTCCGCCTAGTTTGCATATGGCGAATCACTTGCAAGCGATGCTATCGGATTCTCAGCTTGGTCCCCAGACGGCATTCGGACCGGGCTAAATATTCAGGTATTTCCTCACCACGTTGCAACATCAGAAGATCTGCGATTCGCAACGGTTGCCGCAGATTTGCGGAGCCTACTGAGGCCGCACTGGTTCGCACACCGCGGTGACAATAGCCTTAAACATATCAAATGACTCCACCCGTACATGGCACGTTGTCGACGGATTGAGTGCAACATTCACGACATCCCCGGTAGAAACGAACTGGCGTTTTCCGTTGATATTCATGGTGACACTCTCGTTCGTGGGCGAACCGATGAGCCCAACGGACAAGCGTCCGCCCGCGATCATCATCGATTGATTCGGGCTGATGACATAGGTATTCGCGGAAGGTATCACCTCGTCCAACGCCGCCTGAGTACTCTTAAGCTTGGTCTGCGCCGCGATTAGGTTTGAGTCTTGCTGTACGATTTGCCTCTTGAGCCGCTGGTTTTCGGATTGGAGTTGCAGGTTTGGCGTTTGACATCCACCATGTCCCGATACGCTAACTCCAGCCCTAAAAGATAAGCCGAAGATGCGCCAATCAATATCCCGAAGAAAAAAAGGTAGCGGCGTCCTCGCCCCCTCAACCACCTGAGCAGCCGAGACGTTTTTGGTGTCGGACGGCTTTTTCCCGTGGTTTCGCTCAATGTGTGACCTCTCCAGGTTATTTACCGCGCCGGTCGTCCGATCCTGCCGCCGAGTCCTTCGACTGCGGTCCTGTGCCGGAACCGGGCACTGATTTAGGTGCACGAATTGCATCGGAGATTCGCCCGAGAAGAGCTTCTACGTCCGAGAGATCCTGAGGAATATTCCACTTCGCCTGCTCATTGGGTGCTGTAGCCGACGATGAACCCGTCGTTTGTTTCTGGTCCGAGACGGTGGGCGGATTGGCAACAAGCGGCGGCGGCGAGGCACCGGAAGATAATGGCTTATTAGGTTCCGTCGGCGAGCCGGTATTAGGTGTCGCGTTTGTCGGTCCCGGCGGAATTCCACCGGGCGCCTTGCCGCCGGGGCCCGGACCCGGCGCGGGCGGGCTGTCAACGTTGCCGAGAATAATGGGGAGCCCGTCTTTCCCGCTGCCGATGATCACGATTTTTGCATTCGGCGACTGGGCAAGCGCGAGTGTAGCCTCAATGCCGCGCCAGCGCAGATAAGAATCCGAAATGCCTCGGCTGACGGTTTGCTGAAAGGCCGCGATTCCATTTGCCTCTATTTGCTTGCGTCGCGATTCCTGTGCTTCTCGCTCAACACGGTATTTGAATTCTTGAATCTCGTAAAATTGCTGCGTCTGCCGATTGATTGCAGCCACAATCTCGGGAGGCAGCTCAATACTCAGAACTGGCGTATCGAGAATTTGGATCGAGTTTTGCAGAAAATCGTTATAGTGCCTGGGATCCGGCTGCTCCATGGCGTCGGGCTGCACAAGATTGTTGAGATGCGCGCTTAGACTTTTTTGCGCGCTGTTTTGAATTTTTTGCTGAATGGCTTCGCGCGAAGTGTAAACTTCCTGAGCGATATACTGAGATATCGCTTCACGCGTCTGGCTGCCGATTTCCGGGCTCACGACAGAGGCGAAGTAGTCGGGGCCTATGAATTTGTGGAGCACAGCCACGTAGTTGTGGAGCAGCTGATAACGAATGCTGACTTGAACGGTTACGCTTACACCGTCCTTGGAAATAGCATTGTATGTCTGTGTCGAGGACTGGAGGCGCAGGCTGTACAGATAAAGTTTGTCCCACGGCCAGATGATATGGAGGCCTTCGTCCCTCAGTTCTCGCGGATCCAGGATCGTGCCTCGGCCAACAAAGCACAAGCAGTAAAGATCATACCCATTAAATCTCTTCCAAAGGACGCCGACCATTCCGCTTGGGACTGTGATTACGACGTAGGGAAAAAGCAGGGTCGCGGCGAGGAATGAGAGGAGCACAAGGACGGAAAGGCCCGGCAGGTGACGCCCTATAAAACGCCACCATCCGCGCTTCAATGGCGCTGCTGGCAATTCTTCAAGGGACTCTGGATACGCCGCCATCAGCCTAACCCCACTAAACCCTTCCTTTAGCCCTTCTGCACTGAACGTTGCTCGACTATACGGCCTTCGTCCATACGAATTCTGCGTGCCGGCAAGTCTAGCTCATCCAGATAACGGTCATCATGGGTGATCACCACAATCGTCGCGCCGGCTTTCATCAAATTAGGCAGCAGCTCGTCGTAGAACTTTCGCCTGAATTCAGGGTCTTGTTCGGCCGTCCATTCGTCGAGCAGAAGTATCGGGCGCTTTTCGAGCAAGCTGACAATGAGCGCGAGACGCCTGCGCTGACCGCCTGAAAGCTCGAGCGTGCGAAACTCCCCGTCCACCAGGCCGGTCTTGTCGCCCAGCCGGAATTGCGCCAGCAGGCGGTCAACTTCGCCAGGTTCCGGTTCCTCGATTCCATAAAGCCGCTGAAACAGATGATAGTCGAAGAAAATAGCCGACATCAAATTGCGGTAAGCGTCGCGCGTATTTTCGTCGATGCGCATCCCATCCAGCGTGATCTCACCGGAATCCGGCGGATAAAGCCCGGACAGCACCCGCAAAAACGTGGATTTGCCTGAGCCATTGCCGCCCGTGATGAAGACCAGTTCACCGGATTGCAAATCGAAGTCGATCGGCCCGATTTTGAAGGAAACATCCGAAAATCTGTCGACGTAGCGGAATTCGATATTGCGCATCTCGATCTTTTCGAAACGCTTCCGTATCTGCGTTTCGTGCGGTTTCGAGGAAACGGTCGCCCGGAGCGCCGCTTCCAATTGTTCGATTCGATCCGCCGCAGCATTGGCATTGAGCAAGACAGGTACCGACTGGACAAGACCGAAACACGCCCCGACTATGAACATCAGCGCCGTCGTAGTTTTGGTCAAAGCCGCGCCGCCCAGTTCTCCGCTGAACTGGGGGGCCACAAAAACAACGGCGCCCAGCAGCACATACATCGATATCTGCGACGTCACGATCAATTTGAAAGTTTCTGCCTGACTTTTTATTTTGATGTTGGCTGCGGTTCGCGATACGTCGACAGCATCCTCGAACAAATCGTCGCTGCGTGTATTGTTTAGTTTGATCTCTTTAAATCCATCGAGAAAATCCGTCAGGCGGTCGAACAGCCGGCGCTCCCATTGTGCCGACCGCTGCTTTTCCGCAACCAGACGGCGATTTTTCAGATGGAAGATCGTTGCGGCAATTGAAACGATAACGATGGTCGTGACAATCGCCGCAATCGAAAGGAATGCGACATATATCGCCACGAAGCAGATGAGTACTGCGCCCTGAACCGTAAAGCAGAGCATGTTGCTCGCTTGGGTGAGGATCGCGGTATCGCCAGTGATTGCAGAAAATATCCGCGAGCGGCCGATGCCTTCGATCGCCAGCAACTCCGAATGCCTTATCTGGTCCATAAGACGCAGTCGGATCTTGTGGATGATGGCTTCGATCTCGGCGGTAGTCGTTATCGTGACGTAGTACTGGGTCTTGATGAACAGAAGGAGCGCGAAGAGAAACAGCATGGGCGCCCACAAACTGGACTTGCCCTGAAGGCCTGCATTGATGGCTGCGAGGACCGACGCTGTGGCAATGCCTCCAAGCGCCGACATGGACAGCAACTTCGGCAGCGAGCCGTGCATTTCGCGGCGAACGAGCTGCAGAAACGACATACTTTGACGTCTTCCGACTACATTTCCACTATACGCCGCGAGTTTAGTGAGAAATGTGCTGGTCGACTCCCCCTGAACAAACTCTTTACGGACGCCGACGCCATTCGACGTTACGTGATGGCCCCGTGAGCAGCAGCACGGGCAGCACCACTAACGGCGTGGTGACAAGCGCAAGTAAAAATGTACCAACAAAGCCCATTCGCCGGCCCATCCCGCAAAGGCCGGTGAGAGCGCAAAAGACGAGATAGATGCTGGCTTCGAGCATTGGCTTTGCCTCACCGCTCGACACCTCAACCGCCTCAGTGGGTGGTGCCACTTTTTGTTTGGCGGGCATGCGCCCGAGCGACTCAAGAATGTGTCGCCGCCTCTGTCGCGTCAGGACCGGGTTGCGAAGATTTGCCACGTCGGCGGGACCGCAAGTCCCACATTTCCTTCTGCGCCCGGAAAAAATCGCGATAGTCTGGGGGATTGAAATCGAGAAGCGTTCCGCCCGAGGCAAAGTGCTGGATGAACGCTTTGCCGATTGCGTAGGTGGCACCAGCAGAAAGCGCCGGCATCACAAATCCCGCCGCGATCGTCCCGATGACCGGCACCACCTTAAGCGCGCTAGCCGCGCCAATGCCACTTGTCGCTGGTATCATCGATCCGGCCAGACTCGCGATAAGCGCCTTGCCGCGATTTTCGGAGAACGGCACATCGTAGATTTGCGAAAGACGGCGAAGTAGCTGAATCTGAAGTCCGCCGACAGCAAACACATCGACAACGGGCATCGGGATAAGCCCGGCGACGCCCGACCAGAGGGCGAAGCGATCAACCAACTTGGATGCCATCTCGTTACGAAGCTCAGGCGTATCGGCCACTTCCGCTGTCTCATCCCCCGTTGACGATGTCGGTTTCTGCGCCATAACGGATCCTCTCCCGTCTTCCCCGGCCCGCCATTCGGTCGGGCCTTTTTGTGTTTATTTCCCGAGCTAATTCTTACACCATTAAAAAAAGCCTATCATGCAGGGTAGCCAAAGCCAAGCGGCTGGGTTTGCTCGCGACCGGTGGCTGCGCCCGTCCCGTTTGGGGCAAATAGGCGCGCGGACGAGCGCGCGCAAATGCCTTGATCGGTCTTAATCTCAACAATCGGCAAATGCCGCCAACCCGCCCCTGTCTTGCCATGGTGTATCCGATCTCATACAGATCGCTTGGACCTATTTGTTGGAGGGCGGCCATGGGACCTATCAAGGATGACAAGACCACCGACGGCATCCGCTGCGCGTGGGAGCCCCCGGCCGTGACACAATTGGTGATTGGTACCGAAACAAAATCAGCGCACCAAGCTGGCGGAAGCCCAGGTCTGCCCGAGCCTGCACCGCCGACGCCACCTGCAACAAAGCTCGGATTTTCTTTCGAGATGGCTTTGCCGTTAGCTGCACGAACTGAAACATAGATCGACATTGCTGAATTGACCGGGATTGGTCGACGGTCCTGGGCCATCGGACCGGGCGCGGCAATTGCTTGAAGCCAATCGCGTCGGCTGCACAGATACGCCAGTAGGCAACGCAACCACGCCTGATGCATAATGCCGGTCTGGGTCACCGCAGAACAGTGGAGCTCCGCAGCTTTGCGTGTCACTATTGATAGCATCCTGGTTCAGGATCGGGAGCTGAATGCGGTCGACGTTGACGGTCGCGTCGTCGTTTTGAGTTTGCAGGCCGGTTCCTATTTCGATTTTAACCGGGTAGCGACTGAAATTTGGTGCATGCTCGCCGAGCCCCATCGCGTCAGCGAAATTTTTCACCGCCTATTGCGACGCCACGATGTGGACGCGGAAACTTTAGCCCGCGATGTAACTCCGTTCCTGGAAACTTTGGTGACGCATCGGCTTGTACGGATAATGCGTTCCGAGTGACACGCGATGAAATTGAAAACGATCCGGCGCGCGTACCTGCGAGAAGCGACCATAATGCTTGCTTTGGCGCAGCTCGCCGTGCGCTTCGTGCCGGCCGATCGCCTATTCTCTTGGGCTGATCGCCTGCCTCGTCGCATCAATCGTTTCGCAGTTGGCGAAGTTGGCAGGGTAGCGTGGGCGGTTGAGAAGGTCGGCACGATAATCCCTGGATGAACGCGCTTTGTCTGCCCCGCGCGCTCGCGGCCCATGCCATGCTGCGTCGACGTGGCATTGCGAGCCGGCTTTGCCTGGGTGTTGCACGAGATGGAACAACAACTAATTGCCCACGCCTGGATCGAGATCGGCGAGACCAAGCTCATCCTGGATCCTGCTATCGCGCGTTTCACACGCCTCGCGGAGTTCGGCGAAGTCCATTGATCGTAAGGTGCTTTTCCCATGAGTGGAATTGCCGGACTAGTTCGTTTCGACGGTCAACCCGTAAAGCGGCAGGAACTCGAACGAGTTGCAAACACACTCCGGCAATACGGTCCTGATCGGTCCGACATCACCGTCAGCGAGAACATTGGCTTCGTCCACACACTGATGCGGATGACGCCGGAAGACCGCTTTGACAAGCAACCGCAGCGAGGCCCGGGCGGCGCGCTCATTACGGCCGATGTGCGGCTCGACAATCGTGATGAACTCGTCACGCGGATTGGCGTTGCGCGTCGGGACGCCATGGCGTGGCCAGACTCGCGCTTGCTCCTTACTGGGTGGGAAAAACTTGGTGACGATATTTGGCCGCTCCTGCGTGGTCCGTTTGCGGCGGCGATCTGGGATCCGCGCAGGCGCACATTGACGCTGGCGCGCGACCATCTCGGATTGAATGTGGTGATGTGGCACAAGAGCGAAAGATTGTTCGCGTTCGCGAGCATGCCAAAAGGGCTATTTGCACTCGATAACGTGCCGCGGGAGTATTGCGAGGAGAAACTTGCCGATTTTCTGGTGCTCAATCACGCTGATCACGTAACGACTATCTATCGGAATGTATTTCGAGTTCCTCCGGCGCATGCCATTCAAGTAAAGCCGGACGGGTCACTAAAACTGCACCGTTACTGGTCGCCGACTGAGATCAAACCGGTCAGACTGGCTTCCGACGCAGCCTACGCGGAAGGGCTTACGCGAGTGTCTCGATCGGGCGGTGCGCAGGCAAATGCGCAGTATGCATCCGATCGGTTGCCTCCTTACCGGCGGACTGGATTCGTCGTCGGTCTCGGCCCTTGCCGCCCGCGCACTGAATGAGAAAAGCCAGCGGCTTGTCACTTTCACCGGCGTGCCACGGCGCAATTTTAATGGACAGGTGCCAAGCGGCTGCTACGCCGATGAAACTCCGTATGTCAAAGCAATCCAAAATACCGCCGGAAATATTGATGCCGAATATGTGCACGACGATGTGCGCGATGATTTCGCCGGACTTGAGCGGTTCTTTATTGCACTGGACGGACCGGTGCGGAATCCGGCTAATTTAGGTTGGATGCTGGCCATCCTCGAGCGTGCGCGTTCGCAGGGCCGGCGCGTGCTCCTCGGCGGCTTATACGGAAATTACACCATAAGCTGGAACGGTTGGTCGCAAGCGGCCACGCATTTGCTCCGCGGCAGGGTGTTGTTGGCCTATCGTCAGTGGCGGCTTTTTTATCGCAGCACACCCTATTCGCGCTGGGTCGCGCTGCGAAAACTCCTGCTTGAGCCGTTGATACCGGCGCGGCTTGGCGATTGGGCGGATCACCGCCGTCACCCGACGAGGATTGCGGCCTGGCAGGATCATGCACCAATTCGCGCCGATTTTGCCGCTGCAATGGGTGTCGGAAGCCGGGCCAAAAAGGGTCGGACACGATTTCCTCTATCGCATGCGGCGAGATGACCGCGCGAAAGGGCTTACTCAAGTCGATTATGTCGGTGATTGGCACGCGGCGGAGAAGGCCGTTACCGGTGTCGAAGTGCGCGATCCGACCGCGGACATCGACGTTCTTTCCTACTGTTTCGGCGTCCCTGCCGAGCAATACCTTGCCGAAGGTATCGATCGTTCGCTGATCCGCCGCGCGATGTGGGGATTGCTGCCGGAAACCGTCTTGACCAGCCGCCTGAGCGGCCTGCAAGCACCGGACTGGTACGAAAAACTTGACGGTCAACGAGACGAACTTGCCCGCCAAATCGCCGAGTTCTCAAAGTCTCCGCTCGCGCGCAAGGCGATCGATTTGGTGCGCCTCGAAACTGCGGTTCAGAATTGGCCCAAAGGCGGCTGGCATACAGCTGCTGTTTTCCGTGAATATAACCTGGCCCTGACAAGGGGCGTGGCGAACGGCCGATTTTGTCGCTGGCTTGAATTGGCGAATTGATCGCCTCGGCGGTCAGATGCCGTGGTCTGGAATGATCCTCGAGGCGACGAGCCGGTGCCACACGAAAAGAATAATCAACGCGCCAACGGTCGCGCCGAAAAATCCGGCGCCCTCACCCGGGCGATATAAACCGATCAATTGCCCGCCAAAGGTGGCAAGAAGTGCGCCAGCAATGCCCAGCACAGTGGTGATGAAAAAGCCCTTTGGCGTATTTGGGCCCGGCATGAGCAACCGCGCAATAATCCCGGCAACAAAGCCAATTACAACAATCCAAAGCAAAACTCCCACGGCGATCATCCCTTGATCAAATCAGCGGCGGCAAAAATCGCTGCAGAGACATTGAACGGACCATGACCGGCGCCCGTCTCGTCCATCCTGCCAGTATAGTCAAAAGCATACGCTGGCATTCTCTTTTCGTCCAATCCTCGGATAACAGGCTTTCGACGGTAAGCGCCCGTACAAGTCATTCTGGCTTCGTCTGCTTGAGCGCAACTGCGGCAAGCGCGTGACCGCCTTGTGCGCCATCAATAAAATGAACATGGCTGGGATGTGATGGCGACGGCGTGAAGCAAGTCATTATTGCCGCTTGCTGCAGATGGGAGCCATAGCGAACCACTCCCTGCGCCGCCGCTGCTTTCAGGCAATCGTCAATTTTGGCCGCCAGCTCCGGTGAGCAATCCAGCACCATGCGCAGAGAGTTCATCGAATTTTCGGAAATCCGAATTTTCGACGACCTCTCGAGTATATTTTTTCGGGATGAAGCGGCCCACGTGCAACCCGATCCCGCATGATAACAAAAAATAAAAATGTCCAGGCGAGTACTTTAGCCTTGCGCATGCGGATAGATTTGCCCGCTCGCCGGGACGCCCGCGCTTCAAGATCAGAACCTTGCGCTGGCCACGTCAGCCGCAACGATTGGCTGGCGACCGGACGCGATGCATCGGGAGTGGCCTCCACGATATATGCGATTTCTTTCACAACCGAACGAAAATCATCAGGCTGCGCGCGGGGGCCCGGGATGATGACCAATGTGAGCACCTGGCCGCGGCGTGCCGGGATAAGATCGTAGCGACAGGACAAGCCCGACAGGTCGGGATGCGCGCCTGGATCAGCGCGCGGTACGTGATCTCGCCGCGTTTCATCGCGGCGTCGGCCCAGGCCAAACCCCCGCCGGAAAACATTGCAATGCAGACATTATCAGAAGCCTGATAACGACCAACCCGAACGTCCTTGCCTTGCGCGCGGATTTCGGCAACGGAAATCATGCCGATCCGCAGGTTGAGCTGAAGATCTTCGGCGACCCAGGTCGATCGGCCAAGCAGTTGCGCCCGAGCCGCGTCTGCGGCCGGCACCGCAAAACCAGCACCATCACCGCCGAATACGAATGGAAAGTCACGCGCCTTGAGTGCGTTGGCGACCGAAGCGATCACCGCAGCGCCCGCCATGTTCACTGCCTTGTACCGGTTCTCAAGAATTGCCTTAGTCGATTGCTCTACATCGGCAACGCCAACCACCCAATCGTCCGGCAAGGCAGCAAACCACGTGTCATCGGCGACCCGACTGAAATCACGAAAAGTCGGCGTCTGCCTATAAAAATCAATGGCTGAAAGCGAACCGTTCATAGCCGGGATGTCCGTCCAAACTCAAGGTATCGGACCTATCCACCTGGAACCGTACTTCTTTGTTGCAGGAAGGCCGGTAAGCACCTCTTCCACGCTTTTTAGCAAAAAAATCAATAACTTGCACCGAAAATGCCTTCCTCAGAACAATCGACATTTTTGTGATGGCTGACACAGCGGGATCGCCCGGAGTGCCTAGCCTAGCCCGGCTGTCACGGGGACGAGGTTTGGCCAGCCACTCGAACAAGACGGGGCAAAGTGAAAAAAATCGAACTCGAAAAGATGTTGGACGAGAGCCCTTTTGGAGGGAACCCGGCCGACAAAAACACGCGTCTTGAACTCATCGCGCGCTTCGATGAGATCTACGCTTCCATTATGGGCGGCCGCGCAGGGGAATGCATCCAGGGTTATCAGGCGGCAGATCCTCATCGCCCCGCACTAACTGCCCGGACTGAAAACATTGCGAGGACATGGGGTACCCGCCTCTTCGGCAAATGGCAGCAATAAGCAACCAAATAAACCGTACCTACCAGATTGCCAGCCTCAAATTCCTGTTAGCCGTCCCGGCACTGCATGCGCGGCCGAGGCGCATCGCCTATGGCAGCGGCTCGATATCCAACGGAAAACGCATCATGTTGTCCGGACGCGCGAGATGCAGTCCCGAAATCGATACGGCGTTAGTGGTTTCGTACTTCGGCGCATTCGTCTGAGCTACGGTCTGGTTCTGCGGGGCCATTACTTTGATGAAGACGCCACATAAAACCAGAACAATATTGAGTATTCTGCGCATGAGAGGCTCCTGTTCGACTACCCCTCCCCAGCGAAGAATGAGCGTTGTGCGAAAAAAGTTTTGTGAGGGCGCTCACACTCCCATTATTTTTTCGCAGGTCAGCTAAGGCCAAAAAACGCGCATTGAATAAAATGCTGCAATTAAGACAGCTTAAACACGAGACAACCGCCCAGCGCGATTGGTGGAGCTCTTACAGGCCTTCAGCCTTTCTACGCTCCCGATCTTCACGCTTGCGCTCTTCGCGGTCACGCCGTTGCGCGTAGTTCGGGTCACTGAGTACTTCACGCCAGGCCCGATCCAGGGCCGCTGCTTTTGCAGCTCGGCTGTTCTCCATTGCCTTCCATATGATCCATGTGATGCCGGCAATCACCGAAATGATGATGATGATTTCCATCGCCAGGTCACTTTTCTTGCATGCGATTTAGGTAATCGATGATGCTCAGGATACGACTGCGCACTGCAGCTTCTGGAGAAACTGCGGGCAAATAGAGATAATCGTCTGCATTTTTTAAAATATAGTGTCCCGGTGGCACCAGTCGGTATCCCCAAATTGGCATTTCACGAGTGCCGTGGCTTCCAATCGACGCTCGCCCATCAATTGCCTCGTTCACCGCATTCAGGGGAAACACGCCATTATTCTTTTTAGCGAGAACTGTCAGGTCAGCGGGACGCGTCTTTAACTCTTTACTGACCGGTCCATTGCCTTTTGCATCAATGCCGTGACAGGCGGCACAGTTGGATTGATATTCAGCCTTTCCCACATCGATGCCTTGAGCCGACGCGTACGTACTAAACGCAATGATCAGCGCTGGCAATTATGAACGGCCTGGATGTGCCCGTTTCCATAATGCGAATCCCTTTTTTGTGCTTTGGGGCACACCGGAAAATATGAGTATTGAACGTGCACCCTTCAGCGCTTTGATTTGCATCAATTCGAATTCTCGCAAGCTCGAACTATATCCGAACCACGCGACGCTTTTTTGCCAAAGGCGGGCCTATCGCCTAATGCTGCAAACAAAGTTGCCAGCAGGCTTGTCAACACAGTCGGATCTGTCTCTGTGCGCACCAACATCAACTCGTCGTGACCACGGATTATGACCTGTGCGCGCGTGAGCGCATCATCGGGAATTCCAGCGGATTTACAGACCTCTTCTGACACGACGAGCTTGCAATTGAGCGTCTTGGTCATGTCCTGCAGCCGCGCCGCGACATTGACCGAATCGCCGAGTGCTGTGAACACCGTGTGGCCGCGGAATCCGATGTCTCCGACAATGACATCGCCGCCATGGATGCCGATACCATATTGGATCGAACTCGCGCACCTCAGTCGCGAACTGGTAATTTAATTGCGCAACGTTCGATGCGACCAGGGCGGCTGCCCGCAACGCCTGCCGGCATGCCATCTCGGGCTCGGTTTTAAGGCCGAACAGCGCAAGCACGCCATCCCCGGCAAATTGGTTAGGTTGGCCGCCCGCTTCCGATATCCCGCGCGAGACCGCGTCGACAAATCGATTGATCAGAAACACGATGTCGAATGGCAGCCGTTTCTGCGAAAGGCTGGTTGAACCGCGCATGTCCACAAACATGCTGACGACATATCGCTCTTCGCCGACGTTTATGCGATGGCGGTTGCGCACAAAATCGCTGCCGACATGCGGCGGCAGCACCGGGATGACGGCCACATCGGTTTGCGGCCGTAGTTGGCAGGCAAGCCGGATTGAAGGGTCGGCGCTGGCGCCCACGCGCGTAAGCACATAGGCCTCGCGGCTGGAAGGTGGCGGCAACGCAAAGCGATCACTTACGACACGGACGCGGCAGGTCGAGCAGCGCGCGCGCCCGCCACAGACACTGGCGTGCGGAATGTTATGGCGCAGACTCGCTTCAAGCACGCTCATGCCCTTCGGGACCCGTACCTGGCGATGCGGATAAGTAACGGTGAACATGCCGCGCCGGCGTTCACGCAGGCTGCGCGCGCCCCGCGCCACGAACACGAGCAGGATCGCGCCCAGGTAGGTGGCAGGAAAATAAATTTCCGTGATCTCGTCGATCGCCTTGCGCGACGACGGCGGGATCGGCCGTACATTGCGCTCGCGCCAGGCCGGCTGTTGCTTGATGAACTGGCCGACTTCTTGAGCGCCGTGATGCGCTCCGAGCATCGCCAGTGGCGGCAGCAGCACTGCGACCGCAAACAGAAATGGCCACGCCCATTTGAAAAACGGCTTCAAACGCAGCCAGAAATAAAGCCCAATACAGCCGTGCGTCCACGCGACCGTCAGCAATATGAATTGCACCGCGATCATGTACGGCCTTACGTACCAATAGGCGAACAGCGGCGTCGCATAATTCGGCAACGGAAGCCCGAACGTGGTGCTGACACGCACAGCGCCGAAATGGATTGAGAGCAGGAGCGGAATACTTAAACCCAGCACAAGCTGCGAGACCTCGGCTACCGTGTAGCGAAAGTGTCGCCGCTGATAGAGCGCCCACAGGCCGAGCGAAAGATGGATCACGGCGGCGGTATAAAGCGTGGCGTTGACAACCGGGTTCCGCCACCACCAAAGGTGGACGACGTCCAGCCACCATTGCATCGCCGCGAGAGAAATGTTGCCGAGCGCGTGATTGAAGAAATGCGAAAAAATATAGGAGAACATCACCAAGCCGCAGGCGAGCCGCACCTGGCGAACGCCAATGCCGCGCATCCACGCCGCAAGCTTCGCGGCATTCGTCCGTGATAAACGGGCGTCAACGATCGCAGGTGCTTGAAGCGCCATGCATAATCACAAAACGGGCCGAGGGATGTTCAGCAAATGGTCAATTGGCGCGACGTCCCCAAGCTTGAGCCCCCAAACCGCCGCGCATTCGAGCATAGAGGCGAACCTCTACGTCCCGCAATGACTTAAGTCTCCATTGGCGGAGCTATGCCTCTGTTTTGGCGAGCCCTTATGATCTACAGTATCTTATGGAGAGGAAAGTCACCTACTGGTTCACGGTGAGTCTGCTGACAGTATTTTGCATTGTCGGCCTGTATTTCGAAATTTCCAGTTCGTTATCGGAAGCTCAAAAACCATCCTTGTCACTGCACTTCTCGTGGGCCGGTATTCCGGCGTGCGCCTCGACCTCGCCCGCGTTCGAAGTGGACGGCGTGCCTGCCGGCACGATGCAGTTGAGTTTTATGATGACCGATCTCAATTTGCCATCGTTCCACCACGGCGGGTCAACCGTCCCATATACCGGAAATACTGTGGACCGGGGCGCAGTCACCTATACGGGTCCGTGTCCGCCGCCGGGCGAACGTCACAATTATCGATGGACGGTGCAGGCGCTCGATGCCGCGGGCGATGCCCTCGCCACGGGTAGCGCAGAGGCGTTGTTTCCGCCCTGAGGGGCACGCAGCGGGAGGTTACGCCTGTGCGATCACAAGCAGTCATAAATCGCAACTGAAGCCAACGCCGGGCGTGTCGCGCTTTCCGCACTTGCAATCCTGCTTCACGACTTAGCGGAACACCCACCCTGCGAAGCACGTCAGCGCGAAGCAGGATGGTGGGCGCACAAGGACTCGAACCTTGGACCCGCTGATTAAGAGTCAGCTGCTCTACCAACTGAGCTATGCGCCCGGATTGCCGCGGCGGACCCCGCCGAGCGCGCGTGGCTTAGCAAAGGCTCTGGGGTGAGTCCAGCATGGCGCCGTCGCGCGGATGTGCGGGCCCGCAGGCTGGACCCGCCAAAGAAAAAGCCGCCGGTTGTCCGGCGGCTTCTTGGGCGGCGGCGCGCGTCGGGGAGATCGCGTTGGCCGCCGCCCGCTACTCATTCCTGCGCTATTGCTGGCCGCCGCCATCCTGCATCATGCCGCGCGGACCGCCGCGATTCATCATCCAGTTGCGGAGGCCGCCGTGGCCGCGCATTGCCCCGCCGCGCCGTTGCTCCAGGCGCGCAAGCATCACGAAGCGATGCTTCTGGCCGTCATCGAGGCTCTTGTAGAGCGGTGCGGCTGCGTCAGCGAGTTTCTTGAGCGAGGCCGCACGCTTGCCCATCACATCGGCGCGCAGGTTAAGCCGCTCGATCGGATCCTTCGGGCGATCGGCGCTGGCGCGCGCGGCAAATCGCTCGGAACGCTGCTAGGCGAGATCACGCAGCGCGCCTTCAACCGCCGGCCAGTTCTTTTCCTGCTCGGCCGTCAGCTTGAGCCCGGCATGCAACGCCGCAATCCGCGCATCCCCGAAAGCGGCGATGTCTTCGGCACTCGGGCGCCAGTGCTGCACACGCTGGAATTCGCCGCCGCTCTGGGCCGCGAACGAATCCGGCTGAGCGATGGCAAAGGTAGCGCCGGCTATCGCCAATGCAGCGGTTCCGGCGAGAAAGGTTTTCATCATGGCCACCTCCAATGGCAACTCGTGATGCCTTCAAATAGAGGAGCCGGGCTCTGCCTTATCAAGTTAAAGTTTGGACAGAGATTACGCGGCGGCAATGTTGATTTACGCCCGTTCAGATTTGCGAAATCTTACGCCGGCCGGATTTTCCTGCCGCACAAGGACCGTGCAGGTTTTCCGCAAATGAATGCCGGGAGATGACGCTGGTCCGCCCTCACATCATCCCGAGCAGGCGCGGCAGCCAGAGCGACAATTCCGGAATGTAGGTCACCATGGCCAGGAAGATCAGCATGGTGATCAGCCACGGGAATGTCGCGATGGTGAGGTCAGTAATGCCCATGCGCGCGATGCCGGAGGCGACATAAAGGTTGAGGCCAACCGGCGGGTGGCAGAGCCCGACTTCCATATTCACCGTCATCAGGATGCCGAGATGGATCGGGTTGATGCCGAGCCCGATCGCAACTGGAAAGAGGATCGGCCCGGTGATGAGCACGATGGATGACGGCTCCATGACGTTACCGGCCGCGAGCAGCAGGATGTTCACGAACAACAGGAATTCAACCCAGCCGATGCCGGCGCCGGTGATCCAGGCAGTGATCGCCTGCGGGATCTGCTCGCTGGTCATCAGGAACGAGAACAACACCGCATTGGTGATGATGTAGAGGATCATCGCGCTCATGTTGGCGGACGTGAGCAGCACGCGCGGCACATCCCTGAGCTTCATGTCGCGATAGACGAACACCGCGATCACGAAGGCATAGACCGCGCTCACGGCGGCGGCCTCGGTCGGGGTAAAGGCGCCGGTATAGATGCCGCCGAGCACGATGACGATCAGCGCCAGGCCCCAGAAGGAATCACGGAAGGCGATCAATGCCTCAAGCCATGTCGCCTTCTGCATGCGCGGGTAATTGTTCTTGTAGGCGCGATAGAACGTCGTGAGACCGAGCATCGACGCAAGGATGATGCCGGGCACGACACCTGCCATGAACAGCTGCGCGACCGACGCAGAGAGCACGCGTTTTCCTTCGGGATCGATCGCGACACTGCCGCCGGTCGCCACCGCATAAAGCACCATCACGATCGACGGCGGAATGAGGATGCCGAGCGCGCCGGAGGTGGCGATGACGCCGGCGCCGAAACGCTTCGGATAGCCCTGCTGCACCATCGCCGGCAGGATGATGGAGCCGATCGCAACGACTGTCGCCGGCGACGAGCCGGACACCGCGGCGAACAGTGCGCAGGCCATCACGCCCGCAAGCCCCATGCCGCCGTACCAGTGACCGACCATCGAGGTCGCAAAGCGGATCATCCGCCGCGCGACGCCGCCATGGGTGAGGAAATTGCCGGCCAGAATGAAGAACGGGATCGCCATGATCTCGAAGCTCTCGATGCCGGTGAAGAGCTTGAGCGCCACCGCCTCGATCGGCACCTGCGTCATGACAAAGAGGAAGGTGAGCACCGTGAGCCCAAGCGCGATCGAAATCGGCATGCCGGTGAGCATGAGCGCGATCAGCAGGCCGAAGATGATGGCGCTGTTCATCGGGCGATATCCCTGGCCGCGGCCGGGCTCTCGACCACGCCCTCGACATGACCGGGATCATGATGCGGCAATTCGCCGGTGCGCCAGAAGGCCCAGCCGACCTGCAGGAAACGGAAGCACATGAGGTAGGAGCCGAGCGGCACGCAGAGGAAGATGATCCAGCGCGGCATCTCCATGTCGGGCGAAACCTGATCGGTGGGATAGAGCTCGATCACGAATTTGGCGCCCATGGTGCCGACGACGAAGGTGAACAGCGCGCCGCAGAAGAGCCCGAACAGGATCACCCTGTTGCGCCACTTCAGCTCCAGCATGTTCACGGCAACGTCGACGCCGACATGGATGCCGGTGCGCACGCCATAGGCGGCGCCGAACTTCGCCATCCACACGAACATGTAGATGCAGAGCTCCTGCGCCCAGGTGAGATTGATGTGATAGACGAATGGATAAAGGAACGGGACGCCGACGGCGTAGCGCTGCACGACGGCGACAAAAATCAACAGCGTTGCGCGCCGCGATCAGGCTCGCAATGAGGATTTCCTCGAGACGATCGAGTATGCGAAGAAACACTTATGCCTCGCGCGCTGGTGGACCGGACGCAAGTCCCAGCAGGCGGCAATTCCCTGTTTGACGGCGATGGACGCCCCCACGCCTCCGCACGAAATCCGGCAATGGAATCCCCTGCCCCACTGGAAACATCGGGGCCCCGGCGTCAGCCGCCGAGGCCCCGAAGTCGCAGATCAGTTGGTGGCGCCCTGCGTGGTCTTCACCACATCATCAATCAACTGCTTGCCGACGCGGCTTGCCATCTCCTGATAGAGCGGCTCCATGGCCTTGCGCATGGCCGTGGTCTCGGCAGCGGTCGGGACGATGATCTCGGTCTTGCCCGATTTCTTGATCTCGTCCAGCGCTTCCTGGTTTTCCGTCGCTGCGATCTTGTTGGAATAGGCGGTGGCTTCGTTCATCGCCTTTTCAAGCTCGCCGCGGACATCGGCCGGCAGGCCGTCCCAGAACTTTTTGTTCACGACCACGACGTAACCGATATAGCCGTGATTGGTGAGCGTCGTGTATTTCTGCACCTCGTAGAATTTCTGGGTGTAGATATTCGACGGCGTATTCTCCTGGCCGTCGACCACGCCGGTCTGCAGCGCCTGGTAGACCTCCGAAAAAGCCATCACTTGCGGAATTGCGCCGAGCGCGCGGAATTGCGCTTCCAGCACCTTCGATGACTGAATGCGGAACTTCAGTCCCTTGTAGTCCGCCGGCATGTGCAGCGGCTTGTTGGCGCTCATTTCCTTGAAGCCGTTATCCCAGTATGCAAGACCGACCATGCCCTTGTTCTCGAGCTTCTTGAGCATGGCCTTGCCGAGCGGACCTTCGGTTACCTTGCGCAGTGCCGCTTCGGTCGGCAGCAGGTAAGGCAGGTCGAACACTTCGAAATCCTTGATGCCGATCGGGCCGAACTTGGAATTCGACGGCGCCAGCATCTGCACGGCGCCGAGCTGAAGTGCCTCGAGCTCTTCCTTGTCCTTGTAAAGCGTCGAGTTCGGATAAACTTCGACCTTCACCTTGCCGTTGGTATATTTTTCGGCGAGTTCCTTGAATTTATCGGCGCCTTTGCCTTTCGGCGTGTTGGGCGCGACGACGTGACTGAACTTGATGACAATCGGCGCCTGTGCGCTCGCCGCGCCGGGGCCTACGAAAATGGCGGCCGCAGCCGCCGCGAGAATCCAATTGCGCATGGACGTATTTCCTCCAGTTGGGTGCCTGAACCCGGTTCTTGATCGTCCAAAACGTCACCCGATTTCTTGATTTCGCTCAAGAACCGGCGCATTGGCCGCTCAAGTCCGACTTTGCCTTGTTTTTTCAGCGGCGAAGTTGGCACTAAACCGCAATCCCGGCAAGTGGACCCTGGCGGCAGTAGTTAAGGCACGACACCGACTTAAGGCGGATGTCACGGACCGTGGGAGGCAGAAATGGCCGTGGCAACTCGCGGCCGGGGCGACCCGGCCAAGAAGCTCAGCTCATTCGGCAGGCGGAATGAAGCTCAGGCGGAGCTGCACACTCCGCTCATTACCCGCGAAAGCGGGAATCCAGAATTCCGAGTGCGAGTTATTACCTGAGCGCCGCGACGACGGGCCCCAGACCCATCTCCTGGGCAAGGCCATTCGCGGTCTGCATCTGCTGGTAGTCGAGCTTTTCAACGAGCGGCCGCGCGGCAAATGCCAGGCGACGGATCGTGGCGCTGTCGAGCACGATCGACACCACGCGGTGACTGATGCGGTGCACCAGACCGTCGTTCTCATCGCTGCGTGCATGCCGGCGCGACAGTTCGCGCAGCGCCATTTCGACCGGCATCCAATAGGGTTCCTGCGCAGGGGTCAGGTGCAGCGCGCTCTTGATGCGTGCAACGTCGATCGAAGCCGACGCCGGCACCTGATCGGAATTCACTGTGACATCGCGGGCCTGTGCGGCTGGCGCGTTCAGCAACAAACCGGTCATCGCGAGCGCGACGGCACCCGCGCATACACTCATCTTCATCCTGATTTATCCCCAACGCTTCGTGCGTGATGGGCACGGAGTACCGGTAGAATTTGCCGTCAAAGCGTGCGAAATGCGGACAAAATGTGATTTATGGGTTCCGGATGGAACGATTTACTGGGTTTACGCGCGAAATCCGAGCCAAACGTCGTTTTAACTTTAATACGGACATTTAAGGCCCGGTTTAACGTCGTTTTTTGCGGGTGCCGCCGTGCCGCGCGAGCGCTGTAAACTGGAAGGCTGTGCGTCCCGAATGCAGAGCACCCTGAACGCACAGCAGACAGGCCTATCCCACGTCGGTGGAATGAATTCGCGGTTCGGCCGCAGACGTCTTGTTGCGCTTCAAGGTGAGCTTGTTGAGCGCTCCCAGATACGCTTTCGCCGAAGCAACGAGCGTGTCGGGATCGGCGCCCTTGGCCGTGAACGAACGCCCGTTCTCCGACAAGCGGACAGACACTTCCGCCTGCGCGTCGGTGCCGCCCGTCACCGCGTGCACCTGATAGAGTTCAAGCGCAGCCTCGTGCGGCACCAACGTGCGGATGGCCTTGAAAATTGCATCCACCGGACCGTTGCCGATCGATTGCGTGGTGACATGCTCGCCCGCGATGTCGAGAGTGAGCGTAGCCGTCTGCGGGCCCATCGTGCCGGCGATCACGGTGAGCGAGAGCACCTTGATGCGATCATGAGCGGTGGCAATTTCCTCGTCCACGAGCGCCTCAATGTCCTCGTCGTAGATCTGCTTCTTTTTGTCGGCCAGCGCCTTGAAGCGAACGAAGGCATCTTCAAGCTGGTTGCCGGCCAACTCATAGCCGAGTTCTTCGAGCTTGTGGACGAAGGCGTGGCGGCCGGAATGCTTGCCCATCACCAGCGAGGTCTGTTTCACACCTACCGACTCGGGCGTCATGATCTCGTAGGTCTGCGCGTTCTTGAGCATGCCGTCCTGGTGGATTCCGCTCTCGTGCGCGAAGGCATTCCGCCCGACGATCGCCTTGTTGTACTGCACCGGGAACGATGTCGCTGCCGCAACCAGCTTGGAAGCGCGCGTCAACATCGTCGTCTCGATACCGGTCCAGAACGGCAGCACATCGTTCCGCACGTGCATAGCCATCACGACTTCCTCCAGCGCGGCGTTGCCGGCGCGCTCTCCGATGCCGTTGATCGTGCATTCGATCTGCCGCGCGCCCGCCTTAACGCCCGACAGCGAGTTCGCCACCGCCATGCCGAGGTCATTGTGGCAATGGGTGGAAAATCGCGCCTTATCTGAGTTAGGCACGCGTTCGCGCACCATCTTGAACAGGTTGAAATATTCCTCGGGCGTCGAGTAGCCGACGGTATCGGGAATATTGATGGTGGTGGCACCGGCATTGATCGCGGCCTCCACGCAGCGGCAGAGGAAATCGTGCTCGGTACGGGTCCCATCCTCGCTCGACCATTCCACGTCGTCGGTATGCCCGCGCGCGCGCGTGACCTGCGCGATCACCATCTCGTAGACCTCGTGCGGCTCCTTCTGGAGCTTGTATTTCATGTGCACCGGCGAGGTGGAGAGGAAGGTATGGATGCGCTTGCGCCTGGCCGGCCTGATCGCCTCGGCACAACGATCGATGTCCTTGAAGGCGGCGCGCGAGAGGCCGCAGATCACCGCGTTCTTCGAGCGGTGCGCGATCTCATGCACGGCGGCGAAATCGCCTTCGGACGCGATCGGAAAGCCGGCTTCGATGATGTCCACGCCCATCGCGTCGAGGAGTTCGGCGACTTCGAGCTTTTCCTCATGCGTCATGGTCGCGCCGGGGCACTGTTCGCCGTCGCGCAAGGTGGTGTCGAAGATAACGACGCGGTCCTTCTCGGACTTGGTCTGGGTAGCCATGTAATGTGATCCTTCTCATCGATTGCGCCGCTGACGGGCGCTCTTAAGGGTTCTCCGTCAGACCCCCGAGTGCCCAGGCGCAAACTGCCCAGCCGGCCCTCAGGGGCGGATAAGGAGAAGGAGCGTGCCCAGAATAAGGGAGGCTGCGGCGCCGGCGTTTCCCGCCTTCCGCTCGATCGCGCAGTTGGTCTGCAGCGCCGACATGACTTCTTGGCTCTTCCCTTCGTCCCGCCGGTTAATCTGGCGGAGCCCGGTAAAGCCCGCGTTAACCGCTCGGTGGAGGCCTTGTCTAGCGGAAACGGGCCAGGCAGATCAAGGACCGGAATAGGTCAACTTTGCTGTCTGGTCTGCGGCGATCGCGAGCACTATTTCAGCGCGGGAAAATGGACGGCAATCAAATCAAAAGCGTCTGGCTGCGCCAGACCATCTTCATACCGGTATTCTTCGCGCTGCTGCTCGCGCCGGCCTGGTCGTTGAATTACTGGCAGGCCTGGGTGTACGGAATTGTCTTTTTCGCTACCACGACCGCGATCGGCATTTATTTCCTCAAGCGCGATCCGCGGGTGATCGAACGCCGTATGCGGGTCGGACCGACGGCCGAACGTAAGCCCGCGCAAAAAATCATCATGACCTTGTTGCTCGCCGGGTTTGTGCTGCTCCTCGTGGTTCCCGGCTTCGATCATCGCTGGAGTTTGTCGAGGGTTCCGCCATGGCTAGTGCTGACCGCCGACGCTTTTCGTCGTTCTGGGCTTGTTCGGCACGGCGGTCGCGCTCAGGCAAAACAGTTATGCGGCGTCCACCATCACTGTCGAAGCAGGCCAGCCGGTCATCTCCACCGGACTCTATGCGATTGTCCGCCATCCGATGTACAGCGCCGCGCTCGTCATGACTGCCTTCACACCGTTGGCGCTAGGCTCGGACTGGGCCCTGCTCCTCGTCATCCCGCTGATTCCCGTGCTGGCGTGGCGGCTGCTCAACGAGGAACGTTTCCTGGCGCGTGAGCTACCGGGCTACGTGGAATATTGCCGGCAAGGTCCGCTACCGGCTCGTTCCTGGGATCTGGTAACAGCGGAAATTCGCCTATTCCGCCTTCAGCGCCTTGCCGGCATCTTCGAGCGCCTTGAGCGCCTTGCCTTCGACCTTGGGAAAATCAAGTCCGAGGGCCTGCAGCTCCTGCACCAGCACGCCCGCAGCGACCATACGCGTGAACCACTTGTGGTCGGCAGGTACCACGAACCAGGGAGCCTCCGGACGGCTGGTTTCCCGAATCATCTCCTCGTAGACGTGCTGGTATCTGTCCCAGAGCTTGCGCTCCTCGACGTCATTCATCGAAAACTTCCAGCGCTTTGCCGGCTCGTCGATGCGATCGAGGAACCGCTTGCGCTGTTCTTCTTTCGAGACATGCAGAAAGAATTTCAGGACCAGCGTGCCATTGCGTGCGAGATGGCGCTCGAAGGCGCGGATGTCATCGAAGCGTTGCTGCCAGATTTCCTTGCCGGCGAGCGGCGCGGGCAATTTCTGGCGTTCAAGCAATTCCGGATGTACGCGCACCACGAGGACTTCCTCGTAGTAGGAACGATTGAAGATACCGATACGACCCCGCTCGGGCAGACGCCGTGCCGCGCGCCAAAGGAAATTATGGTCGAGCTCTTCCGTGCTCGGCTGCTTGAACGAATGCACCTCAACGCCCTGCGGATTGAGTCCCGCCATTACATGCTTGATCAGGCTATCCTTGCCGGCGGCGTCCATGGCTTGAAGGACGACCAGTACCGACCAGCGGTCGGTCGCGTAGAGCTTTTCCTGCAGCCCCGTGAGCAGCGAAATACCCTGTTCGAGCATCGCTTTTGCTTCCGCCTTGTCGGCCGTCAAGCCCGAACATTCTGCGGCGTTACAATCGGCGAGGCGGAATTTTTCCGGCGTATCGACACGAAAGCGTTTGACGATGCTGCTCAGTGTCATGTTTCAAGTTCCCGCACGCCGGTTGCGTCTGAATAGACCGGCCCTCAAACCCATTGTGGTCCGCAAGCGCGGCTACGCCCTCGCTGGTTTTAGTGCCTTTGCGGCAAAGCGCGAGGCGAGAAACGCGGTCACGAACCGCGGCATGGCCGGATCGAAATCGCCTGGACCGAAGACAATTCGGATATCGGAAAGCTCCGATTTCTTCTCGCGCGCGAGATGCGCGAGAATTCGCTTGCGCAAGGCCGCGGCATTTTCCTGCGCATGCAGAACCTTAAGCTGGGCGATCTGCGGGCCATCGACAACCATGGTCCAGCCCGGTTCGGCCTTGAACGTGGCCGCATCGAGCCCCGTCTCCTCCTTGAGTTCACGCCGGACACTCGCTTCGAGATCAACCTCGTCTCCGACGATGTCGTCCGGATCCGGCGTGCCACAGGGAAAATAGATCCGTCCGGCGTTGAACGTGTGCGGGCCCATGACGCCGAGCAGAAAGCCGCCATCGAACGTCTCGATCGCAGCAGCGCTGAAGCAGTCGCGCACCGCCGCCGGCGGGCGCCCCCAATGGCGCCAGGCAGCGAAGCTTGCGTAGTCCGTTTCAAGATATTCGCCGCGCAGGGTCCCGCGCTCGACCGTGTGTTGATGCATCAGCAGCACGCGTCCATTCCAAAGCGACGGCTTCTCGCTCCGGAGAGCCTCGAACCAGGCGTCGATCTCGGCGCGGTGGTCGCTGGCATAGCGCCATGACTTCGGGACGAAAGACAGCGCCAGCCGGTCGATATGAAACACCGACGGCACGGTCGTCGGGGGCGCCGGTTCCGCCGCGTGCGAAACGTGCGGTCACATCGGCCGGGGCCTGGACTTCCTCGTCGTGGACAATCGACGGCGAATCCATGGGGCCAAGCTCATCCGCCTCGAAGACGCGGCTCGGCGCCACGATCTCCTCTTGCGCCGCGATCAGCTGGATCTCCTGCGCGCCGGTTTCCGCGGTTGTCGCCAAGATGCCGAAGATGCTCGAGGCCGCGCGTGAAAGCGCCTTGCCGATGTTCCCGTGCCGCAGATAGTGAGCAAAGAACATCGCGGCCACAGCGTCGCCCGCGCCGTTGACGGCGAGCGGCAGTTTCGGGGTACGCACCAGGAAGCAACCGGTCTCATCGGAAGCGAGCATGTCGATGCAATCCAACGGGGTCTCGTCGGTGTGAAGCGAGGTGACCAGAATCGCGCGCGGGCCGAGGTCATGCACCGCTTTGACCGCATCGCGGGCGCCGCGCAGCGTCCTACTTTCGCGACCGCCGAGATAGTCAAGTTCGAATTGATTGGGCGTGACAATATCGGCCGCGGCCACGGCCTTGTTGCGCATGAATTCCGGGATGCCCTCGCGCACGAAAATGCCGCGCCCGACATCGCCGATCACCGGGTCGCAGCAGTATTTTACTGTCGGATTGGCGCGCCTGACGGTCGCGACCGCATCGAGGATGGCAGCACCGGTTTCGGCCGATCCCATGTACCCCGAAAGAACGCCATCGCATTCGGCAAGGACGTCGCGTGCGGCGATACCGGCCATCACTTCGCCGATGATACCGGCGTCAAAAACCCGCCCCTTCCAGCTGCCGTAGCCCGTGTGATTGGAGAACTGCACGGTGTGGATCGGCCAGACCTCCACACCCATCCGCTGCAGCGGAAATGTCGCGGCGGCATTGCCGACATGACCGTACGCCACGTGCGACTGGATGGACAGGATATTCATGATCAAACAATAGCACGGCGGGAGATTCGCCGCCGTGCAAATGCTTGGGCGCCCGCCCCTTACCTCGTTATGCCCGCCCTATTCCGGGCATCAAATGTTAACGCTACCCCAGCCCAATGACGTCAATGCCTGGGACATAGGCGTGCGAAGCACGCCGTCCTTTGAACGGCAATGCCCGGGCCATGACACAGAGTTTGCAGCGGTGCCCACGTATGCACCGCTCTTCCCCGCAGAAACGGGACTCCAGGGAAGCTGCGGCCGCCTACTTCATCCCCATTTTCTTGTTGGCGGCTTCGACAAAGCTGTTCGTGTAGGTCTTCGAGAGATCGATATTCGCCTTGGCCACATCGGGCGAAGACTGGCTGAACACCGCCAGCACCGCCGCAGCGCCTTTGGGATCCATCCGGCCGTCCTGTGAATACATCGCCAGCGTATTCTTCAGCGCCGCGACATAGAGTGCCTTGTCCTTGCCGACGAGGTTGGCGGGCATTTTGTCGGCAATCTCTTCAGGCGTGTGTGTGCGAATCCATTTGAGCGTATTGACGATGGCGTTCGTCATGCCCTGCACTTCCTTCGGATGTGCCGCGACCCACTCCGCTTTGGTGTAAAGCGCGCCGCCCGGATATTCGCCGCCGAAGACGGACAGCGTATCTTTCTGCGAGCGCGTGTCGCTCAGGATCTTGAGGTTCTTGTCGGCGCCCTGGAGGATGGTCACCGCCGGATCGAGCATGATCGCCGCATCGACCGTGCCCTGCTCCATCGCCGCTACGGCGGTCGCACCGAGACCGACGCCGATGACAGCGACGGAATTCGGGTCAATGCCGTTCTTCTTGAGGATATATTTCAAAAAGAAGTCAGTGGAAGAGCCGGGCGCGCTGACGCCAACTTTCTTGTTGGCGAGGTCCTTGACCGAATTGATCTCGGCGGAATGTTTTGGCGATACCACCAGGGCAAAACCGGGGAAGCGGTCATAGACGACGAATGCCTGAAGGTGCTGGCCCCTCGCGGCGAGATTGACACAATGGTCGAAATAGCCGGACACCACATCGGCGCTGCCACCAATCACGGCCTTGAGCGATTCCGAACCGCCCTTGAAATCAACCACCTCGACATTCACGCCGGCCTTCTCATATTCGCCGAGCGCCTGCGCCAGCATGGTCGGCAGGTAGCAAAGGCATGAGCCGCCGCCGACGGCGAGCGTCACTTTCGATTGCGCGAGGGCAAAGCCGCTCGAGAGCACCAGCGCGGCGAGTGATATGCCAATCCGGCGGAAATTAATGGACATGATGTCATCCCTTGTCATTGCCAGACCCTTTGTGACCGGGCCAATTCGGAGCGAACGATAGGCCAGCGCGCCGGCGGTGACCAGAGCCTGCGCGCGAGCGCCTTAAGGCCTCGCGTCGGCCGGCGAGGGCCGCCAAACCAGCAGGCGTCTCTCGACCACACTGACAATCATGTCGATCACGATGACGAAGGCAGCAAGCACGAACATGCCGGCAAACACCCCCGCGACATCGAATACGCCTTCCGCCTGCTGGATGAGGTAACCGAGCCCGGCAGCGGCGCCCAAATATTCGCCCACCACTGCACCTACCACCGCGAAGCCGACGGAAGTGTGCAGCGACGAGAACATCCACGACAGCGCCGAAGGCCAATACACATGCCGCATCAGCTGGCGTTCACTCATGCCGAGCATGCGGGCATTGGCGAGCACCGTCGGGCTCACCTCCTTGACGCCCTGATACACGTTGAAGAACACGATGAAGAAGACAAGCGTCACACCGAGCGCAACCTTCGACCAGATGCCGAGGCCGAGCCACAGCGTGAAGATCGGCGCGAGCACGACGCGTGGCAACGCATTCACCATTTTGACGTAAGGGT
This sequence comes from uncultured Pseudomonadota bacterium, assembly GCA_963702605.1. GTDB lineage: Bacteria > Pseudomonadota > Alphaproteobacteria > Rhizobiales > Xanthobacteraceae > Pseudolabrys. Next base: position 443,736 of record CAVPDI010000002.1, read on the forward strand.
CGAACACCGCTGCGGTAAGCGGCTGTCGCGCGAACCAGAATCCGACCAGCACGCCGCCGATTGAACCCAGCACGAATGCAAGGATTGATTCCATCAACGTTACCCAGAGATGCTTCCAGATCACGCCGGACACGAACCAGGCGACGATCTGGCTCGCGACATCAACCGGATTCGAGAAGAAAAAGGGTGGCAGCACCATGTGGCCAAACAACGGATAAGTCGAAAGCACATACCAGAGCGCGATCGAAACGATCGCGACCAGGATTTGCAACGCTGTAAGCCGGAGCCTTTTCATAGCGCGTGTAAACTATCGTTTGAACAGGCCAACAAGACCCCCAGCCCCCTTGGCGTGCCCCTTGAGCTTTTCCCACAACTCATCGCGCGTCAGTCCGGCAGGCAAAGCGCCGGGCTCAAGGTCAGTCGCGATGACTGTGAAGGTGTAGTGATGGGCGGCGGCGCCCGACGGACACGGGCCACGGTAGGCCGTCGTTCCCGAGCTTTCCTTACCACCGGTGAATTTATCGGAAGCCTTGCTGAGCTCGCCTTCGGCAAATCCCGTGATCGTCGGCGCGATATTATAGGCGAGCAGGTGGTGGGAGCCGAGCCCGCCCTGCCCTTCCCAATCGGAGACCACAATCACAAAACTTTTGGCGGTGGCCGGGGCGTTCGTCCATTTCAGCTCGGGCGAGACGTTCTGGCCAACGCAATTCGGATTGGTAGCAATGTTACCGGCATGCTTGCGTTCCATCATCGTGCCGTCCTTGAAATTCGATGATGTCAGCGTGAACGGAGCGGCAGCAAAAGCGCCCGCGCTCGTCAGAATGAGCGTGACGGCCGAAATCAACAGTTTCTTCATTCGGAAAACTCCCAATTTGCCTATGCAGTCTTGCTAACAACGAAGCAAAAGCAAAATTCCGTGCTCATACGGCTTCGCTTTGGGCATAACCCTTCACCACCTCAGCCTTGAGCTTATGCCAGATCTCGCGGTGGAGTTCGTGGAAGCTGGGGTCAAGTTTCACTTCCGAAATGTCGCGTGGCCGCGCCAGGGGCACGCGCCAGTCACCTATAATGCGCGAGGCGGGCCCAGCCGACATAATTACCACGCGATCCGAGAGAGCTATCGCCTCTTCGAGATCATGGGTGACGAAGATCACGGCCTTGCGGTCGGTGGTCCACAGGTCGAGCAGCAGGTTGCCCATGATCTGTCGGGTCTGTGCGTCAAGCGGACCGAATGGCTCGTCCATGAGCAGGATCTTGGGATCGCGAATGAGCACCTGCGCAAGGCCAACACGCTTGCGCTGGCCGCCGGAAAGCATGTGCGGGTACCGGTCGGCAAATGCGCCGAGCCCCACGCGTGTAAGCCAGGACTTCGCTCGCGAACGCGCGTCGTCCACCCCTGTCCCGGTGATCTCAAGGCCGATGGCGACGTTTTCGATTGCCGTTTTCCAGGGAAACAGTGCATCCGCCTGAAACAGATACCCGGCCTGACGATTGACCGCCGACAACGGGTTGCCGAAGATATTGACGCTGCCAGACGCTGGGGCCAGCAGCCCTGCGGTGACGTTGAGCAGCGTGGATTTGCCGCAGCCGGTCGGACCGACGATCGCGACGAATTCGCCGTCACCAATGTTCAGCGTTGCGTTCTCGACTGCCGTGTAAATGCCTGCGTGAGCGAGCTGGAACGAAACCACCACATTGCCGAGCGCCACAGCGTCCGTTTTTGTGGCGCCAAGGCCCCTCGCAGCGGCGGCATTGCCGTCCGCCATGCGCTCCTCCCTTTTCGTTTCTTGGAGGCAACCTATCCGGCCAGTCAAAACTTGCAAAGGCGCTAGAGGCCTTTGATCAAACCTGCCTCAATCAGCAGTCGGTTGAAACGACGCGCTTCCTCGCCACCGGCGCAGCGGTAGAATGCACCGCGACAGCGCCTGAGAATCTGCTTCTGTTCGGCAAAGGACGGGTCGAGCGGCACACCCGCCGCTTCCTGGACAAGGAGGGGCAAATATGGTGCGTCAAGCGTTGGAAGCGCGGATGAAAGATCGGCCGGCGTAAAATTGACGGCATCGATCGCGTAGTAACTCGTGAAATAGCGCGGGTCGAAGGCGCTCAAATGATGCGCGAGTTCAGTCGCGTTGAGCGTCGGATCAATGATGCGATAGGCGAACTCCGGCTGGTGATCGCCGTAGCGTACGATCAAGAATGATTCGGAAGGAAATTCACGTTTAAGCTGGTCGAGAAATTCAGTGAAGTCATGAGCGCTCAAGATCTGCCGTCGGATATATTCGTCGATATTCGGTGCATTGCCCGGGTCACGCCAACCGGGCAGCAATTCGGGATGATACCGGAAGTCCCACGGGAAATGATTAGCCACGGTATAGACGTAGAGGAATAAAGGGTTTTGTCCGTGCTCGTGCCGGATGATACTTTTTGCGTAATTGAAATAGAAATGATCGGGTTCGAACGCTTCCGTTCCGAGATCATGCATGTCGAGATACCGGCCGATGCCTGCGGTCGTCTGGAAAGCGCGCGAACTCAGAAATGCGCCGTAGAACGGATAAAGCGTGAATGTTTTATACCCGCATCGAGTCAGCGCCCGCGGAAGCCCGCGCTCAACGCGGCCCGCCGCGATACGCGTGACCGACGTTGCAAAGCGCCCGTAGGAGCGCGCGGAGAGGCCAGTCAACACATTGTACTCAGTGAACCAACTCGGACCGCCCGCGCCTTCCACGACCAGCTTGCGTGCCTTCCCGTCCAATGATCGGAAATGTTGGTGATAGCCCGGCGGCACCTTCATGCCGGGTGCCGCGGTGATGTCGAAACTCGATTCATCGTGCAACAGGATGATGTGAGGCAGCTTGTGCGCCGGATTGCAGGCCGCCGCCGGCGCCTTCAATTGTTCTGTTACAGTTGTGTCGACTTCAAGATAGCCGTGCGTCACGAGTTCATGGATCGCCTCAACACCCGTGCGCGCAAATTTCGACACGTAGTTCTGGCTGAAGAAATCCTCGTAGAGTTCGGTCGGAAACGAAAGCGAAAGTACGACCAGAGCGCTTACGCAGAGCGAACCGCTAGGAATACTGACCCGCAGCCGCGTGCGGAACGGGTCAAGCCGCCAGCCAATGGTCAGAAGCGCCGTCAGAATTGCAGCGGCGAGCGTGATCGGCGCACGCAGTGACGGCATGGCCGTGAGGAGGAATGCCGACGTGTCCTTGTCAATGATCATCAGGTCGACGAAATCGACTGTCATCCAGAGCTTGTCGTGCTTAAAGCGCGACAGCAGGATCAGGCTGATGATGAATGCGAGGGAGAGCAGCGCGGCTGCGATGGGCCGGCGCAATACGGCAAGCCAGAAAAAATTGAGCAATGCCCAGGCAAACAGGAACGCGAGCTTGGCGACGAGATCAACCTCGGTCGCGATCATTATGATGAGCGCTGTGGCGTGCAGTGTCGCGATTATGCAAAGCGCTATAGCGTCACGGCGCGAAATTCCATCGGCTGGCGCGAAACGGCTGAGGAGTGCTGAGGCTGCGGACAACATGGCCTGTGGCCCAGCCCGGATACGATCCCCGAAAACTCCCCGGCGCACGGCACGCTGTCATAAGACTGTAATCAAACTGTCATTGCAAGCGGTACGAGTATTACCCGGCAGAAATTTACGATGTTAACCAATGGGATGAGCCAGCCTCGCTGCAAAATCCGCGGTTCCACGCGCTTGTCCTGCGTGCCAAACTCGCTGAAATGATCCTCGACGCCCGTTTCGCCGAAGCGTGGTCACGACTACCCGATTATCTCAGTAGCCATATCCTGGTGAGCCTGACGGCATTGGCTATCGGGCTCGGCATCAGCCTGCCGGTTGCGATCGCGTCCAGGCACAGGCCGATCCTGCGCGCCACCTTGATGGCCATTGCAAGCGTGGTCCAAACCGTCCCGGGGCTCGCCTTGCTCGCGCTGTTTTACCCCGTCCTCCTGGCGCTCGCGGCAATGTCCGAGCGCGTATTCGGGAAAAGCTTCTCAGCGCTAGGCTTCCTGCCCTCCGTGCTCGCGCTGGCGCTCTATTCAATGCTGCCAGTGCTGCGCAATACCGTGGCCGGGCTCAATGGCGTCGATAAGCGGCTGAGCGAGGCCGCACGCGTTGTCGGTGTGCCGCCATGGCGGCTGCTGCGTGACATCGAGCTGCCGCTGGCGCTGCCGGTGATCATGGCTGGCATTCGTACCTCAGCCGTTTGGGTGATAGGCACTGCGACGCTTGCAACTCCGATCGGCCAAACAAGTCTCGGCAATTATATCTTCACAGGATTGCAAACACAGAATTGGGTCTTCGTCGTTTTCGGATGTATCGCCGCGGCGCTCCTCGCACTCGTCGTTGATCAACTGCTCGCACTCTTGCAAACGGGCGTGGTGCGCCGCAGCAGTGCGTACATCGTGGCAGGCACGCTGGGCCTTGCCGCATTGACTCTCACTGCGGTGGTTCCCGGCCTTATGCGGCCACATGCCGAATATCTGATCGGCGCCAAAACCTTTACCGAGCAATATGTGCTGGCGGCCCTGATCGAACGGCGTCTCGGCGAGGCCGGCCTTACGGCCGCGAGGCGGCCTGGCCTCGGCTCCAATGTTCTGTTCGATGCGCTCGCGAAGAATGAGATCGATGTAGCGGTGGACTATTCCGGAACGATCTGGACCAATCGCATGCACCGCACGGACGCACCGTCCCGGCCGGAGATACTCGCTCAATTGAAGGATTGGCTCAGCACGACAGCCGATATCCGCCTGCTTGGCCCGCTCGGGTTTGAGAATGCCTACGCGCTTGCGATGTCGCGAGAGAAGGCACAGGCGCTTGGCATCCACACAATCGCGGATCTGGCTGTGCATGCGAGCAATCTCACGATCGCCGGCGACTACGAGTTCTTCGCGCGGCCCGAATGGGAAGCGCTACGCAAGACCTATGGCCTGCAATTCAGGGCGCAACGGCAAATGCAGCCCGAGTTCATGTACAAAGCCGTAGCCGGCGGCGAGGTCGACGTGATCTCGGCCTATACCAGCGATGGCCAGATTCTCGCCAACAATCTTGTCGTGATCGAGGATATTCGGCACGCGATCCCGCCTTATGACGCAATCCTGCTGCTGTCGCCCAGTCGCGCACATGACGAAAAGCTCGTCGAAGCCCTTAATCGGTTGATCGGCAAAATTCCGGTCGAACTGATGCGTGAAGCCAATGCCCGGGCTGCAGAGGGCAACACACCCGATGACGTTGCGAAATGGCTCGAAGAGCGGATTGAAAAGCGTTAGTTCCGACGACTGACTTGCCTCACTTTGACCGCCCGCAAAAGAAAGCGCGGCCGCCCCAGGCAGGACGACCGCGGCTAACGTTCGCACAACCCGCTAGTTTTTGCTCTTGTCCACCAGTGCCCGTTGTTTAATCCACGGCATCATCTCGCGCAGCTTGGCGCCGACCTGCTCGATCGGGTGCTCGGCGAGCTTTGCACGCGTCGCCTTGAACGACGTCTGATTGACCTTGTTCTCCAGCATCCAATCCCTGGTGAACCGGCCTGACTGGATGTCTGCGAGCACGCGTTTCATCTCGGCCTTGGTCTCGGCATTCACTACGCGCGGGCCGGAGACATATTCGCCGTACTCGGCCGTATTGGAAACCGAATAGTTCATGTTGGCGATGCCGCCCTCGTAGATAAGGTCGACGATCAGCTTCACCTCATGAACGCACTCGAAATATGCCATCTCCGGCGCATAGCCGGCTTCCACCAGCGTCTCGTAGCCCGCCTTCATCAATTCGACGAGGCCTCCGCAAAGTACAGTCTGCTCGCCGAAAAGATCGGTTTCGCATTCTTCTTTGAAAGTCGTCTCGATGATGCCGGCGCGGCCGCCGCCAATGGCGGAGGCGTAGGAAAGCCCCAAATCATGGGCATTGCCTGAGGCATCCTTATGAATCGCGACGAGGCACGGCACGCCTGCACCACGCTGGTATTCCGAGCGCACCGTATGGCCGGGGCCTTTGGGCGCAATCATCAACACATCGAGATCCGCGCGCGGCTCGATCAGGTTGAAGTGCACATTGAGCCCATGCGCAAACATGAGGGCCGCACCGTCCTTCATGTTCTTGTGCAAGTGGTCGCGATAGATATCGCCTTGCAGTTCGTCGGGCGTCAGCATCATCATCACATCGGCCCATTTCGCCGCATCCGCGACTTCCATGACCTTGAACTCTTCGGCTTCCGCCTTCTTCACGCCGGCAGAGGTTTTGCGTAGCGCAACCGCGACCTCCTTCACGCCGCTATCCCGCAGATTGAGGGCATGGGCGTGGCCCTGGCTTCCATAACCGATGATGGCGACCTTCTTGCCCTTGATCAGGTTCAGGTCGGCGTCGCGATCGTAGTAAACACGCATGATTTTTTACCCCTGACGAGCCGCTTGGAACGGCCGTTCTCCTGTACGTCATGGCCGGGCTCTTCCCGGCCACATCCATGTCTTCGATTCTCGCAGCGTCGATAGCAATTCGTGAACGCCCGGGACAAGCCCGGATATGGTGAAAAACTCACATCCCGTCCGGCCCGCGCATGATGGCCGCAATGCCCGTGCGGGCGACCTCGACCAGGCCAAGCGGCAGCATCAGGCTGATGAACTGCTCGATCTTGTCGCTGGCGCCGGTGATCTCGAAAACGAAACTCTCGGTGGTCGCATCGATCACCCGTGCCCGGAATGCATCGGCGAGGCGAAGCGCCTCAACGCGGTTTTCTCCTTTGCCCTTGACCTTGACCATGGCGAGCTCGCGCTCGATGGCGTCGCCCGCGAGAGTGACGTCGACAACGTGGTGGACCGGAACAAGCCGATCAAGTTGATTCTTGATCTGCTCGATGACCATGGGTGTTCCTGTGGTCACGATCGTGATCAGCGAGAGGTGCTGCCTGTGCTCGGTCTCCGACACGGTAAGCAACTCGATGTTGTAGCCACGGCCTGAAAACAGTCCGATCACGCGCGCGAGCACGCCAGGCTCGTTGTCGACCAGGACCGACAAGGTGTGGGTTTCCGCCTTCTGCGCGGTCGGCGCTGCCGGATAGTGAGAAGTCGTTGACGTGGGAGCGTTCATGACAACCGTCCATTTTCCTGACGCAGTATCTCTTCCGAAAACCAGCATTCACTCTTGAGGATCATGCGCTAGCGTCTCAGAATTCCAAAAGCCCAGTCGCGGCCCTGACCGCGCACAAGCGCGAGATCGATCCAAAGCATGGCGTGCGCTTCAAGCAGGCGCGCATTGCGCAATGGGCCGGCATCGATCGTCTCAAAACCGAGCTCGCTCACCAGATTGAGTACCTTCGGTTTCTTGGCGGCATCGTCGCCGGCAACAAACATCGCCGATTTCATTCCGTTGAATACCGGATCTGCCATGTTCCCAAACCCGGTAGTGTTAAGCGTCTTGTACACCGAGGCGCCGGCGGCCCATCCCTGCACTTTCTCCCCACCCGAAATGGCATGACCGATCTCAAGCGCGATTCCGTCCGGGCCGCGTGTGAGCGGGTTGGTTGCGTCGAGCACGATCTTGCCCTTGAGATCACCCATCGATCGAATCGCGGCTTCGGTCGCCGGCCACGGAGTCGACAAAACGATGACATCGGTTGCGGCGGCGGCCTCCGCCGCCGTTACAGCGTGCGCTTTCGGTCCAATAGCGCGCAGGAGGCCTTGAATCTTTTCGGACTTCGGATCCCTGACGCCGAAAAAGATCTCATGGCCCGCCTTTTGCGCCCAGGCGGCACCGAGCGCGCCCCCGACATTGCCGGCACCAATGATTGCGAGTTTGCTCACACCATCACCTTGCCTTCCTCGGTAATGGCGTCTTCGACGCTGACACCGGCATCGCCGAGCAACATTTCGTTGTGCGCACGCCCCGAGGGTATCATCGGGAAGCAGTTCTCCTTTGGGTCAACCACGCAATCGAACAAGGACCGGCTTGTCGATCTCGATCATTTCCTTGATGGCGCGATCAAGATCGCCTGGTTTTTCGCACCGGATGCCGTGCGCATGATAGGCGTCGGCCAGTTTGACGAAATCCGGAAGGGCCTCGCTGTAGCTTTCGGCATAGCGGCCGCCATGCAGCAGTTCCTGCCATTGCCGAACCATGCCCATGTAATTGTTGTTCAAAATGAACACCTTGATTGGCAACCGGTATTGCACCGCGGTCGAAATTTCCTGCATCGTCATCAGCACCGAGGCCTCGCCGGCGATGTCGATCACCAGCGACTTCGGATGCGCAAGCTGCACGCCGACCGAAGCCGGAAGGCCATAGCCCATAGTGCCGAGGCCGCCCGAGGTCATCCAGCGATTGGGCTCCTGGAAGCCGTAGAACTGAGCGGCCCACATCTGGTGCTGGCCGACTTCGGTAGTGATGTAGGTGTCCCTGTCCTTGGTCAGCTCATAAAGGCGCTGAATGGCGTATTGCGGCTTGATCAAATCTTTCGAGGACCGATAGGCGAGCGATTTGCGTCCGCGCCATTTATCGATCTGAGCCCACCATGTCTGCAGCGACTTCTTGTCCGGATGATGCGCGCTTGTGCGCCATAGGCGCACCATATCTTCAAGCACATGCGCGCAGTCGCCGACGATGGGCACATCCACTTTGACGTTCTTGTTGATCGACGACGGGTCGATGTCGACGTGAATTTTGATCGATCCCGGAGAGAAAGCGTCGAGGCGGCCGGTGATGCGGTCGTCGAAACGCGCGCCGATGCAGATCATCACATCGCAATCATGCATCGCCATATTGGCTTCAAGCGTTCCATGCATGCCGAGCATCCCGAGCCACTTTGAATCCGCGGCCGGGAATGCACCGAGCCCCATCAATGTGGATGTGATCGGATAGCCGGTGAGTTTGACCAATTCGCGCAACAGATCGCAGGCGGCCTTTCCTGAGTTAATGACGCCGCCGCCAGTGTAGAACAGCGGACGCTTTCGCGCGCGCCATCAACTCGACGGCCTGCTTGATCTTGTCCATGTCTCCTTTGAGCCTGGGCTTGTAGCCAGTGTGCGGAAAATCCTTCGGCTTGGAATAGATGCCCTTGGCGAACTGGATGTCTTTCGGCACGTCGACAACCACCGGCCCCGGACGTCCACTCGAAGCGATGTGAAACGCTTCGTGGAGAACGCGCGGCAAGTCCTCGATACGCTTGACGAGGTAATTGTATTTCGTGCACGGCCGGGTGATGCCGACCGTGTCGCATTCCTGGAACGCGTCGTTGCCGATCAGATGCGTGGGCACCTGGCCGGTGATGCAGACGATCGGAATCGAGTCGCAAAATGCATCGGTCAGACCCGTGACAGCATTGGTCGCGCCGGGACCGGACGTGACGAGCACGCAACCGACCTTGCCGGTCGAACGTGCATATCCTTCGGCCGCATGCACCGCGCCCTGCTCGTGCCGCACCAGGATATGCCGCACCTGATTTTGCGAGAAGATGGCGTCGTAGATCGGCAGCACTGCTCCGCCGGGATAGCCGAACAGGTGCTCGACATTCTGGTCGGCAAGCGCCTGGATCACCATTTCGGCGCCGGTCATTTCGCGTGTCATGGCATTCCCTTTCATCGTCGCGTTCTTGCCTCGGCAATAAAAAAGGCCCGAAACGGGCCATGTCCGGACGCTCGCCTGTGGCCCTTCTTCAGGACCACGCCAGCGCCCGAACCTCTACTACCAGAGTAATAATATTGCGTAACACTGTTCTCACCTGAACTTTCATTGCGCGTTTTATAATCACGACCAGAGCGGCGGTCAAGCAGAAATCGGCGTTATTCGAGGCCCGAAAGCTGGGTTTTGAGCGCCGACAGCGCATTTTCCGGCGATTCCCATGGCCAGTCCGTAATCTGATTGCGAAACCAGGTGAGCTGCCGTTTGGCGTAGCGGCGCGTGTCCATAACGGCACCGGCGGCCGCTTCATCGAGCGAGAGTTCGCCGTCGAGGTACCGGACCAACCAGGGCACTCCGTGGGCCTTCATGGCGGGCAGCAACGGATCAAGCTTGCGCGCAGCGAGCTTGCGCACCTCTTCAAGCGCACCGGACGCGAGCATCGCAGTGAAACGTGCCTCGATCCTGCGAACCAGTTCCTGGCGCTCGCAGGTTATGAAAACCTTGCCGTACCCTTAGCATCGATAAGCGGGGGCAGCCCTTCCCGATGCCAGTCCGAAAGCGGGCGTCCGGTCGCCAGCACCACTTCCAACGCACGCGAAATCCGCGACCGATCGTTCACCATCACACGCTTCGCGGTCACAGGATCGAGCTTAGCGAGCTCAGCGTGGAGAGCGGGAGCACCTTCAAGTTTCAAGCGGTTCCGTACCTGATCGCGAATTTCCGGGCGGGACTGGCGGCACCGCGGCAAGGCCCGCCGTCAGCGCCTTAAAATACAATCCAGTGCCTCCAACGATCACGGGGACCTGTTTCCGGGCGATTGTCTCGCGGATCGCGTCCTCGACATCGCGGCACCATCGGCCCACCGAATAATTTTCCTCCGCGTCAACAAACCCGAAGAGGCGATGCGGCAAGCGAGCCTCATCGCCGGGTGTTGGTCTCGCAGTAATGACGCGCAGAGTCTCGGTATACCTGCATCGAGTCGGCGTTGATGATTGCGCCGCCCAGGTTCGCCGCGACGTCGAGCGCGAGCGCCGACTTGCCGCTTGCGGTCGGCCCTGCAATAAGCACGGCTCGGCTGGAACTATGTATCGCATGACTCATGTCGCGACTCTCATCGACGCCTCAGGCGTGCTCGAACCCTCTGTTCTCGGGCACGCACGCAGTCTTTTGGCGAATACGGGAGTGCCGCAAATGTTGGGACCCGATGCCGCCGACATTCCATTTAACGCGGAAAATGCTTTCGACAAAGGTGCACTGACCAGCGCCTGCGGGGGATCGCGAGCGGCATCGATGTCGTGGTGCAATCAATGAGCGGCCGGCGCAAAAAGCTGTTTCTGGCGGATATGGATTCCACGATGATCGGCCAGGAGTGCATTGACGAGCTTGCCGACTTTGTCGGCCTGAAGGCTCACGTCGCGGCGATCACCGAGAGGGCCATGCGCGGCGATATCGCGTTCGAGCCAGCATTGCGGGAACGGGTCGCACTTCTTAAAGGCTTGCCAATTTCGGTGATCGAAGACCTCTTGCGGGATCGGATCAGTCTGACACCCGGAGCACGAACTCTCGTGGCAACCATGCGCGCGAACGGCGCCTATACCTGCATGGTGTCCGGGGGTTTTACATTGTTCACCGATCGCATATCCGCGACGATCGGATTCGACAGCAGCCGCGCCAATAGTCTTGTCATCGTGGACGGAAATAAGCTTGCCGGAGAGGTCGTCGATCCGATATTTGGGCGTGACGCCAAGCGTGATGCTCTGCTCGAACTACGCAAGAAGTTCGAGCTAACGAAGCACGATACGATGGCGATCGGCGACGGCGCCAACGACCTCGATATGCTTCTGGAAGCGGGCCTCGGCATCGCCTATCACGGCAAACCGAAAGTCGCCGCGGCCGCGCCGGCGCGGATCGACCATTGTGACCTCACTGCACTTCTCTACGTGCAGGGTTACAAACGCAATGAATTTATCGGATTCTAGCGATCCCTTCATCGATAGAGCGGCATCTCCCCAAAACGAAAGGCCGGGACGAGCCCGGCCTCCGCAATATTTCGTTTTTTGCAAATCACTATTGCAGGCTTAAGGCTACAAAGCTCGGATCGCCATCGGGCGAAACGACCAGCAGTACCACCGCTTTTTTCCCATCCTTCTTGAGCTTTTCAATGCGTTGCTGAAGTTCGGCGGCATTTGCCACGGGCTGTTGCTGTACCTCGGCAATCACCATCCCCGGCGTAAGGCGCTTCTCGGCGGCCGGCGAATTCGGATCGACGCCCGTAATCACGACGCCCTTCACCTTGTCCTTGATCTTGTGCTTCTTGCGTAAGTCGTCCGTCAGATTGGCGAGATCGAGTCCGAGCGCTTTTTTCACGACCGGCTTCGTGTCGGGAACAGCATCTTTTTTATCATCGGTATTGGCCGCTGCCTGCTTCTCATCTTCGAGCCGCCCGAGCCTGACCGTTTTCTTTTCTTCCTTGCCCTTGCGGACAACGATAACCTCGACGTCCTTGCCAACCGGCGTATCCGCGACGATCTTGGGTAAATCGCGCATTTCCTTGACGTCTTTTCCATCAAACTTGACGATCACATCTCCCGGCTCAATCCCCGCCGGCTTGGCAGGCCCCTTCTCGTCGACGCCCGCCACCAGCGCGCCACGTGCAGGTTTGACGCTTAGGCTTTCCGCAATTTCGTCACTCACTTGCTGGATGCGCACACCGAGCCAGCCGCGCCGGACCTCTTTGAATTCACGAAGCTGATCGATCACCGGCACAACGGTCTTCGACGGCACCGCAAAGCCAATGCCGATCGAGCCGCCGGACGGCGAGATGATGGCCGTATTCACGCCAATCACTTCCCCGTTGAGATTGAATAAAGGTCCGCCCGAATTACCGCGATTGATCGCAGCGTCGGTCTGGATGTAGTTGTCATAAGGACCGGATTGAATGTCGCGATTGCGTGCCGAGACAATACCGGCCGTAACAGTACCGCCGAGGCTGAACGGATTTCCGATCGCAATCACCCATTCGCCGAGACGCAGCTTGTCGCTGTCTCCGAACTTGACCGCCTTGAGAGGTTTGCTTGGCGCGACTTTGAGCAGGGCGAGATCGGTTTTCTGATCGCGGCCCACAATCTCGGCCTTCAAAGTCGTGCCATCGTTGAGGATGACGTTCACTTCGTCCGCATCGGCGATGACATGGTTGTTCGTGACAACCAGGCCGCTCGGGTCAATGATGAAGCCTGAGCCGAGCGAATTGACACGGCGCGGCACGGCCGGCTGGTTATTCTGTCCGCTTTGGCCGTTCTGCCCGTTTGCCCGTTCTGCCCGCGTCGATTCTTGAAAAACTCCTCGAAGAATTCCTCAAACGGAGAGCCCGGCGGCAATTGCGGCATCGCGCCGCTCCGGAGGTCGACCGATTGCTTGGTGGAAACATTGACGACCGCGTCAATGACCTGTTCAGCAACATCGGAAATTCCCTCAGGTCCTCGGGCGGATGCGGGTGCCATCAAGGCGAAAAGGACGATGGCAGCCGCCGCGATAGCGGCCGAGGCCAGCCCGGCTGGGGCGATTCGTCAGGCGTAATTCATGTGCGCCCATGGGCGTCATTTCTCCTGGAACATGCACTTAGGGGACAGTGGCCCCGACTTAGAGGCGATTCAAGGGCACCGCAAATCAATACCATGCGAGGCCTGATTTCCGCGGTCAGCTGCGCACAAGCCAGACCATCACAAGCCCGACGACAGCTGAACCAATCCCGATCAAACGAAGCGAAATGTCCTGAGTTTCAAGCACGCTAGCCATTGCGCGCTTGGCGGCGTCGGGAAATGCCGCAAAGATCAAACCCTCGATTACAAAGACCAGTCCAAGCGCGGCCAAAAAGTCCGACACAGGATTATGCGACGGCTAACGAGGGGGAGCCGAGGCGGCCGGCGGTGCTGGGTTTTCGCGCGGTTTCCCCAAGGGGTCATTGAAGTAACGGAAGAAGCTCGAATCGGGCTTTAGAACCATCCGCGTGTCGTTCTGCTTAAGCCCGTTCTCGTAAGCCTGCATAGAACGATAGAACGCGAAGAAGTCAGGATCCTGATTAAAGGCTTCCGCAAAGATCTGGTTTCTCGTCGCGTCACCCTCGCCGCGAGTTTGCTCTGATTTCGACGTCGCCTCCGCCACGAGTACGGTGACCTCGCGGTCCGCGCGTGAACGAATTTCCTGGGCACGCTGCGCGCCCTGAGCACGGAACTCAGCGGCCTCCCGCTGACGTTCGGTCTGCATACGCTGATAGACCGCCTGGCTGTTTTGTTCCGGAAGATCGGCACGACGAATGCGCACATCGACCACCTGAACGCCATACGACGTCGCTTCGTGATCCACGAGTTCACGAATACGCGCCATCAATTCCGCACGCTGATCACGCACAACATGCGTGAATGTCACCTCGCCCAAGACCCGACGCAGTGCAGAATTTAGGAGAATGGAGAGTTGCGAATTCGCACCGGAAATCGAGCCAAGCGTCTGATAAAAGCGCAGCGCATCCTGAATGCGGTAACGCGCAAAAGCATCGACGACCAGCCGCTTCTGGTCGGAGGCGATGACTTCCTGCGGCGGCGCCTCGAGGTCGAGTATGCGCTTGTCGATGTAGACGACGGTGTCAATGAATGGCGCCTTTACATTGAGACCGGGCTCGTTGACCACGCGGACAGGCTGCCCGAGCCGAATCAAAAGCGCCTGCTGAGTTTGATAGACGGTGAAGAGAGACGAATAGCCGACAATCAGTGCAGCCACTGCGAATACGGCGATGATGCCGCCAACAAAGTTCAGCCTCATGGCCGGCCTCCACCTTGCGGCTGCGTTCGCGTCTGAGGCGGCCGCGTCAACTCACTGAGGGGCAGATAGGGCACGACATTGCTGGCGCCCGCGCCAGGATCCAGAATGATCTTGTCGGCACCGCCGAGGACACGTTCCATCGTTTCTAGATACATGCGTTCGCGCGTGACGTTCGGCGCTTTTTTATACTGCTCGTAAATCTTGAGAAAGCGCGACGTTTGACCGGTCGCCTCCGCAACCGTCTGTTGACGATACGCTTCTGCGGCCTGCGTAATCTGCGCGACGCGTCCGCGCGCCTCAGGAACTACGCGATTGGCATAGGTCTGCGCTTCGTTGACCGCGCGTTCAAGATCGGAACGAGCAGCCTGCACATCACGAAAGGCATCGATCACCTGGGCCGGCGGATCAACCTTCTGGAGCTGTACCTGCTGCACGATGATGCCGGCGCCGTAGTGATCAAGCGTCTTCTGCATCAAATCCTGTACGGCAGTCTCGATTGTCTGCCGCGCGCCAGTCAGGATCGGCTGGATCTCGGAACGGCCGATCGCCTCGCGCATGGCGCTTTCCGCGACCGCTTTAACGGTGCCTTCCGGATTCTGAATATTGAAAAGAAACTCGCCAACGCCGGTCGGCTTGACCTTCCACAGCACCGAAAAGTCGACATCGACGATATTCTCGTCGCCGGTGAGCATCAAACTCTCTTCCGGGACGTCACGTGTCGTCGTGCCGCCGCGACGGATATCATCGACAACACGCATTCCAATATCGATCTTGTTGACCCGTAGCGCCTTCGGCGTGAGCACGGTCTCGATTGGATAAGGTAGATGGTAATTCAAGCCGGGCTGAACCTCGCGCACTTCTTTGCCGAAGCGCAGCACAACACCGAGTTCGTCCGGCTCTACCCTGAAGAACCCCGAAAAACCCCACAGTGCGAGAACCCCTAGCGCGATAAGAGCGAAACCGCGACCGCCAAGGTTGCCGCCAGGTAATACTCGCCTCAGTCTATCCTGACCGCGACGAAGAATTTCCTCCAGGTCCGGCGGTGTCGGTCCTGACGATTGCGGTCCGGAGCCCCAAGGGCCCTTGCCGCCCGAGCCCCAGGGCCCACCGCCGCCCTGATTGGTCCATGGCATTTACAATATCTCCAGCCGCCGGCACCGGATGCCCAGCTGCTCTTATGTTGGGAGGGTTATAGGGGACCGCAGGCACCGTTACAACGCGCCGACTTGCCGCGTATTTACGCGATTCAGCGCCTTATGTATGTCGCCAGCGTAAAATCGGCGTCATCGTCCGGTCCGGCAAAATGGTCTTCGTGCGATACCTCCTGCCAGAATTCGGGGTCGATTGGCGGAAACAGCGCATCGCCCTCAGGCGAAGCGTGGACATGAGTAATTTCCAGACGGTCGGCCATCGACATCGTTGCTGCAAAAATATCGCTGCCGCCGATAACCATGATTTCATCGACGCCGCGCTTGGCTGCGTCAGCGCGGGCGAAGCTGAGTGCGGCGTCTAAACTCGTAGCAAGCACTGCGCCCGGTGCAATCAGGGTTAGATCGCGCGTGAGCACAATATTGGTACGGCCGCCGAGCGTCTTGCCAATTGATTCATGGGTCTTGCGTCCCATAATGACCGGCCGGTTGAGTGTCACCTTACGAAAATGTTGCATGTCAGACTTCAATCGCCACGGCAATTGGCCGTCGCGGCCAATCACCGAATTGTCGCCGATTGCCGCCACCAGGACGATTTTCATGAACACATCACATTGTGCACGCGTACATTCCCGGCAGGCACATCCGCACGAATTACAGCACGAACCGATAGAATAGCGAGACATGGCTTCAACCTCTTCCGAACATGCATAGAACGATTGTTCTGACTTTTTACTAACGGCCGTCATCCCCACAGAACACACGCGTTCGAGAATTCGAAAGGCTACACAGTAGTTCCAATTAAAATGTTCTTAGCGCGGTGCATACAAACGGCGACAACAACAATATCGCTTATTGGTGGTCGAACTAAACAGCTACTTCGGCCTTGATGTGTGGATGCGGGTCGTAATTATCGACGACGAAGTCCTCAAAACGAAAAGCAAAAATGTCGTTCACCGCCGGGTTAATGCGTATCGTCGGCAGCTGCCTCGGCGCCCGAGACAATTGCAGCCGCGCTTGTTCGACATGATTGAGATACAGGTGCGCATCGCCGAACGTATGAACGAAATCCCCGGCTCGAAAGCCCGTCACTTGTGCGACCATCATGGTCAGAAGCGCGTAAGACGCTATGTTGAACGGCACTCCGAGAAAGACATCGGCAGAGCGTTGATAAAGCTGGCACGATAATTTGCCTTCGGCGACATAAAACTGAAACAGGCAATGGCACGGTGGCAGTGCCATCTTGTCGACGTCAGCCGGATTCCATGCGGTGACGATCAGCCTGCGCGAATCCGGATTGCGCTTGATCATGGTGATTACATTGCCGATCTGATCGATCGTCTTGCCATCCTTAGCGGGCCACGATCGCCATTGTTGGCCGTAGACCGGGCCGAGATCGCCGCGCTCGTCCGCCCATTCGTCCCATATGCGCACACCATGCTCTTGCAGGTATTTGACGTTCGTGTCCCCCGCCAGAAACCAAAGCAGCTCGTAAACGATCGATTTCAGGTGCAGCTTTTTGGTCGTGAGCAACGGAAATCCATCTTCAAGTGGAAACCGCATTTGGTGTCCAAAAACCGACAGCGTGCCGGTTCCTGTGCGGTCACGTTTCTCCACGCCATCTTGGAGGATGTGTTCCATCAGATCGAGATATTGGCGCATCGGCGGTCCCGTAACGGATCAACTCGCAAGATGGGGAAGTTTACCCCATGCGGCAACTGCCCGCCGATGCTTATCAACGCTCCAAATATTGACATTGACGTAAGCTTTGTCTGGAACTTGATATCGTTGACGGGTGCATCCTGGGGGATGCGGCATGATCTTCGACCACATTCTGATCGCACGGGTCCTGTTTACAGTGATGACGGCGGGCTGGGCTATCGCCACGGTGTTTGCCGATTTCAACAACACCCACGCGACCAATCCAAAATGGACGCCACACGCTCGCTTCCATGTGGTTTGGCAAATCTTGAGCTATGTCGGCTTTGGCCTTCTCGCCTTTGCGCTGATCTGGTGGCCAGGTCCGCTCGCAGTCGAGCGGCTTTATCTGGTCGCGCTAATGGGCGCGATCGTCTATGCCGCTTTCTTTGCGGCGTTGATCGCCATGCCGATTTATGGCGGCGGTGCATATGACGACAATGGCTACAAACCGTTCAAAGCACCTGTGCCGCTATTCGCGAATGCCTGGGACGTCAACGTCACGGTCTTCTCGGTCCAACTCGTGATCTTTGTCGCCGGCCTCTTGGCGGTGAGCGGCGCTTTCGCCAGCTGACGAGCAGCCGGATGACGGGCGAATGATCCAGCCCTGTCCTAGACTATTCGACGAAGACTTCCTGGCGGCGCTTTCAAATCATCGGTAGCGCTGCAATCACAAGCAACATGGCAGCGACGGCGATCAGCCCCGCGGAAATTGGCCTTGTCAAAAACACGGTTACGTCACCGCGCGCGATCAGCATGGCCCGGCGCAGGTTTTCCTCCATTAATGGGCCGAGCACAAAGGCAAGGACCAGCGGCGCCGGTTCGAATTCATGCTTGTTGAGCCAATAACCGAACAAACCGAAAATTGCGGCGATGACCACATCAGTCGGAGAGTTGTTGATCGAGTAAATTCCGATGCAGCAAAACACGATGATAGATGGATAAAGCAACCTGTACGGTACGCGCAGCAGGCTGACCCACACGCCGACCAACGGCAAATTGATAATGACAAGCATCAAGTTGCCGAGCCACATTGATGCGATCATGCCCCAGAACAGCTCGGGCTGTTTCGTCATCACCTGCGGGCCCGGGACGATACCGTGAATGGTCATCGCGCCGACCATCAGGGCCATCACCGCGTTCGGCGGGATGCCGAGTGTGAGCAGCGGAATGAACGATGTTTGAGCGGCAGCGTTGTTTGCACTTTCCGGTGCCGCTACGCCTTCGATTGCGCCACGTCCGAAGCGTTCGGGATGCTTGGAAATCCGTTTTTCGAATGTATACGCGGCAAAGGAAGCCACGACAGCGCCTCCCCCCGGCAATATGCCCAGCAGCGAACCGAGGATAGTGCCGCGCGCAATTGCGCCCGACGAATCCATCAAATCCTGCCGCGTCGGCATAAGTCCCTTGATCTTGCCTTTTACGATATCGCGACTCTCCTGCGACATTTCGAGATTGCGGATGATTTCGGCAAAGCCAAACACACCCATGGCAACGTTCGTAAAGCCGATGCCGTCGGACAATTCGGCGATGTCGAATGTCATTCGACCGGCGCCCGTCTCCAGGTCCGAGCCGACCATCGACAGCATGAGGCCGGTCAGGATCATGGCGATCGCCTTCAGTACGGAGCCCTTCGCCAGGACAACTGCGAAAATCAATCCAAGGACCATCAGAGAAAAATATTCCGCCGGACCGAACAGCAGCGCGATCGACGTCAGCGGTACGCCAAGAGCAGCGACCAGGACTGTCGAGACACAGCCAGCGAAAAAGGAACCGATCGCGGCTATCGACAAAGCGGCGCCGGCGCGGCCCTGCCGCGCCATCTGATGGCCGTCGAGGCACGTGACAACCGAAGTTGCTTCGCCCGGAATGTTCACGAGCACAGACGTCGTCGACCCGCCATATTGAGCGCCGTAGTAGATCCCTGCGAGCATGATCAAGGCGCCGACAGGGGGCAGCCCGAAAGTGATGGGCAGCAACATCGCGACAGTCGCTACTGTGCCTATCCCGGGAAGCACGCCGACGAGCGTGCCGACCAAAGCCCCGAGGAGACAGAATCCGATATTGTATGGGCTCGCTGCGACCGAGAACCCTAGCGCGAGATTGGCGAGGAGCTCACTCATGATGGCGCTTTCTGCTCAAATCCAAGGCCAAAGCTGGAAAGGCAGTTGCAGCAAGTACACAAACAACGCGACGCAGAACGCCGTCATCGCGACCGCCGCGATAAGACTTTCTACCCAGCGCATTTCGGTCGAGCCGAAGATTGAGATCATGAATGCTGCGAAGGTGGAGGGCACCAGCCCGAGCGGAGGAATGCTCAGCGGAATGCCAAAGGCACCGAGATTGATGCCGCAAATCATGGTGGCGAACGCAATGATTGCGAGGATCACCCAGGCAGGCCCGCGAACGGCGTAGCTTTCGAGTGGTGGCCCGTCGAAAATCAAGCCGCCAAGCGCGACCAAAGCGCCGACGATCGCCAGCAGTACGGCGAACTAACGCGGCGCGGTACCAGGCCCGAATGCAAAACCGTGCGTTCCCGGGAGATCCCCCGAGAGCGAAATCGCTACGATCGCGAGTGCTATGAGGACTATGCCACCATAGAAATCGCGCGGACCTCGTACTTTGAAACGAAATTTGCCCCCGTTCGGGGGGGTTCTCACCCCCTCGGACATCCTGATCCTCCCCCAGTTCTTTTTTGTTGGTTCTTTTTTCTTATTGTTGAACTGAACCGCCTGCTTCTTCACTAGCACACGAAGCGCCCGGGCAGGAAGCACGGATGTTGGGCAGAGTTCCGCTACACTCCGAGCATCCTTACAGCTGGCCTGTGAGGCCCAAGATGCCGCCGGCCGCAAATATCCAGAGCGGATTAATTCGCGTTGCGAATCCGACAAGTGCCGTAACTGCGGTTATGAGGCCCGCGTAAATGCTGTGGTCAGCGCTCCGCGCCAGAACGAACGCGCTTGCCGCAATCAATCCGATTGAAACTGGCACAAGGCCCGCCTGTATAGCGATACGCCAGCGTGCCTCCTTGAAATGATCCCATGTTCGCGCAACCATGAACGCGAGCACGCATGTCGGTCCGCACATTCCTATCGTGGCCACTGCGGCACCAGCCAATCCTGCGACGTGATACCCGATGAGCGTGACGATGATCACGTTGGGGCCGGGCGAGATTTGCGCGATCGCAAAGCTGTCCGCGAATTGCCGGTCGCTCATCCATTGCATCACTTCCACGGCAATACGATGCATCTCGGGAATCGCGGCATTGGCGCCACCGACAGCGAACAGGGAGAGCAGCGCAAAATAGCCGAATAGCGGAATAAGTGGACTTTGATTCATCGCCTTACCCACGCAAGCGCAATGCTCACCGGCGCAAGTCCGGCGAATACCAAGGGCAATGGCCATTGAATGATGGCAACGCCGACAAAAGCTGCGATCGCGATAATCGGGGCCCAATCCCTTCGGTTGAGAAAAAGGGGTGCCGCCATCTTGGCGACGACGGCAATCAGAAGCCCGGTTGCGGCAGCGGTTATCCCGGCAAGGATGCGGCCCAGAAATTCCAACTCACCGAAACGCGCATAGAGTATTGCGAGAACCGTGACGATAATCAGGGGCGGCCCCATAAGGCCCGCGAGCGCAACGGCTGCGCCTAAGGCACCGCCGAAGCGCGACCCGAACACCACCGAGAAATTCACGACGTTGGGGCCAGGTAGAAATTGCGAAAGCGCAAACGCTTCATTGAATTCGTCAGCCGACATCCACCGCCGTTGCTCGACGATCATCCGCCGCGCCCAAGGCAACGCACCGCCAAAGCCCGAGATGGAGACAATTACGAAGGAGCGGAAAAGTTCGTAAAGCGATGGCCGTATCCTTGTGGGAGACGGGGCGCCAATGGGTGAACCGGCGGAATCGGACATGCGTTCTAGGGTTACATTGCGCGGGAGCGCGCGGCTAGGCGGCACTGTGCACATCACCCCTGCACCGTCGCCGTGGCACAGCAATGATTGCCGCACGCGCTACGTCCGGGCGTGCCATGCAGCGACGGGAATTCATCACGCGCGTGAGCGGCCCCCTGTGCTGCAACTGTGAATAGGTTGGCGTTTCGCGAAAATCGAATGTTTACTTTGCCGTGTCATGGGTACGGAGCGATCGGCCAACGATCAGCCTTGCCGGAGAACGACTTTGGCTGTGCATCCTGTCTTGATTGCCCAAATCTCTGACCTGCACATTACGCCGCCTGGTCAACTCGCCTACGGCCGCATCGATACGACAGCTGCCTTGATGCGCTCGATCGAAACGTTAAATCGCATGACACCCTCGCCGGACCTTGTTGTTATTTCCGGCGATATCGCCAATTCCGCGCTCCCGGAAGAATATGAGCGTGCAAAGACGCTGCTCGGCGCGCTGCGCATACCCTTCGCGACAATTCCCGGCAATCATGACCGCCGTCTGCCGATGCGCAGTGCGTTTCCTGATGTTGCGTATGGCACTCAGGACGGCGCGCTCAACGCGATACGCGAAGTCCACGGGCTCGACGTTTTACTCATCAATTCGACGGTACCTGGCGAGGCGTATGGCGAGCTCGATGCAGCGACCATATCGTGGCTCGAGCGTGCGCTTGCTGCATCGAGGACCCGGCCAGCGCTATTGTTCCTGCACCACCCACCATTCAGGACCGGCATCGTCTATTCGGATGCAATAGGTCTGCGCAATTCCGACACGTTGGCGACTTTGCTCAGGAAGCATCCGCGGGCACGACTGGTGGCCGCAGGCCATATTCACCGCGCCGCTCAAACCGTTTTTGCAGGCATTTCAGCGACGATCTGCCCTGCCGGCGAACAGGCAGTCACGCTCGAATTCGAACCGCGCTGGCCGGAGGTTTACAGGATCGAACCGCCCGCCCTGCATCTGCATGCGTGGCTGCCGGGCGAGGAATTCGGGAGCGTGGTTACCCATGTCGTGCCGGTTGGGGACTTTCCCGGACCCTATTCTTACGGCTACGCCCAGAGCCAGCCGCCCCAACTGTAAGCCGCCATTTCGGGCCCAATTCGCCTTCCTCTTTCTTCGGTAACCTTCAAAGACTATATTCATGGGTGCCGGGGAGACCCGGCTATGGCGATAAATGGCCGTCGTAATAAACCCATCGGACCCGGGGGCAGTACCCGGCGCCTCCACCCAAGCCCGGCGGGCACGGGCTTCGGCGGGGGCGAAATAGGATCGACGAGGGCGTAAAGGGCGTGCTTTTGCTCGGCATGGTTCCGCCGTTATCGGGCCATTTCATAGTTGCAAACGACAACTATGCTCCGGTTGCTCAGGCCGCGTAAGCGGTTTGAAATACCGAACTAAAGCCCTGGCGGGTTAAGCTCCGCCAGGCGGGGTCCGGAGGCACCTGGCAACAGAAGCCTCCACTCCACTGCGATCCCGAGCTATCCAATTATGACAATGCGACTGTGCGGAGCACCAGCGGGGATAGCGCGGAGTGCGTTGCCCGGGCTAGCATCCGGCGATTCCTGTAACGGCGCGCCAATTCGCTATGAATGATCAAATCCGATACGATCTTCTGACCCAGCAGGCGCTGCGCGGTGTGGTACGAAACGTGTTGACCGAAACGGCCAAGAAGGGCCTGCCCGGCGACCATCATTTTTACATTTCGTTCGATACCAACGCCGACGGCGTACGCATGTCCGACCGCTTGCGCGCGCAGTATCCGGACGAAATGACGATAATTCTTCAGCACCAATTCTGGGATCTAAAAGTGGGTGAAGAGGAGTTCGAAGTCGGTCTTTCATTCGGCGGAATTCCTGAACGGCTGACCGTGCCGTTTGAAGCGATCAATGGCTTTTTCGACCCCTCGGTACAGTTTGGCCTCCAGTTTGAAGAAGTCGCCGAAGGCGATGAGCGGTCAGCGCCCGCCAATGCGCAGGAACCGGTGGCGCCAAAGAAGAAGCGGCCGCCGATAAGTCCGCCAGATCTAGAAGTGACGCCCGAAGCTCCACCTGTGCCGCGTGCGACGACGCCCAGCGCCAAGCGTGAAAAGCCCGACAAGCCAACGGGCGGCGGCGGAGGCCAGGTGGTCCGCCTGGATCAATTCCGCAAGAAATAGGCTCGGCCGTTCTCAGCGGAGCTCAACCGGGCTTGCCCGATACGTCAATCGGCATAGGTTCTGACGGTGACCTCACCGTGGGGACGGACGCAATGGGCAAAACGCGAAAGGCTCGCTCGAAGACGCGTATCGAAAGTGACGCGTTTCGGGTCATTGGAAATCCAGTCCGACAGGCTTTGGGGGGCGCAAACACAGCGCTCATTGCATAATTTTCGCATCGGGATTGAGCGCATGCCGATCGAAATTGTGCGGGCGCTCGGCTTGATCAAGCGTGCCGCGGCAGAGGTCAATCGCGACCTCGGCTCGCTCGATCGCAAACGTGCCGCAGCGATCGCCGCTGTCGCACAAGAAATTGCCGACGGCAAACTCGACGATCACTTTCCTCTTCTTGTCTGGCAGACGGGGTCGGGCACCCAAACAAACATGAACGTGAACGAAGTGATTGCCAATATCGCCAATCTCAGACTTGGCGGCGCACTCGGCTCCAAGTCGCCCGTGCATCCGAACGACCACGTGAACATGAGTCAGTCCTCAAACAACTCTATCCCGACAGCCATGCACATTGCGGCCGCGATCGAGATCGAACGACACCTCAAGCCCAATCTTGCAGCGCATGTTCCGGGCGCTCGACAAAAAGGCCAAGGAATTCGCCAAGATCGTCAAGATCGGGCGGACGCACATGATGGATGCAACGCCAATCACCTTGGGTCAGGAATTCTCCGGTTACGCTGCGCAGGTGAAATCCGCGCTTGCGCGACTGGCCCTGGCTCAGCGCGAACTTTATCCGCTCGCGCAAGGAGGCACGGCGGTAGGCACCGGCCTCAACTCCAAACCGCAATTCGCAACCGCGTTCGCGCAACGGATCGCGCGGCTGACAAAATTACCCTTCACAAGCGCTCCCAACAAATTTGAGCATATGGCCGGCCACGATGCCTATGTGTTCGTGCACGGCACCCTTAATGCGGCAGCGACTGCGCTTTTCAAGATTGCAAATGACATTCGCCTGCTTGGGTCGGGCCCACGATCCGGTCTCGGTGAGTTGATTTTTCCAAGCAACGAACTCGGATCCTCTATCATGCCCGGCAAGACCAATCCGACACAAAGCGAGGCACTGACGATGGTTTGCTGCCAGGTGTTCGGAAATCAGACGACTATCACTATCGCCGGCAGCCAGGGCCACTTCGAACTCAACGTCTACAAGCCGGTGATTGCTTATTGCATGTTGCAATCAATCCGCCTGCTTGGCGACGCCGTGAATTCGTTCACCGACAATTGTGTCGCTGGAATTCGCGCCAATGAGCCGCGAATTCGCGAACTCATGCAGCGTTCATTGATGCTTGTGACGGCGCTCGCGCCGAAAATCGGCTACGATAAGGCCGCTCAAGTGGCCAAAGCAGCCCAGACAAATGGCACGACACTGCGTGAAGAGGCGATACGTCTCGGCTTTGTCACGCCGAAAGAATTCGACCGCACTGTCCGCCCCGAAAATATGACGCGCCCGAGATAAGTTCCATCGTCGTCAGAGATATGGAACTCGATTCGCGCGGGCAAAGAACTCAATCCGAGCGGAGCAAGATGCGTGCCTAAAACAAAATAAGGCACACACACAGCTGTCTGCGCTTCGCGATCGCAATCTCTAATCTTGCACTAATCTTGGACGCCGACTGTATTGAGGTCTGCCTCCGGTACGTATCCCGCTACTGATTTTCTTCACTCCTCTGTTAAATTGCTGCGGAGCAGAAAACTGCCGTAGAGTTACACTCGGTGTAAGTTTCGTGTTTTCGTGAGTATAGTAGTTGACGCTAGTGAATATACATTTCGAAGTTTCCGAGCACCCCGCAAATTCTCCATTTGTTTCTACTCGCATTCTGTCGGATTCATTTATTCGACTTTTGTAATCAACTAACTGTGTATTAAATCGCGGCGACAAACGGCAGAGCAGTATCAGCAGCAATGTTGTGAAGTTCGCCGTAAAGGCACGTTTCCGCCCACGTGTGGGCGCATTTGGCAGCAATGGTTCACGTCTAGCTGAACACCGAACCGAAACTAACTGGTTACCGTCGAGGGCCACGGAATGGCTGAAGTGATCAATCTTCGGACCGTCCGCAAGCAAGCAAAACGGCAACGGCACGAAAAAGGTGCTCAAGCCAATCGTCTTGCATTTGGTCAACCCAAGCATGTCCGCAAGCTTGAAGTCGCACTGCAAGCCAAATCCAACCGCGACCTCGACCGGCGCCGGATCGAAAAAGGGGACCGCCGATGAAATCTCCGGTTGTCAAACGTTCGATTGTTATTGCGGGTCACAAGACAAGCGTAAGTCTTGAGGACGCATTCTGGAAAGGACTGAAAGAAATCGCCAATGGCAGAGAGTTGACGCTTTCCGATCTTGTGGCATCGATCGACACCGATCGCCGTCACGGAAATCTGTCATCGGCGATTCGTCTTTATGTTCTTGACCACTACCGTGTGCATAGTGGCGAGGAACACACCGTAGCTCCCGATCCTCGCGACATGCAAACCTCGCACGTCATACATTCAGTTCTGCGAGCGGATTGACGCCGCACCCTGTCCCGCACTTCGCGGTTTGGGGACGGGCTTAATATTAATCGGCGCCGGTAATGCCGGCGCCGGTTTGCTTTTAGGAAGCATCGGTTCGCTCGGCTGCATTGGGACGTTCTCGATTGCGCGCAATCGCTTCGTTTGATTTTCGACGGCCCGCAACGTCAGCCAACCCGTAAGTGCCGACACGTCGATCGTGCGCGTCGGAGCCTGCACCGGTCCTTTCACCGCAAGGAATATATCGGGGCGAGCGCCGGCCGCTTCATTTCGGCCTGACAGCACCAGCCGTGCGTCGATAGCGCCATCCGTAAGATCGAGTGTCCCCATGGCCGACAACACAACGTCTTTGCTGTCGACGTTCACTTTATCGAGGCGAATTTGCCCGGCCGCCACCGTTAAGGTGCATTCCGCGTGCCTCACATCGAGGGCCCCGCCCTCAATAGCTTTGCTCACGACGTCTGAGATGCGACTCGTCTCGATTGGCAGACCATGGTCGACCGCGTGCGTGACCAGATCGAATGCGTGCGGATCGATGCGGGCGATTGCGCCGTCTGCGAGCGTCAGTTTGCCTGAACCTTTAAGCGAACCGACGAGCGCAATGGGGCTCATTCCGGTGCCCGTCATTTCCATCGCCAGTTCCAGTGATCCGCTCAACGGTGGTTTGGCGGCCGAAGACAGCAGCCGCGCTGCGTCCGCATGATCGAGCCCAAACTTGCTGTGCATGGTCATGCCGTCTTCGGCGCTACGAAAATCAAGCACGCCGGCAAGCTGACCTCCGGCAAGTTCCGCGGTGACGCCATCCAAAGCAATTTCGTTACCATCAAGGCGCAACATCGCACGGACCTGCCGCGCCACCAGGGACGGAAGCAATTCGGCGCGCTCAAACTCCAGCAAAACCTTGCCGGAAAATTTGCCGAACGCACCCCGCGTAAACGGCTCGCGGGACCAGCGCCAGCCCTGACCCGTCGCTACCGCGCGCGGCAAGCCGATCGCGTAGGCGATCGAGGCAGGGGCATCGACGGAGTCCGCCTTCAGAACCCCTTCGATGCGATGTGGGGAGGCGTTGTCGACGGCGAGACGGCCGCGAATTCTCGATTCGCCCAGCGCCGCGTCGATATCATCGAGCGTTATCAGCCCGCCAGTCACCTTTACATGTGAAGCGAGTTTAAGCGGTAAGCGTCCGGCGCCATCAGAAGGACCGCCAGGCCGCAGCGACCGCAGATCGGCTTGTTGAACATCGAGGGTCGCCGTGCCGGTCAAACCACCGCTTTCCGAATAACGCCCGCTACCGGTCGCCTGTGCGGACAAGTCGGCGGCCGCAACCCGCAAGTCGAGCGCGAAATCACCCCCGGCAGGCCCCGTGACGCTAGCCTTCAGCTGACCCGGCCCTTTGCCGGCCATAACGAACCCGTCAAGATCGAGTAGCTTGACCAGCGAGTCGCCTTCATTCGTATCGATGGTTGTATCCACTTCGATGTCGGACAGCGTGCGGCTTTCCCAATTGCCCTTCACGCGCGTTCGCGCGCCGACACGTAGATCATCGAGGTTTCCAGTGAGCGCCAATTGCGCGGTGCTCGCCGCACCTTTGTCGCCAGCAGAAATGTCGAGTTTTGCATGCAATTGTGCGTGTCCGAAACGATCAAGCGCGCCGGCAACGGCCCCTGCACGCTCCGGTGCGAATTTCGAAATAATCGCGGTAATGGCGGGGATTCGATTGGTCTCGAGATCCAGTGAGAGCGTCCCACGCGGTGCGTGACCCCCCGTTTCAATATGCCCCGTCGCCGCAATATTGCCGCCGCCGAGATCGCCAATCGACAGCCTGTCCAGCTGCAAACCATCTCCATCAATCTTCAGGCGCACATGCGCATCACGCGCATCAATTCCGGCAAGTGTCGCGCGGCCGATATCCGCGGCAAGCGACATTTCGCGCGGCCGCTCGAGCGCCGAGCCGGCGAATAGCGCACGGCCAAAATCCAGCGCGGCATCGATGTCGATCTGGGACGCCTTGAGCTCCGCTTCGAGCCGGGCCGGCTGTTTGTCCGCCGCGAGAAAATAGGCGAGCCGCCCCGTCACCGGCTTGCGGTCAAATTCGGCGTTAAGCAGATCGACCAAAATCCTTCCATTCGCAAGCGTGATGTCGCCGCGCAAGCTCAATGGCTTCAGATCGCCTTGTGGGCTTTCGCTACGCCCCTCCAGCCAGGAGGCAAGCACCTTGGGATCGGAGGTGTCGACCTCGGCAGGCCCTGTGAAGGCGACACCGCCATTCTCGACCGCGAGCCTGCCACTCAACCGCACTTGCGTGAGGCCTGGCGCGCGAAACTCGAAGCGATCGAGATTCCAGCCGCCGGCGCTGCTGCTGATATCTCCGCGGACATTCTGCACGCTGTTTCCGCCGAGCGTAACCTGATCAATCCCGACTCCGACCTGAATCGGCAGCGCTGGACGAAATGCCAGCGCACCCAGTTCGGCAAGACGACGAATGGCGACGAGTGGCGCTTGTCTATCTCCTGCCGCGCCCCC
This sequence comes from uncultured Pseudomonadota bacterium, assembly GCA_963702605.1. Taxonomy (GTDB): domain Bacteria; phylum Pseudomonadota; class Alphaproteobacteria; order Rhizobiales; family Xanthobacteraceae; genus Pseudolabrys. Next base: position 472,201 of record CAVPDI010000002.1, read on the forward strand.
GACCGCGCGGTCAATATCGACTTGCCGACCCGAAAGCACTCCATCGAAGCGCGGATGCTGCCCAAATTTGAAGTCGGCGACTCCGGTAAGCCGGTAGCCCTGATCCTCCGGGCCGTAATTGAACTCGACATTCTTGATTAGAGCTGACTGTGCCGTCGTCTTGACCTTCGCGCTGACGCGCCAAGGTTGGGTCACGGCCTCGCCCGGACGGCCGGAAATCGATTTGGTGATACCCACCGGTCGCGACAGAGCGAGTGTTCCATCGAAACGCGGCGCACCGTCGGCCAAGGCCAGCATTCCGTCGACATCGATGCTGAGCGGGTGATCCACGGGATCGACGTTAATGTGCAGCTTGAGTACGTCCTCGTCGGTAAGGCGACCGACCGATAGCCGGTACGGGTAGCGCCCACCTGCCAGAGTCACCGCCCCCTCACCCTTGACGGGGCCGACGAGCGAGCGCGCTTCGCCGCTGAAACGCAACTGACTAAGCGTGATGCTCGTCCCGCTCGCCGCGTCGGCAAGAAGGATAGTGCCATTCTCGACGCTCAGCCGCTCGATCGAAAGTTCGTCGGGCCTGAAGGCGATCGCGAGGTCGGGCGCCCGCACCCGACCGTTGGCGTCGAGTCCGAGGCTGAGTTGCGGGCCGTCGAGATGCAGCTCGGCGGCGCGCCATTCGCCACGCATCAAGGGACCGAGCGCAAATTCAACGCCAAGCAAGCGAGCGTGAATCTTATCGCCCTTGCTGCCTATATCGATGTCATGCAGCGTAAGCCGCGGCGACGGGAGCAAGCGCACGTCGATCGCACCGGCAACGTGCAACTTGACCCCAATCAACCGGCTTGCCTGCGCCTCCAGCAGCGCGCGATGGCTGTCCCAATCGATCAGCAACGGACCGACCAGCGCCGCTACCAGCGCCAGGATGACCGCGATCGCCAATCCAAGCAAAGTCGTTTGCAATGCCAACTCCGGCGCCGGGCGGCCCAATTTACAGCAGGCCCGCTTTCGCGCTCAGCACGATGAAATATAAGCCATTCTGCCGTTTCTTGTTGCCGCTTTTGGCGGCAAATCTATGTCGCAGGGCGCCGTCAAATCATCTCCGGCGCCGCCGGATGACGGGCGTCGTCTTTAGCTCAGCGCGACGATCTTGCCCGGGTTCATGATGTTCTGCGGGTCAAGCGCGCGCTTGATCGAAGCCATCACCGCGAGCGCCGCAGCGCCATGCTCGGCCACGAGATATTTCATCTTGCCCTGCCCGACGCCATGCTCGCCGGTACATGTCCCGTCCATGGCAAGCGCGCGCTCCACCAACCGCTCCGACAGCGCCTTCGCGCGCTTGACCTCGTCAGCATCATCCATGTCGATCAGCAATGTCAGATGAAAATTCCCATCACCGACATGGCCCACGATCGGTGCCAGGATGCGGCTTTCCGCGATATCGCGCTGGGTTTCGGTGACGCATTCCGCCAGCCGCGATATCGGTACACAGACGTCGGTCGCAACCATCGACGCTCCCGGGCGCAGGGTGAAATTCGAGAGTGCCGCATGATGGCGCGCCTCCCACAGGCGCGTGCGTTCCTCCGGCTTCGTGGTCCACGTAAAAGGACCACCACCGAATTCCGCCGCGATCTCGCCGAACCGCTTTGACTGTTCGGAGACCGAAGCCTGCGTGCCGTGGAATTCGAGAAACAGCATCGGCGTCTCGGGCAGCCCGAGATGGGAATGCAGATTGCACGCCCGCACCTGCAGCGCGTCGAGCAATTCGATGCGCGCAATCGGAATGCCGGACTGGATGGTGTGGATCGCGGTATTGCAGCACGCTTCCACCGACGGGAACGGACAGGTGCCGCCGGCAATCGCTTCCGGAATTCCCGAAAGCTTCAACGTCAGCTGCGTGATAACGCCAAGCGTGCCTTCCGATCCCACCATGAGGCGGGTGAGGTCATAGCCGGCGGAGGTCTTCTTGGCCCGCCGCGCCGTGTCGATCACCTCGCCATTGGCGAGCACGACCTTGAGCGCCAGTACATTGTCTTTCATGGTTCCGTAGCGCACCGCATTGGTGCCGGAGCAGCGCGTCGCCGCCATGCCGCCGAGCGAGGCATCGGCGCCGGGGTCGATCGGAAAGAACAGGCCGCTGTCGCGCAGCTGCTCGTTGAGCGCCTTGCGGGTGATCCCCGGCTCGATGACGCAGTCGAGGTCCTCGGCATGGACCGTGAGAACCTTGTTCATGTCGCGGAAATCGATCGACACCCCGCCCGCCGGCGCATTGACATGACCTTCCAGCGACGTGCCCACCCCGAACGGAATCATGGCGACGCCATTCTCCGCGCAGATGCGGACGATCTGCTGCACTTCTTCGGTGTTTTGCGGATAGACGACGGCGTCAGGCGGCTGGTTGGCGATCCAGGTAACGGTATTGCCGTGTTGGTCGCGCACCGCCTGCGATGTCACCACACGATTGCCGAAGGCCGCCGTCAGCGCGGAAACCACTTTCCTGATTGCAGCCGGATTGCGGCTTGTCTGCCCGGCGGCAATGTTCGTGACGGCCATGCGGCTGTCCTCTGCTTGTCCTGTCGGACCGACGTTAGCAGAGGACCGCTTGGCGGTGAAATGAGGCCGGCTGTGGCGGCGGCTGCGAGGACAACCCGTTGGCGCCGGGAATGCGCCACGCGCCGGACCTTGCCGCTCAGGATGACCGGCCGACGAACGGTACGATCATGGCCACCCGTTGCCGGTAGCGGCGATATTCGTCGCCGAAGATCGTGATGAGGTCGCGCTCCTCAAGCGCGATACCGACGAAGATGTAGGCCGTCGTTACCGCCGCAAAAAGCAGGCGCCCTGCGGTCATCACCGGCGCCGCCCAGAAAGCGATGATGAATTCGAGATAGATCGGGTGGCGCACGAAATTATAGAAGAACGGCGTCTTGAAGCTCGCCTTCGGCATCGGCTTGCCGGCAAGATTGTTGGCGACCTGGTGCAGGCCGAACAATTCGAAATGATTGATCAGGAACGTGCTCAGGAAAACGACCGCCCAGCCGAACAGCTCGAGGCCAAGCAGCGACGCGGCAACCTGGGGATTGCTCACCTGCCACACCACCGTCGGGATCGGCCGCCACTGCCAGAACAGCAGCAGCAATGCGCAGGCTCGCGAGCAGCACATAAGTGCTGCGCTCGATCGCAGGCGGCACAATGCGCGTCCACCAAGCCTTGAATTGCGGCCGCGCCATCACGCTGTGCTGGAGCGCAAATATCGTCATCAATGCGAGATTGACGACAATGGCCTCCAGCAGCGAAACCTCGGGTCCGGAATTGATCGTCTTCGGCACCCCGAGACCGGTGACGAAGCCGATCCCGTAAAGAATGGCGACGAAAAACACGACATAGGCCAGAACGCCGTAAAGAAATGCAATGAACCTGCCCATGACACCCTCCTTCGTCAGTTCGATTGATGTGGAGCGGAGTTGCCCGCTTTTCTGTAGAACACGTAATCTGCGGCATACGGTACGCTCCGGAACGCACCGAATGAATTGCACGGCCCTTCGAGGCTCCCGCCTTTGGTGCCGAGCCGCTGAATTGTCGTTGCTCCGCTGAGCTGTCCCTTGCCGCGCCACGACGTCGCTGCGAGCTTGAGCAGAGGGATATCGTCGGTGGTCGTGCCTGGCGACGAACTCGCAACCTTTCCGGTCACCGCGCTGCCGTCGGTCAATTCCCATGTTGGGCCGGCATAATGGCGGCCTACTGTCTTGCCGGCGACGAACAGCGTCGCGATCGGCTCGCGGAACTGCCAGACGCGCGTGCCCGTCGAGTTCGGGCTTGCATTCATAGATTTGGGCGCCCGCGGCATGCAGGGTCGTGATCATAACCTCGCCGGGCGCAGCGATCATGCCGGGCAACTCGGCTGCTGCCGGCATCGGAAACATGAGATGGAGCGCCGTAATGGAGCCAACGACGATCGCCGCCCCCCCGAGGAGCCGGCGCGCTTCGCCTATGCCTTTGAAGAATTCCGACCTCGCCTGCGCGCGCAGCATGAGCGCTTCCTGGCGGTAGCGATCAACGGCGGCGGCGCCGGTACTTTGCCGGAGGGTCGAGTCCTTGTGCATCATCTGCTCCATGCGATACCTGGCCGCATGGATGCGCCTTGGGTGGCTTTAAAGCTTTGAGCTGCGCTTGATTTGTCCTTGAGGAAGTCTTGATTTCCCTTGAGGACGTCGGGGCCTGCCGTCTCGGATCAGGAATAAATCTGCCAGACCTGCGGCTCCGGCTGCGGTGCAGCGGGCGCTTCCTTGTTGAAGGTAACGAGCCACACAACGATCATCGTCGCAACAACGAGCAGATAGGTGCCTCGCGCAACCTTGCCGGCCATAGTCCTGCCTCCGTATTTTTTTGTCAGGATAGTCGAAGGAGCCGCGCGCGCGCGGGTGTCGTTAATTTTTGGTTAATCGCGCTAAGCCTTTGAAATTGCGGGCTGGCCACCGCCAGTCGGTAGACTGCCGGGCGCCACTGTCGTAATTTTCACGGCGTTCTCTCTCCTCAAATCTGGAGTTTGCGATGGCCGCACCCGTGATTGCTGTGACCGACAGTGTTTTCCCCTCGCTCGATCCGGCCAAGGCTGCGCTGGCCCGCCTCAACCCCACCTATCGGATGTCGAACGGCGTGAGCGCCGACGACATACTTGCCGTCGCCAGGGATGCCGACGCCATCCTCGTGACCTACGCGAAACTTACGCGCGATATCCTCGTCCAGCTCACGCGCTGCAAGGCGATCGGCCGTTTCGGACTCGGTGTCGACAACATCGATCTTGCGGCCGCCAAGGAGAAAGGCATCGCCGTCAACTACGTGCCGGATTATTGCATCCGGGAAGTCTCCGACCACGCTATGGCGCTGCTGCTGGCGTTGATCCGGAAAATCCCGCTCTCCAACAAACTGGTCCAGAGTGGCCGATGGGAAATGCCGGCCGTCGTGCCGATCCGCCGTATCGAGGGAACGGTGCTCGGCCTTGTCGGCTTTGGCCACATTCCGCGGCTTGTCGCGCCGAAGGCGCAGGCGTTCGGAATCAAGGTGATTGCCTACGATCCCTTTGCCACGCCGGACGTGTTCAAGGCCGCGAAGGTCGAGAGCGTGGATTTCGATACGCTGCTCAGGACATCCGACTACGTATCGGTCCACGCGCCTTTGCTGCCGGCGACGCGGGGGTTGATGAACGCGGCCGCGTTCGCGAAGATGAAAAAGGGCGCTTACGTCGTGAACACGGCGCGCGGCCCGCTGATTGACGAGGCGGCACTCGTTGCAGCCCTCGAATCCGGCCAGGTCGGCGGCGCGGGCCTCGATGTTGTCGCTGCTGAGCCGCTGGCCAAGGATTTACCGCTGCTTGGCCGCGACAATGTCATCATCTCTCCACACACTGCGTTCTATTCGATCCAGGCACTCGAAGAGCTCCAGACCAAGTGCGCGAGCGACGTCGCGCGCGTCCTCAGCGGCGAGAAGGCGGTTTATCCGATCACCGCGTGAGCCCGCACCGGACATCCGTTTGTTCCCGCGCGCCAACGTCGGGTTTACCCGATGTTGGCCGTATCACGTGCGCAAGTCAGCTAAAGCCGACTTGCGATGGGGACCCAGGGCAGAAATTCTTGGCGCCCGGAATTGAGCTCTGGATTCCCGCTTACGCGGGAATGAACGGTGTGTGTTGCGCTCGCCAAAACCGCCTCTGTCGTTCCGGAAGAGCCTAGTATGCTTGACCGTGCCGACCTCGAACCATTGTTTTTCGCGCCCTTCGTGTCGTCGGTCATGCATGTCGAGCCGCGATGGATCGACTACAACGGGCACCTCAACATGGCCTATTACAATGTCCTGTTCGATCGCGCGGTGGACGAATGCTACGAGCTGATCGGTATCGGGCTCGATTACCTCAAGCGGCAAAACCATTCCACTTTCACAGCCGAAGTGCATGTGCGTTATCTGCGCGAGCTGGGTGAAGGCGACCCCGTGCGGGTGACGTTCCAGATGCTCGATTTCGATTCAAAGCGAGTTCACTATTTCGAGCAGCTCTATCACGCAGCGGAGGGCTGGGTGTCGGCGACCTCGGAAAACATGACCCTGCATGTCGACATGGCCACGAAGAAAGTCGCGGCCTTTCCGGACTCGGTCATGCGCTCGCTCGCGCGCATGAAAGCCGCGCATGCAAAATTGCCGCGCCCGGAAGCTGCAGGGCGCCGTATCGCAATGCCGCAAGGGAATTGAAGGCCAGCGTTAGAGCGGCCGGCGGATCGCTCCGAAGACGATCGAGAGCAGCAGCAGAATGATCGCTACAAAGAAAATGATCTTTGCGGCGGCAAAAGACGCACCCGCAAGCCCGCCGAATCCGAGAACGGCGGCAATCAACCCGATGATGAGAAATGTAACGACCCAGCCGAGCATGGTCCGCTCCTGTCACAGCGTCACGGCACTGACACTTGGGTAATGTGCGGTCCCTAAAAATGTTCCTCGCCGCCAAATCCGGCCGGTGGGAACTATCGCAGTTTTTCCTTGTTGAATTGCCGAAGCCGGGACGCCCGACGGGCGCGCCCGCAAAACCTTTGTGCCGGGAGCTGGCGATGACCGATACGGCGATTGTAGGCGAAAATGTTGAGATCATTCAGACGCGTGGGCCGCGATCGGCCTTCAGCTGGAGCGTTGTCATTGCCGGCGCGTTGGCGGCATGGGCGGTGGCCTTCATTGTTATTTCGCTCGGTACCGGCATTGGGCTTGCCATCTCGACGCCCTACTCCGGGCCCAGCGCGACCTCAATGACGATCGCAGGCGCGGTCTGGCTCGTGCTCGCTGAAACCCTCGCCTTCGCAACCGGCGGCTACCTCGCCGCACGCTTGCGCATTCGCGACCACATTCCGGGACCGGAGACAAAATTCCGCGATGCGGCGCATGGGTTCATGGCGTGGGTGGTTGGCGTCGCACTGATGATCGCCGCGCTTGTCATCACTGGCGTATTTTCCGCACACGCGGACGGGCAAACGGCAACGGCCATGTCCGATGAGGCACGCAAGGCCGCGGCCTATCTGTCGTTCTGGTCGTTCCTCGCGCTGCTCTTCGGCGCGGTGGCGGCAACGCTGGCCGGAATTCTCGGCGGCGAGTTGCGCGACGAGACCTAGCCGCAGTTCCAGCTATTTCCCGGCCTGCTTCACCGCATCGTCGTGCACGCTGGTGTCGATGATCGACGCCGTCGGCACGGTCTTGGGAATCACGCCGGCCTTGAGGAATAGATCCTGCATCCAGGTGATGCGGTCGGCCGGGATCGCCAGCGTCGGGTCGATCTGCTTGTCGCGGATCGCCTGGTCCGAGATGAATTCGGCGCGCTTGTCGTCGGGCTTCGCATGAGTCATTTCATGGGCAAGCTTGACGGCCTCGTCGCGATGCGTAGCGGCGAATTTATAGGCATCCATTTCGGCGGCGACGAATTTGACAAGGTCATCGCGGCGCTCGGCAAGAACCTTGCTGTTGGTGGCGACGCACAGGCGGATGAATTTCGGAACCGCGCTGCTGCCCTTGGCAAGCACCTTGATATTGGGCGGCATGATGGCCTCGAATTCGTTCGACACGACCGCCGCATCGGTGATGCCGGCAATGAGCGACTTGTAGCGGTCGAGATCGGCGCCCTGCGTCGCCAGCTTCACGTCCGCAAAAGGGACATTGGCTTCGCTGAGCATGCCGCGGAACAGCAGGTCAGGCAGCGAACCGGGCGACGATATTGCGACCGTCCTGCCCTTGAGGTCGGCCAATGACTTGACCTCGGCCTTGGCCAGAACGACCTGCGGCACGCCCGGCCACGTACATCCGACAATCTTCACACCCGTGCCGCGAACGGCGGCCACGATCGACTCCGCCGAACCCATGTCGACGCTGTCGATTTCGCCCGAGATCAGCGCCTTCATCAGCGTGGCGCCCGCCTTGATCTGGAGCAGTTCGATTTTCAGCCCGTGCCTGGCGCCAAATCCGCCCTTGTCGACCATGGCGATGAAGCCCGCATCGCTCTTGGCTTCGAGGATGCCATGCTTCCAGACTTTCTCTTGCGCCTGAGCGGACGACAGCGCGGCGGCCAGCACGGCGGCAGCGGCGAGCATGATTGTTTTTGTGCGCACGGATGAATCCTCCCGTCACTTGGTCTTGTTTGCCGCGGAGGCTACGTGCTCGCCTCGGAACGTGCAACTCCACTCGCCGCTCGTTCCCGCACCCCAACAGCGCGTTTGCCCGATGTTGGCCATCCGAGTGCGCAAGGGGATCCAGCTGTTGCGATTTCAATACCATATCGCCCTGGGTCCCCGCTTTCGCGGGGACGAGCGAATATAGGACATTTGTGTTCGTCACTCCGCTCATTCCCGCGCAAGCGGGAATCCAGGAGTACTAACTTGTCCTCATTGATTGTGGCCCAGGGTCCCCCATCGCAGTCGGCTCGAGCCGACTTGCGCACGCAATACGGCCAACATCGGGTAAACCCGACGTTGGCGTGCGGGGAATGAGCGGAACATGTTGCCCGCGCCTACGCCCTCTCCCGCTCCCCGCGCAAGGGGATCCAGCTGTTGCGAGTTCAATACCATATCGCCCTGGGTCCCCGCTTTCGCGGGGACGAGCGGATATAGGACATTTGTGTTCGTCACTCCGCTCATTCCCGCGCAAGCGGGAATCCAGGAGTACTAACTTGTCCTCATTGATTGTGGCCCAGGGTCCCCCATCGCAATCGACTTGTGTCTTCTTGCGCACGCAAAACGGCCAACATCGAGTAAACCGACGTTGGCGTGCGGGAATGAGCGGAACATGTTGCCCGCGCCTACGCCCTCTCCCGCTCCCCGCGCAAGCGGGAATCCAGCTGTTGCGAATCCAATAACATATCGCCCTGGGTCCCCGCTTTCGCGGGGACGAGCGGATAAAGGACATTTGTGTTCGTCACTCCGCTCATTCCCGCGCAAGCGGGAATCCAGGAGTACTAACTTGTCCTCATTGATTGTGGCCCGGAGGGGGGAAAAAGTGATCGGCAACGATCCTAGATCCGAAACTCGCCGCCGCGCTTGCGGCCGGTGCCGACGCCGAGAAACAGATCCTCCAGCGCCGGCCGTTTTCTGATCAGCCCCTGCTCGTGCGAATAGCGCACAAGCGTCTCCAGCACCTTGCGGTTTTTTTCGGTGAGCCCGTATTCCCACGGGTCAGGCCCGAGCAGGCGCTCCTGTTCTTCCCACGCATCGCGATACCAGGCGAGCGGCACGATACGCGGGTTCGCCATGCGCTTCATTGCGGCGCTCTTGGCGTCGCTGAAGGCCTTGTACAGGTTGACGGCGAGCCAGGGATGCTCCTCCGCCAGCGCCTTGCGGATGCCCAGCACATGCATGATCGGAAAAATTCCCGTGCGTTGGAAATAAGCCATCTCCTCCGCCTTGTGGTCAGGGAATAGACGCGAAACGCGCGGATCGTTTGCGATAAACGGCTTGATCAGGTCGGAATGAAAGACGGCGTCGAGTTCGCCTTCGGCCAGCATGGTCTCGACCGACTTGTTGTCCGGCAGGCAGGAATATCTGGTGCCCGGAGGCAGGCTGACTTTGACGTCATCCTCGATTTCCGCGACCCATTCGATGCTGTCGAGCGGAACGCCGTACTCGCTCTGCAGAATGCCACGCATCCACAGCACCGCCGTCGTCATCATGGTTTTGACGCCGATCCTGCGGCCCTTGAGGTCGGCCGGCTTTTTGATGCCCTTGCCCGTGTTGATGAACATGAAGCCGTGGCGGAAGCGGCGATGCAGGAAAACCGGAATGGCGCGGAACGGCAGGTCGTTGTCGCGCGCGGCGAGATAGGATGAGGCCGAGAGCTCCGCGACATCGAATTCGCCGTTATTGAGAAATCGCCAATGCCGCGTGGCTGAATCCATGGCGGTGAGAATCGTGAGGTCGACGCCGTCGGCCTCCACCTTCCCCGTCAGCAGGGCCCGGGCGATCTCATAGTCGCCGCAGGCAAGCGTCAGTGCGAGTTTCTTGGGCATTTGTTCTCCACTTCGCTCATCGCCGCGCGCCAACACCCTCTCCCGCCGTCCCCGCGCGCCAACATCGGGTATACCCGACGTTGGCCATCCGAGTGCGCAGGTCGGCTAAAGCCGGCTTGCGATGGGGATCCAGGGCGGATTGAAGAGCCATGCATTGGATCCTGGTCCCCGCTTTCGCGGGAACGAGCGGATTAAGCAGTTCAGTTCGTGGAATTCAATGCCCGGTCGCGATGGCCGCGAGCCTGGCCGGATCATCCGGCAGGCGGTTGCCGCGCCAGACGACGTGCAGGTCGGGCCGCAGCAGCAGCAGGTCGAAGCCGTAGACGTCGCGCGGCCGCTGTTCCCCAATGTCGAGAACACTCAACGGCGCGCCATGCGCGGTAAAGGCCCGCGCCAGCGCCGCACCGTCGGCCTGCGCGCCGGCAAGACGCAACAATGTGTAACCCTCGCCGATGCGGTCGTGCAGCGCCGCACCGCCGGCCAGCCACACATGCGGCAGGCGCGCGCCCGGCCAGCTGGTGGGTTCATACTTCATGAAATTGTCGGGCGGGCCCTCGCCGGCTTCCGGCCAGGCGACCGGCGAGTTCCTGTAGCGATAACCGAGTTCGGCGCCGATCATCTCATTGCTCTTGCGCTGCTCGATGTCCGCGATGCGGACAAGGTTGGCCCGCGTTGCGGCGCCCTCCGGCGTGTTGTCGCGGATATCCGGCCTGAACGCCGCACGCCAGGCGCGTCGGCCGCGCGAGGCATGACGCGAAGCCTCGACATTGCGCGCGCCGATCTGCCGCCGTTCGACCTCGTACGAAGCCAGCAGGCGCGGCCCGCCCCAGCCCTGAAGCGTTGCGGCGAGCTTCCACGACAGGTCGATGGCATCGCCGACGCCGCTGTTCATGCCAAGTCCGCCGGTCGGAATCACCAGATGCACCGCGTCGCCGGCAAGGAACACACGGCCCTGCCCGTAGCCGTCGGCCAGCAGCAGGTTCTGCCGCCAGGGCGCGCAGGACAGCATCTCGTAGTCGACCTTCATGGCGACGGTCCGCTCGAACATCGCCTTCATCTCGTCGTCGCTGTCGACCACGGAATGCAGCGTGAAATGGCGCGTCGAGTCCTGCACGATCAGGAACGAGTTCTGCGCGTCGGCAACGTGATAATGCCGTCCTTTCCCGATCGGGATGCGCTCGAACAGATCGTCGCAGCGGTAGAGCGCCTGCCGCAATTGCAGCAGGTTGGCGTCGCCGGAAAGCTTGATGCCGAGCTGGCGCCGCACGGTGCTCGCGCCGCCGTCGCAGCCGACGAGATAGTGCGCGCTGAGTTCCGATGTCGTGCCATCGCTCTTCACCGCGGTGCGCACGCCGGCGTCATCCTGCGTGAACGAGATGAATTCGCAGCCGTAGCGCACATCCACACTTGGCAGCGTTTCGGCCACCGACTTCAGCAGCGGCTCGAGCGTATATTGCGAAATGAGCTGATAGGGCTCGAGCGGCATCGAGCCGTCGGTGCAGGCCGCGATTTCCTTCTGGGCCTGCGCGACCGATGGATAAGGCAGATGCAGCAGCGGCGGCTCGACCAGCGAGGTGACGATGAAGACATCCATGGGCACGTCGCGCGGAAAGCCGGCGTCGCGGATTTTCTGCGCAATGCCGAGCCGGCGGTAGATCTCCATGGTGCGCGCGTTGCAGCGCTCCATCTTGGGCAGGAACTGCGGGGCTTCCTTCTGCTCGAGAAGAATGCAGCGCACGCCGCGGCGGCCGAGATCGATCGCCAGGGTGAGCCCCACCGGGCCGGCGCCGACAATGATGACCTGGGTGTTCAACCGGTAATTCCTGCCGCAAACCGTAGGATGGGTTAAGGCGCGCCAGCGCCGAACCCACCCTACAAGTTTGTCTGCCCGCTCGTCCCCGCGAAAAACAGAATCCGGGCACACCCTCCCGCTCATCCCCGCGAAAAACAAAATCCGGGCAGTACCCTCCCGCTCATCCCCGCGAAAGCGGGGATCCACGGCGACAATTTCATAACCTGAGATCTGCTGCTGGATTCCCGCCTGCGCGGGAATGAGCGGAATGTGTTGCACGCGCCGACACGCCCACCCCCACATCCCTGCAAAAAACAGAAACCGGGTACATCCTCTCCCGCTCGTCCCCGCGAAAAACAAAATCCGGGCACACCCTCCCGCTCATCCCCGCGAAAGCGGGGATCCACGGCGACAATTTCATAACCTGAGATCTGCTGCTGGATTCCCGCCTGCGCGGGAATGAGCGGAATGTGTTGCAAGCACCGACACGCCCACCCGCACATCCCTGCAAAAAACAAAATCCGGGGACGCCCTCTCCCGCTCGTCTCCGCGAAAACAAAATCCGGGCACACCCTCCCGCTCATCCCCGCGAAAGCGGGGATCCAGGGCGTAGGATACCTAATCAATCCGCCCGCCGGAGAACCGCCTTCCCGGCACGGTGAGGAAATAACCGACCGCCTGTCCGCCATCGGCGCCGACCACGCTGCCAGTGGTGTATTGCAACTCATCGCTCGCGAGAAACACCGCGGGTCCGGCGATATCCTCACCCGAGCCGACGCGGCCCATCGGCACGCCTTTGCGGCGGCCTTCGTAGATTTCCGGATCGGCATACATCGCCTCGGTGCCCGGCGTGCGGATGTAGCCGGGCGTGATTGCATTGGCGCGGATGCCATAGGGCGCCCATTCCATCGCCTGCAGCTTCGTCAGCATGATGAGCCCCGCCTTCACCACGCTGTAGGCGCCGGCCCAGTTGTACGGATAAAGCCCCGCGATCGACGCGATGTTGACGATGACGCCCGACTTCTGCGCGATCATGTGCCGGGCCGCCGCCTGGCTGACGAGGAACGCGCCCTTGAGCCCGATATTCATCGTCGTGTCCCATGCCGCTTCCGGCAGCGCCTCGAGCTTGCCCGGCACGATCTTCATCGCGTTGTTAACCAGGATATCGATGCGGCTGCGCTCCTTGATGATCGTGTCGATGAGCCGGCCGATGTCCGCGGCTTTGGCGACGTCCGCCACCACGGCAAGGCTGCGGCTGCCGAGCGCCGCAGCGTCTTTCGCCGTGGCCTCCGCGGTCGCCGGGTCGACGTCATTGATCACCACATGCGCGCCCTCGCGCACATAGGCGAGAGCGATATCGCGGCCAATGCCGCGGCCGGCGCCGGTGACGAGCGCCACCTTGTCCTTCAGTCGCACGGAGTTCCCCCAGGAATGGATCGGTCTTTGAAAAACAGCGGAAAAATCACGCTAAATCCGCCGCCGGGAGGGCACAAGGGCACATCCGGCCTCGAAATTGGCGCCTGCGGGTGCCATCTTTGCTATTGAGAATCATGCTGGCGGCCTTCTCCCGCCTCACCCGGACAACATGGCCGAGCCCAACCGTAACGACTTGCGCAATGAGCCTGCCCCGACGAGCCCGCAACCCGTCGCGGGCGGCATCGCCGCGCGCGCGCTGGGCGCAGCGTTCCGCGCCTTATCTCGCCGACCTCAACCCGGAGCAGCGCGAGGCCGTGGAAACGCTCGATGGCCCCGTGCTGGTGCTCGCGGGCGCCGGTACCGGCAAGACCCGCGTGCTCACCACGCGCATCGCGCACATATTGAACCTCGGCCGCGCGCATCCGAGCCAGATTCTTGCCGTCACCTTCACCAACAAGGCGGCGCGCGAAATGAAAGACCGCGTCGGCCAGATGGTCGGGCAGATCGTCGAGGGCATGCCCTGGCTCGGCACCTTCCACTCGATCGGCGTGAAGATCCTGCGCCGGCACGCCGAACTGGTCGGCCTGAAGAACAATTTCACGATCCTCGACACCGACGACCAGATCCGCGTGATGAAGCAGATCCTGGAGGCCGAGAAGCTCGACGAGAAGCGCTGGCCCGCGCGCGTGCTGGCGATGCTGATCGACGGCTGGAAGAACCGCGGCCTCACGCCCGAGAATGTTCCCTCCGGCGAGGCGGCGAGCTTTGCCAACGGCAAGGGCAAGAAGCTTTACGTCGCGTATCAGGAGCGGCTGAAGACGCTCAATGCCGCCGACTTCGGCGACCTGCTGCTGGAGAACATCCGCCTGTTCCGCCAGCACGCCGACGTGCTGCGCACGTTTCAGGAGCGGTTCAAATTCATCCTGGTCGACGAGTATCAGGACACCAACGTCGCGCAGTATCTGTGGCTGAAGCTGCTGGCGCAGACGACAACGCAATCCGGATCCGTTAACACTCCGGCCTCTCCGCTATGGCATTGGCCGGGCTTGACCCGGCAATCGCGATTCCTCGGTTCCCGAAGACGATCGTATCCCCGGGTCACGACGCACCTGCGGCGCGTCGGCCCGGTGATGACGAAGGAAAAAGCGGCGAGCGTAAAACGGCAACTCGCCACCCCAAGAACATCTGCTGCGTCGGCGATGACGACCAGTCGATCTACGGCTGGCGCGGGGCGGAGGTCGACAACATCCTGCGCTTCGATCACGACTTCCCCGGCGCCAAGGTCATCCGGCTGGAACGAAACTACCGCAGCACCGGCCATATCCTCGCGGCTGCCTCCCACCTCATCGCCCACAACCAAGGCCGCCTCGGCAAGACCTTGCGCACCGAAGACGTGCTGGGCGAAAAGGTGCAGGTCACCGGTGGCTGGGACTCGGAGGAAGAGGCTCGCGCCATTGGCGAGGAAATCGAGCAGCTCCAGCGCGCGGCGCGCGAGCGCGGCGAAGATCACCCGCTCGACGAGATTGCCATCCTGGTGCGCGCGTCGTTCCAGATGCGCGAATTCGAAGACCGCTTCATTCAGCTCGGCCTGCCCTATCGCGTGATCGGCGGCCCCCGATTCTACGAGCGCGCCGAAATCCGCGATGCACTGGCCTACCTGCGCGTGATTGCGCAGCCGGCCGACGATCTCGCCTTCGAGCGCATCGTCAACGTGCCCAAGCGCGGCCTCGGCGACGCCGCGCTGCAGATGCTGCACGACTACGCGCGCAAGAAACGCATCCCGCTCTCCGAAGCCGCCAGCGCGCTGTCCGCCACCGACGAGATGAAGCCGAGACCGCGGCTGGCGCTGCGCGACCTGATGGCCGCCTTTCGAGCGCTGGCGCGCCAAGAAAGATTCAATGCCGCACACGGAGCTGGCCGAAATCGTGCTCGATGAATCCGGCTACACCGACATGTGGCAGAAGGACCGCTCCGCCGACGCCGCCGGCCGCCTGGAAAACCTCAAGGAGCTGGTGCGCTCCATGGAGGAATTCGAGAACCTGCAGGGCTTCCTCGAGCACATTTCGCTGGTGATGGACCGCGAGGGGGCCGAGGCCGAGCAGGCCGTCAACATCATGACGCTGCATTCCGCCAAGGGGCTGGAATTCGACACCGTGTTCCTGCCCGGCTGGGAGGAAGGCCTGTTCCCGCATCAACGCTCGCTCGACGAGAGCGGCCGCGCCGGGCTCGAGGAAGAGCGCCGCCTCGCCCATGTCGGCCTCACGCGCGCGCGCAAGAGCGCGCGCATCTATTTCGCCACCAACCGCCGCATCCACGGCATGTGGACCTCGACCGTGCCCTCGCGCTTCCTCGACGAGCTGCCGGAAGACAATGTGGAGGTGAAGGAGGCCGCGGGCGGCGCCGGCGGCTTCGGCATGTCGGGCTATGGCGCCTCGCGTTTCGACGAGATGAGCGCCTTCGGCTCCGGCTACACCACGCCCGGCTGGCAGCGCGCGCAGCAGCGCAAGGGAAAGGGCGGTTTCTACGACAACGGCCAGCCGCGCTATGTGCCGGATGGCGTGTTCGACGACGATGCCGATGCGGAGGACATCCCGCCCCTCAAGGAAAAGGCGGCCGACAAGACCGGCTTCGCCGGGCCCATGCGCCAGGACAAAAGCGCCCCTGCGCCGCCGTAGCGCGAAGCGCGAAGGCCGGCTGGTCATCGAAGGCGAACTCATCGCCAAATCCACCGGCACGGCGTCATCCTTCGCCGCCGGCGACCGCGTGTTTCACCAGAAATTCGGCAACGGCAATGTGGTGGGCGTGGACGGCAACAAGCTCACGATCCGCTTCGACAAGGCGGGCGAGAAGCGCGTGGTGGATAGTTTCGTGGAGCGCGTCTGAAAATTTCCTCGGTTCGTCTCCGCGAAAGCGGGGACCCAGCAACCCTGGATTCCCGCTCGCGCGGGAATGAACGGAGTGAGCGTCCAGGCTCCTTCCCCCGCGCGCAAGTTGTGACATAATGAGGAGGGGGCGGCGCGACCTGTGGGAGTCCGCCGTGCGACACGTGGCCACGTTGCTCATCCTGACCGGCGCCCTCGCGCTCAGCGGCGCGGCGCTCGCCAGAGACCTTACTTTGCCGAAGACAAGCGCAGAGCAGCTCAAGAGCGCCTGCGACAGCGCCGGCGGCAAGTTCTCGCAGGATGCCAAGAGCTCTGGCTGCGGCACCGACTGCCACGGGGGCCCCGGCACCGATTGCACCGTCTACTGTCCGGCCGACCAGAAATGCAGCGCCCAGGTGATCGGCGGTCGGCGCCCCCGCAGCGTGGCGGAGGCCCTGACCAAGCCGGAAGGGCGTCACCGCTGAGCGACACCGCCTGGTTCACAGGAAATTCGACACAGCAATGTGGTGGTCGATGACGGCCCGGAGCCGGTGTGAGCACTTACGCCCGTCAACGGCGCAACTGTGCTAGCCTTCCCCGGCCATGATGAAACGCGAGGCTTTTCCGGTCGCCAATATCTACGTGCCGACCGCGCGCCGCAAAACGCTCGACCCCAAGCGCGTCGATGCGCTCGCGCAAAGCATGCTGGCGGAGGGCCAGCAGACGCCGATCCTGGTGCGCGAGGATGGCGCGCGCTTCGTGCTGGTCGAAGGCCTGCACCGCCTGGAGGCCGCCAAGGCGCTGGGCGAGACCACCATCATCGGCTTCCGCGTCGCCGCCCGGAAGCATTAGGGCGTGATCCATCTAGATCAAATCACAGCGCTTCCCTGACGTTTTGCAGGCGCATGATCTTCTCCGAAAACCGGTTCCCACTTTTCGGGATCATGCGCTAATGCATCGGGAATTCGCCCTTCGCCATCATCAGATGATGCGGCTGGTGGTGGCCGCCCTGCACCATGATGCCCATGAAGCCGAGCGCCTTGAGCATCGTCAGCGGATGCGTCTCGCTCGCCGTCACCGTGAGTTTGACGCCGTTCGGCAAGTCGTCAGTCTTCGCCTCCCAACCGATCTCGCGCAGTTCGCTCACGTGCGCGGGCACCATGCGTTTGATCGCTTCCAGCGTACGGCCCTCGCCGGTCACGGCGATCTCGATGCCATTGTCGAGCGCGCGTTCGGCCGCGGCCGCGTGCAGCGTCAATTCGTTCATGTCGATCAGATGCTGACGCAGCGCGGCGATGTTGACCTTCGACCAATCGGTCGAGGGATCGGCTTGCAGGATCTGGACGATTTCCTGGATCGTGCCGAACGCATCCTGGCCCGGCATCGTTGGCGCGCCGAGCGCTCCGGATTGCTGGCCATGCATGCCTGCCCCTCTGGTGCATTCCTTGGTGCATTCCTTGCCCCATGTTGCCGTGCATGCCGGCGGATCCCTGCCCCTGCATCATCTGCCGGTGCATCTCGGCCATCGAGCCATTCATGCTGCCATTCATGCCACCCTGCATCTGGCCGTGCATGCCCATCGGCCCGCCCGACGAGACCTGCGCATAGGCGTAAACGGTCGCGGCGAGAATTGCCGACACCGCAAGGGTTGTCTTCCAGGGAAACTTCATCATCGGGAGCCTCTCTCAGGTTATGCCCCAGCTGCCTTGATAGCCGGGCCCGCGAAAGCCCCATATGATCTCAATCATACGCGATTCAGGAGTGTAATCTTGCCCCGGCTGCGCCTGATCTGCCGTGAGCGTTCGAGTGCGGCCAGGGCCCGGTAAAACGCCTCATGGGTGAGCCCGATTTCGGCTGCAACGTCCTTCAATGTGCCGCGCAGCTCGACCGTGCCGCCGCCGGCCACGGCGTTGAGCGCGAGAAAATGCCGTACGCGCTCGCGCGCCGAGCGGATGTTGCGTTGCTCGATCCGCGTGCGCAGATCCATCACCTGATGGGCAAGTGCTGCGGCAAACACCCGCGCAGCATCCGGGTTTCGTTCGAAAACGGCCAGCACCTCGCGCTTTGGATAGAGACGCACCGTCGCGCTGGTGCTGGCGATCGCATCGCAATGATAATGCGGCGAAAAGAGCGAAGCCTCGGCGAGTGTTTCGCCGGCGCCGGCGACATGCAACACGAGTTCGCGCCCCGAGCGGTCAACCCGCGCAAGACGCACGCGGCCGGCGATCACCTCCCAAAGGCCCATCGTCTTGTCGCCGAGCCGGAACAGCGCCTCGCCCGCCCTGAGTTTGCGTTCGACTGCCGCAGCGCGCGCCTCGCCAGGTATCCAGTCCTGCTGCCGCATGGATGCGCCTCCTGTCGAACGATAAATTCAGGCTAGCCGAATTTGACGCAACGCAAGGCGGATCCGGCTCCAACCGTGTCGTCATTATGATTGAGGACGAGATCGTGATCGCAAAAGGGTGGATCTGGAAGCCGATCATCGCTGGCCTTGCCGGCACAAGCGTGCATGCGCTGTTTCTTTATTTCAAGACACGCAGCGGCCTGCTTCCGTCCTTCCAGCCCTATCAAAGCTTTCAAGTCGCACTCAGCCAATGGGTCGGCTCCGACGTTCCCGCATTTGTGCCCTGGGCGCTTTCATTCCTGAACGGCATGGGCATTCTTGGATTCCTCTTTGCCCGCATCAACCGGCTGCTGCCCGGCAAAACCGGCGCAGGCAAGGGCCTCATCTTCGGCGTCATCGGATGGGTCCTGATGGGGCTGATCTTCTTTCCCCTGATCGGCCTGGGGCCGTTCGCAACCGGAAGCGGACTTGGATTAGCGCCAGCCTTGATGTCGCTCGCCATGCTGCTGACCTACAGCGTGGTGCTGGGCACCGTGTATGCCGCGCTCGACTCGTGGGGCCGGTGACCGGCAACAGCAAAACCGCAAGGTGCGCGAGCGGCCGCTGTCAGTAATGCCGATAATACCGGCGGTGGTGATAATACCGGTGGTATCGGTAGGGCCGCGCGTAGTAAGGGGCACCGTAATAGTACGGACCGCCGCCGTAGTAATACGGGTCATAGCCGTAGCCGTAGTACGGCCCCGGGCCATAATAATAGGGCCTTGCAGCAAGCGCGCCGATAGCGAGGCCGCCGATGATGGCGCCGGGAATCCACCAGCCATTCGAGTGGGCTTCGGCCTTGCCGGGCGCGGCAAGCACCGACAGACCAATGATCGCGGCTGAAGCAATCGTGATGAGTTTGCGTTTCATGTGAGCACCCTCTTTATAAAAAGGCTGCTACCAAACGATTTTAGTGACATTGATTTGCGTCAATGACGAGATTGCCGCGATGCCCAGCAGCCGGCATGCAAGCGCGCGTCCGCTACGCGGCGGCCGTTTTCGTTTGCCGCCGCAAGCGCGATGCAGATCATCGCAACGCAGGCGCCGGCCAGAAATATGATTGCGGGGATGAGCCAGTTCAAAAAAGAAGCCGCGGTCGATGATGGCTTGCCGCTGCGGGTCGCCGGCAAGATAGAGCACCGTCACCTTGTCGCCCGCGCGATGGCTGGGCGGATTGCTGCCGACGCTGTCCTTGAATTCGACGGTCGCGTTCCTGTCGGTGCGAAACCGCACGACGGGATAGTAAGTATAGTGGCTGCCGCTGCCGGAACTGTATTCGCTGTTCAGGCGCACCACCTGTCCTTGCGCGCGCAGGCCCGCGGTTTCGAGACGGCTGATCTTGACGCTCTGGAAAACCCCGATCGTGAACAGAAGCACAGCGACAGCGGCGAGAATGGGGACGACCGTCTTGTAGCTTTTCGCCTGCTTGAGCCGTGCCTGCGCAACATCAGGCGCCGAAACGATAGTCTCGATCGGCTTCACATTGCTCAGGTCGAGCGTCGTCTGGCCGATATTGTGCTGTCTTTTCCATTCCTCGATGGACAGCCGCTGCCCTTTGGGAATGAGAATGCGGTAGCCGCGTTCGCCAAGATACAAAATCATGGCGATGGCCACGATCCATGTCATGCGCGTGACGGGATAAGCGGTGAGCGCGATATAGCCCATCAGCGCGCCCGGCGCGGCAAGCACGAGGCCGATGAGATCAAACAGATATCCGCCGGCTTCGCGGGCTTCCGTCGGATTGTGCGCGGAGATCATCAGCGGCACGACGCGGCCGGTTTCCTTGCCGCGCACCCAGCCGGAGCCGGTATCCGATTTCGCGACATGGCTTTGCCCGTCCGGCAAGGTGTAGCGGTATACAGGCGTATACGTGACGCCATTGGCGATCACGCCGATGACCGTTCCCTGCGCGCGCAGTGCATGCACGCGCCAATACAATGAATTGCCGAGGATGAGCCCGCCGATGCCAAGGAAAAGCAGCGCGCCAATAAACAGGCCGACCTGGTTATAGGCCTGCGCACCCTGAAAAATGAGGTCGAACATGGAAATACTCCGGTTCGGCCTGCAACTTACATGTGAAGGCTTATCGGGCCGTAAACCGGCCGCTAGCGCGTTGAATTGGCTGCAGTCTGTCGGGCAAATCCGAGCCTTGCCGGCGGCGTTGCAAATTTTTCGTGGGTTCGCGCAAGTCTGCTTCGTAGGGTGGGCTAAGCCGTCGCCGGCGCGCACCAGCGCGACGGCGGAGGCGAGCCCACCGGCGGCGTTGCAAATATTTCGTGGGTTCAAAACTATCCGCTCATTGCCGCGCAATGTTTGGGTGAGTCGCAACTCACTCCGCTCATTCCCGTACTCGGGTCCAGCCTCCGGCTGGCCCGACCACAGGCTCCAGCGGGAATCCAGAGCACTAGCTCAAGTGCCTGTAATTTTGGCCTTGAATCCCCGCGTTCGCGGGGATGAGCGGAAAAGCAGAGACGGTAACTCCGCGACACGTTTGTCGCTTCGTAGGGTGGGCTAAGCCGTCGCCGGCGCGCACCAGCGCGACGGCGGAGGCGAGCCCACCGGCGGCGTTGCAAATACTTCGTGGGTTCAAAACTATCCGCTCATTCCCGCGCAATGTTTGGGTGAGCCGCAACTCACTCCGCTCATTCCCGTACTCGGGTCCAGCCTCCGGCTGGCCCGAGCACAGGCCCCAGCGGGAATCCAGAGCACTAGCTCAAGTGCCTGTAATTTTCGCCCTGGATCCCCGCGTTCGCGGGGATGAGCGGAAAAAAATGGCGCGGCCTTGGATCTTGTCGGTGGGTTCGGCGCTGGCGCGCCTTAACCCACCCTACAGGCTGATGCACTTCGCACGTTCATCCCGTAAATCCGCGCCCCGGCCCGCGCAGCCAGGCCACCACCGCCAGGTCATTTGCCGGATCGAGCACCTGCCGCTCGCCGCGCACGAGGCCCGTGATTCGAGGACTCCTCCGGCGTTTGCGCCGGCACGCCGGGAAAAACCGGGCGGCCACCCGGCAGCCGCACGCCGGGCGCGCGCGTCAGATAGAAAATGCCGTAACGATCGAGAAACAGGCCGAACACATCGGTGCCGCCGATCACGCCGACGCGCGCGACGGGCGCAGCGAACGCAGCCAAGGCTTGTGCGAACGACGCACCGGCCGGATTCCAGAACAATGCCTTTTCATTTGACGGATCGGCGCCGATGGCCGGCACATCGCGCGTGAGGATCAGGCGGCGCCGCAGATGCGATCGCGGCTGCTGTTCGTGGGAATGGCGGCCGTGCACCACCACATCGACCGCGTCGAGCCCGTGCTCGAAGAAGCGCTGATCGGCTTCGTACTTGAGTTCGTCCGGCATGATGCCCGCCGCGTTCGCGAGCATGCCGTCTTCGGAGACGATGGCGTAACCTTCGACGCGGGGGAAATCGGGCATGTCGCTCGCAGAGTATCTCTCGCGAAGGTTTAATTCGACGGCATTTGTTCAGGAGCGCGCGGGAGCATCCGCCGGCACAATGATCTTTCCGATCGGCCAAAGTGCAATGCCGGCAAGCTTTAAATGCGCCCAGGCGAAAGGAATTCCGATCAGGGTGATTGCGAGAACAACGGCCGTCACGAAGTGCCCGAGGGCCAGCCACCAGCCGGCGAGCACGAGCCAGATGATATTGCCGACCATGCCGAGCGGCCCGGTGCCGAGATCTTCATTGCCGGAATAGTCGGCCCGCGACACCGCCTTCTGTCCAAAGGGAAGCAAGGTGTAGACGCCGATGTTGAAAGCGGCGCGAGTCCACGGCAGGCCGACGATCGTGATGGCCATCAGTATGGCCGCGATGAACCACGCGACGGCCATATAGAGGCCGCCGCAGAGGATCCACAGTACATTGAGCAACAGGGACAAAAACGACATCGATTGCCTCCCGACCGGAGCCAATCACGTCATATGGGAAGCGCGGCCGCCGGTCGCTACCAGCGCCAGGAACGGCGGCGCGCAGTAGCCCCCAGTGGCAAGTCTCACGATGACCAGCAGCAGGACGGCGCCGATGGTCGCCACGATGATCGACGAGAGAATGCCGCTGGCGAGGTGGACGCCCAGCCGCGGCATCAGCCAGCTGCCGATAAGCGCGCCCACGATGCCCACGGCGATATCGCCGATGAGGCCGAAGCCGCCGCCGTCGACGATCTTGCCCGCGAGCCAGCCGGCAACGAGACCAACAAGCAATATGACGAGAATTCCCTGATCTGAAATGTGCATTGTCTCCACCCCTGTCGTTGCACCGCACAACCAAGACGCCGAACGCAGGACGCAGTCGTACAATCGGCAGCGGAACCTTTGGTTCCACCTTCGCCGCGCTAGCCACGGCCAGCGAAAACATGGATGCTTGTGCCGGCGAGGACGGCGACCGGGGGATTACGCTATGAAAATCGCATCGCTTGCAGCGACGCTTCTGCTGCTCGGCCTGGGCGGCGCAGCGGCACAGGACTATGGCAGTGCAACGGTACCGGACTATCCGACGCGAACGGTGACAGTGATTGTGCCGTTCGCGGCGGGCGGACCGGCCGACATAACGGGCCGCATCGTGGCGGACATTCTCGCGCGTCACCTCCACCAGCAATTCGTCGTCGAAAATGTCGGCGGTGCCGGCGGCACGCTCGGGTCGCTGCGTGCGGCGCGCGCGGGGGCCGACGGCTACACCCTCATTTCCGGCCACATGGGCACGCATGCCGCCGCGCCGTTTTTCTATCCCAATCTCGGCTACGATCCGCAAAAGGATTTCGAGCCGATCGGCCTGATCGCCGAACAACCGGAACTGCTCGCCGTGCGCAAGGATCTGCCGGTCAACAATCTCAAGGAATTCGTCGCCTACGCCAAGGCCAACGAGAGCAAACTGAACATGGGGCACGCCGGCGTCGGCTCGGTGTCCTATGTCGGCTGCCTGCTCCTAAACTCTGCGATCGGCATCAAACCGACCATGGTGCCATTCACCGGCACGGCACCCGTGATGAATGCGATCCTCGCGGGCCAGATCGACTATGATTGCGATCCGATACTCGGCCCGCTGTCGCATGTGCGCGCCGGTACAGTGAAGGCGCTCGCCATCGCCACGAAGAAGCGCAGCCCGCTGCTGCCCGATGTGCCGACCTCCTATGAGCAGGGCCTGCCCCAATTCGATTGCGCACCGTTCTATGCGCTATTCGCGCCGAAAGGGACTCCAAAGGCCGTCATCGACAGGCTCGCCGACGCCCTCGACAAAGGTCTCAACGAGCCGGCCGTGCAGAAAAGATTTGCAGACCTTGGCGCGGAAATTGCGGAACCCGGCCGGCGCGGCCCGAAAGCGCTCGCCGAACTGGTGCACAGCGAAGTCACGCGGCTGACGCCGATCCTGAAGGCTGCAACCGCGAAATAGCCCAGTCCGCTTTCTGATACACTGGCCGGCGCAGAGCCATCCGGGCTGCTGACGCACTCCCCGGATCAGATGGCCATGCGGCTATAAAAAAATGCCGGCGTGGCGTCATAATGACGGCCCATGTCATAATGACCCATGTCGCAGTCTCGCCAGCAACTCGCCCACCGCGCGCTCGATTTCTGGCTGGCCCGCGGGGCCGTACTTGTGATCGTCGGCCTGCAGATCGGCATCGTGAACGACCTGATGGTCGGGCCGCGCTGGCTTGCCCCGGCCGTCGAACTGGCCCTTCTCATTCCACTGTCGATTGCCACCGCCTGGACACAGCGGCGGGCCCGCAAGGCCGAGACAGACGAGCAGTGGAAACTCGTCGGCCGCCAGCGGGCATTTGTCCGCCGGCTCGCCATAGCCCTGACAGCCGTCATAACGCTGATGAACTGTGGCGCGCTGTTCCGCCTCATCGCGGCCATCCTGGCGGGCACCGCCGGCACAGGACGGACGCTGCTTCTGGACGCCGTCAATATCTGGGTCACGAACGTCATCATCTTCGCGCTGTGGTTCTGGGCGCTCGACCGCGGTGGGCCGGCGGGCGCATTCAGCACAAAGCGCTGGCAATGATTTCCTGTTCACGCAGCAGCAGACGGGGGAACCGGCGCGGTTTCCCGACTGGTCTCCGGGCTTCATCGACTACCTGTTTCTGGCATTCACCAATGCTACCGCATTTTCGCCCGCCGATACGTTCCCGCTCACCGTCCGGGCCAAACTCCTGATGATGGCCGAATCCGCAATATCACTCGCGACCATTGCGCTGGTGGCGTCGCGCGCCGTCGGGATCCTGAGCTGAGCCTGATTGCCTGCTCGAATTTTATTCCGGCTTGAACCCGCGAAATGCCCAGCCGGCGAGCAATCCGAACAGCAGGAGCGCAACGGGCGGCCCCAACAGCAAGACCGGCAGTGCGAGGAACTCAGCCGAACTTTGAAATCCACTCTGTATTCCATAGAGGATCAAGTAGACGAGCCAGCCCATGACCCAGGCCGCCGAAACCAGCAGCCAGACTCGCAGAAGGCCGCGCCGCCAATTCACCGGCGGCGCATCCTTCGTCCCTTTTTCATCGAATTGTCGACGCGGGATTTCGAAGCGCGGCATCGCGACTTTTCCCAAATGTCTGATTTCCGCCAACCGGCGGTCCCCCCCTGCACTAAGCTCCGCGAGGCAACGCGCGCCATCGCTGGACTGTTCCACGCCGTGGCGCCGATATCCGGAGCCGCCGCTACAATCGCCGATCCCCGGCTGACATAGGTTGGCGGCTACCGCTATAAGGTGACTCCGACCAGCATTCACACATCTGTGATTGGATGACTTCGGCATCTAACTTTCGGCGCAGGAACGGGAATTGCCAATTTGCGTTGCACGTTCGTCCATGTGTCAAAATACATAGAAAGCTTAAAAGACGCCAATGTCGCCATCACAACAATACCGACGACTGGCCGCCGAGCTTCGGGCCAAGGCGCGTCACGAAAGTAACCCGGCCGCGAGGGCCGAGTGGAATCATCTGGCGCAATGCTATCTCCGGCTGGCGGAGCAGGCTGACCGCATCTGCGGACCGACGTGACCTACGAGCCTATTCTCAGGCCGAGATGGGGTGACGATATGTCCACGGAGGACGGCGCGTCGTTGTGAGCCGCCGCGAATTTACGGTTGGAGAGAGTGTTCACGCGCTGCACCGAGCGGACACGTGCGGCTGTTGATCTGTGATTGTTGCGCCGGGAAGTTAGTTGTGACGTTTTTCCTTTTTTTCCACGTCCTGCGCGCGCATTTCCCACGCCTCGGCGATTTTCAACAGTGTCTGCCTGTCCTCGCCCTTCATCTTTTCGGCCATGCGAATGCAATCACGCGCGTACTGCCTGAATTTCTCCGAGTTCGAGCAATGACGCCTCCTCAGTCCCCGTACTGAGGCAACGTCAGGTCATGGAACAATGTTCTGGAACAATATTGTGAAACTCGTCGCGCGGAACCAATGCATCGGCAAATGTATTTTAACGTCGGGTCTCGGGAGGCTGCGGACGCATGACATCCGCGAAGGACTATCGGCGCTACGCAGTTGAATGCATGGCCCTTGCGGAACGCATGAATGATCCATCCGACAAATGCAGACTCGTACAAATGGCCCAGGCCTTTATGGAATTGGCCGAAAAGCGACGGCGAGAAGGCGACGCCACCGATGAGTGACGGCGCCAACGGCGGCGTGGATTATTTTTTATCCGTCGGATTTGGCTGATGTCGGCCGTTATGCCGCGTCGCGAGACTGATCCGAGGCCTCGGCGGTTTCCACCGGCGCGCCCAGCCCCATCGCCGCGAGCAGGTTTTCAACCTCCATGCGCGCGGTCGCATGTGACATTGTCGGCCGGGTGCCAAGCGTGCCTTCATCAAGGTCATCGAGCGCAGTGAGACCGCGCGGAAAAAATTCACGGAAAATGACCCGCTCTGCCAGGCCTTCTACACACCGGAGCTCAAGTCGCCGCGAGAGTTCCTCGAGCCCTTCGCCGACGAGCCGCTTGTTGCGCGAACCAAGCGTTGAAAGCCGGTTGCGCAGCACGACCCAATCGATCGGGCCCTGGCCAAGAAGCCGGCGCTGGCAGCGCGCTTCGTCCACCATGCGGGCATAGTGGCCGGTGCCTGCCACCGCAAAAGTTTCTCGGTCGACAGTGCCCAGCACGTCCAAATCAACAAAACTGTCGTTGAGGGGTGTGATCAGTATGTCGGCGATGGAATGCGCAAGGCGGTTGAAATGGCTGTCATGCCCGGGCGTGTCGATGACTATAAAATCTTTCGTCGCGGCCAGCGTATCGATGAGGTCGCTGAGCGCCCTTGAACCGGCGGCACGGCTTTCCGTATCAGGGAAATTCTCCGTCTCATCGAAGCAGTAATGCGCCGGGATTTCGAGGTCTCGTCCGGCCTGACTCGCCCATGCCTGTCTGTTCTGGATATAGGTCGTGAACGACTTCTGGCGTGCATCGAGATCGATCGTGGCAAGCCGGTGGCCCGCCTTGAGCAGCGCCACTGCGATGTGCATGGCCACGGTGGATTTGCCTGAACCGCCTTTTTCATTTCCAACGACGATGACCTGGACCGGGCGCACGCGCGTTGTTGTGTCGATCGACATGGGTGCCCTCGAATTCTGGTTGGGGAATCGGAACCGCGGCCGATTCCTCGTCCAAGCACATTGATTTTGATTTCGCGGAATTCTCACAAGATTTTTCAAGCAAATTTTTCAGGTCATGAGATTCCCGAAAACGGCGAATGGAACTCTTGCGTTGGTCCGCGCATTGCCGATCGATTGCGACCGGACACGCCACAAAATCGCCCGATCCGGAACCTTACTGCCGCGGGGGCGCATTCGCATCAAACGTGGGTCACGCGCTTGTCTGGATCTTGCATGAGCGATGATGCGCCGGCGAAAGTCCCTGAAGTCACCCTGATTTTTTGGATTATCAAGATTGCGGCCACGACGCTCGGTGAAACGGGCGGCGACACCGTAAGCATGACCCTCAACTGGGGCTATGCGGTCGGGACGGCGATCTTTCTCTCGCTGCTGGTACTGTTGGTCGCAGCGCAAATCGCTGCCCGGAAGTTTCAGCCATTTCTCTACTGGGCAACAATCGTGGCCTCCACGACCGCGGGCACGACCATGGCCGACTTCGCCGACCGGTCGCTTGGCATCGGGTATACTGGTGGCGCCACAACCCTTTTTATCTCGCTGATGGCCGTTCTCGGCCTTTGGTACTGGTCGCTCGGTTCGATATCGGTCGATACCGTCAGCACGCTAAAGGCTGAGGCTTTCTACTGGGCTGCCATCACTTTGTCCCAGACGCTTGGGACCGCGCTCGGCGACTGGATCGC
Source organism: uncultured Pseudomonadota bacterium (assembly GCA_963702605.1). GTDB lineage: Bacteria > Pseudomonadota > Alphaproteobacteria > Rhizobiales > Xanthobacteraceae > Pseudolabrys. The sequence goes on from CAVPDI010000002.1 coordinate 499,964, forward strand.
CGACACCGGGGGAGCCGGATACGGAGGCGGCGTGGTGATATTCGGCGCAGGGTTGGCTGTGCTAGCGGCGGCATACTACTGGACCGCTATCTCGCGAGTGCTGCTGTTTTGGGCAGCCTTCATCCTCACGCGACCACTCGGCGCGACCGTTGGCGACCTTCTCGACAAGCCGGTGCACGACGGTGGAATGAACCTGAGCCGTCCGCTTGCATCGGCGGTGATCGCAATTTTCATTGTCGGGTGCATTCTGTTGCTTCCGCAGCGCGCCGGCACACATCCAAGACAATCCCAGGCCATGTCGCGATAATGCGCAGCATTTTCCGCCGCGTTAATTGGCGGCGGAGCCGCTTTAACGGCGAGGGTATAAAATGCTAGAGTTCCCCGCCGGCATGATCGCCGGCAGCGGGAGGCGACAATGAAACCTCATCACCTTGTTGCCCTGGTGATCCTGGCAGCGGCCGTGTTCGTCGCAACCGGAAAACTTCACGCAGAAGATGCTTACGTCCGGAAAGTGCCGCTCGACGCGTTCACTGTCCCTGTTGTCCCCGTCCCGGTCATTCCGCCCGGTTCGTCGCTCGACCTCCGGCCGGGTCGCGCTCCCGATTCCGGCGAACAGATGAACGGCTATACGCCGCTCAAAGACACGACGACGCCGTCGATCGGGCTGTCGATCAAATCGCCATTCGACGACCGAAAATAAGTCTCGTACCGCCGCGGCACAGAATTGCCACGCGCGTGTGCCGGTAACTTTAATGCCGCTTGCCGCCCCCTGATTGGGCAGGAAATTGCACGATTCCGGCTATAAATAACGCAATCCCGCACACCACTTTACCATCAACGCCATTTCGCCTTGATTCTGCCATGTTGCGCCGTACTTACGGTTCCAATTGCAAATCATTGAAGGGGACAATCAATGAAGCATATTGGCATCGGACTGCTTGTCAGCGTGCTCGTCGCCACTTCGGCGCATGCCGCAGGGTGGAGTTCGATTCATAAATATGTGAAGCGTTCCGGCAATTGCGCAGGCCAGGAAATTCTCGCGAGTTCGTATTCGTCCGGAAAGCGTACCGCGAACGGCGAACACTTTGACGCAAACGGAAACACCGCCGCCGCGCGGACCTGGCCGATCGGCACGACGCTCACGGTGACCAACCCGCAAAACGGGCGGTCGGTTACGGTCAGGATCAACGACACCGGACCATGGGGTATCGCCTACCGCATGGGCGCCCGGCTCGACCTTGCACGGGGTGCCGCACAGCGGCTCGGTATGCGGGCTTCGCAATACGTCTGCGTTACGTAGATAGACAACAGAAGGTTTACGCCGCGGCGCCTCAGTTGATGAGGCGCCGCTTTTTTTGCGGCCGGAGCACGGCTGCATAAACATATTTCCGCTGAATCCGACGCGCGGCTGCCGCCGAAATCCGTAAAATTTTCACGCGGGCGGAAGTCCGGATTAACCAACGATTTCTTTGTTGTCACAACCGCCATCGGAACCGCACGCCTAAGGCGAAAGATTAAATTATTTGCATTAACAGGGCCGGATGCATTCGTTCGACGGGTCTCTCGCAAGCGAGAGGTGGTTCTTCTGTGCGCTGGCTGTCTAGACTTGCATCCGCACACTATGCGCGGAAAAACACTTCGGGGCCTGCCTCCGCGCTGAATTTTTTCAGCCCGACGCGGCTGATCATTGCCTGTGCGGTGACGCTCTCCATCATCGTGGTCACCAGCGCCGGTCTCATCGTCTACAACCTTCGCAATCGCGCCGTTTCAGAAAACGAACAGGCACTGTCAAATTCCGCGCTCATCGTTGCCAAGCAAATCGAGCAGACCTTCACAGCTGTGCAGGCCGTGCAAGAGAGCTTCGGAAACGATCTGGCTGCCCTTCCGGTTGTCACCAGCGAAATAATCACGAATGAATACCGGCGCTACGACGTGCATATCAAGCTGCGCGACAAGGCCGGCGGCATGCCCTATCTGGGCTCGCTGGCGATCTTTAATGCGGACGGCCAGCTGATAAATTTTTCGCGGCAGTGGCCAATTCCCGACATCAATATAGCGGACGAAGACTACTTCAAGGCCCTCAAGAACGGTTCCGCCGCCACGTCCGAACTTGGCGGGCCGGTGCGCGACTATGCGACCGGCACCTGGGTCATCCATCTGGCGCAAAAAATCACGGGACCTCGCGGTCAATTTCTGGGCGTTATCTCGGCAGCGCTGGAACTGCACTATCTGCAGAATTACTTCCGCGACATCAGCCCCAATCCGAACAGCAGCTTCGCATTATTCCGTGACGACGGGATGCTGCTCGCGCGCTATCCCGACACCGATTCCGATATCGGCCGCCTGTTTCCGAACGCGTTGTCGCTGAAGCTCGTGACCATTTCTGATCACGGCGTCGGCACAATCGAGGGTGTGATCGACGGCTCGGTCCGGCTGGTTGCCGCACACCGGGTCAACAAGTATCCGATCGTCGTCAGTGCGACTCGCACGACCTCCGCAATTCTCGCACACTGGCAGAAGACGGTCGCATATATTGCCGGCGCGGTCGCGCTGATCATCGCCGTCATTGCGGCCTTCGCACTTCTTTTCACGCGGCTGTTTCGCAATTACCAGGCGCTCGAGCAGGCGCGGACCGAACGCAACCGCGCTGAAGAAATGCGGCAGCAGAGTCATCGATTCGATACGGCCCTCAACAATATGTCGCAAGGGCTGGTGATGTTCGATGCCGCGTCGAAGCTTCTGGTCTGCAATACGCGCTTTATCGAGATTTACGGCTTGTCGCCGGATATTGTTAAACCAGGCCTTTCGTTGCTGGACCTGCTCAAGCACCGCAAGGAGCGAGGGTCGTTCAGCGGGGATCCGGACGAGTACCACGACAGACTTCTTCAGCAGATCGCCAAGCGCAAACTGACCAAGCAGAACGTCCCGACGCCGGCCGGCCGCATCATCCAGATCCTCAATCAGCCGATGCCGGACGGGGGCTGGGTTGCGACGCACGAGGACATCACCGAAAAAATCGACGCCGAAAGCGAAATCAAGAAACAGAAGGAACAGCTCGACGCCGCGCTCGGCAATATCATCCAGGGCGTCAGCATGTTCGACGCCCAGAAGCGCCTGCTTGTCTGCAACAAGCAATATGCCGACATCTACGAATTAAGCGAGGAGTTGACTAAATCCGGCACTCCTTTCCAGGCGATCCTCGAGCACACCATCGCCAGGGGAAACGGCCCGAAAGACAAGAATGCCGCGGCCTATATCAAGGATCGGCTCAACGACGTCGCGGGCCAGGCGCCCTACCAGACCATCAACCGGCTGCGCGACGGACGCTACGTCTCCGTGGTGCACCAGCCGATGAGCAATGGCGGATGGGTCGCCACCCACCAGGACGTCACCGAGGCGCGCCATCGCGAGGAATCCTTCAGGCTGCTCTTCGAAGGAAATCCGGTACCGATGTGGGTGATCGACCGCGACACGCTCCGGTTCCTTGCCGTCAACGAGGCCGCCGTTGCCCATTACGGCTATAGCCGCGAGCAGTTCATGGAGATGTCGGTCGCCGAACTGCGGCCGCAGGACGATCGCGAACGCTTCACGAAGTTCATCCACGGCCTGTCGGACGACCAGTTCGTCGAGAATGTCGGCCAGCACCTCAAGGCCGACGGCACCAAGATCGACATCGCCGTCTATTCAAGGGCGCTGACCTATGACGGCCACAACGCGCGGCTGACCGCCGTCCATGACATCACGAAAACAAAACTGACCGAGGCGCGAGCTGCGCCGCACCAAGATCTTCCTCGATGCGGTCATCGAACATGTGCCGTTGCCCATTGTCGTCAGGCATGTGGAAGGTTCGGGCAAGGACGCGCGCGGCAGCCAATTCGCGCTCTTCAATCGCGCCTACGAGGAGCTTACCGGCGACTTGCGCGACCGGCTGATCGGCAAGACCGCCCATGAACTGTTCCCGCCCGAGCGCGCTGAGATGATTGTACGCTCCGACAACGAGACTTTGCAGGGCGACGAGGTTGTCTCGACGCCGGAGCATTTCATCAATACCGCATCGAACGGGCTTCGTCTGGTGAAAGCCAGCAAAATCGCCATCCGCGACGATCTGGGCGAACCGCGATATCTGCTGACGGTTCTCGACGATATCACTGACCGCCGACGCAACGAGCAGCACATCTCTTATCTTGCCCACAATGATTCCCTGACTGGGCTGCCAAACAGAGCCTCTTTCGTTGAGCAGCTCGTGGCAACGCTGGATAAGTCCACAAGAACAGGCGAGCAGTTTGCCATCATGTGCCTCGATCTCGATCGCTTCAAGGAAGCGAATGACGTCTATGGTCACCTGGTCGGTGACGCGCTTCTGCGCGAAGCGGCGCGCCGCCTGAAGGGGGCGGCTGAAGGCGCTTTTCTGGCCCGTATCGGCGGTGACGAGTTCATCATCATCCTCACCGGTAATGCGCCGGAAGAAATGGCCGCAACGCTTGGCGAGAGAATGATTGAGGCTTTCAAGGAGAACTTCGACGTCGACGGCCATCAGATCCAGGTCGGGCTGAGTATCGGCGTTGCGATCTACCCGGCCGACGGAACTGACGCGAAAATGCTCATTGCCAATGCCGACGCTGCCCTCTACCAGGCGAAATTCGAAGTGCGCGGCTCGGTGCGGTTCTTCGAGGAAAAGCTTGGTTCGCGCCTGCGCGAGCGCCGCGAACTTCAGACTGACTTGCGCAGCGCGACCGACCGCGGCGACTTTTTCCTGCACTATCAGCCGCAGAAGACGATCGCCTTCGGCGAGGTCGTCGGGTTCGAAGCCCTTGCGCGCTGGCACTGTCCGAAGCGCGGCTGGGTTTCGCCCGAAACATTCATCTCAATCGCAGAGCAAAGCACGCACATCATTTCGCTTGGCGAGTGGATATTGCGTGAAGCCTGCAGGGAGGCGGCCACATGGCCGACGCCGCTCAAGGTCGCGGTAAATATCTCCCCGGTACAGTTCCATCACGGCGACCTGCCGAAGCTCGTTCATTCCATCCTGCTCGATACCGGCCTCAAACCTGAACGCCTGGAGCTGGAAATCACCGAGGGCGTTCTCATCGACGATTTCTCAAGGGCGGTGTCGATCCTGCGCAAGTTGAAATTGCTCGGCGTCCACATCGCGCTCGACGATTTCGGATCGGGTTATTCGTCCCTGTCCTACCTGCACGCGTTTCCCTTCGAGAAAATCAAGATTGACCGTGTCTTCGTCGGCGATCTGGAGAACAATCATCATTCGATGGCGATCGTTCGCGCCATTATTACATTGGGCCACAGCCTCAACATTCCCGTCCTTGCCGAGGGCGTCGAGACCGATAGCCAGCTTTCGTTCCTTGCACAGGAAGGTTGCGACGAGGTGCAGGGCTATCTCACCGGCAAGCCACTGCCGATCGAAGCCTATGCCGCACTTGTCGGACGCGGCGTCGCGCAGTTGCGTAAAGTAGCCGCGATGTAGTTCAGGAACACCGCAACTGGTCTTTCTGCGGGCACAGTTTGAAAAATTTTCACGCGGAAGACAGAAAATCCGGGTGACAGCAGGAAAACCCTGCTCGCCGCCCGTTCCATTGCGCGCGCCAAGAAAAAAGCGGCCTGGTCCAGGCCGCTTGAAAGTTTGGAGGTTCACTGAATTCGGGGCCTGCCCCCGGGGCAGGGGCAGGCCAATAGACGGTCAGATCGCATTCAATATCCTGGCCGTCAGGCTGCCGATGGTGTGGGGACGATCCACCAGGCTAGCCAAAGTCGTGTTTGCAATGGGGCCTTCGATCGTGCGCGCCACGCCAGTGACAACAGTCACGCAGGCGAGGAACAAGGTGGCTGCGGCGAGGATGATGGTCTTACGCATGTTCGTTGGCCCTGAATGGTGCGGGAGCAACACGCTCCCTATGGCCAACACACTAGGTCTGCGGGCTTAATGCGGCTGTGACCCGCATCACAGAACAGCGCATTTTTTTCGGCCCTGCCCGCGGGTAAAGCTAGAGTTTCAGCTCCTTTTCGAGCTTCGCCCTGTTTTCGATGCAGTAATACCCGGACAGGCGGGTCACGAGTTTGTCGCGCATCCACTCGTTGAGAATTCGGCTCACGTTTTCACGTGCAATACCTGCCATGGCCGCAACGTCACTCTGGCTTAATTTCTGTCGAATGACTATGCGGCCGCCGCCGACCTCATTTCCGAAGGCTTTAGCAAGATCGAGCAGCGCGCGGGCCACGCGGCCCTTGACCGGGAGGAACGTTCCAGCCGCTATGATCTGGTCGGTATCGCGCAGGCGCGCCGCAAGCAGGTTCAAAAGGTGCTTGTAGATCTCGGGATTTTTCGCGGCCAGGGATTCGAACGCGGCGCGACTGATAAAGCTGAGTTTGCAGTCGCGCAAGGCTGAAACCGAAGCCGAGCGCGTGCGCCCGTCGATCATGGCCATATCGCCGACGATCGAACCGGGACCGAGGATCGCCAGCGTGCGTTCGGCACCGGTTGGGGCAACCATGCTTACCTTAAGCAGACCCTCCTCAAGGCGATAGCAGCCATCACCGGGGTCGCCGGCAAGGAAGAGATTTTCGTCAGCAGCCAGTTTGACAGGTTTCGCATTGCCAAGAAGAGCCGCGGACAACCGCTCCGGCAGATCGGACAACAGACTGGTTGGACGCAACGAAGAAGCCATCGGACACCCGGCGCGGAATTGCCCAAGACGCGCCGGGCCGTTCTAGCAGAATTCACCTCGAAATGCTCAGTGGCCCGTAAGCGCCGCGCGGGCGATGGTCCGGCGGGTGAGGCCACGCCTGGCAAGGTCCGGGGTGGAAAGCCGCGATAACGCATGGTAGCGCTCGGAAATTTGGCGGCCTTCGCGGGCGCCATCGGTAACCTGTCCCCACCAGACAGCCCACCGCGATAGATAGGTGCTGCCGTCGACGGTGATGCTGGGTATGCCGGTCCGATAGGTGATATCAGCCATCGTATTTCCTCCTGATCCGTCCCTTGCGAGCACGGTCGGCTCACGAACTGAATATCAGGCTAGGTAAGTGCGGCCGTGGCTACTGTGCTGACCGTCACAAAAAGTCGTTTTTGACGGAGGATTCTGACAGCTCGATTCAATGGCATTCTGCGGCTAGCATATTGCGCCACAAACTTTTAGCATTAAGTCCACGGGCTGATTTTCAGGGGCTGGGAGAGCATCATGAGAAGGCAGGCACTACTCTTGGCGGTGCTGAGTTCGACACTTGTCTCATGCGTCGGCGTTTATGGCCCAACGGGTAACGACACTGGCGGCATTATTCCCTGGTCGCCGGATAACGAACGTGAGGCCCTCAACATCGCGCAAAATAATTGCGGGCAATTCAACAAACATGCGGCGATTACCAGCGTCCATCGCACCTATGGCGATTACATCGGCTACGTATGCCTTTGGGATCCACCACCCCGCCGGGGCCGCCACAGGATCTGAGATTCCTTGCTTGCCTTTATATGTTGCCGCCGATCACCTCAGTTCTGTCCACGGGACGCAGACTATTTACAATCACCTTTGCGGGGTTAGCTTGCACTCTTGCCGCGGGGTCGGTGCTCGCGCTTGATCTCAATTCGTTTCGCGCGCAGCATGGCCTGCCTCCCCTCTCAATGAGTGGCGCGCTCGCGAGCGCCGCCTATAGTCACGCGCACGACCTCGCGTCACGCCGGCGCCTCGACCATGCCGGATTTCGCCAGCGCGTGTCGATCACGTCAGGTACGGCGGCCGAAAACGTCGCGTTTGGCTGCGCGACAGAAGACTGCGTGATCCGCATGTGGGCACGATCTGGGCGCCACCGCGCGAACATGCTGCTCAGAACCGTGACGAGCTTCGGTCTCGCTTCAGCCGATGGCGGCAATGGCCTGCGCTATTGGGTGCTCGAACTGGGGAATTGAAAAAGCCGTCACTTCTTCTCCAGCATCAACTGGCCCTTTTGTCCGATGACGCGTTGCGCAGCATGGGCAAACCGAGCGAGCAGCCATGGCAGCGTTATTTCGAGCCGGACGCCTGCTTCATACACATCGATAAAACCCGAAGCATGCTGGCCCAGTGCCGCGGCCCGGAAGGCCAGACGGTCACCAGTCCACACTTCTTCGTCCAATGACAGCAGCCATGCGAATTCGGCTTTCGCACGGCCGAGCCCTTCTTTTATTCGGCGCAGCGCTTCATCCTTGCCGAGACGATGCGGAATAACGACAACGAGCGGCTCTGACATTCTGGCGGCATCTCCGAGGGCGTTATCGTCATGTGGGGACGATGCCCACGCAGGAGAAGGGTTACGGAAAGAGATTGCCAGGCCGTAGCGGAACCGAAAAACAGGCGCTATGAGTTACCGGCCGCGCTGCTTCGCGGCGATCGCGAACGGCAGGACACCATGCCTCTCTCAGACAACATCAAGACCTTGATCCGCAATGCCTGGGACGATGGCTATCCTTGTCTCGTCGCCACACTCGGGCCGCAGGGGCCGAACATTACTCCGAAAGGAAGCATGATCGTCTTCGATGATATGCATCTTGCGTGGTGGGAACGCTCAAAGCGAGCGGTTCTCGAGAATCTTGGGCACGACAAACGCGTGTGCGTAATGTACGCCAACTTCAAGGCGCAGCGGGATGGCATGCTGGAATCCGGCTTTCTGCGCTTCTTCGGATCCGTCGAACTGCACGAAAGCGGACCGATGCGAGAGGCGATTTTCGCAAAGCTATTGCCCCGCGAACAAACTCACGCCGGTGCGGAAGCGGGTATTGGTGCGCTGGTCCGAATCGAGAAGGCCATCGATATTCGCGGCAAGCCGTTCGCGTGAGGGCCGGCGCGAATATCACGCTCACAATTTCTGGATCGCTCCGCCCGGACTTGCCGCATCGACAATGCCGGGCAAGCGGCTTGCCAGCATTTTCAGCGCATCGTCTACAGGAACGCCGAAATGCTGTGCGATTTGCTTGACCTGGTCGTTGTCGAGCGCCGCGCGCAGCTGTTCCGGTGTGACGTTCATGTTAGGGCCGTTGCTCAACCAGGATTTGACCTGATCGCCCAATCCGCCCTGCTGAAGTTGATTCACGAGGCCTTGCAAGTTTCCGAAATCCGTCTTGGCAAGCATCGCCGAAAGCAATGCGGGGCCTTCGGCCGCCGCCACCGAACCCAGAACACCTTTCAAAGACCCGCCGAGTTGATCAAGAAGTCCCATTTCACAACCTCCATAGCCGTGAGTGCCATGGGCGGAACGTCACAAATTCAGGGGTGCTTCTCGTTTTTCGCAGCCCGCATTCCCTGGCTGGTGGCATCACGCTCGCACATATACGCGCCGGTTTTTGTATGCCCGTAATCTTTGTAGCCGGTGAAATGATAGATTTTTAAATCGAGATTTGCCCACACCACCGTCCCCGAACCACAGCGCCCCTTTGCCTGTCCCTCGGTTGTGTACTGGTTGGCACCGGTCGGCGCCGTCGTCGCGGCAGGCGGCTGGCTTGCCGTTCTGGCCGGCGGCGGAGAAGCAGGAGCCGGTGCAGCCGTCGATCGTACCGGTGGCGCCGTCGCAGGAGTCGGTGCAGCAACGGTCCCACCGGCTCGGCACTGCGTCACATATGCCTTTTCCGTTATGCCTTTTGCCTGATTTAAATCTTTATTGGCACGCCACTCTTCCTGGCACGCCTTAACCGTTTTTTGCGCCGTTGCCGCGGGCGCCGCGGCCGTCGTTTTCTTGTCCGATGACGAGGTCGCAGGAGCTGCTTTGGGCGCGGCTACGCTTTTCCCTGCCCTGCACTGGGTCACATAGGCTTTTTCAGTAATGCCCTTGGCCTGATTGGCATCCTTGTTGGCCCGCCACTCTTCCTGGCATGCCTTGACTGTTTTTTGCTGTGCGAGAGCAGGGAAAGAAAATAGCGATGCGCCAACAATGGCGCAGCCGATGGCCACGATCGTACGCATATTCAACTCCTGGCGTTACGCCGTTGAGTGATCAGGCGTCCTTTTCGCACTTCGTCATGAAGCTGTTTTTGGCCGCACCAGCGAGCGGTTTGCCGTCCTTGCCCACGGCTTTGCCTTCACAGGCATCCATTTTGCACTTCTTCACGAAACTCGTCTTCGCAGCGCCCGAAAGCGGCTTGCCATCCTTGCTCACGGCTTTGGTTTCGCAGGATTGGGCTAATGCAGAGCCAACAGCAAAAGAGGTAATCAGGGCCGCAAGAATAATGCGCTTCATGAGTTTCCTCCGTTTAATGGCGTCGAATGGAAGACGAAAAATTTGGTCCAGAACGACAATCTGTCGCTAATACTTGTCCTTATGCGACATAACGTCAATTCATTTATCGGTCCATTGGTCACAAAACCGATGCAATTCAATTCAAAGTGCCCTTGCGCGTGCTCGCCGAGCCAAGGGGAATTATTGAATGCCCTTGCGAGCTTTACAGTTTGATGGCGTATAATTTCCGCAAGCGTAGAGCGTACGCCTCGATTGCAGCCGGTCGCCTGACAAAAGATATAATCTGCGGCCGAGCATCGCGCTGACGGGTCGAATGTGCGGTTGACCTTCGCGATTTCGCCGGCGGCGCAAAAAAAACATCAGCAAAAAAGTAGCCGGCACGGCGGCAACCGGTCCGGCCTGGGAACCCGAATCCATTGGCAGCGTTACGTTTTCGGTCCCGGCAACGCGGGCGCCTGGGCCTGAGGATCGTGCCCGCTTTCATTGGTATTCTTTACCTCCCCGATTCTCCTTGAATATTGCGTGATCCGTCGTATTCGGCGCCTTTGGCGTGCTAGGCTGTAAGGATCAGGGTCGGGCTTGGAGGAATAGTATGCGTCTCCACCGTCTTGCATTTGCTTTCGTTGCCGCGTTTGCCGCTTTGACCGCTACCTCAACAGCGCGCGCCAACATCATGATCGTTATCGACAAGTCGGCGCAGAAAATGACCGTCACTGTTGACGGCCAGGAACGCTACGCATGGCCGGTTTCGACCGGTCGCGGCGGATATGATACGCCGTCGGGCGAGTTCCAGCCATTTCGCATGGAGCGTGACCATTTCTCACGCGAGTGGGACGATGCGCCGATGCCTAATTCGATTTTCTTCACGAAAATCGGACACGCGATCCATGGAACTTTCGAAACCCGCAATCTCGGCCGGCCTGTCTCTCACGGCTGCGTTCGCCTGGCACCCCAGAACGCAGCGACACTCTACGCACTCGTCAAGGAAGAGGGGCTGTTCAATACACGTGTGCGGCTGACGGGAGATGCGCCACAATCCAACGAGCCGGTCGCCAACCGGGATCGCTCAAAAGGAAACGACCACGCCACCTCACGCACGTACACGTCGCGCACAAACGAAGTCGATACGGCACGTCCACGAAACGTCGTGCGTAACGACACGACTGGCAGCGGCGATGACGAGACCGACGACGCGCCGCCACAGCGTACCTATCAGGATCGCGGCGCGCGTGACGGACAATACAGCTCGCGCTCATACTATTACCGCGAGCGGCCATATTATGAGGGTCGGTCCTATGGCCGCGGCCTCTTCTTCCCGTTCGGCTGGTGACATGATCCGCAAGCTGGCCGGCGGCAAATATCGTCTGTATTCGCGCAAGAAAAATCCGCGTACAGGGAGACGTCGAAATCTCGGGACGTTCTCATCGAAAAAGGCCGCACAGCAACACGAACGCGAGGTCCAGTATTTCAAGCGGCACTAAGGGCGTAACAGTAATCTGTTCGCCGGAAGCGCCACGCCCTACACAGCTTCTTCACGGGTCTTCCGTGACATCCTCATAAATTTCCGCGTCCACGGTGCCGGGAAACATCGCGCGCCACGACTGAACCAAATTCTGCATTGCCGGTTCGCTGGCAAATTTTTGCCGCCCACTTTCGACGGACGGATCCGTCTCATACTCAATCACCTGAAGGAATTGGGCGTGGTCGTCGGAGTTTCGCAGCAGACGAATTTTTGCGCCGCCAAATACCTTATATAAATGCGAGGCATTTTTAATCATTGAGAGGATGAGTTCGGCCGCATCCGCCGACGGCGCCTTGATCTTGAGATAGAGAATTCGACTGGCCTTTGCTGTATTGGCTTGCATTCTTTCCCCTTCTTTTATCGCCGTGGCCGTGCCTTGCCGCCGACGCATTTTTCGACAAAATGGGCGCGATCTTCCATTTTAATATTCTGATCCATCGCGCGCTTGTCACAAGCGCGCATCTTTGCGGCCTGGTTTTTTGGCATCATTTTTTCCGGTGCGGTCGCTTTCATGGCTGAAGCATCTTGCGCCGACCCGCCGGCAATGCCGCACAACATGTTTAGCGAGAGAACTGGGAGAAAAATCACAAGCTTGCGCATGTCAAATCTCCTCAAACATGCCGCCGGAAAACATTGCCCTCGTTGCGCGCTTTTTTCAATAAAGATGACGTGCCAAATCCCCGCCTGGCGCACCGCTTAACGATGGTGCGCCACACCCAGCTTTTCTTCACCGCGATCCAGGATGAGTGGAACAATCAGATCCTCTTCGTCGTCGAGGTGGCGCGCAAGTCCGTCCATTAGAGAGGCACTAACGGTGGCATAATTTTCGCCGCAGCGGCGCAACGCATCGCCTCCCGCCCGCAATGCCTGCAAAAGAGCATTCGCGGACTCTGCGGTACGAGCCATCTCGGCGTGAATGTGATGGTGATCGCCCTCGAGCACGTCAAAGCCAAGCGCAAGACGTGCTTCGGCGGCCTTGAAAATCGGGAAATAGTGCAGATCTTCAATCTGGTGATGGACGTTGAGCTGATCCAGCATAAATTGGAGCCGCGGCACGAATTGCTGTGCAAATTCAGCCGCCGGAAGATGCCCGGCTCGGAATTGAGTAGTGATGTCGCCAATCGCAACGGAAAGCTCGCGGAACATCACGTGCCGCGATAGCCAAAAGCGCGCCATTTCACCGAGGTTAGTGTGGATTTCCCACTGTTCGCGCGGATACCGGGCAATCAGCACCCGCAAATCCTCCGGCCAGCCGTTCCGGCTCGCAAGGGCAAGCAATTCGATCTCCGCGGCACGAGGTGTTTGTATCGACATTGTCACTTAGATAGCCATTGTGCGTGCGATTGCGAAGGGCAAAATTGCGCCGCATGGACCCGACCACCACAGTCGCCCACCTCCCCTGCGACGAACAAACCGCTCGCCGGCTCGCGGCATTTCTCGGCGAGACCCTCGACACGGAAAACGCGGCCTGCGCCGCGTTCGAGGACGACAACGGACGCTGGCACGTGGCGATCCACTTTCGCGAGCGCCGCGCGAGACGCACCTGCGCGCACTGGTAAAAGTCGCCGCCGGCGAAGCGGCTGCACATTCGCTCACGATCGAACCGCTCGCCGCGGCCGATTGGGTGGCGCAAAGCCTTGCCGGTCTCAAACCGATCAGGGTCGGCCGCTTCCTCGTTCACGGCGCCCATGATCGCGCGCGGTTGAGCGCCAACGATACCGGCATTGAGATCGAGGCGGCGCTGGCCTTCGGCACCGGGCATCATGGAACGACACGCGGCTGCCTCGCGGCGCTTGACATGCTGACGAAGGAACGCCGCCTCCGGCGCGTTCTTGATATCGGCACCGGCAGCGGTATCCTCGCCATTGCCGCGGCAAAAGTTCTTCGGACCCGAATCGTGGCGAGCGATATCGACCGGCGAGCAGTTGACGTGGCGCGCCTTAATTCACGCCTCAATCGTGTGGCGCCGTTGATCGTTATTGCACACGCAGCCGGTACCGGCGCTCGCGCAATCGTAGCTCGCGCACCCTATCAATTGATTTTCGCCAATATCCTTTTGTTGCCATTGATGCGACTTGCGGTTCCACTGCGCAAGCTGGTCGCGCCCGGTGGGCGCATCGTCTTGTCGGGGCTGTTGCCCAGCCACGCCAACGCTGCGCATTCGGTTTACCGGGCGCAGGGCTTTGCACTTGAGCGTCAGATCGCCCTCGACAACTGGGTGACATTGGTGATGCACCGAAGACGGCGCCATCCCCGGCTGGGGCGACCGTGGCAGCTTCACCGGCGAAAGCGGCCGAGCCGATGACTTATTTTGATCGATGACGCAAATCACGATGGCTAGCTGCAATGCACAAAATTGAAACAAACGGCCGGTTTCATGCCACATTGCGATCTCTGAATGGAATTTTCGAGAAATTTAGCCAGTCTGCGGTACCTGAATGGCCGCATCGCTGGACATGCGTTGAAAGCTAGAGTGCGATCATCTCATGTTTGAAGCCCGCTTCCAGTCGTTCGACAATTCGAACCTACGCGCTCAAAGTGCTTCGCGCACCGCTGCGTTGCGCGCCGAGATCAAACGACGTGGGCTTGACGGTTTCGTCGTGCCGCGCGCCGACCGCCAGCAAAACGAGTATCTTCCCGCAAGCGAAGAGCGCTTGGCGTGGCTCACCGGATTTACGGGCTCGGCAGGCACGGCAATCGTCTGGCCGACAGCGCGGCATTATTCGTCGACGGCCGTTACACATTGCAGGCCGACTCGCAAATCGATGGAGCAATTTATTCCATAGAACATTTGGTTGAGCGCCCGCCGGACCGGTGGCTCGAGGAAAAAATCAAAGCGGCACAAAGATCGGGTATGATCCTTGGCTGCACACCAGCGATCAGGCCGAAAAGCTCGCGAAAGCGTGCGTCGCCGCCGGCGCAGAACTCGTTGCCGTCAATGACAATCCGATTGACGCACTATGGCGCGACCGGCCGGCACCGCCGGCTGGAATGGTAACCATCCGTGAACTCAAGCTCGCCGGCGAGAGCGCGCCCCACAAAATCAAATGCATCCGCACCGAACTGACAAGATCCCACACCGACGCCCTGCTGGTGTCCGATCCACAAAATGTCGCCTGGGCGTTCAACATTCGAGGGGCTGACGTCGCTCATACGCCACTCGCGCTAGCCTACGCATTAATTCCCCGCGATGGCCGGCCCGCGATCTACGTGGATGCGACCAAGCTCAGCAACAATGTCCGCCATGCCCTGGAGGAGTTCACGGACGTTCGCAATCCGGACGGCCTCGTCCGCGATCTTGCAGGTCTCAAGGACAAGACGGTGCGTCTTGATCAGGCAAGTGCCGCCGACGCATTTGCACGAGTGCTTGCCGCGGGCGGCAGCAAGCTGCAACGAGGCGCCGATCCGATTTCACTCCTCAAAGCGACCAAAAACCACGCCGAGATTGCAGGCAGCCGCAATGCGCATATGCGCGACGGCGCGGCCGTCGTGCGCTTTCTCGCCTGGCTCGACAATGAAGCAGCTTCGGGCAAACTTACGGAAATCGATGTGGTCGAGGCGCTGGAAAGCTTTCGTCGCCATACCGGCGCGCTCAAGGACGTTTCTTTTCCGACGATTGCGGGAACGGGAGCAAACGGCGCGATTGTGCATTATCGGGTAACCCGGGCTTCCAATCGTCGCGTGGGGAAAAACGAACTGCTTCTGGTCAACTCAGGTGCTCAGTACGAGGATGGCACGACGGATATCACGCGCACGGTCATCGTAGGCGAACCGAGCGACGAAATGCGCGACCGTTTCACTCGCGTGCTCAAAGGGCATATTGCGATTGCTACCGCTGTCTTTCCTGAAAACACGACCGGCGCCCAGCTCGATCCTCTGGCGCGCACAGCGCTTTGGCAGGCCGGGCTCGACTTCGATCATGGCACCGGCCACGGGGTCGGCAGCTATCTGTCGGTTCACGAAGGCCCGGCGCGCATATCGAAGCTCGGCATGGTCGCCCTCCGGCGCGGCATGATTTTGTCGAACGAGCCCGGTTATTATAAAACGGCGGCCTACGGCATTCGCATCGAAAACCTGGTGCTGGTGATCGCGGCGCCAGAACCGGTCGGCGCCGAAAAGCCGCTCAATGCCTTCGAAACCTTGACCCTCGCCCCGATCGATCGCCGGCTGATCGACCCCGGCCTAATGACGGCCAAAGAGTGCGCCTGGATCGACAGCTACCATAGGCGGGTTCACGAAGTGATTGGACCGCTCGTGGACGCCCCGACCCGGAAATGGCTCGAGCAGGCGGCGCGGCCACTCAATTCTCGCGACAAGAAGAGCGCACGCCGCAAAACTCCACGGAGGCGGAGAACTCGTCCGAAAAGGCGCTCGTGAACCGTTACCTGCCGACCAATTTCAGCCACTCGTCTTCAGTCAGAACCTTGACGCCATATTTTTTCGCATCGGCAAGTTTCGATCCAGCGCCAGGACCTGTAACCACGTAGTCGGTTTTCTTTGACACCGAACCCGCGGCCTTGGCGCCGAGGCGTTCCGCCTGCGCCTTGGCCTCCTCACGTGTCATTTTTTCCAATGCGCCCGTGAAGACGACGGTTTTGCCGGCAATTGCTGTGTCTTTTTTCGGCTTTTCGGCATCGATAATTTTCACTTCCCTCGTCAATCGCTCGACAATGCCGCGGTTGTGACTCTCCCCGAAATAGGCGGCGATCGCTTGGATCACAGTGTCGCCGATCTGATCGAGCGCATCCATTTCTGCGATCGTCTCTTCGTCGCCTTTTGCGACCTTTAGTCCCGCATCGTGGAAAGCCTTCCACGAACCGTAGCCGCGGGAAAGCGCAAGGGCAGTGGTTTCGCCGACATGGCGGACGCCGAGGGCATAAATAAATCGGTCAAGCGAAATCTCGCGCCGCTGTTCGATTGCATCGAACAGATTTCGGACCGACGTTTCGCCGTAACCCTCCTGCTCCTCAAGCTTGATCTTCCTGTTGCGCCGGGCAAGCGTGAATATGTCGGCCGGCTCCTCGATCCACTTTTTCTCGAAGAAAAATTCGATCTGTTTCTCGCCGAGTCCCTCGATATCAAAGGCACGGCGCGAGCAGAACAGCTTGAGATGCTCGATGTTCTGGTAGGGACACGCGAATTCGCCGGTGCAGCGGGCGCGGGCACCCTCCTCTCCGGCCGCCGTTTCCTCACGCATGATATCGGTGTGCAGATAGCACGGGCATTTTTTCGGAAACTGATAGGGCTTCGCGTCTTTCGGACGTTTATCGATCACGACATCGACGACTTGCGGAATGACGTCGCCCGCACGCTGAATGATGACGGTATCGCCGATGCGGATATCGCGGCCTTCCCGCAGAGGTTCGCCATTTCCACCGATGCCCTTGATGTAGTCCTCATTGTGCAGGGTCACGTTCTGAACAATCACCCCGCCGACCCCGACCGGCTCAAGCTGCGCAGTCGGTGTGAGCGCACCGGTTCGGCCCACCGTAATCAACACGCCGCGGACGACCGTCGTTGCCTGCTCTGCTGGAAATTTGTGAGCGATGGCCCAACGCGGTGATCGCGAAACAAAGCCGAGCCGCTCTTGCCAATCGAGCCGATCAACCTTGTAAACCACGCCGTCAATGTCGTAGTCGAGCTCGGCACGTCCCTCTTCGATCTTGCGGTGGAATGCAATTAGTTCATCGCTCGAACGGCAGAGTTTGGTCAGCGGATTGGTCTTGAAGCCACAGGTCTCGAACCATTTGATCATGCCCGTCTGCGTGTCGGAGGGCATCTCGCTCATCTCGCCCCATGCATAGGCGAAGAAGCCCAGGGGGCGTGAGGCCGTAATGGTGGGATCCTTCTGGCGCAACGAACCTGCCGCGGAATTACGCGGATTGGCGAAGATCTGCTCGCCGGCGGCTTTTTGACGTTCGTTGAGCGCAAGAAAGGCCCTCTTCGTCATATAGACTTCGCCGCGTACGTCGCAGATTTCTGGCACATTGCGGCCCTTGAGCTTCCGCGGAACGTCCTTGAGCGTGCGGATATTGGCGGTGACATCCTCGCCTTCGGCGCCATCGCCACGCGTTGCAGCGGTGAGGAGTTCACCTTCCTGGTACCGCAACGACATCGAAAGCCCGTCAATCTTCGGCTCGGCGCTGAATGCAAGCTTTTCGGCGTCGTCGAGTTTCAAGAAGCGGCGAATACGGGCAGCAAAGTCGACCACGTCCTGTTCGCTAAATGCATTGTCGAGTGAAAGCATGGGCACTGTGTGCCGAACTTTCTTGAACCTGCCGGAGGGAGCAACACCAACCTTCAGCGACAGCAATTCCAGCGTGCGCAGGTCGGGAAAGCGCGCCTCGATTGCATTGTAGCGCGCACGTAGCACGTCGTATTCGGCATCGCTGACCGTCGGCCTGTCTTGCTGGTAGTAACGCCTATCGTGCTGCGCGATCTCGCTCTGTAGCCGCGCGTGCTCGACCTTCGCCTGTTTGGCGGTGAGCAATTCGACTGGAGTTTTATCGGTTTTGACTCTGGGCATAGAAGACCATTACGGCCGAACTTAACTCATCTTGTTCAGCTCGCCGCCTTGATCAACCGCTCAGCCGCTGCACGAGCTTCGCTGGTGATCTCGGCGCCGGCAAGCATGCGGGCAACCTCCTCGCGCCGGCGTTCCGCCACCAGCTCAGTAACGCGCGTCGCAACACGCTTTCCTTTTTCCAGCGCGTCCTTGCTGATGAGATAATGATGGTCGGCGCGTGCCGCCACCTGGGGCGCATGCGTAACGGCGAGCACCTGCACGCCGCGGGCGAGCTTCGCAAGCCGCATGCCAATGGCATCGGCCACCGCACCGCCCACTCCCGTATCGATTTCGTCGAAAACGAGCGTCGGTGCGGACCCGCGGTCGGCGAGCACGACTTTGAGCGCGAGCAGGAAACGCGCCAACTCGCCACCGGATGCGACCTTCATCAAAGGGCCCGGGCGCGTCCCGGGATTAGTTTGCACCCAGAACTCCACCCGGTCGATAGCCATTTGGCCCTGCCGACGCAGAGTCACTGTCGATTTGCGTTGAGAATTTGGCGCGCTCCAGCTTAAGCGGCTTAAGCTCCCCGTTAACCGCCTTGTCGAGGGCGCCTGCGGCCTTCCCGCGCGCTTTCGAGAGCCCACTGGCGGCAGCGCTGTAGGCGGCTTCGGCTTGAGCGGCCGCCGCCTCGAGCGTTTTGAGTTTATCCTCGCCGGCATCGATCAGGGCGATATCCCCGTTGTATTTGAGCGCAAGCGCCGAAAGCTCATCCACGGGTACGTTGTATTTGCGCGCAGCCGCGCGAAGCGCGAACAGACGTTCCTCTATACGTTCGAGCTCCGCCGGATCGTAGTCGGCAGCGCGCAATGCCGCCTCGAGATGCCCGCGCGTTTCATCGAGCGCGGTCAATGCTACATCAAGCGCTTTCACTGTCGGCTCGATGAGACCTGGTGCCTGTGTCGTCCGCCGCTCCAATCTGCGAATTACTCCGGATAGGGCGGGAACGCTTGAAGCAGCGCCGGCGATGACCTCGTGCGCATCGCGCAAGTCCTCCGCTACCTTTTCCGCTTGCATCATGGACGTGCGCCGTTCGGAGAGCGTCGTCTCCTCGCCAGCCTGGGGTGATAGCTTGTTTAGCTCCTCCACTGCATGGCGCAGCCAATCGCCTTCCCGCCTCGCACGCTCGATCTCCGCGCGATGCGCTTCGACTGCGGAACGAGTATCGCGTCGCGACTGCCATAACGCCTCGACATCCGTCGCCTGGTCCTCGAGCCTTCCAAAAGCATCAAGCAACCGGCGGTGGATCGCTGCGTCGGTCAGTGCACGTTCGTCGTGCTGGCCATGGATCTCGACCAGGGCCGCACCAAGCTGCTTGAGCACCTGAACGCTGACCGGCTGATCATTGACGAAGGCACGCGTCCGGCCGTCGGCAAGCTGAACACGACGGAGAATCAGTTCGTCCTCGGCCGGAATATCGTCGGCCGCGAGCAAGGCGCGGGCGGGATGTTTCCTGTCGACGTCGAACACCGCCGTAACCTGCCCCTGCTCAACGCCCTGACGCACGAGCGCCTGATCCCCCCGACCGCCCAAAGCCAACGCAAATGCATCCAGGAGGATCGACTTTCCGGCGCCGGTCTCACCGGTAAGAACGGCAAGACCCTCGGCAAAATCGATGTCGAGCCGGTCGATCAATACGATGTCACGGATAGAGATTCGGGAAAGCATCGGCGGCCGGTCCAGGAGCCTATGGATTCGCCATCATTAAAGAGCCGGATGGCCGGCACAAGGCTTGTGCCGGGCCCGACCAAGCTATTGTGAATCCAATGTGACGAGTTCAGCCCAGGCCGACGCCCTTGAACGCCTTGCTGATCCAGGAACCTTCGTTCTCCTTGGGCTCCAGGCCGCCGTTCTTCACGAGCGCATAGGCATGTTTGTACCAGATGCTGTCGGGGAAATTGTGCCCAAGCACGGCGGCCGCGGTCTGTGCCTCCTCAACGATGCCGAGCGCCATGTAACTCTCCGTCAACCGCATGAGCGCCTCCTCGACATGGCGCGTTGTCTGGTACTTGGTCACGACCACTTTGAAGCGGTTAATAGCGCCGGTGTAATCCTTCTTCCGCATATAGTAGCGGCCAATCTGCATTTCCTTGCCGGCAAGCTGGTCGCGGGCAACTTCGACCTTTTGCTTCGCATTGACCGCGTATTCGCTGGTTGGATATTTGCGTATGACTTCGTCGAGCGCCGCGAGCGCTTTCTCGGTCCGCGCCTGGTCTCGCGTTACGTCGGGAATTTCGTCAAAGTATGAGGACGCGATCAAAAATTGTGCGTAGGCAGCATCCGAACTTCCTGGATGCAACGTGATGTAGCGCTTGGCGGCGTTGACACAGTCCTCGTATTCGCCGGCCTGATAGTAGGCGTAGGACGACATTATGAGGGATTTACGCGCCCATTCGGAGTAAGGATGCTGGCGGTCGACTTCCTCGAATTTCTTGACCGCTTCCCGCGGATCTTTCTTTGCGTTGAGGAGATAGAGGCCCTCGTTGTAGAGCCGGTCGGCGGGCTCATCAGGCGGCGTGTCGTCCTTTTTTGCAAAAAAATCAAAGCTGCTGCAGGCGGCGACACTTCCGGCCAGCAGGGCGACCACAAAGACGCGCGACAAGCGCACCCAGCGCACAGTTTTTGGCTGCGTGGTCATGCCTGCGCGGTCCCTCGTCGGCGCGACATCATTGGTTTTTCCGGCCCGCACTCATCCACGCGAAATGCGTCGCTTCCCCCGAAAGCCGTCTTTACAGAGACGGCCAACCGCGCCGGTTTACCCGAAAACATGCGCTCTCGCCATGCGAGTAAGCCGACATTCGGCCCGGATTAAGGCGAAGGTTAAGGCAAAAATCTGAGCTTTTCAGGACACTTCCGGGCCATAGGCCGGAGCTGCAAGACCGGCAATGATGCCGGCACGTCCACGAACCCGACGGACGGGTTCCGCGGCCTCGACCACACGCCATGCACTCGGATCGGCCATGAGTGCGGAGAGCACCGCATGATTGAGTTTATGGCCACCGCGCACGGTCTTGTAGGCAGCAAGCAATGGCTGGCCCGCGAGCGCGAGATCGCCGATCGCGTCAAGGACCTTGTGACGCACGAACTCGTCGGTAAAGCGCAGACCTTCCGGATTGAGCACGCGATCTTCGCTGACGACAAGCGTATTCTCGAATGATGCACCGAGTGCGTAGCCAGCACTCCACAGCTTGGCGACGTCTCGCATGAAACCGAACGTGCGCGCGCGGGCGATCTCGCGGCGGAATAAGTCAGGCTCAATATCGAGTGAAAGCGCCTGTTGACCAATCAATGGATGGTCGAATTCAATTTCAGCTTCGACGCGGAAGCCATGGTCATATGGCCGCAACTCCCCGTATGCGCCATCTTTGGCGACTGACACGGTTTTCGTCACCTCGATATAGCGGCGCGGAAGCGCGCGCGCTGTAAGGCCGGCCTGGTCGATGGCATCGACAAACGCGGCAGCGCTGCCATCCATGATCGGTACTTCCGGCCCGTCGATTTCGACGACCGCATTGTCGACATAGAGGCCACGCAGCGTCGCCAGCAAATGTTCGGCGGTCGAACAGAGCGGACCCTTGGCGTCGCCAAGAACGGTGGCAAATTCGGTGGCGGTGACGGCGCGCACATCCGCGCGGATTTCGCGCTCGATTGAACCGTCGACGGTTACGCGCTGAAATACGATGCCGGTATCATCGTCGCCGGGATGGAGAGTAAGTGTGGCCGGGAGACCGGAATGTACTCCGATGCCAGAAACGGCAACCGGGTGGCGTAGCGTTGTTTGCTTAGCGCCTTTCATCTACCCAATTTCCGCCGGCCGAAAGTAGGCCAGCGCGGCCCCATCCCCCAAGGCCCCCAAGGGGCCACATTTTCGCCTTTAGTCCAAACCGTCCAAGTAGACCGGACGGCGACCCCCAAGGACTCGAAAAGTCCCTTTCACTCCTGAAACTTAGGCTATTGCACGGGTATCCTCCAACTCACGCTTTCTTACCGACTGTTACTCTTTTTTGCCGCATTTGACGGGCTTTAAGACCGCCCCGTCCGTTTATTCAGCGGCTAAATCCGCCGCCGACTTTCCCGTCAATGCAGTCCCGGCATACGCACACGGCCAGTTGTTAGAAAAACATGTTGTTCTTCAAATAATTAGAACAAAGCCCCCGTCAACAAGCGGCCCCGCCTCGAAATGAAAGCGGGGCCAATTTTCAGTCCATCCTGAGCTTAGTTGGCTTGGCGCCGCAGGAAGGCGGGGATGTCGAGCTGATCCTCCTCGCCAGAATTATGCACAGGCGCATTGCGACCGTGGGGGTCGAGACCATGCGGGGCTGCCCTCCGCGCATATTCCGATACGGGGTCCGCTGGCCGGCCTTCCGGGTGACGGGCCGTCGGGCGCTGCTGAGGACGCTCGAACTGTGGCATCGGTCGCGCTGTGCGCGGCATCGGAGCTGCTGCCGGCCCTTCCGTTTCTGCCCGGCGTCCCAGCCCGACCGAGGCAAGCCGCTGCATCAATGACATCCGGCGCTTCTCGGGATGATCGTCTGCGAGTTCGCCCCGCTGTGCCCGAATCTCGTTCTGCGCAGGGATTGGAAGCTCGTCGATCCGCGGCATACGCGGTGTGCGTGCCATCATGCGTTCCGGCGCTGGCGGAATGAACGCGGCCGGCATCGGCGGGTCAGCTGGCGGCGCTTCAGCCTGGGCTGATTTAAAGAGCGATGGCTTCATCGGCATCGGCCGAATGGAGACGTCTTCGATCGCGGTTGGCGGCAGGATGGCGGCCGCCACTGCCGCATGTGCGGCAGATTCGACCGAAGGCGCAACGTGTGCGGCAGGCGCGCGTTCTATCCGATCCGCAATGCGACGGCTGTCGTTTCGTATTTTGCCGGCTAGCTCCCTGAGGGCGCTCTCCGCGGGCTGCGCATGTCGTGCGTGACCGGTGTTGTCGATCCCGGTTGCGACAACCGATACCCGTATAATTCCCTCGAGGGTTTCGTCGAATGTCGCTCCGACGATGATGTTCGCGTCCTGATCGACTTCCTCGCGAATGCGGGTTGCGGCTTCGTCAACTTCGTAGAGCGTCAAGTCCTTGCCGCCGGTAATCGAAATCAACAGGCCCCTGGCGCCCTTCATTGAGGCGTCGTCGATCAGCGGGTTGGAAATTGCGGCCTCGGCTGCCGTCAGCGCGCGTTTTTCGCCTGAGGCCTCGCCGGTGCCCATCATCGCCTTGCCCATCTCGCGCATGACAGCGCGCACGTCGGCAAAATCGAGATTTATCAGACCTTCCTTGACCATGAGGTCGGTGATGCAGGCTACTCCCGAATAAAGCACCTGGTCAGCCATGGCGAAGGCATCGGCAAACGTGGTCTTTTCATTGGCCACGCGGAACAAGTTCTGGTTGGGAATAATCAGGAGGGTATCCACCACCTTTTGCAGTTCCACAATGCCGGCCTCGGCAAATCGCATGCGGCGCTGGCCCTCGAATTGGAACGGCTTGGTGATCACACCAACCGTGAGAATCCCGAGTTCTCGTGCCGTCTTTGCGATGACGGGAGCGGCGCCCGTACCTGTGCCGCCGCCCATTCCGGCAGTGACGAAGACCATGTGCGCACCGGTGAGGTGGTCGCGAATTTCGTCAATCACCTCCTCTGCCGCGGCACGGCCGACTTCCGGTTGTGACCCGGCGCCGAGACCTTCGGTCACCTGGGTGCCCATCTGGATGATGCGTTCTGCCTTGGACATCGTGAGCGCCTGGGCATCTGTATTGGCGACGACGAAATCGACGCCTTGCAGGCCTGCAGCGATCATGTTGTTGACGGCATTGCCGCCGGCACCGCCGACGCCAAAGACGGTGATGCGAGGTCTCATCTCGCGAATATCGGGAATCGTCAGGTTGATGGTCATGTTTGCCTCATGATTGCACGGGCAGCAGGCTTTGCGTTGCGCCGAAGGCGCTATTGCAACTGCACGCCGCCGAACTGGGCCGGTCCGCCACCGGCCATTCGTGGTTCCGTTGATGAAGGGTCAGAAACTTTCGCGCAGCCATCGTCCGACCCGTGCCATGTAACCGCCCGTTCCTGTCATCAATTGCCGCGTTCGCCGCGGTTCGAAGTGTTCAAGATGGGCTGCCTGTGGATAGACAAGCAGACCCGCTGCAACTGCAAAGGCCGGACCCTTGGCCGATTCCGGCAACCCGGCCAGCCCCAATGGACGGCCAATACGTACCGGGCGCCGCAGAATGCGTGCGGCGAGGTCGGCAAGGCCTGTCAATTGGCTCGCGCCTCCCGTCAATACGACGCGTCCGCGAGGTTCGGCCGCGAATGGCGATGCCGCGAGCCGATCACGAACCATCTCTAGGATCTCCTCCACTCTCGGCCTGATGATTCGCACGAGCGAAGCCCGCGAGACGAACTGGGGCGGCTCGCGCTCGTCGTCCTCGACCGGTGGTACAGTGATCATGTCTCGTTCATCCGATCCGCCGGCTAAAACACTGCCATAAATCGCTTTGATTCGCTCAGCGTCAGTGACGCGGGTGTTGAGACCTCGGGCAAGATCCATAGTTACGTGGTTGCCGCCGAGGGCAAAACCATCAGCGTGTACGAACTTGCCGGAGGAAAATACCGCTAAAGTCGTGGTTCCGGCGCCCATGTCGACGGTCGCCACCCCTAAATCGGCCTCGTCATCAGCGAGAGCCGCAAGCCCCGCCACGTAAGGGGATGAGACCATGGCTTCCACCGACAGATGGCTGCGTTCGACCGTGAGCATCAGGTTGCGTACTGTGGCCACGTCGGCGGTGACCATGTGCATATCCACGCCGAGCTGGTGGCCGAGCATGCCGCGCGGTTCACGAATGCCGGTAGCGGCGTCGACGGCGTAACCGATGGGTAGCGAGTGCAATACGGCGCGGCCGTCGCGTACCGAATGACGGCTCGCTGCCGCCAGCACGCGGCCGATATCGGCTTCGGTTACGGTGCCGGCCGCAAGATCAGTATTCGCATTAAACCGCTCGCTTCCGAGCCGGCCGCCAGACATCGAAACCACAACCGACTCGAGCTGCACGCCGGCCATGCTTTCAGCGATCGCGATCGCCTGACGGGCCATCTCCTCGGCCTCACCAAGATCGATGACCGAGCCGCCCTTCATGCCGCTTGCCGCCGTATGAGCAAAACCCATCAGCTGCACGCCGTGGCTTCGCCGGCGCAGCACGTCCTGCGGCGCCTGGGGTTCAAGCCGCGCGATCAGGCACACAACTTTGCTGGTACCAATATCGAGGCCGCCGACGATAGCTGCGCGTTTGGGGGATACCGGCTTCATCTTCGGGGTGAGGCCGAAACGCAGGACGGTCATGCCTCGCCTCCCTTGGTCGGCTTGGCCTTCCTTGCCTTTTCCAATTCTTTGAGAGTCTGTTCGCGCGCGGCGGCGGCTGCATCGGATTGGCGTACAGTGACGCGATCAGGCAGTCGAAGATCGACCGCAACGATATCCCGTGAGAGAAGCTTCTTGCTGCGGTCGAGATCGACAAGAATTCGAAGTGCCTGGTCCGCCTCACTTTCCGGCAAGAAGATCTCCACCCCATTTTTCAGGTGCAAATTCCATCGTCTTTCAGCGACCAGCACCGAGGACTCGGTCAATTGTGCAATCATCGGAAAACGGGCGACGACATTAAGGAAATCGCGGGCGGATTGCTCCGCGCCTTTGCCAACCACGAGCGGCAGCGTGGAGAAACGCGCCGGCACAGACGGTTCAAGGACAGTGCCGTCGGCAGCTATCAGTGCGATGCGGCCGTCTCGCTGCCAGAGTGCAAAAGGCTTGCGCTCCTTGATCTCGATACGCAGCCGATCAGGATATAGTTTAAGAACGGCCGCATTCTCAATCCACGGATTGGCCATCAAGCGTGCGCGAGCACGGGCAGCATCCAGGAACAGGAGGGACGAATGATCGCTGATGCCGGCCAGCATCAAAACTTCGTCACGGCTGACTTCGTGCCCGCCAGCTAGCGCTATTTCGGAAATGCGAAAACCAAGTTCATTGGCGGCCGCATCGCAGAGATCCTGAACGTTCTCGGCAATCTGCGCCTCGTGCCCGCCCCTGACCACCCCGTAGCCGACGCTTGCAAGAAGCAGCAAGGCAGCAGCCGAAGAACCGACACCGCGCGGTACGTTCAGATTTACCAAAGCGCTAGTCCAGCGCCGTACCGAACGCAGCCAGCGCCAGTCATACGACCGCGCCCACAATCCAGACGATGCACGCCGTTTCAGCCTGAGTGATTGAGCGACGCGTCCTCGGCCTTCCATCGCAACCCACTGTTCAAACATAGCGCCCCGCAGGGAACGCAAGCAGCAACTCGCGCATGACGCCGGTCATGCCCGGATATCCGGCTTCAGATGAGACATCCCCGTCCCTCAGAGGCCGCCGTCAGCGGTGAAGTCAGCACGCACGACTTCGCGGCAGCCGAATGCGGGCTGCGCCGCCAGCGCCTAGTCTTCGGCGTTATTGGTAAATGATTAGTAAAATTTGAAGGAATTCCGTGGCTTCTTCTTGGAATTGCAGGCTGGTCGAAGCGTCAGCGATCCAAAGAGGCGTCTTCGACCATCCAACTTCACCAGCTCTCCGAATTCGATACCCGCGTGCAAGGCAAGCTCAGGCACCAGCGAGGTCTCGGTCATGCCCGGCTGCGTATTGACTTCAAGGCAGAACAAGCCCTTTGCGATATCGTTTCTGTCGTCAAAGCGAAAATCAGAACGGGTAACGCCGCGACAACCCAACGCGCGA
Organism: uncultured Pseudomonadota bacterium; assembly: GCA_963702605.1. GTDB lineage: Bacteria > Pseudomonadota > Alphaproteobacteria > Rhizobiales > Xanthobacteraceae > Pseudolabrys. The sequence continues at coordinate 527,026 of CAVPDI010000002.1, forward strand.
TGCGCCGCAAGCGCCAGGCGTTGAACTTCACGATAAACATCCGGAGCGATCGGCGCCGGCAGAAGATGCTTCGAGCCGCCGGGAGCGTATTTGGCCTCATAGTCGTAGAATTTGACAGTCGGAATGATTTCAATGACGCCTAATGCTTGTTCACCCATCACGGCACAGGTGAGCTCCTTGCCGGGTATGTACGGTTCCACCAGAACGTCATCGCCAAATGCCCAGTCAGCACGCATCAATTCCTGCGGCGGGTGCTTGTGGTCATCACGGACAATGAAAACCCCGACGCTTGACCCTTCCGAAACCGGCTTGATTACATAGGGCGGCGGAAGCAAATGGCGCTTGGCTGCATCCTTGCGCGCCGCCGTTACTCCTCCCGGTACCGGTACTCCCGCCGCCTTGAGGATTGTCTTGGCAATATCTTTTTGCATCGCAAGTGCTGAGGCGAGCACGCCGGAATGAGTATAGGGGATGCCAAGCACCTCGAGCATGCCTTGGAGCGTTCCGTCTTCACCAGGACGGCCGTGCAGGACATTCAGTGCGACGTCAGGTTTGAGGCGGCGCAACGTCGCCGCGATATCGCGGTCAACATCGACGCGGCTGACTTGATAGCCGCTCCGCTCGACAGCATCGGCACAGGCCTTGCCGGAACGCAGCGAAATCTCACGTTCCGCCGACCAGCCGCCCATGAGAACCGCAACGTGTTTCATTGAATTCAGCTTTTCACTCCGACCCGTTTGATCTCCCACTCCAGGTCGACACCCGAATGCGCCTTCACCCTTTCCCGCACGGTTTCGCCGAGAGTTTCGATATCGTTCGCACTCGCCCCGCCGAGATTGATCAGGAAATTGCTGTGGAGCTCGGAGACCTGCGCGCCGCCGATCGTGAGCCCACGACAGCCGGCATCGTCAACAAGCTTCCACGCGCTCTGGCCCTGAGGATTCTTGAAAGTCGATCCGCCGGTCCGGTTGCGCGGTTGACTGGCTTCGCGTTTCTTCTTGATCGCCGCCATTTCTGCCGCAATTTCTTCGGGTTCACCTGGCTTGCCTTGCAAGATAGCCGTCGTGAAGATGACATCATCACCGACGCCGCAATGACGATATGAGAAACCCATATCGCCATTGCTGAAATTATGCAGATTGCCGTGACGGTCGACGCCGCGTGCCTCGACGAAAATGTCCTTGGTCTCGCCGCCATAGGCTCCGCCGTTCATGCGTAACGCACCACCAATTGTTCCGGGTATGCCGCTTAGAAATGCAAGGCCCGCCGTGCCAGCAGCCTGTGCCGCGCGTGCCACCATCACGTCGAGCATTGCCGTTCCCACAGTTGCGCGATGATTCTCTATCGTCACCTCGTTGAAGCCCCGTCCCAGACGGATCACCACTCCCGGTACTCCGCCATCGCGCACGATCAAATTCGAGCCGGCGCCTATCACCGTGACGGGAACCTCCGAAGGCAGGTTACGCAGGAAATAAGCAAGATCATTTTCATCATCGGGCATGAAAAAGGCTTGTGCGGTGCCGCCGACACGAAACCAGGTAAATTCTCCAAGCGGCTGATTGGCCAAAAGCCGCCCGCGCAGTTCGGGCATCTTGGATTTCAGCTCCGGGACGATGTCGGGGAAGGTCATAGCGCTTTCAGTTCTGCAGGAAGTGCCTGCGCCCATTGAGTGATCGAGCCGGCGCCGAGACAGACGACGTAGTCGCCCGGCTTTGCCAAAGTCTTGACCAGTGACGCAAGCTTTTCCGGACCTTCCAGCGGGATCGCATTCTTGTGGCCGTGCGTGCGTAAGCCTCTAATCAAGGAATCGCGATCCGCACCCGCAATCGGCTGTTCCCCGGCGGGATACACCGGCGCAATGATCACTGCATCGGCATCGTTGAAACAGGTACAGAATTGCTCGAAGAGATCGTGAAGCCGCGTGTAGCGATGTGGCTGCATCACTGCGATCACCTGACCTTTGGCGCTTTCGCGGGCGGCGCGCAGCACCGCTGCGATCTCGACCGGATGATGCCCGTAATCGTCAATGATGACCGCTCCGTTCCATTCACCGACCCGCGTAAATCGACGTTTTACGCCACCAAAACTCGGCAAGCGCCTTGCGGATCACGTCGCTCTTGAGCCCCAATGCGTGCGCAACCGCAATTCCAGCCACCGCATTGAGCGCGTTATGGCGACCAGGCATCGGCAAGGTAAGATTGTCGATCGTGTGCGAGGTTTTCCCGTCCCGATCACGAAAGAGAACGGAGAACCTGGACTCGCCATTGAGATGTCCGAGATTGGTGAGCCGCACATCTGCCTGCGGATTCTCGCCGTAAGTAAGGATGCGCCGGTCTTCCAGCCTGCCGACGAGCGAATGGACCACGGGGTGATCAGTGCACATGACGGCGAAGCCGTAGAACGGGACGTTTTCGATAAAGGCACGGAATGCTTCCTGCACGGCGTCAAAGGTGTGAAAGTGATCGAGATGCTCAGGATCGATATTCGTGACGATGGCAATATCCGCCGGCAACTTGAGAAATGTCCCGTCGGATTCATCGGCCTCGACCACCATCCAGTCCCCCGCTCCGAGCCGCGCGTTAGTACCGTACGCATTGATGATACCGCCGTTGATCACGGTCGGATCGAGCCCACCGGCGTCGAGCAACGATGCGACCAGCGACGTTGTCGTTGTCTTGCCGTGAGTGCCGGCAATTGCAATGCAGCTTTTAAGCCGCATCAATTCGGCGAGCATCTCAGCGCGCCGTACGACCGGAAGCCGTTTGATCCGCGCGGCGATGAGCTCCGGATTGTCGCGCTTTATGGCTGAAGAGACGACCACGACATCGGCTCCGTCGATATTTTCGGCTTTGTGGCCGATCGCGACCCTGACGCCCTTGTCACGCAGACGTTTTACGTTTGCGCTGTCCGCGACATCGGAGCCGGTTACACTGTAGCCGAGATTGACCAGCACCTCGGCGATGCCGCTCATGCCAATGCCGCCGATACCGACGAAATGCACCGGACCGATATCCCGCGGCAGCTTCATGAATGTCGCCCTCAGCCTTTCTTGCAAGCGGACGGAACAGCCGGCCTGCCTGTCGATTGCGCCATGTCATGCAGGACGCGGAAGGCCGAAACAAGACCGGTCCGCAGTCGACGGCTATTTTCCCGCCACTTTTATTACCAGATCGGCAAGCCTGTCGGCAGCGTCGAGAGTGCCAGCCGATTTGGCGGCCTGGGCCATGCGTACGAGCCGCGCCGGATCGTTCGAAAGCGTCGTGATTTCCCGCGCCAGCCGCTCGGCGGTGAAGTCCCGCTGCTCGATGCGTACAGCTCCTCCGGCGGCCTCGAGCATACCGGCATTGGCCAACTGATCCTGATCCAATGCATTCGGCAACGGGACCAGTATCGCCGGCCGGCCGATGGCGGAAAGCTCTGCAACAGTGGATGCGCCGGAACGCGAGATCACGATATGCGCCGCAGCCATTCGTGCAGGTAAATCCGGAAAGAATGACGCAACCTCCGCCGCAACTCCGAGCCGGGCATAGATGGCCCGCACGGTTTCAAGGTCTTCGGCGCGCGCCTGTTGGACAATGCTGAGCCTCATCCCAAGGCCGGCATCGAGCAACGCAATTGCCGCCGGCACGACCTCGGACATCACACGCGCACCCTGGCTGCCGCCGAACACAAGCAGCCGGAGTTTTCCATCGGCGGGCGCTGCGTAAGGCGCCTTCGCCGCGGCGACCACTTGGGGACGCACCGGATTGCCGGTGAAGGTTAGTTTGCTTTGCCAGTGCCGATTGAAATTTTTGAGCGATCGGAATCCCGTCGCGATGGCGCTGACCCGCGGAGCCAGAAACCGGTTGGCGCGGCCCATCACACCGTTCTGTTCGTGCAATATGGTCGGGATCGCGCGCCAGCTTGCTGCCATGAGTGGAGGCACGGTCGGATAGCCACCAAAGCCAACGACGACGACGGGTTTAATGCGGCCGAGCAGGGTCCACGCCTTCGCGCTGCCAAGCGCGAGGAGTGACGCCGCGCGTGCCAACGCTATCGGATTGCGGCCCTGCACCGTCGCGCTCGGAATGATATGCACGGCCCGTGCCGCAAATTCGAACTGGGCGGCGCGATGGTCTGTGGCAAGTTCGATGGTTATGCCGCGATGACCAAGGGCGACAGCCAGAGCTTCTGCAGGAAACAAATGACCGCCGGTTCCGCCAGCCGCAAGAAGCACGAGCGGCGCGCCGCTCGCAGGCATTACACCGGACTCCCGGCCACCGCGAGATTGTGCGGAATCATTGCGGCGCGCGGTTGCTCGCGCGTCAGTGCGAGCAGCATCCCCATCGCGTAGGCGATCGAAATCATCGACGAGCCGCCGTAGGAAATGAAGGGCAATGTCATGCCTTTGGCCGGAATGAGATGCAAATTCACTGCCATATTGATCGCGGATTGCGTGGCAAACAGGATGGTGAGACCGGCCGCCGCAAAGCGGGTGAATGGATCATCATTCCGCATCGCACGGATCAGCATACGGATGACGATGAAGGCAAAGAGTGCAACGAGTGCCAGGCAAAGCGCAACGCCGAATTCCTCGGCCGCGACAGCAAACACGAAATCGGTATGGCTTTCGGGCAACAGACGCTTGACTGTACCCTCACCCGGCCCTTTGCCGAACCACCCGCCTCGCATGAAACTTTCCGTCGCAATGTCAATATTGAACGTATCGCCCGAAGCGGGATCAAGAAATCGCTGGATGCGCCGCGCCACATGCGGCACCGTGTAATATGCGCTGAGCAGGCCGACGCCGGCGAGACCCGCAATCCCCGCGACCCAAACCAGACGCATGCCGGCCATGAAGAACAGCGCACTCCAGACCAGCGCGATCAGCATCGTTTGACCAAAATCCGGTTGAACCACCAGGAGCGCGACGACTGTCAGCAGGATTGCGAGCGAGAATGTATTCGCCGGCATATCGGGGCGCTTCGAGGATTCTCCGAACAACCACGCAACAATGACAACGAAAGCCGGTTTAAGGAATTCCGACGGCTGCACGCTGACGCCAAGCAATACGAGCCAGCGGCGTGCACCCTTTATCTCGGGTCCGAAGAATGGCGTCGCCGCAACAAGGACGAAACTCACCGCGAACACGATCAGCGACAGCCGGCGAATTTGACGCGGATTGAGGAACGATACGCCGAGCATCACGGCAGTGGACGGTATCAGAAATAAGATGTGCCGATTGACGAAATAGAACGGATCAAGACCAAGACGGCCCGCGACGGGGGGACTTGCCGCAAGCGAGAGCACAACTCCGGCAAGCATCAGTGCCCCGATCGCAGCAAGGGTCAGCCGATCGACTGTCCACCACCATTCGCCGATAGGCGTCCGTTGCGCGCGCGAAAGCATCGTCTGAGTCCCCGTACGGCCCAAGCTGACGCCTCGCGGTTTAGGAAGCATTAACGGTCGTGGTCACTCCCGTCATTCCCAGCACGATGTCGCAGAAGGCTTTGCCGCGGACTTCGAAGTTTGGATACTGGTCGAACGATGCGCAGGCGGGCGACAGCAGAATCACCGGCTCCCGCAACCCCGATGCAACGGCGTCACGAGTGGCCGCGTCTATCGCCGCTGATAAGTTGCCGTTGATCTCATGGGGCACCTTGCCATCCAGCGTCCCGGCAAATTCGGCAGCGGCTTCGCCGATCAAGTAGGCTTTCCGAATCCGCGGAAAGAATTGGCTCAGGCCACGGATTCCGCCGGTTTTCGGCTTCCCGCCGGCAATCCAGAAGATGTCATGAAAGCTCGCAAGCGCTTTGGCTGCAGAGTCTGCATTTGTCGCTTTCGAATCATTGACAAACAACACGTTGCCCTTACGCCCAACCTGTTGCATCCGATGCGCCAGGCCGGGAAACGTTCTCAAACCTTCTCGAATGGCATCCACACTGCTGCCGAGCGCGATGCAAGCGGCAATCGCGCAGGCGGCGTTCTGGGCATTGTGTAAACCACGCAGTGAGCCGATACCGGTCAGGTCTGCCATCGTCTCGGACTTGCCGTTTATGGAGCGAAGGATACGGCTGCCATCCGCATAGTAGCCATCAAAAAGCGGCACCAATACCGAGACGCGCACGACCGTCTTGCCCGCCTGCTCGATGCGATCAGCCGCCGCACGCGTATAGTCGTCATCGACATCTATCACGGCTGTATTGCCCGGGCTCGACATTCGCAACAAGCCGCTCCTTGATGGCGGCATAGTTCTTCATATTGCCATGCCGATCGAGATGGTCTTCCGACACGTTGAGCAGGATTCCGACCGTCGGCTGGAGCGAAGGCGCCAAATCGATCTGATAAGAAGAGACCTCGAGAACATAGGCCCGTCCGGGCGCGAACGGTTCGAGAGCGAGCACTGGCACGCCGATGTTTCCGCCCATTTGCGCATCCCGTCCGTCGCTACGGAGCAGGTGGGCAATGAGTGCGGTTGTGGTCGATTTGCCGTTGGTGCCTGTTATCGCGATCAACGGGCAGGTCCGGCCCGATTTCGTACGCTCTCGGCAGAACAATTCGATATCGCCGATCACGTCGACATTGGCCTTGCGCGCCAGCGCCGCAGTCCAATGCGGTTGAGGGTGCGTCAGCGGCACGCCCGGGGCCAGCACCAGAGCCGCCAATTTCGACCAATCCAGATCACGCAGATCTTGCGTTTTCAGGCCGGCCGCCTTCGCTTCTGCAATTTTTTTGTACTCATCGTCCCACGCGATGACATCGGCATTGCCGGCGGCAAGCGCGCGCGCCGCCAGCAGGCCCGAACTACCGAGGCCGAAGACCGCGACCCGTTTTCCCTCGAACGTGGTGACTGCGATCAAGGCTCATCTCAACTTCAGCGTCGCCAAGCCTGCGAGCGCCAGCACAACTGCAACAATCCAGAACCGGATGACGATTTGCGGCTCGGTCCAGCCCAACTGCTCGTAGTGATGGTGGATCGGCGCCATCTTGAATACCCGCTTTCCGGTCAATTTGAACGAGACCACCTGGACGATCACCGATACGGCTTCCAGCACGAACAGACCGCCGACAATCGCAAGGACGATCTCGTGTTTGATGGCCACCGCGACTGCGCCGAGCAGTCCGCCGAGTGACAGCGAACCGGTATCCCCCATGAAGATCGAGGCTGGTGGAGCATTGAACCAGAGAAAGCCGAGACCGGCGCCGATCACGGCGCCGCAAAGTACGGCAAGTTCGCCAGTTCCGGCGACGTAGTGGATTTGAAGATATTCGGCGAATACCGCGTTGCCGGCGAGATATGAAATAAGACCGAAGCTCGCCGCCGCGATCATCACGGGCACGATTGCGAGTCCGTCCAGTCCGTCAGTGAGATTTACGGCATTTCCCGCGCCGACGATAACGAACGCACCGAGCAACACGAAAGCCCAACCGAGGTTGATCACCAATTCCTTGAAAAAGGGGAATACGAGCGAAGTCGCAATGGGCCCATGGCCGAGATGCGCCAGCGCAGTACACGCGAGAACTGCGATCAATCCTTCCGCCAACAATCGCGTTCGTCCGGCGAAGCCAGCATGGCTTTGGCTCGTTACCTTGAGATAGTCGTCGTAAAATCCGATGAGGCCAAATGACAGAGTGACGCCCAGGACAACCCAGACATACGGACTTTTCGGATTTGCCCAAAGCAAGGTCGACACCAGCAACCCCGACAAGATCATCAAGCCACCCATTGTCGGGGTGCCCTTCTTGGTGACCAGGTGGGATTGCGGGCCGTCACTGCGTATCGGTTGTCCCTTGCCTTGCTTGAGGCGCAACACATCGATGATCGGCCCACCAAACAGGAAAACGAATACCAACGCCGTGACGATGGCGCCGCCGGTGCGGAACGTGAGATATCGAAAAACATTGAGGAACGAGACTTTGTCGGAAAGCTCAGTCAGCCAGTAGAACATTGGGTCGAACCCTGACTAGTCAGCTTTGTGCCGGCGTCTGCTCGAACGCGGCTTGCTTGGGAAATTGCCGTTCCAAAGCCTTCACGATGGAGCCCATCTTCGAGCCGAGTGAGCCTTTCACCATGACGGCGTCGCCGGCACGAATGGCATCGAGCACTGCCGGTTCCAGCGCCGCTGCCGTCTCGGCATAGCCGCCCCGCGCACCGGAGGGAAGGGCTTCCCAAAGCGTGCGCATCAATGGTCCAGAACAAAAGACCAGGTCGATGCCGCCGTTCTTGACCGCCGCCGCCAGAGAGCGGTGCAAATCAGGGCCTTGAAGGCCCAATTCCAGCATGTCGCCGAGAACTGCGATACGGCGGCCCCGCTTGCCGATCGGCGCTTGACCCAGCAGCGCAATCGCCGCCCGCACCGACGCAGGGTTGGCATTGTAACTTTCGTCAATCAGCAGTGCGCTGCCGCCCGGGACCGCCAGCACACTGCGCTCACCACGTCCGGCGGCCGGCTGAAGACCGCCCAACGCGAGCGCCGCAAGCGCAAGATCGGCTCCGGCAAGCGATGCAGCCGCAAGAACAGCAAGTGAATTGTGCACAAGATGGCGGCCTGGTGCACCGAGCTTATACGCGACCGCCTGTCCCAATATATTTGCCTCGACCGTTGAAGAGTTCGCTTGCAGCGACACCGCCTCGAGCCGAGCGTCAGCACGTTCGTGCTCACCGAATGAAACAATGCGCGCGATGCCTGCCGACCGGGCGGCCTGAGCCAATCTCTCAAATAGGGCATTGTCGCGGTTGAGGACGGCCGCACCGCCCGGATCGACACCGGAGAATATTTCCGCCTTGGCGTCGGCGATTTTTTCAAGGGTACCAAAGAATTCGAGATGGACCGGTTCTATGGATGTGACGATCGCCACGTGCGGCCGGGCAAGCTTCGAGAGCGGAGTGATTTCGCCGGCATGGTTCATGCCGATTTCGAACACCGCATATTTTGCGTTCGCCGGACAGCGCGCTAGCGAAAGCGGCACACCCCAGTGATTGTTATAGGATGCAACGGACGCATGTGTTTCGCCGTCGGCCGCAAGCGCAAGCCGCAACGCCTCTTTTGTACTGGTTTTGCCCACGGACCCGGTGACCGCGATGACTCTCGCATGCGTTCGTGCACGTGCTGCGCGTCCAAGGTCGCGCAAGCCTTCCAGAACATCGGCAACGACGAGCAATGGCGCCCTCGGAAATCGCGAACGCTGCTTTTCGCCAACTACCGCGACTCCCGCGCCGGCATTTAGTGCATTGTCGACAAACTCATGACCATCTCGGTTCTCGCCATGAATTGCGAAGAATGCATCACCCTTGCCTAGAGTGCGGCTGTCGATGGAAATACCGGATACCTCGGCCGGGAGAACACCTGACCGATCCGCGTGCATTGCCGCCGTCATCGCGTCGATGGTCCAGAGTCCGCTCATGCGACCTTCCCCTGCATGGCCGCAGCTACTACCTCATGGTCGGAGAACGGAAAAACACGGTCGCCGATAATCTGGCCTGTCTCGTGCCCCTTACCGGCAATCAGCAGTACGTCACCCGCCTTAAGCTCGGCAATCGCGCGCCTGATCGCTTCGGAGCGATCTCCAATCTCCACCGCTCCGGCAGCACCCGCAAGTATCGCTGCACGAATGGCCGCCGGATTTTCGCTGCGCGGATTGTCGTCGGTCACAATGACGCGGTCGGCGCCTTCGGCCGCGATCCGTCCCATGATCGGTCGCTTGCCCGCATCGCGATCACCGCCGGCTCCGAACAAAACAATGAGTTGGCCGCGCACATAGGGGCGCAGGCTCTCAATCGCCTTTTTCAGCGCATCCGGCTTATGCGCATAGTCGATGAAAATGGGCGCGCCGTTGTAGTTGCCGGCAAGATCCAGGCGACCCTTTGCGCCAGTGAGTTTTTCGAGCGCCGCAAATACGCGCGCCGGTTCACCCCCCGTCGCAATCACAAGTCCGGCGGCAAGGCCGGCGTTCTGCACCTGGAATGCTCCGACCAAAGGAAGCCTGACACTGTAGATCTTGCCGCGATGAGCAAACTTGACGCTCTGGGCGAAGCCGTCGATTACACCGCCGGCGAATTTAATGTCGTCTCCCCGTTCTCCAACCGTCATCACCTTCAGTCCGCGACGTGTTGCGACGTCGATCACTTGGCTTGCATAGGGGTCGTCAACTCCGATCACGGCTGTGCCACCGGGCAAGATTAGGTTGTCGAACAGCCGCAGCTTGGCAGCAAGATAGGCTTCGATGGTCGGATGATAGTCGAGATGATCACGCGAGAGATTGGTATAGGCGCCGGCCTTTACGTTCACTCCATCGAGCCGATACTGATCGAGGCCGTGCGAAGAGGCTTCGAGAGCGAGATGAGTGACGCCTTCATCGACCAATTGATCGAGGGTGCGATGCAGTTCAACCGGATCAGGGGTCGTCAACGATCCATAACGCTCTCCCTTGGGAGAAACGACGCCGATAGTGCCTATGCTTGCGGCGTTTAACCCAAGCACGCTCCAGATTTGCCGCGTGAATGCTGCGACAGAAGTCTTGCCGCTGGTGCCGGTGACCGCGGCAATCGTTTCGGGCTGGCGTGAATAGAATTTCGCCGCAATGAGGGCTAACGACAGGCGGACGTTTTTGACGGGTACGAATACTGCCGGCTCCGGCAGACCTTCTGGCCGCTGCGGGGCGACGACGGCCGCAGCGCCCGCTTCGACCGCTTGCCGCGCAAAATGCGACCCATCGGCCTTGGCGCCCGCGATGGCGACAAAAAGAAACCCAGGTCGTACTTTGCGGCTGTCCGCTGTGACGCCCGCGATTTCGATCGCCGCCTGCCGCGCATCGATCGCCGCATCGGGCAAAAGATCGCGCAGCTTCACCGCGACTCCTTCGCGCTCACCAATAACAGCTGGTCTGCCTTGGGCAAATCGAAGCGCGGCCGTATATCGAGCAGCGGCGCAACACGCTCGATCACCTTGGCGCCGACCGGCACGGCGTTCCAGCCCGATGTCGTAAAGCCATGGGTTTCGGGCAGTCCCTGTGGTTCGTCGAGCATAATGAGCATCAAGTAGCGTGGTTTATCGGCCGGCAGGATGGCAGTGAAACTGGTCAGGACTTTGGTTTTGGAATAACGCCCGCCGACCACCTTCTCCGAGGTACCGGTCTTTCCGCCCACATAATAGCCCAGAACATTGGCTCGGGTCGCCGTACCTTTTTCAACGTTCAGGCGCATCAAGTATCGCATTTTCTCAGCAGTTTCGGGCTTGATGACCCTTTTTGCCAGTCGATCGGCATCGGTCTGGTTCCGCTTCAGGAATGTCGGGGGAATCATCTTGCCGCCGTTAACGAGCGCCGAAATGCCCATCACCGCCTGAAGCGGCGCGACCGACAAACCATGTCCAAACGCAATCGTAACGGTATTGAGTTCCCCCCAATGCTTCGGGACCAGAGGTTCTGCACTTTCAGGCAGTTCGGTGCGGAGGCGGTCAAGTTGGCCAAGCTTCTTGAGGAAGGCCTTGTGGTAATCGACGCCGAGCGAAAGCGCCATGCGCGCCGTTCCGATATTCGACGAATAGGTAAAGATCTCAGGGACCGTGAGCACGCGCCGCTGCGCGTGAAAGTCATGGATCTCGAACTTGCCGTAACGCAAAGGCATTCGCGCATCGAACGACGACGATAGCGAGATACGGCCACTGTCGAGAGCCATGGCGAGCGTGAGCGCCTTGAACGTCGAGCCCATCTCATAGACGCCAGTCGTGAGCCTGTTGAGATGATCGGGGTCATTGGCATCCCGCGGATTGTTCGGATCAAAATCGGGCTCGGACGCCATGGCGACGATCTCGCCTGTATTGACGTCGGCGATTACGCCAGCGGAAGCCTTCGCCTTATACTTCTCTCGCGCGGCTGCGAGTTCATCACGCAGCGCAAATTGTACGCGGAGATCAACTGCGAGGTTGACCGGTCTTTGCAGCTGGTCTGTGGCAAGCCCCGCCATATGCAATGCGGCTAGTCCCTGCCCGTCCAGCCACTTCTCGATTCCCGCAATACCCTGATTGTCAATATTCACGTACCCGATTTCGTGCGAGACAATAGGACCGTTGGGATATACTCGCTTGTTTTCGGTGAGGAATCCCACGCCCGGAATTCCGAGGCGATGAATCTGTTGCTGCTGCTCCGGTGTAATATCGCGCTTGAGCCAGACAAATCCGCGTTTCGATGACAGACGTTCGCGAACCTCGTTCGTATCGAGATCTGGAAGGACGGCGGTGAGTAATTCCACTGCTTCGTCCACATCGATGATTTTTCGTGGCTCAGCGAACAATGACGGAGTCTTTACATCGGTGGCGAGGATTTCTCCGTTGCGATCAAGAATGTCGGGGCGTGCCGTCGCAACCGCATCTTGCGTGACGCTGCGCCGGCCACCATGCCCATCGCTGATCGTCGCGAACATGACCAGACGAACGGCGATGATGGAATAAATGGCGGCGAACCCGACGATTGCCAATCCGAGCCGCGCTTTTGCCTTAACGTTACGGTCGACGTCGCGACCATAAAGGAGTGAGCGCAGCGCCCGCTGCCATCGGCTCTCCTGTGCTGTTTTTCCTCGTCCATTCATCGCGTTGACCGCGGCTGCCCTGGTGATGGGATGCTGCCGGTCGTGTCTGGACCCGCCGGCGCGAGCATGGCGCCGATCGGATCCGCGCTGGGCGCAGCCACAGGACGTTCAGGCAGGTTATCGAGACTATCGAACTGTACGGGTTCGACGGGCCGCAGGGCTAAATGGCGATCGGCAAGTCCCTTGATGCGGCTGGGCGCATCAAGTCTTCCCCACTCGGCCCGCAAAACCGCTATTTCATTGCGTTCCCGGCGCAGCTCGCCGCGGACCTTGGCAACCCGTTCAGCCTGAAGAGTAGAGACAAACTTGATCTTGTAGACGAAGGATGCAGCGACGATCAGTGCGCCGATGACGAGAATATTGAGGAGGCGCATGACTCACCTCCCCTTCATGACATCTGAGAGAGATGGCAATTGCGGAAGCAGGCCTGGGGGGATTCCCCTCCTCGCAGCCGCTTGTGTGCGCCCGGAGGCCCGCAATTTAGCGGACCGGGCGCGAGGATTGAGGGTGACCTCTTCCTGGCTCGCAATGATTGGTCGCTTCGTAAGTATTCGAAAAGTCGGCAACGGAGCTTTGACTTCCGGAGCATGCCGAGAGCCGCCGCGAGCCTGCGCGCGATCCGTCAAAAACGTCTTGACGATACGATCTTCGAGCGAATGGAACGACACCACGACAAGTCGGCCGTCATTCTTGAGGATTCGCTCAGCCGCTTGCAATGCGGCGACTAGCTCTCCAAGTTCGTCGTTGACGAAGATTCGCAGCGCCTGAAACGTACGAGTCGCAGGGTGAATATCGTGTGAGCGCGAATGCACGACTGAGGCGACGATTGCTGCAAGTGCCTTCGTCGTCGCAATCGGCCCGTCGGCCCGCGCTTTGAGAATGGCTCGCGCGACCGCGCGCGACTGGCGTTCCTCTCCGAGCGTGAAGATGATGTCGGCAAGTTCGCGCTCGCCCGCAGTGTTGACGACATCGAAGGCGCTCACGCCCTCACCGCCCATGCGCATATCGAGTGGTCCATCAAACCGAAATGAAAACCCGCGCTCCGCCTGGTCGAATTGCATCGACGACACGCCGAGATCGAGCACGATGCCATCGACCGAGTCATACCCGGCTTCGCGTGCGGTCACGTCCAGATCTGGAGAAGCAATCTTCCACCAAGCTAAGCCGGCCGTCTGCCTGCTCGACCATGTCGGCGCCAAGCGCGATTGCGCTCTGATCACGGTCGATGCCAATCACCTTGCATTTTGCCGCGGCGAGCATCCCGCGCGAATAACCACCCGCGCCGAATGTGCCGTCGATGTAGATGCCGCCATCGCGGATATTGAGGAAGTCAACCGCCGGGCGGCCGAGCACGGGAATGTGGAGGGCTGGTCCGCCAGCGACAGCCGAGCCGCCGCCGCCCGCCGTCATTCCCGTGCTCCGGGCGCATTGCGCGCCGCCACCTGGGAACCCAGCTCTGCCTTGAGCGCGCGCACCTTTTGGGTGGCCTCCGCGAGCTCTCTGCCGAAACGTTCGGGCTCCCAGATCTGAAACTTCTGACCGAGACCAACAAACGCCACTGCATCGGTAATTCCCGCATGACGCTTGAGTTTCTCGCTCAAAACCACCCGGCCCTCTCCGTCGATTTTCAAGGTTTCGCTCGTCCCGTACAGCGCCAGGGCAAGCTGGTCGCGCTCGTTGGAGAACGGTGCAAAGCGCCCGATTAAGGCTTCGATTTCCACCATCAGCGCATTTCCGCCGGCGTCGATCGCGGGACGATCCAAAGCCGGATAGCAATAGAGACCCTCGAAGCCATCGCGGCGCGAGTACCGAGCGAAACGGGCCAGGGATCGAGACGCGCCCCTTGGAGTCGAGCCGCAGCGTGAAGCTCGCCACAAAGCCAAGCATAATCCCCACTCCACAACGACTTGACGCAACCAGGGACGTTCTTGGGCCAAGCGCGTGGCACGGTCAGGCGGTTAAGGATGCGGCCGAGCACGCCGAATGGGACGGTGTCCCAATTTGGGATTTTATGGGATATCATGGGATTATGTGGCCGTCAAGAAATCGGGCCAAATCCTCCCGAGGTCCGGCGTTGCGGCAGATCAACGCCATTAACGACGGTTAAACTTAAAGAAACGTTGCCGAATTGCGGCCGCTCCAGCGAGACAGGTGTGGTGATGTGGATCGGTCTGTTCAGCGATATCCACGCAAATCGCGAGGCGCTTGAGGCCTGCCTTGACCACGCCCGTCGCGGCGGCATCGAGCGCTTTATCTTCCTTGGCGACTACGTGGGATATGGCGCCGACCCAGGTTTCGCCGTGGATACCATCATGCGCGAGGTCGAGGGCGGGGCCATCGCATTGCTCGGCAATCACGATGCCGCCATTGCAAGCGGTACCGGCGGGATGAGTTCGATCGCTGCGGAAGCGATTGAATGGACTCGACCCAATCTCGACGTGACCCAGCGCGATTTTCTCGCGCGACTACCCTTGACCTTCGAGGACCATGGGCGGCTTTTCGTCCATGCCAGCGCCGATGCGCCGGAGCGCTGGGAATACATAACGAGCGTCGAGAAGGCGGCGCGAAGTTTCATGGCAACACGCGCGCGCATCACGTTTTGTGGCCACGTTCATGTGCCGCAGCTTTTTCATCTATCGCCGACAGGAAAACTCGCCGGATTCGAGCCCGTGCAGGCAATCGAAGTTCCGCTTCTCATACAACGGCGCTGGATTGCGGTAATTGGTTCGGTTGGCCAGCCACGCGATCACAATCCCGCGGCGTGCTATGGCGCACTCGACATCGAACGCAACGTGCTGATCTACGTGCGCGTACCGTATGACACCGAGGCAGCGGCACGGAAAATACATGCGGCGGGCCTGCCGGATATCTTGAGCCTCAGGCTTATTGAGGGAACGTGAGCTGTGGACCCGCGCAACCTCGAAGCCGGACAGATCATCGACGGTTTTCACCTTGTGGAACGGTTGCCTTCAGGCGGCATGGCAAGCTTTTGGCGAGTAACGCGCGACCAAGACAGCCTGCCGATGCTGATGAAGATACCGTTCCTGCGGCCCGGAGAAAACCCGCTAACGATCATCGGTTATGAAGTGGAACAGATGATCCTCCCGCGGCTCTCCGGCCCGCACGCGCCGCGTTTTGTTGCCGGCGGCGATTTCGAACGTCCTTACATAGTGATGGAATTCGTCGCAGGAATTTCGGTGAAATCGCTTCTGGAAAAGACCCCGTTGCCACCAAATGAGGTCGCATCGATTGGAGCAAAACTAGCCTTCGCCTTGCATGACATCCACCGGCAGCATGTTATTCACCTCGACTTGAAGCCGAGCAACGTGATCTTGCGCGCGGACGAAGCGGTGCTGATCGATTTCGGGCTTTCGCGGCACGACCAATTGCCTGATTTGGTGCAGGAAGAAGCTGAAGGCCCAGTGGGAACAGGGTGCATATATTGCACCGGAACAAGTTCTTGGCGATCGAGGGGATCCCCGCAGTGATCTTTTTGCACTGGGGGTCATTCTTTATTTTCTAACGACCGGCGAGCGTCCATTCGGGGAGCCTGAGCGTGCAGAAAATTGGCGCAGGCGACTGTGGCGGGATCCTGTTCCTCCGCGCGGCCGCTTGGCCACCGTGCCGGCGTGGCTTCAGGAAATCATTTTGCGATGCCTGGAGATCAAGCCCGATGCGAGGTATGCAACGGCGGCCCAACTCGCTTTCGATCTGCAGCACCCTGATCAGGTCACACTGTCGGCGCGCGCTCATCGAGTGAGACGCGACGGTGTTTTCACTACCGCATGGAGACGGTTGCACGCGCGCCGCCGTCCCATATCTGCTGAGCGCCGTGAACTCACCAGCCACCTTGCCAATGCGCCGATTGTGGTCGTTGCGATCGATCTTGAGCCGGGCCATGAGCCGCTCAGCCAGGCTCTTGCGCATGCTGTTCGACGCGTACTTGCAACCGAGCCGAATGCGCGACTTGCCTGCGTCAACGTCCTGAAGATTTCGCGGCTTGCCCTGGATGATTTAGAGGATGCGCAGGGACGCAATCCCCATCTCGGCCGCCTGATCGAGCTCAAGCACTGGGCGCGGGCCATACCTGTAACGCCCGAGCGCATCACCTATCACGTCCTCGAAGCAACCGACCCCGCCGGCCAGCTTATCGATTATGCACGGAACAACCGCGTCGATCATATCATCATCGGCGCACGCGGAAGCTCGGCGTTGCGCCGCTATCTTGGCAGCGTGTCGGCGCGGGTCGTCGCAGAAGCACCCTGCACTGTAACTGTCGTTCGGGCTGCCGGAGATTCGGCCAGCACCGCGATCGGTGCACTGCACTCATAGCAAGTTCCGAACTTAATTTTTCGAAGTGTTCCACAGAAGGGAACGGCGACAATGGCCGCGCGTTGTGGATGGAGGAACTCGCATTAGGAGGCAAAGATGTTAAAAAAATTGATGTTGTCCACGGCGCTGAGCGCGGTCATGGTAGCCGCAGCTTTGGCGCAAACCTCAACTCCGCCAAGTTCATCCAGTCCGGCTCCGGCGACCCAGGCTCAAATCTCTGCAAAGCCGTCGCAGACCTCCGGAAAGATGAATTTCGTGTCGTCACAGAAGCCCGATCAGTGGCTGGCGACGAAGTTCAAGGGCACCGACGTCTTGGGCGCCGACAATCAGAAGATCGGCGATGTCAGCGACATACTGTTTGACAAGACCGGGAAGGTTGAAGCCTTTATCATTAGCGTCGGCGGCTTCCTTGGCGTCGGATCGAAAGAAGTAGCGATCGCGCCAAGCTCATTTGACGTAGTCCCCGGCCAGAATGGCTCGGCGGACAAGTTGAAGCTTGCCGCCACCAAGGATGAACTCAAGCAGGCGCAGAACTTCGCGCGTTACGAGCCGCCCAAAGCATCCACCACGACAGGCTCGGGAATGGGTGGCCCGCGACCGCCGAGCCCACCATCACCTGCCGGCCGCTAAACTCTCGAGATGGCGTATAAAGGATCGGCGTTGCGGCCCGGGGGTCAGGATCCCGGGCCGCGGCTGCATTTCCGATGGTCTTGCTTTTTTTCCCCAGCGCGGTGAAAGATGCGCGCCATCGTCCTCACTTACCGGTCTTGTCCGGCCCATGTCCGTCTTTTCGCCGGATTCATTCATTGTCACCGATGTTGTTGCCTCGCCGAATTTTGACGAGCGCAAGGACGGCCGCGCAAACATGATCCTGTTGCACTACACGGGCATGCAGACAGGCGAAGCGGCTTTGCAACGCCTCACGACGCGCGACAGCAAGGTATCCGCCCACTATGTAGTTTTCGAGGACGGACGCATTGTTCAATGCGTTCCGGAGGAATTGCGTGCCTGGCACGCCGGTGAAGCCTGGTGGGCGGGAGATGGCGATATAAATTCGCTTTCGATTGGTATCGAGATCGTGAATCCGGGACACGAGTTTGGTTATCCCGATTATCCTCTGCGCCAGGTTGCGGCGGTCATTTCACTTTGCAAATCCATCGTCACGCGTCGGGGGCCAATCAGTGCTGACCGCGTTCTGGCCCATTCGGATGTCGCGCCCGCACGCAAACAAGATCCGGGTGAAAAATTTCCATGGGGACTGCTAAGCGAATCCGGGATCGGCCACTGGGTTCGCGCTGCCCCCCTCGATCTCGAGGGAACCGGCCTGAAGCCGGGCGACCGCGGCGACATCGTGGTTCGGCTGCAGCGCGCACTGCGTTCCTATGGCTATGGCATTGAGGAAACAGGCGCCTATGACGACGCCACGCGCATCGTTGTCATGGCGTTTCAGAGACATTTCAGGCAGGCGCGGATTGATGGCGTGGCGGACGCCTCGACACTTCTCACGTTGCGCGCGCTGATCGAGACCAGGCCGGCGCCGCTTGGCTAGTTGGTGAAACGCAAAATTGCGGTTTTTCCGCCTTTTTAAGGTTGTCTTGTGACCAGCCTTGACGTTGTGACCGCACCACACCATTCCTAGTACTGTCAGTCGGCCGGACGGCCGCTCCGCGCCAATACCGAAAGGTGGCCGGGGAGGAAAGTCCGGGCTCCATGGACAAACGGTGCCGGATAACGTCCGGCGGGATGGGCCCTTCGGGGCCTTCTCAGGGACAGTGCCACAGAGAACAGACCGCCTCGGCGCGTTGCGTTTAGCCGAGGCAAGGGTGAAACGGTGCGGTAAGAGCGCACCGCGCTTCCGGCGACGGAAGCGGCACGGCAAACCCCACCGGGAGCAAGACCGAATAGGAGCGGCGCGGGAGCAATCCCAGATCAGTCCGGATCAGCCGTTCGGGTAGGTTGCTTGATGCGCCGGGCAACCGGCGTACAAGAGGAATGGTCGTCACGTCTGCGGCTCGTGCCGCAGACCATACAGAACCCGGCTTACAGGCTGGCTGATACGTTGTAAGGGGGCTCGGTGGCAAATCCGCCGAGCCCCCGCCAATTTCAGGTCATCGCTGCTTTCGATCGGCCGATCGAATGCTTTCGCTGGCAGCGGCTTACCGCAACGGCTAGCCTGCGCGCTCCTGCATGATGTCCACATCCCGCGGAAAACTTGGTCTCGCGCTCGGTTTGGCCGGTGTGCTCCTATTCGGCGGCACATTGCCAGCAACGCGTATCGCGGTCTCCACATTCGACCCGTTATTTTTGTCCGCCATCCGCGCGGCGATCGCCGGCTCTTGCGGCGCGCTACTTCTCCTTTTGTTGCGCCGGCCGCTTCCACCGCGGGAACTATGGCCGCATTTCGCGCTTGCGGGCCTGTGCACGATCGTCGGGTTTCCCGTTTTCATGGCACTAGCGATGAAACATGTACCGGCATCGCATGGCGGTGTCGTGCTCGGCATTCTTCCGCTTGCGACCGCAGCTGCGGCGGCGCTCGTCGCGAATGAACGACCGAGCCTCGGTTTTTGGCTCGCAAGCGCAGCGGGCGCATTCATCGTACTGGTGTTTATGCTGAGGCAGAGCGGCGTCAATACGATTGCGGTCGGCGACTTCTATCTGCTCGGCACGGTCGTCTCCGGCGGATTTGGTTACGCACTTTCAGGCCGGCTCAGCATGAAACAGCCTGGCTGGGAAGTGATCTCGTGGCAGGTCGTGCTTTATCTGCCATTATCGTTGATCGCCGCAATCGTGCTCCGGCCGCCTGCATTTCATGGCGCAATGGCATCGGCATGGATGGCACTGGCATATGTCAGCCTCGTCAGCCAATTTTTTGCGTTTTTTGTATTCAACGCAGCTATGGCGCTCGGCGGCGTAGCACGTATCGGCCAGTTGATGCTGCTGCAGCCTTTCGTAATTGTCGCGCTTTCGGTGCCGGTAAACGGTGAACAATTCGACTTGTCGACGCTGCTTTATGCAGCTGCTGTCGTCGCCACAGTCATCGTAGGCCAGCGCATGCAGGTTATGCGGCGTTGAGACGCAGTTACGCGTCAGATCGGGTCGACACCCTTGGCTTTCAGGGTCGGTGCCGCTGCCGGCGCTGAAAGAAAACGGATCAACGCCTTGCCTGCATCGGGCTGCTGCGCCGAAGCGCTCAGACCGGCGGCAAATCCGATGCGCGTCTGCAAATCGGCGGGGATCGGTCCGACAAAGTCAACGCCAGCGACATCGGAAATACGTGTCGCCACGACGACGACCATATCGGCTTCGCCACGCGCCACAACTTCAACGGTGTCCTCCGCCGCCATAGGTCTGAGCTTGCCTTGCATCTCCGCTTTGATGCCCAACCGATCCAACAGGCTTACGAAATATATCTCCGCTCGCACCCTTGCCGGGATATGCGACGGCTTTGGCGGCAAGCAGCGTGCGCTTGAATGCGTCAACCGTTGCTATATCAGGTTTAGGAGTGCCGGATCGTACGGCAACTCCCAATCCTGCGTGGCCAATATCCGCCCGGCTGCTCTCAACCAGCTTTCCTTCTTTGGTCAGCGCGTCGATCACCGGCGGATTGAGAACGGCAACGTCGAAAGCCTCGCCACTTTCAATTTTCTTTTTCAGATCGGCATTGACCTCAAAATGAAGGTTTATTGTGTTGCCTGTCGCCCCTTCGAATTGTTTGCACAATTCCCGCACCGCCGCCTTGGCGCCGTTTCCGCTCAAAACCTTGAGTTCGACTGCGTGCGCAGCCGAAGTCGCGAACAGCAAGCCGGCCGCAAAGGCCCATAGTATCTTCATGACATCACCAAATTTTCTTCCCCTCTTAGCCTAGCAGGCTTGTTTTATCCCGGACAGGCCGGACATAGTGCGGCTTCCGTAATTCTGTTTAGCGCCATGTCGAAACTAGCATCACCGCAAGCCTGGGACTTCTGGATTGACCGCGGCGGTACGTTCACCGACGTGGTCGGCCGCCGCCCGACGGGTCGCTGGTAGCGCACAAACTTCTTTCGGAAAACCCGGAAGCCTATGCAGACGCCGCGGTGCAAGGCATCCGCGATCTGCTTGGATTGAAACCCGGCGAAGCAATTGCTGCAGGCAAAATTGGTGCCGTCAAAATGGGTACAACTGTCGCAACGAATGCCCTGCTCGAGCGCAAGGGTGAACGCACGCTGTTGCTGATCACGAAAGGTTTCCGCGATGCGTTGAAGATCGGGTATCAGGCGCGACCAAAAATTTTCGCTCGTCACATCGTCAAGGCCGAGATGCTCTACGAACGAGTCGCCGAAGTCAGCGAACGCGTGCGCGCCGACGGTACCGTAGAACTGAAGCCCGACCTTGCGGCCGTGCGGAAGATTCTCGAAACAGCGAAGGATGATGGAATCAAGGCTGTCGCGATCGTCTTCATGCATGCCTACCGGTTCTCCGATCACGAAAAGCAGGTCGCCAGGCTCGCGCGCGAGATGGGTTTCGCGCAGGTCTCCGTGAGCCACGAGGTCTCGCCACTGATCAAACTTGTCGGTCGAGGCGATACAACGGTCGTGGACGCCTATCTGTCGCCGATTTTGCGCCGCTACGTCGCTCAGGTCGACAAGGATCTCGACACGAAGCGCTCGGCCGCACGCTTGATGTTCATGATGTCGTCCGGCGGATTGACAGCCGCGGAACTGTTTCACGGCAAGGATGCCATTCTTTCAGGACCCGCAGGCGGCGTGGTCGGAATGGCAGAAACAGGCCGGCAAGCGGGTCTCGATCGACTCATCGGCTTCGACATGGGCGGCACTTCGACTGACGTGTCCCATTACGACGGTGAATACGAACGCGCCTTCGAAACTGAAGTCGCCGGCGTACGCATGCGCGCGCCCATGATGATCATCCACACGGTTGCCGCGGGTGGCGGTTCGATCCTGCATTTTGACGGATCGCGGTTTCGCGTCGGCCCGGATTCGGCGGGAGCCAATCCGGGCCCAAAATGCTATCGGCGCGGCGGCCCATTGGCCGTTACGGATGCGAACGTAATGGTTGGAAAGCTCATTCCCGAATTCTTTCCGAAGATTTTCGGCGCTTCGCAGAATCTTCCACTCGATGCCCATGCGGTGCGAAACGCCTTCACCGATTTGGCGCAGCAGGTCGGCGGCCGCAAGGCCGAAGAAGTCGCCGATGGCTTTATCAAGATCGCTGTCGAAAACATGGCCAACGCGATCAAGAAAATTTCGGTCCAACGCGGCTATGACATCAGGCGCTATGCCCTTAACTGCTTTGGCGGTGCCGGCGGACAGCATGCATGCCTTGTTGCAGATGCACTCGGCATGACGCGCGTACTCATTCATCCGTTCTCTTCATTGCTTTCGGCCTATGGCATGGGTTTGGCCGATATACGGGCAACGCGAGAGCAGGCGATCGAAATGCCATTCGGTAGTAAGGCGCTCAAGGCCATCGGGCGCACCGGTACTTCACTCGGCAAAGCGACCAGAGCAGAGGTCGTCAACCAGGGTGTCCCCTCCGCAAAGATCAAGGTGTATGTGCGCGCCCACATCCGATACGCCGGCACCGATACCGCGCTCGTCGTGGTGGCCGGCAGTGCCGCAGCGATGAAGCGCACTTTCGAAAAAGCCCACAAGGCGCGCTTCGGCTTCATCGATCGCACGAAGCAGATGGTAGTCGAGGCAGTTTCAGTCGAAGCGGTTGGCGGCGGCGCCAAATTCAGCGAAAGGCCGATGCGGCGTTCACGCGCGCGCCTGCCGAAACCGGCCCTGCGTACCAAATTTTTTTCCAGCGGCGAATGGCGCAAGGCGAACGTGTTCACGCGCGATCAACTCAAACCCGGATCAAGGGTGAAAGGCGCCGCCATCATCGTCGAGCCGCATCAGACGGTCGTGATCGAGCCCGGTTGGCAAGCCGAAATCACTGCAAAAAACCATCTGGTCCTGGCTCGTATCAGAAAACTTAATCGCACGCATGCAATCGGTACCCATGCCGATCCTGTCATGCTCGAAGTTTTCAACAATCTTTTCATGTCAATCGCGGAACAGATGGGCGTATCGCTGCAGAACACCGCTTATTCAGTCAACATCAAAGAGCGGCTGGATTTTTCCTGCGCTGTGTTCGCGCATGACGGTACCTTGGTCGCAAACGCACCGCATATGCCTGTTCATCTGGGGTCCATGGACCGCGCAGTTGAAACTGTCATTCGGGAAAATGCCGGACGAATTCGTCCCGGCGATGTCTACGCAATCAACGCTCCCTACAATGGCGGCACACATCTTCCCGATATTACCGTCTGCACGCCGGTATTCGACGATCGAAGAAAAACAATCCTGTTTTGGGTCGCGTCGCGTGGACATCATGCCGATGTGGGCGGCATTTCACCCGGCTCGATGTCTCCGAATGCCACGACCATCGAGCAGGAAGGCGTCCTGTTCGACAATTTCAAGCTGATTGACCGCGGCCGCTTTCGTGAGAAAGAGCTGATGGCGGCGCTGACCGGCGCGAAATATCCAGCGCGCAATCCCGTTCAGAATGTCAACGACATCAAGGCCCAGATCGCAGCGAACGAGAAGGGCGTCGCAGAGCTCCGCAAGGTGGTAGCTCAATTTACTCTTCCGGTGGTCAGGGCTTACATGCAGCACGTTCAAGACAATGCCGCAGAAAGTGTACGGCGCGTTATCGACCGACTGCACGATTCGGCATTCAGCTATGAAATGGATCAAGGCACCGTGATCAAAGTGAAGATCACTGTGGACAAGGCAAAGCGGGAAGCGACCGTCGACTTCACCGGAACAAGCGAGCAACAGCCGACCAATTTCAATGCGCCGGAGCCGGTGGCGCGCGCCGCCGTGCTTTATGTATTCCGCGTGATGGTTGACGATGACATACCGATGAATGCCGGATGTTTGCGGCCGATCAATATTGTCGTTCCAAAACGCTCGATGTTGTCTCCGGAATACCCTGCTGCGGTCGTCGCGGGGAATGTGGAAACGTCTCAGGCCGTAACCGACTGCCTGTTCGGTGCGCTCGGCGCCCTCGCTGCTGCCCAGGGCACGATGAACAATCTAAATTTCGGAAACAACCGGCACCAGTATTACGAGACGATTTGCTCTGGCTCGCCGGCAGGGCCGGGGTTCAACGGTACTGATGCAGTCCACACGCACATGACGAACACGCGCCTGACCGACCCGGAAGTGCTTGAGTTCCGCTATCCCGTCGTTCTGGAGGGTTTTCATATCCGGCCTGCCTCGGGCGGGCGGGGCCAGTGGCACGCGGGCGACGGCATTCGCCGCACCATACGGTTCCTGGAAAAGATGGAATGCACAATCTTGTCGGGGCACCGACGGGTGCGACCCTTCGGATTGGCAGGCGGAGAAGATGGCCAAATTGGTGAGAATTGGGCGCGGCGTAAGGACGGAACGATGGAGCGCCTGCAGGGGTGCGACGCTACCATCATCGACGAAAACGAGGCAATTATTATTCAAACGCCGACGGCCGGAGGATATGGGACCCCATAAAATCGCCAATTGGGCTGACTTGTTACGCGGCTTGTTAAGCATCCGCAGTGGCCGGCCTTGATTTTGGTAAGTACCGTGACAACTCTCCTGACTATGCGCAAAACAATCGTGACCGCGATGATGGTGAGCGCGCTCGCCGTACCCGTGCAAGCGCAGAATTATCCTGTTTCGGGCAAATGGGGCGAGAGCACCGGCTCCGATCCCGGACCGATCGATTGCACGAGCAGTAGCCGCGTTATTGAATTCAGCGGTGACCAGCGCACCGACAGCAATGGTGGCGTTCCTTCCTATCGAAACAAATCGGTATATTCCGACGGCACGTCGAGCTACCGGATCGTCGACGAATTCTCCACCGGGCAGATTAGCGCGGGGCAGAGCGCGTACACTCTTCGCAAAGTTGACCCTGACCACATCGAGATGAATATGGATGGCGGGTCTGTAAAGCTGCAGCGCTGCAAATAGACCAGATACATTTCCGCTGACGATTGCACTTGACCTTGAGCGAGCACCGTCCCGCGCGTGCGCCGGTCGGCATGCGGTCCGCGCACGCGGTGGCACCGCACACGCACGAAAACTAGTTTCGCGCGATGATCTCGCGTTCGCCGCGATGGACCGGCGTCTTTCTGGTGATCTTTCCCTGCCCGCGCCTTAGCAAAATTGAAGGCCGCCGCTTTTTCAGCGCGCTCCTGCGGCGACGGCGGGGACGGGGGCGCTCGATGTGCAAATGTCCCAGGCGTGCATTTGTCGCGCCCGCGCCACGCGCGAGAAGCAACGGCACGTCCAGCACTTCGCTCCAGGCACGCCACTCGGCCAGCGCCTCATCCGGATACGATGTCAGAAAGAGCGGCAATGTCAGCGACGGGTCTCTATGTTCCAGAACGACTGCGAGCGTTTCGGCCACACCACCCTCTCCCGGCACCAACTGCAACGAGATCCCGTCGAAGGCTGCGAGCGGCATGTTGAGCGCCATGCGCATACCGGCGAGCGAACGCCGCAGCACGACCCGCTCACGATGGAGTTCGATATCGCGCACCCGCCCGTCGGCGGCGGCATCGTTGGCGGAAAACCGCACAGGCAAGCCAAAAGGGTCGAGCCGCAGGGCGCGGCCCGACCCGGCGCATCCGCCACATCGCATTTGACGCCTCGAAACTCTCCCGCGCCCGTCTTATGTGCCGGGTCGCGAGGCAATCGTGGCAGAAACGCGTCCAAATCCGCTTAAAGTTCTCGGTTAACCGGCCGTATCGGGCGACACCTTCGACGGCCATGATTGACGCGGCGTTGCGAACCATGATTGACGAGGTGTTGCCGGGCTCCCGCAAATTTTAGGCCCGGCCGTTGAATGGCGCTGCCTCCGCGCCCATGTGAAAGTCACCCAATGCCCACGCCCCTTGATTCCCTTCTGGATTTGACCGTGTTGAGTGACCGCGCCGAGCGGCTCGTCAAGGCCGCGCGAGCAGCTGGGGCGGACGCAGCCGACGCCGTAGCCGTGCGATCGATGTCGCTCGCGGTCGAGGTTCGCGATGGGAAAACCGAGGAATCCGAGCGCGCGGAAGGAGATGATCTGGGCCTGCGCGTGCTCGTCGGCCGGCGACAGGCTGTCGTCTCAACGAATGAGGTATTGCGACAATAACGCCGCCGCTCTCGCCGAGCGCGCGGTGGCCATGGCGCGCGCGGCGCCCGAGGACAAGTTCGCCGGCCTCGCCGACGAAAAATTGCTGGCGCATAAATTTCCCGATCTCGACCTCATCGAGCCTGACCTGCCGGGTGTCGGGAAGCTCGAGGCGCTGGCACGTGCCGCCGAACAAGCGGCGCTCGCGGTCAAAGGCGTGAGCAAATCCGGCGGCGCGTCGGCTTCGGCCGGAATTGGCGGCATGGTGCTGGCCACGAGCCACGGTTTTCACGGCGCTTACCTCGGCTCCAGTCACGGAGTATCGATGACCGCGATCGCGGGCGAAGGCACCGGCATGGAGCGCGACTACGACTACTCTTCCGCGCGCCACGCGGGAGACATGGAAGCGCCGGAAGCGATCGGCCGGAGTGCGGGGAACCGTGCGGTCGCGCGCATTAACCCGCGCAAGGTCACCACCCGGAAAGTCCCGGTCGTTTTTGATCCGCGCACGGCGGGATCGCTGGTCTCCCATCTTGCCAGTGCGGTCAACGGCGCTTCTGTCGCGCGCAAGACGAGTTTTCTCAAAGACAAGATGGGCGCGAAGCTGTTCACTGACGGCATCCGCATCATTGACGACCCATTGCGAAAACGCGGCCTGCGCTCGCATCCATTCGATGGCGAGGGTGTGGTCGGCAAAAAGCTCGCGCTGGTCGAAGACGGTGTACTTTGCTCTTGGCTTCTCGATAGTGCAACCGCACGCGAACTCGGTCTCGTCACCACGGGCCACGCACAACGTGGAGCTTCTTCGGTCCCCTCGCCTGGGCCGAGCAATCTGCATCTCGAGCCCGGCCCGATGACCCCCGAAGCATTGATTGCCGACATCACCGACGGCTTTTACATCACCGATCTGATCGGATCAGGAGCTAATATGGTCACCGGCGACTACAGCCGCGGAGCATCCGGGTTCTGGATCGAACATGGCAGGCGGACTTATCCCGTAAGTGAAGTCACCATCGCCGGCCATTTCCTGGAAATATTCCGGACACTGACCCCCGCCAACGATCTTGAATTCCGCTACGGTATCAACGCGCCGACTTTGCGCGTGGAGGGGTTGACGGTTGCTGGCCAGTGAATCAAGCGCTTTGCGCGCGCCGCTTGCGGACGTCATGCGAGAGGCCGGCGAAGATCGCTCGTGCGACCGCGCGCGGTGCATTCAAGCACTGGACAAAAGGCGACCAGCTCGCCGGTCAGCGAAGCGGACATCGCCGTGAACGAATTGCTGCACAACCGGCTGATGACACTGGTTCCGGGTGCCGGTTGGTTGTCGGAGGAAACGGAGCAGATGCCTGATTCCGCCACACCATTGGTCTGGATCGTCGATCCGATCGACGGGACGCGCTCCTACATCTCCGGCCGTGCGGACTGGTCGGTTTCGGTGGCACTTACAGACAATGGTCGCCCAATCGTCGCCGTCCGTCTACGTTCCGGTCCCTGATGAGATGTTTCTTGTATCCCGTGATGGAGGCGCGACATTGAATGGCACGTCGATCAAAGTTCGCGACGGGGTATCTAAGCGGCGCAAAACTCGCTGGGCCTCGCCGCTATCTCGACCGTTTTTCAGTTCTTGCGTCGGGCGCGCTTCCGCAGCCGAAGGTCTATTCGCTCGCCCTTCGGATGGCGCGCGTTGCACAGGGGGAACTCGACGTCGGATTCGCGGGGCCTGGCGCTCATGACTGGGACCTTGCCGCGGCGGACCTTTTGGTGCACGAAGCCGGCGGCATGCTTAGCGACTTCGGCGGCCGGAAGCCGATATACAACAACAATCCACAAGCTATACAGGCCGCGCTTATTGCGGCCGGACCGGTGCGGCATAGCACATTGATTGGCCTGGCGCGCGACCGCGGCATCGATTTGACGTAGAATGGGGCGTCGGTTAACTTCGTCCGAAGTTTTGCCAGAGATCGAGTAATGTCGCCAAATTCTACCGCAGCAAAGCAGCAATTGCTTCACCTCGTGTTTGGTGGCGAACTCACCGAGCTCGGGGGGACCGAGTTCAAGGACCTCGATAAGCTCGATATCGTCGGTGTCTATCCGAACTACGCGTCCGCGTATGTCGCCTGGAAGGCGAAGGCACAACAAACGGTCGACAACGCCCATATGCGTTATTTCATCGTCCACATGCACCGACTGCTCGATCCCGATGCGGATCGGGCGGCGCGTTAGAACGTGGATCGATGCTGTCACTCAAGCGTTTCACCGCATCGCCCATCTTCCAGGAAATCATGGGCACGCTCGGTGCGTGGTACCTCCGGTTGGTCTGGTTCACCAGCCGACCGGTCGTCGAGCCCGAAGCCATGTCGATTTACGAAATCGCGGACACGCCCGCCATCATCGCCGCATGGCACGGCCAGCACTTCCTGATGCCATTCATCAAGGATGCCAAAAGGCACCGTGCCAAGGTTCTGATTTCGCGGCATCGCGACGGTGAAATGAACGCGCGCGCAGCAGAAAAACTGGGCATTGGCACAATCCGGGGCTCAGGCGCGCACAACGGAGAATTTCACCGGAAAGGCGGCACTGTTGCGTTCAACGAGATGCTCGACGCGCTGAAGGAGGGCTACAATGTCGCGATGACCGCCGATATCCCAAAGGTTTCGCGTGTCGCCGGTCTTGGCGTGGTGAAGCTCGCTCAGCACTCCGGCCGACCGATTTATCTGGTGGCGATGGCATCCAGCCGCCGGATCGAGCTCGACAACTGGGACCATACGGCTATCAATCTTCCGTTCAGCCGGGTGGGGATCGCTGCGAGCGGGCCGATCTCCATTCCGCGCGAAGTCGACAGCGCCGCACTTGAAGCCGCTCGGCAACGCGTGGAAGTCGAGCTCAACAGGCTGACGAAACGTGCTTACGAGCTTGCGGACAAGGCGGGGAGCACCGCCCCGTGAGCAGGTTGCCCGCCGGGCTGACCCTATATCGCCTGCTATCCCGGGCCGCGGCACCATTCACACCAATCCTGCTGGCGCGCAGGGTTCGGCGTGGGAAGGAACATCTTCAGCGGCTTTCCGAACGCCGTGGCGAAAGCCGCATCGCTCGGCCCGATGGACCGGTGGTTTGGCTGCATGGCGCGAGCGTCGGCGAGCTTTCCAGCGTCTTGCCGCTGATCGAGCGCATTCGAGCGCGCGGAATT
The DNA here is from genome assembly GCA_963702605.1 of uncultured Pseudomonadota bacterium. Classification (GTDB taxonomy): domain Bacteria; phylum Pseudomonadota; class Alphaproteobacteria; order Rhizobiales; family Xanthobacteraceae; genus Pseudolabrys. The sequence continues at coordinate 556,254 of CAVPDI010000002.1, forward strand.
GCCATGGTGGTCACCACCGGAACGGTGACGTCAGGCGGGCTCGCCGAGCAGCGCCTTCCGCGTGATGTCATTCACCAGTTCGTACCGCTGGACGTTCCCGGCTTTGTTGGCCGGTTCCTCGATCATTGGCGGCCCGATCTCGCATTATTTGTTGAATCGGATCTCTGGCCGAACATGATCATCGAGGCCTCGGCCCGTGGTGTGCCCATGGTTCTGGTCAATGGCCGCCTCTCGGAAGATTCATTCAGGCGCTGGCGTCGCCTTCCGGGGTCGATCGCACACCTTCTCCGGCAGCTCGATCTTTGCCTGGCCGGCACTGCGGCCGACGCCACGCGCTTCGGAGAGCTCGGTGCGCCACAGGTCGTCGTCACCGGGAATCTCAAGCTCGACGTCCCCGCTCCACCGGCCGACGCGGCCGCACTGAACGCCCTGCGGGACGCGATCGGCGGGCGGCCAGTCATCGCGGCCGCGTCCACTCACGCCGGCGAAGAGGGCGTCGTTGTTGAGGCGCACGTCCGCCTGCGCACGAAATTTCCTGGACTGCTCACGCTGATCGCTCCGCGTCATCCCGAGCGCGGTCCGGGCGTTGCTGAAGTCGCCGCGGCGGCCGGATTTACCGCGGCGCTGCGCTCGCGCGGCGAACTGCCAAAGCGCACGACCGATATCTACATCGTCGACACCGTCGGCGAGCTGGGCTTGCTGTTTCGGCTCGCGCCCGCGGTTTTCATTGGCGGCTCTTTCGTAAAGCATGGCGGTCAGAACCCGATTGAAGCCGCCAAACTGGGGAGTGCCATTCTGCACGGCCCCCATGTCTGGAACTTTGCGGAAATCTATGCGGCGCTTGATAGCGCGCGCGGCGCCGTATCGGTTGAGGACCCCGATCGCCTGGCTGCGCATTTTGCGACCTGGCTCACTGACCCCGACTCCTGCGCTGACGTTGCCAAGGCCGGGCATAGCGTCGTCGAGAAATTGGGAGGCGCCCTCGATCGCACACTGGCATCGCTCGATCCTTACCTCATGCAGCTGCAACTCCATGAGCGGGCTCGCCATGCGTGAGCCCGCTTTCTGGTGGCGGAGTGCCGGAATGTACTCGGCGTTGTTGGCGCCATCGGCGCTCGTTTACGGCGCAATCGCAAGCTCGCGCCTGGCGAAGACAGGCTCGACTGCAAAAGTACCGGTATTATGCGTCGGCAATTTCACCCTCGGCGGCGCGGGCAAAACGCCCACAGCGATCATGCTTGCGCGCATGCTTGCGGAATCGGGCGAACGCCCGTTTTTCCTGAGCCGTGGCTATGGAGGCACCGTCTCGGGGCCGAGACTCGTGGACGCTGGTTGCGATGTCGCCGCCCAGGTCGGTGACGAGGCTCTGCTCCTTGCGGATACAGCGCCGACGGTGGTCGCGCGGAACCGGGTAGCCGGCGCGAAATTGGCGTCCATGCAGGGTGCCACGGTCGTGGTCATGGATGACGGATTGCAGAATCCGTCTCTCGTAAAAGATTTCACCATCGCCGTCGTCGATGCGCGGCGAGGTATCGGAAACTCGCGCGTTTTCCCCGCCGGACCCTTGCGTGCACCGCTCACTGCGCAGCTCGCAAAAACGAATGCCCTACTGGTTGTGGGCCAAGGTGGCGGTGCCGACGACGTAGTAACTGAAGCACGCCTTCGAAACTTGCCGATCTTGCGCGGGCATCTCGTGCCTGATCCAGCCACGGTCGCTGCGCTCAAGGAACGTAAAGTACTCGCTTTCGCGGGAATCGGTGATCCGGATAAATTCTTCGATGCCGCCAGATCAGTTGGGATCGCGGTGGAAGAGTGCCGGGCTTTTCCCGACCATCACCGCTACACCAGCGAGGACGCGCGGGACCTCGTCATGCAGGCCGAACGCGCGGGACTTTTGCTGCTGACCACAGGAAAGGACCGCGCGCGGATCGCCGGCGAGCCATCGCTCGAAGCGCTGGCCGCCCGCGCACACGAATTGCCGGTGACGATGGTGGTCGATGAACCCGACGCGTTGCGGCGGCTCGTCATGACAAAGCTGCGACGCTAGCTGATGATCAATCGGGCACGTGCTTTTCCCGATGCCGCTGCAATACGGCCTCCGGCGTGGCATAGGCTTCTTGCAGATCAACGCTCCAGTATTTGAGCTCCTCAAGCGGAATCGGAACGCCGGTGACCGCACAGCGCACGAACGCCCCGGGGCGCACGACGCGGAAATCGCCATCAAGATATTTTACCTCTGCCTCGCCGCTCATTGGCGAGGCCCGGTCATAGCGATTGAGCAAGATTGGTCTCCATTGGCAGTCAGGACGTTCCGCCAAACATAGTCAATCGAGGGTTCTGGCGAAACCCTCGATTTACGACCCGAACAGGCTTCCTTGCCCACCGGAACCGCTTCCGCGCGGGCGTTGCCTGGGCTTCACCGGCTGCTGTGCGGCAGGGTCGCCGTCCGCAACGGCCCCGATGCGACCGTCTGAAAACTCGATTTCCAATCGCATCCCCCCGGCAACCGAAGCGGCGGTGCGTAACGGACGCTCCTCGCCATCGCGCACGAGTGCAAAACCGCGGGCGAGCACGCCACGATAGGAATATGCCGTCAGCAGTTGCGCGGCGCTCCGCAAGCGCTGGACTCGGCGATCGCGTGCAATCGCAAAAGCACGCCGCGCACGCTCGCCGAAGGCTTCAACCTGTTCCTTGCATCGATCGATGCGATGTACCAATAGTCGCGGTGACAGCCGCGACGCCGCGCGTGTCAAATGCGTGTGATGGATTTGCGCATTGGCGCGCAAGGCGCGCGGCAAACGCCCTGAGGAAGCATCGAGCCGCTGGCGCGGGACCGCGAGCAGGTCATCGAGTCGCGGGCAGCGCGCGTGAGAGAAGGTACAATTCCTTCCGGTGCCGGTCGACATTGCGCCGCCAGCACGCGAATTTGCGGCTGCCAAGATCGGCAAGCGTGGCCATCAATTCGGCGCGCACCGGCACTGCAATTTCTGCGGCGGCAGTTGGCGTCGGTGCACGCCTGTCGGAGGCAAAGTCGATCAACGTCACATCGGTTTCATGGCCGACAGCGGAAATAAGCGGAATCATGCTCGCGGCAGCCGCCCTCACCACGATTTCCTCATTGAACGACCAGAGGTCCTCCAGCGATCCTCCGCCGCGCGCAACGATGATCAAATCGGGACGCGGCAGCGGGCCCCGCTCGGGCAATACATTGAAGCCCTTGATCGCATTCGCGACCTCGGCGGCCGAGGTTTCACCTTGGACGCGCACCGGCCACACAAGGACGCGACGGGGAAAACGATCCTCAAGACGATGCAGAATGTCGCGAATCACGGCGCCGGTTGGCGAAGTCACGACACCGATGACGTCGGGCAAGAACGGCAGCAGCTGTTTGCGCGCTTCGTCGAACAGACCTTCGGCGGCGAGCTTCTTCTTTCGCTCCTCCAGAAGTTTCATCAGCGCGCCAATTCCGGCGGGCTCCAGACTGTCGATCACGATCTGGTACTTGGACGAACCTGCGAAGGTGGTGAGCTTTCCCGACACGATCACGTCGAGGCCTTCTTCGGGCTTGACGCGCATCCGTCCGAACGTGCCCTTCCAGATCACCGCCTCGAGCACCGCCTTTTCGTCCTTGAGGCGGAAATAGACATGACCGGAGGGCGACGACCCTTTGAACCCCGAAACCTCACCGCGCACCCGCACATAGCCATAGGCGTCCTCGACCGTCCGCTTGAGCGCGGCCGAAAGCTCGGACACAGTCCATTCCACAACGTTATTGAGATCTTGCTCTGCCATCGGGGTCGAATCTCTTGCGAGGGTAAGGCGCCATGCTACACCAGCCGCCGAACATTCACTAAAGGCCGTAAGCTCGCCCCATGAACATCCTCATCCTCGGCTCCGGCGGACGCGAGCATGCGCTGGCCTGGAAAATGGCCGCCAGCCCGCTCATCGAAAAGCTTTACTGCGCGCCCGGCAATGCCGGTATTGCGCGCGAGGCGGAGTGCGTAGCCCTGGATATCGGCGACCACACGGCGGTGATCGCCTTCGCCAGGGAAAGTAAGATCGACCTCGTCGTGGTCGGACCCGAAGTGCCGCTGTGCGCCGGCATTGTCGACGATCTCGAGGCAGCCGGCATCAAGGCTTTCGGCCCGACCAAATGGGCCGCGCGGCTGGAAGGCTCAAAGGGTTTCACCAAGGACCTGTGCAAGGCCAACAACATCCCGACGGCCGCGTACGAGCGCTTCAAGGGCGCGGGTGCGGCAAAAGAATACGTACGAAAAAAAGGCGCCCCGATCGTCGTGAAGGCGGATGGGCTTGCCGCCGGCAAGGGCGTCGTTGTGGCCGAATCGATCGAGGAAGCCGAAGCCGCAATCGATATGATGTTCGGCGGCGGCCTTGGCGCGCCCGCCTGGGAGATCGTGATCGAGGAGTGTCTCGTCGGCGAGGAAGCATCGTTCTTCGCACTTAGCGATGGCGAAACGGCGATCCAGCTCGCCTCAGCGCAGGATCACAAGCGTGTCGGTGACGGCGACAAGGGTCCCAATACCGGCGGCATGGGCGCCTATTCACCGGCCCCGATCATGACCGATGACGTAAACCGGCGGGTCATGGATGAGATCATTCATCCGACGGTTCGCGCTCTCGCACGCGCCGGCGCGCCCTTCAAGGGCGTGCTTTTTGCCGGCCTGATGATCACGAAGGATGGCCCCAAGCTGATCGAATACAATGTGCGTTTCGGCGACCCGGAGTGTCAGGTGCTGATGCTGCGAATGATGTCGGATCTGGTGCCGGCATTGCTCGCAGTCCGCGACGGGCAGCTCAAGAACTTTGATTTGCGCTGGTATCCCGACGCGTCGCTGACGGTCGTCATGGCCGCCAAAGGCTACCCGGGCAGTTACAGCAAGGGCTCCGTCATCGAAGGTCTCGAAGCGGCTGCACAGAGCGAAGGTGTTGAGATCTTCCACGCCGGCACGAAGGCCAAGGGCGAAAAAATCGTCGCCAATGGCGGCCGCGTCCTCAATGTCTGTGCGCGCGGCAAGACCGTGCGGGAGGCCCGGAGTCGTGCGTATGCAGCGGTCGATCGCATCAAATGGCCGGATGGATTCTGCCGCCGCGACATCGGCTGGCGCGCGATCGAACACGAGAAGTAAGCTGAATATTGTCATCGTCTAACGCTGCCGAGTAGCCCATGTCCGACCTCGCCGATCTCTTTCCCGGTTTTGCCTCGCATTGGCTCGACACGTCGATTGGCAAGATTTTTGCGCGAACAGGAGGAAGCGGACCCCCGCTTTTGCTCCTGCATGGCTACACGCAAACAAACGTGATGTGGCATCGCGTGGCCCCGCGCCTTGCGGGGCGCTTCTCGTTGGTCATTCCTGACCTGCCCGGCTACGGCTGGTCGGCGATTCCGCAGGCCGATAACGCGCACGCACCCTACGACAAACGCTCGATGGCGAAGGTGATGATCGAAGCCATGGAAAAGCTCGGCCATGTCCGTTTTCGCCTTGCAGGTCACGACCGCGGCGGACGTGTCGCCTACCGCCTTGCGCTCGATCACCCGGGCCGCGTCGAGCGCATGGCGACACTCGACATCGTGCCGACCTACGACATGTGGCATGGCATGGACCGCAACATGGCCATGAAAGTATGGCATTGGCCGTTTCTGGCGCAGCCTGAGCCGCTTCCGGAAATGCTGATTTCGAAAGCACCGGTCGACTACCTGGAATGGAAGATGGCGAGCTGGACCAAGGCCAAAAACCTGTCGGCGTTCGATCCGCGCGCGCTCGATCACTACCGCGCTGCATTCTCCGACCCCTCGCGCATTCACGCACATTGTGAGGATTACCGTGCCGGCCGCTACGCGGACCTCGCCAATGACGAAACGGATCGGGCCGCGGGAAAAACGATCGGCTGCGCATTCCTGGCGCTGTGGGGCGGGGCCGGTATCGCCAACGAGACCGGCGGTCCGCTCAAGATCTGGAAACAATGGGCACCCGAGGCGAGCGGCCGACCGATTGACTCCGGTCATTTTCTCACCGAGGAAAATCCCGACGCGACGTCCGTGGCGCTGGCAGAATTTTTTGCGGACGCATGATTTTCAGGAGATGTGGATGCATCCCGTGCTGCGGCTCTATGAAGACGTGCTTTCGAGCCCTGAAAATGTCGAGTTCCAATTGCCGCCGCTGCCGCGATTTATTTTTGTTGCCCACGGCTCGGCTACAGCCGGCGGCACCGTCGTCAATATGGGCGAAGCGTGGCAGGGGGAAGGCGCGATCACCGTTAAGCCGGGCGCGGAGGGTGTCACGTGCTGGCGATGGGAGCTTACGCGCGGCGACCAGGGAAGCACCACCGCCAATGCGCCAGGCATGATAACGCATGAGAAGCTGACCGCATTTCTCGAAACCCTGCCGAAAGGCGAACTGCTGATGCGCGGCGACAGTGTTGCCTTTCCGCCCGGCGGTTGTGCCTACCTCCACCGTCACCAGGGCCCTGGCATTCGTTGCCTGGTCGAAGGTGGCATCCGCATCGACACACACGGCCGATCCACTTCCTATGGGCCCGGCGGTGCCTGGTACGAATCCGGGCCTGACCCCGTGTTCGCGCAGGCGGCACCTGACAAATCCAGTCGCTTCATTCGCGTAATGGTGCTGCCGCGGGAGCTCGCCGGCAAGAGCTCGATCCAATACGTTAACGAAGGCGACAGAGCCAAACCGAAGTCGCAGCAGTACAGGATTTACGCCGACGCGCCGATTTCATATTCGTTCGCGGCGCGAAAAATGAGGTCACCCCGGCGATGATTTCGATCGATCGCCAACTGGCTTTTTCCGGCACGCGCGAGTCAGCACCGGCGCTCCGTCTCGATGCCGCGCGTCTCGAACAGTATCTCGCCGCGCAGATTGACCGCTTTGATGGGCCGCTCACGATCAGCCAGTTCAAAGGCGGGCAATCGAACCCGACCTATCTGCTGCAGACCCCGGGGCGGCGTTACGTGCTGCGCCGCAAGCCTCCCGGCAAGCTGCTGCCGTCGGCCCACGCTATCGACCGCGAATATCGCGTAACCCATGCGCTGCACGCGCAAGGTTTTCCCGTCGCCGAGCCGCTGCTCTATTGCGCCGACGACAGCATCGCAGGCACTGCGTTTTACGTCATGGACTTCGTCGATGGCCGCGTGTTTTGGGAGCCGCAAATGCCGGGCTCCGACGATGCCGAGCGTGCAGCCGTCTATGATTCCATGAACGCAACGATCGCGCGGCTGCACAGTCTCGACCCGGCGCAGATCGGACTCGCTGATTTCGGCAAGGGCGAGAACTACGTCGCACGTCAGGTCGAACGCTGGTCGAAACAATATCGGGCGTCCGAGACCGAAAAGATCGAGGCGATGGAGCGGCTGATCGACTGGCTGCCCAGACACATTCCGGCCAGCGGGCCGGTGCGGCTGGTACATGGCGACTATCGGCTCGACAATCTGATACTCGCGCGCAATCTCCCGGCCATCGTGGCCCTTCTCGACTGGGAGCTCTCGACACTGGGCGATCCGCTCGCTGATTTCACCTATCACCTGATGGCATGGCACATGCCGCACACCGATAGCGCTGCCGGCACGGCGAGCCTCGTTGGGCACGACCTCAAAGCGCTCGGTATTCCGTCGATGCACGACTATGTCGACGCTTACGTCGCGCGCACCAATCTCGACCCGCGCCCTCATTTGCCCGTCTATCTGGCGTATAATTTTTTCCGGATCGCAGCCATCTTGCAGGGCATTATCGGTCGCGTGCGTGACGGCACAGCTACAAGCGAATTTGCGCCTGCAAAGGCAGCGATGATCCAGCCGCTGGCGAAAAAAGCCTGGGATTTCTCGCAGCAAGCCTGACCCCCACGCAAGACGGTCAACAAATCCTTTCCCGACCGCTTCGGAATCTGTACGGCGTGGACGCGAATAATTGAGAACTGCGCCATACGTTTCCACCGTAACTGGAAATGGCGTTCATGGCGTGCAGCAGTATTGGCATTCAGGTCATCATGCCAAAGACCGGAACATCACCCAAGGCGTCGCCGCAACAGCAGGCCAACGAACGCGAGGCCGCGAACCAGCCCGTCGCGAGGCAGGCGCCGCCACCGCCCGGCATGGGCAAAATCGTCGACAAGACGGCATAAGTTAAATCCGATTCTGTATGCTCGCCGGACCTGCCGGCGTCCTACGTGCGGCGTGTCCTGAAAAACTCTTTCAAGAGCGCGGCGCACTCGCTTTCGTTGATGCCGCCATAGATCTCGGGCCGATGATGGCAAGTGGGTGCGGAAAAAAACCGCACGCCATGTTCGACCGCGCCACCCTTCTCGTCCTCCGCACCGAAATAGAGCCTGCGAATGCGCGCAAAGGATATCGCCGCGGCGCACATGGCGCACGGTTCCAGCGTCACATACAGGTCGCAGCCCGTCAGTCGTTCGGTGCCGATCACAGCCGCCGCTGCGCGAATGGCGAGAATCTCGGCATGCGCAGTGGGATCACTATCGGCAATGGTGCGGTTTCCTGCGCGCGCGACGACTGCGCCGTCGCGCACGACAGTACAGCCGACAGGCACTTCGCCGCGTGCACCGGCCGCACGCGCTTCTTCAACCGCGATCTGCATGAAAGATGGCATAGTCATGAATGTTGCCATGCCCGGCCTTGTGCCGGGCATCCACACCTTTATACACGGAGCGGCATAGAAGACGTGGATGGCCGCGACAAGTCCCGGCGTGACGAAGTCTGGCAATGACCGAAGCTTCAGGAAAACAGGTTCCCGGCGAGCGCATCGCGAAGGTAATCGCGCGCGCTGGCCTTGCCTCGCGCCGGGAGGCCGAGGCATGGATCGTGGCGGGCCGCGTCGCGGTCAATGGTGCGGTCATTTCCTCGCCGGCCCTCAATGTCACGCCCTCCGACCGCATCGCGGTCGACGGCACCCCGTTGCGCGCGCGCGCGCGCACGCGCCTTTTTCTCTATCACAAGCCGCGCGGGCTGATGACGACGCATTCGGATCCGCAGGGCCGCGATACGATCTTCCGTGCCCTCCCGAAGGGTCTGCCGCGCCTGATCAGCGTCGGCAGGCTCGACATCAACACCGAAGGGCTTCTCCTCCTCACCAATGACGGCGGCCTTGCGCGCGTTCTCGAATTGCCGGCAACGGGCTGGCTGCGCCGGTACCGGGTGCGCGCGCACGGCCGCGTGCAGCAGGAAGCGCTCGACCGACTGCGCGGCGGCGTCACGATCGAAGGCATGCGCTATGGACCCATCGAAGCCACGCTCGACCGCGAACAGGGCGCCAATGTATGGCTGACTTTCGACATCCGCGAAGGAAAAAACCGCGAGGTTCGAAAGGTCCTCGAGTCGCTGGGGCTCAAGGTCAACCGTTTGATCCGCATTGCGTTCGGGCCTTTCGAGCTCGGCGATATTGATGACGGCGAGGTAAAGGAAATAGAGACCGAAGCACTGCGCGAGGCGCTGGGGCCGGAGATTGTCGCGAAGGCAGAGGCCGATTTTGTCGCTCCGCTGACAATCGAAGAGCCACGCCAGCCCCGCTGCCCGGCATCCGCGTGCAGTTTCCCGGCCCAATGCCAAATCGCCGCAAAGGAATGACAAGAAAAGTGCTCGTCGCCGCGATCGGTCCGGAGGGCCTCGTCCGAAATATCCAAGGTCGCGCTGATGCGCGTCGTCGGTGGAAAACTTCGCTCGCGTCCAATCGCGGGTCCCAGATCGGCCGCGGTCCGCCCTACCAGCGACCGGTTGCGCGAGGCCCTGTTCAACATTCTCGCGCATTCCTACGGCGATCCCGTCAGCGGCGCACGGGTGCTGGACCTGTTCGCGGGCACAGGAGCACTCGGCATCGAAGCGATATCGCGCGGCGCGGCCTATGTGCTCTTCGTCGACGATGGCGTGGAAGCGCGCGCACTGTTGCGCGATAATGTCGAAACGCTGGGCCTCGGCGGAGTTACGCGTATTTTTCGCCGCGATGCCACTCGCCTCGGGCCGGCGCACCCGCTCGATCCTTTTTCGTTGGTCGTGCTTGATCCGCCTTACGGAAAAGGTCTGGCGGATAAAGCCCTTGTTTCTGCGCGTGACGGCGGGTGGCTCACGTCGCAGGCGCTGGCCGTGGTCGAGGAAGCAGCCGACGCCGGCTTCAAGGCGCCTGAGGGCTTCACCGAGATCGAACGCCGTAAATATGATGACACGGAGTTCGTGTTTTTGCGGGCAAGCTGAACTCGACCGTTCCGCTGCCATGCTCGGGAAGGGCGATGACCTCGCGTGTCAGCGCCGCCCAAACAGCCGCTCGATGTCGGTCAGCTTCAACTCGACATAGGTCGGACGGCCATGATTGCACTGGCCGGAATTGGGCACGGACTCCATTTCGCGCAAAAGAGCATTCATCTCATCGGGCTTGAGCCGACGCCCTGCCCGTACCGAGCCGTGGCAGGCCATGGTCGACGATACGTGCAACAGGCGCCGTTCGAGCGGCAGTAAATCATCCCATTCCGCCATGTGTTCGGCGAGGTCGCATATCAGGCCCTTTACATCCGTCTCGCCCAGCATCGATGGCGTCTCTCGGACCGCAACCGCACCCGGGCCAAAGGCCTCGATCACGAGGCCAAACCGCGCAAGTTCGCCAGCTCGCGCGGAAATCCGTGCAGCATCCGCCTCATCGAGTTCAATGATTTCCGGAATCAGAAGAATTTGCCTGGCCACACCTGATTTTTCCATCGCCGCCTTTATTCGCTCGTACACGATCCGCTCGTGCGCCGCGTGCTGATCGACGACAACCAATCCGTCACGCGTTTGCGCAACAATATAGGTTTCGTGCAACTGCGCGCGCGCGGCGCCGAGTGGCCGGGCGATCTGGTCGGCGGCTGGCTCAAAACTGCCAATGGCGGCGTCCGCCGCCGGTTCGCCAACATCGAACGCGACCTGGGCATCTTCCGCGAGGCCCGACCTGTGGCCCGCCTGCATCGAAGCAAATCCTGCCGGTCGCGCAGGCGAGCGCCGCCAATCGTAGTTGCCCCGCCGCGCGACGGCTGGCCGAAATGCCGCGATTGTTGCACCCCCGCCCGTTGTTGCGGCGCGCTGCCCTTCGCGCGCTAATGCTTCCTTGAGCGCGCGCACGATGAGGCCGCGCACCAGCGCGCCATCGCGAAAACGGACCTCCGTCTTGGCTGGATGCACGTTGACATCCACCTCACGTGCGTCGAGCGAGACGAACAGCGCAAGTACCGGATGCCGGTCTCTCGGCAGGTAATCGGAATAGGCCGCACGCACCGCGCCGAACAAAAGCTTGTCGCGCACCGGTCGGCCATTGACGAATAGAAATTGGCCGAGCGAATTCGCACGCGAAAGAGTCGGAAGCCCTGCAAAGCCTGTGACCCGCACACCTTCCCGCTCGGCATCGATGGAAATCGCATTGGTGCGAAAATCGTTGCCGAGCACGTCGCCAAGCCGCACCAGCTGGTCACCATTGGCGGCGGGACCCCATGTGACCGGCGCGCGGTCTTCGCCGGCGAGCGTGAAGGAGACGTTAGGTCGGCCCATCGCCAGCCGTCGTACCGTCTCGCGCACCGCCTCCGATTCGCTGCGGTCGGTCTTGAGAAATTTCAGCCGCGCCGGCGTGGCATAGAAAAGATCGCGCACTTCCACGGTTGTCCCCTGCCCGAGCGCGGCCGGTTTTATAACCGACTTTTCACCGGCATCGACGGTGATTGACCAGGCATGTGGTTCACCGGCGTGCCGTGTCGTGATCGTCAGCCGCGCCGCTGCGCCGATGGATGGCAGCGCCTCACCGCGAAACCCGAGCGTCCGGATCGACAAGAGATCGTCGCCCTCGAGCTTCGAGGTCGCGTGCCGTTCGACTGCAAGTTCAAGATCGGCGCGGGTCATGCCGTCGCCGTCATCCGTCACCCGGATCAGCCGGCGGCCGCCGCCATCCGTGAGCACATCGATTCGCCTGGCGCCCGCATCGAGCGCGTTCTCGACCAGTTCTTTCACGACGCTCGCGGGACGTTCGACGACTTCGCCCGCGGCGATACGATTGATGATGGTCTCGGATAGCTGGCGGACGGGCATGGCACACGCCTGATTCGGAGTGCCCGGACTTTATCGGCACACCGTTGTACGGGCGAGGCAGTACTCGGGATGGTCCCCGATATCCAAGCACCTATATCGCGCGGTTTCTCGACATGCCGGTGACCATGGAATGCACCGGAGGCTGTACGTGGGGCCTGCGAAGCCCCGCCGGGCGTGGGAACGGAAGGTGAGAATCAATCCCATCCCTTGCCGCTGCGCAGCCGCTTGATCGAGGAACGGTGCTTTTTTCCCTCAAGCCGCTCGCGGCGCTGCGTCTTCGGCACTTTTGTGGGCCGCCGCGGGGTTGGTCGCACGGCGGCCTTGCGGATCAAATCGAAAAGTCGTTCCCGGGCATCCTCCCGGTTACGCTCCTGGGCGCGATGCTGTTGCGCGATGATGACGATGACACCGTCCTTGGTGAGGCGCTTTCCTGCGAGACGCATCAATCGCACGGCGACTTCGTTTGGCAAAGACGGCGACTGCCGCGCGTTGAAACGCAGCTGCACGGCCGAAGACACCTTGTTGACGTTCTGCCCACCGGGACCAGATGCCCGCACAAAAGATTCCGAAATCTCGGACTCCTCGATCGCGATCGCGTCGGTGATGCGGATCATGTCTGGGCAGACTTTAGCTTGTCATCGCCGAGATGCCGGGGACAAGTCCGGCCATCACAGCAGCAGTATTCAGGAACCCGTGAGATACTTTTTCGCAAGCACTTTGCCTTCTTCGACAGCCGGCTGGTCGAAAGCATCAATTCCGAGAAGATGCGCGGCGATAATCGTCTCCAGCATGAAATGCATCATAAGTTCGCCAAGGGTTTCTTCACCGAGCTTGTCGATGTGAATGGTCCGCACCGGACAGCCATTCTTGGCGAGCGTCTCGGCAGTGGCGCGGGCTTCCGCCGCCACGAGATCGCCAATTGCCTTGCCCGCAAATCCTGGTTCGCCCGCGAGATTTAGCGAGTTCGGCATCCATACGGGGGCCCCGCCCTGCACCATCGACGGCGATAACCGTGAACAGTTTGTCCCGCGGCCCGCCGATGAACAATTGGAGCTGGCTGTGTTGATCGACGGGTCCGAGTGCCGCAAGCGGGGTGGTTCCCTTGCCGTTCTTGCCAAGACTTTCGGCCCACAACTGCACGTACCAATGCGTGAAACGCTGCAGACGATCGCAATAGGCCATGAGGACGCTTGTCGATTTGCCCTTGGTGGCCGCAAGCGTGACCGACAACGCGGCGCCGACCGCTGCCGGGATTTGCGATGCCGGCTTTTTGGCCAGAACGGGCGCCAGCGCAAGTTTGGCGCCTTCGCGTATTGCCGCAATATCGAGCCCGACCATCGCGGCCGGCAGCAGCCCGACATTGGTCAGTGCCGAATAGCGACCGCCGACGCCGGGGTCGTGATCGAGGAAGGGAACGCGATATTTTCCGAGCACATTCCGCAGACCATTTGGCTTGCGTGCGTTTGCCGGCTCGCTGATCCCCAGGAAGATATCGGGGATCCGCGTCTGCAGCCCCGCATCCGTCAGCGCAGACACGGCCGCAATGGTTTGCATCAGCGTTTCGGCGGTACCTCCGGATTTCGATATCGCAACAAATCGCGTGGTCGCATGCGGTAACCGGCCGAGCAACGCGCCGAAGCTTTCGGGGTCGAGATTGTCGATGAAATGCAATTGCGGCGGTGCGCGCAAGGCACCCACGCCGGGCACCGCAAACCCGGCGAGCTGCGCCAGTGTTTGCCCGCCGAGACTTGAACCGCCAGTGCCGAGAATCACGATATCGGTCGCCCGGTCGGCGAGCATCCGCGCGGTATCGCGGATTATCTCCAGGTCACCGTGGGCTTCCGGCAAGCGCAGCAGCGGAAGGCCGCGATCGGCGTGACGGGCGCGCAGCCACTCAAGCGCGGCTTTCCGCCCGCGTCAGCGCGGCGTCGAGCGCATCGGCCTTGACACCGTGCGGGCCGACACGTTCTTCGCGCGCATTTTCAATAGAATGAGTAAAGCCCATGCAGGTATTTGCCTAGAATCGCGCGCGAGGCGCAACGACAGACAACAGCGTAACGGCTATTCGGTGGTTCCGCTCGAGGTCAGTCCTTTTGGCCGGCCGGCAATGGTTACCAGCATGTTGCCGCCATAAAGGCGGCGAGCCGCCGCTTTGGCGTCCTCGATAGTCACAGCATCAATGAGGGCGCCACGATGTTGAATGTAGTCCATGCCGAGATCGTCGATTTGGATCTGCGTCAACTGCGCCCCGATCTTGGAGGAAGTATCGAGCGTCAGCGCGTAAGAGCCTTTCAGGAAAGATTTGGCCGCGACAAGCTCGTCTGGCGTCGGACCATCCTTGGCCATCCGCTTGATCTCGGCTTCGATCACGGAAAGCGCATCGGCCGTACGATCAGCGCGCGTTGCGGTGCCACCGAGCATCACAGCTGCGCGCTGGAACCAGACCAGGCTGTCGGACACGCCATAAGCCAGGCCGCGCTTTTCACGCACCTCCGTATAGAGGCGGGAGGTGAAACTGCCGCCCCCCAGAATATGGTTCACGATATAGGCCGCCATGAACTGAGGATCGTGCCGCGGAATACCCTGTCCGCCGAAAGTGACGACAGCCTGCGGGACATCGACATCGATCACGATCCGGCGGCCAAGTCCGGTGGGGCTCGCGTTCGGGACGGGTTTGAGATCATTTTTCGCCGGCAGGCCTGCGAACGCTCGGTCGATGAGGGCACCGGCGGTTTTGGCATCGACGTCACCGACAATCGAAATCTTAAGCTCGTTGCGCGCAAATACGCGGCGCACATAATTGCGCATATCGTCGGCAGTTATGCGCGGCACGGTTTCCAAGCTGCCTTTGGTCTCCCGGCCGTAAGGGTGACCGTGAAAAGCCGTCTGCCACCAGCGGCGATTGGCCAGATCGTTCGGATTTGTGGTGTCGCGCCGAAGCAAGGCAAGCTCCTGCTCGCGAACACGACTGACCGCATCGGCGTCGAAGCGTGGTTTCGACAGCGCCAGCCGCAACAGGTCGAACGCCTCGTCGCGATGCTCGTTTAGCGTCCGTAGCGAGCCATGCAGATAGTCACGACCGACCTGGAAGGTGAGTTCGATGGCATGGTTTTCGAGCCGTTCGTGGTAGGCCTTGCTGTCGAGATCGCCCGCGCCTTCATCGAGCAGATCCGCGACGAGATTGGCCGTGCCGGATTTGTCGGCCTCGTCCTGACTCGCGCCCCCATGAAATGCGTAATTGAGCGTGACCAGCGGCACTGCTTTTTCACGAACGAGCCAGGCCTCGATACCGGACGGGACTGACGATTTTTTCAATGGTCATTGCTGATGCCGTGCCGGCACCGGCAGCAAGCGCCACGACGATCAAAAGAAACGACACAAACCGGTTCATGACCGCTTCTCCGCCCGCACGCTCACATCCTTGATCAGAGTAACCCGTGACCGAGCGCCGCTTCTCGAGCCATTGCCGCGCGGCATCCCGCACCTGGTCGGCGGTTACCGCCCGAATGCGATCCGGCCAACTCTGCACGTCTTTGACGCCGGCACCCGTCGTCAACGAGGCGCCGTACCATCGGGCCATGCTCGCCTGGTTGTCTTGCGCATAGACGGCGTCGGCGATCAGCCGGGTCTTGGTACGCTCCAGCTCTTCCTCCGTGACGCCCTTGTCGATCAACTGGGCAATCACCGTATCGATTTCCGCTTCAAGCTGCGGCAAGGTGACGCCGGGACGCGGCCCGGCCTGCACGCCAAATTTCGAATAGTCGAGAGCATTGGCGTCATACCAGGCGCCCGCCATGACCGCGGCCTGCTTGTCGACAACAAGCGCGCGATAGAGGCGGCTGTTGGAGCCGCTGCCCAGAATATGCGAAAGCACCTCGAGTGCCTCCGATTCACCCTTCTTGGCCGTCTTGAACGACGGGACCAGATATTCGCGCTGCAGGCTCGGCATTTCGACGCGCGGATCAGCGAGTGTCAGCGAACGCACTGCGACCGGAGGCGGCTCTTCCGGACGAATTCGCGGCAACATCGCGCCATGGCGCGCCACCTTGCCGTAGGTCTCTTCCGCCGTCGCCCGCGCTTGCGCGGGGTCCACATCGCCGGCGATCACCACCACGGCATTGTTGGGTGCGTAAAAGCGCCGGTAAAAGCCGATAGCGTCGTCACGAGACAGCTGTTCCATCTCGTGTCGCCAGCCGATCACTGGCTTGCCATAGGGATGATTTAGATAAAGCGCGGCATCGACCTGTTCGGTCAGCCTGGCCGGTGGATTGTTGCCCACGCGTTGATTTTGCTCTTCGAGAATGACGTTGCGCTCCGGCAGCACCACGTCATCGGTAAGCTGAAGGCCGGTCATACGATCGGCTTCGAATTCCATCACGGTCTTGAGTTGGTCGCTCGGGACGCGTTGGAAGTAGCCGGTGTAGTCCTGCGACGTAAAGGCATTCTCCTGCCCGCCGATCCGCGCCACCACTTGCGAGAATTTCCCGGCCGGATTTTTCGCGGTGCCCTTGAACATCAGGTGCTCGAGAAAATGCGCCAGACCCAGATTTGCCCGGCGTTTCATCGGCCGCGCCGACTTTGTACCAGATCATATGCGTGACCACCGGCGCGCGGTGGTCGGGGATGACCACGAGCTCCAGACCGTTTGGGAGCGTGTAGTCGGCGACATCCGGGCCGGCCGCCTCAGCGGCAAAGGGCGCGCAGGCAAGCGCCGCGACCAGCGCGGCGTGCGTGAAGTTCTGCTTTGTGAGCAATGTGTCCAACCTGGCTTATGTTGCGATCGTGCGATGGCACAAGATCGGATTACGCCGCCAGCCACGCAACAAAGCTGGATCGACGGGCGACACGCTAGCGAGGCAGCTCAGCACGAGTAGTGTAATTATCCGTCGCCTTCGGAGGCGGCGCCTTGGTGACACCATAGGGCTGGTCCGGCGACGGCGTTTGATAGCCGGTGGGCGGATCAGTCAGTGTCGAGCGCGGCGGCTCTCCGGTGAATTTCGCAGTTTCGTCCTTCTTCTCGCCAAACATCGCGCCGAACACGTTGCCTTTCCAGCCGAGTTCCGACGGAGGCAATTGATTGCCGAATCCGGAAGCCGGCGGCTGGTATCCGTCATCGGTACGAGCCTGTCTCTTCTTCGGACGGCCACCTGGCGTCAGCTGCGCCGGCGACAGCGGATTTTGCTCGCGCTCACGCTCATCACTGACGTTGCGATTTTTTTCCATGGCCGCATCTAACTTGCGGCGCTCGACATCAGGGTCCTTCGGCCAGGCAGGATTGTTGGCGATGACGGCATCGGTGCTCTCGGGCGGCGGCAAATCGCGGCTCGGTGGAATCACCAGCGGCGCGCGTTCCTGGTAGTTGATACCGGCTTCGCCATCCCGCTTGAGACCAAGCCCTTCCATGATGTTGCGCATGATCTTCTGATCGAACGAGACTTCATCGTCCTCACCCGCAATTGCGGGGGCGATACCCAAAAGCGCGATCAGCCCGAAGGCGGCGCAAGTCGTAAAAAGCTTGTTTGGGCGCATTGTGCTCATCCGGAACCCGACTTGAGACCCACTAACCTGGGAACCACGAATTTGTCGAGACTGTTGCGGTGGATCAGGGCGCTTTTGCGGCGCGGTCCATTAACAGTGATTCATACATCAGGCAAATAACCCCGGCAACGATAGCTACATCCGCCAGGTTAAAAACGTACCAGTTGAAGTGCCAATTCGACGCGGAAATGTGAAAAAACACAAAATCTGCGACCCAGCCGTAGGCAACGCCATCCACCGAATTGCCGATAGCGCCGCCGATGATGAGTCCAAGCGCAACGGCAGTAAGCCGGTCTTTTGCCCTTGCGAGCCATATCGACAGCAGCAGCACTGCCGCGGCCTTGAATGCGAGCAGTATCCACAACCCGACCGGACCTTGGGTCTGAAACAGGCCGTAGCTGATTCCCCTGTTGCGGGTGAGAACGATGTCGAAGAACGGGCCTAGCGCACAGGTCCATTGGCCGCGAGATCGAACACAAACAGCAAATACAATTTAGTGGCCTGGTCGAGGAGGCAGGCGATCGCCGCGACGGAAAATCCAAAACGTGTTTGAGGGCCAATGAGCCGCAAGCCGTCACTCCGCCGCCTTGCGTGTGGCTTCCCATTCGCGCAACGCCTGCGCATCGCGCGGCGAGACGTCCGGATATTCCGGATCGGCGCCAATCGTCGTCAGAATTTTCCATGAGCGCGCGCATTTGGTGCCTTCCGCAAGATTGGGCACGACGGCAACGCCCGCCACGTCCGGCAGACGAAACGCAGTATCAGGCCCATTGTCATGGACGAGCGTCGCGGCCGAAGTGATGCACACTTCGGCGAGGTCGCATTCGACCACCGCCTCGTAAAGCTCATCGTTCGATACATGCACGATCGGATGCGCCTCTAGTGACGAGCCAATGCGTTTCTGCGCGCGCTCGATCTCCAGTGCGCCGGTGACGACCCCGCGCACGATGCGCACCTTGCGCCACTTCTCGGCGAGCATATCGTCATGCCAGGCCGCCGGCACGTCAGGGAAAGTTTCCAGGTGCACCGACTTCGCGTCCGCGCCGTAGCGCGACAACCACGATTCCTCCGCCGTGAAGCACAGCATCGGCGCCAGCCACGTCACGGTGCAGCGAAACAGATGGTCGATCACGGTGAGGCTGGCCTTGCGCTTCACCGACGAGATCGGGTCGCAATAGAGCGCGTCCTTGCGGACATCGAAATAGAACGCCGATAGATCCGAGGTCATGAAAGCCGAGAGTGCGGCGAAGATACGCTTGTAGTCGAAATCGGCATATGCCTTGCGCACCAATGCATCAAGCTCATGGAGCCGGTGCAACATCAGCCGCTCCAGCTCCGGCATCTTATCGAACTTGACGCGGTCTTCCTCGTGGAAATACGCCAGCGAACCCAGCATCCAGCGGACCGTGTTGCGCAGCTTGCGATAGGTATCGGATGTCGTTTTCAGGATCTCCGGGCCGATGCGCAGATCGTCGGCATAGTCCGACGCACAAACCCACATGCGCAAAATATCTGCGCCGGACTGCTTGATCACGTCCTGGGGCGCCGTCACGTTGCCGAGCGACTTCGACATCTTGCGTCCGCCCTCGTCGAGCACGAAGCCATGGGTGAGCACCACATCGAATGGCGCGCGCCCACGCGTGCCGCACGACTCCAGCAGCGAGGAGTGGAACCAGCCGCGGTGCTGGTCGCTGCCTTCCAGATACATCACGGTATCCTTGCCGCCATCGATTCTGCGTTTGATGCCGGCAAGCGTCGGAAAATGCTTCTGGATCTTCCAGCACGAAAGCGTGTGTCGAGCCGGAGTCGAACCAGACGTCGAGAATGTCGTCGACCTTCTTCCACGCTGTCGTTGGCGAGCTTGCCAAGAAACGTTCGCGCGCGCCGGGCTTGTACCAGGCATCGGCGCCCTCTTTCTCGAAGGCCTCAACAACGCGCAGCTCGACATCCGGGATCTTGCAGGATGTCGACTCGAACCGTCCGGAATTTTCCTTGACGAACACGGTGATCGGCACACCCCAGGCACGCTGGCGCGAGATCACCCAGTCCGGACGGGACTCGATCATGCCGGTGATGCGGTTTTCACCCTGTGGAGGAACCCAGCGGGTGACCTTGATCGCCTGCAGCGCCCGGATGCGCAGCGTGTCGCCGGACTTTCGATGTCCTTATCCATCGCGATGAACCACTGCGGCGTGTTGCGGAAGATGATCGGCTTCTTCGAGCGCCAGCTGTGCGGGTATTGATGTTTGAGCCGGCCGCGCGCGATGATCATGCCGGCGTCGACGAGTGCCTTGATTACCGCTTCGTTGGCGTCACCCTTCTCGCCTTTGTCATTGATGACACGCCTGCCGGTAAAGCCGGGCGCGGCTTCGGTGAACGCGCCGTTTTCGTCGACGGTGTAAGGAATTGCCGGGTTGATGCCGCGCGATTCCAGTGTCGCACGGTTGGCCGTCCAGACTTCAAAGTCCTCGCGCCCATGGCCCGGCGCTGTGTGCACGAAGCCAGTGCCGGCATCGTCGGTGACATGGTCGCCTTCAAGTAAAGGAACGTAGAAATCATACCCGCGAGTTTTGAGCGGATGGGAGCAATGCATGGATTTTAGAGTATCGGCCGAACGACAGCGCCGACACGTTCGAAGTTATTTGCTCAATCTTAGCTTGTTTCAAAACATCCGCTGCAAGCTTGTCTGCCAACACATACGTATCGCCGGCTCTTGCCCAATTCCTTCAGGCGCCGATTTAATTTTATAAAGCCCATATTCAAGCTTATGGGAATATGAAATGGCGCGATTGCCGGGAAGGGTCCACGGCGTGGTGGTCCAGACAACAATCGAAGTCGGCTCAATCGACATCGAATTGAGGAGTTGTCCAAATTCGATCCAAGCGGCCATTCTTGACCACCAATGGACGCTGGAACGCTACCGGAAACTTCACCCACACCGTATCGCTGGTGTAATCCTCATACTCGACCTCGGCTTCCGCCAGCGCGGTCTTCTCCACCACGCTCCACATTACCGGCTTGGAGCCGCGATAGAGCAAACCGTTGGCGGCAAACTTCATCAACTCGCGCGCGATTTGCGCCTCGGCGAAGAAGTCCATGGTCGTATAGGGATGCGCCCAGTCGCCCTCGACGCCGAGGCGCTTGAATTCCTCGCGCTGCACCTCGAGCCAATGCTGCGCATAGGCACGGCATTCCTGCCGGAAGGCGACCATCGCCGCGGGATCGGAGAGGTTCGGCTTCTGCTTGTTCTTCGAGCGGTAATTTTCTTCCTCAATCTTCCATTCGATTGGCAGGCCGTGGCAGTCCCAGCCCGGCACGTAATTGCTGTCGTAGCCGAGCATCTGCTGGCTGCGGGTGACGACGTCCTTGAGGATCTTGTTGAGCGCGTGTCCGATATGGATGTTGCCGTTCGCGTAAGGCGGGCCATCATGCAAAATGAATTTTTCGCGTCCCTTTGCGGCCGCGCGCAGCTGCCGGTAGAGATCGCCCTTTTCCCAGCGCGCCAGGATTTCCGGCTCGCGCTGCGGCAAGCCGGCACGCATCGGGAATTCCGTCTGCGGCAGGAACAATGTTTCGGAATAATCGCGTACGGGCTTCGACATGCTGAACCAAATCCTGGCGGGCTATGTAGCAGGCCGATTGGCTAAATCTCACCCAATAGCGGAAAGGCGCTGGCGGCGCGCTTGAGAGCGTCGCGGGCCTGGGAGGCGTCCGACGCCATCTGGCGCTTCAGCATGTCGACCGACTCGAACTTCTGCTCGTGGCGGATCCAGCCGATGAAGGCGACATCGATCGTCCGTCCATAGAGATCGCCGTCGAAGTCGAAAAGGAAAACCTCGAGCAACGGCGCTCCGTCGTCGAACATCGGGCGACGGCCGAAGCTGGCGACGCCGTCGTGCCTCTTGCCCGCGACATCGACGCGCACCGCGTAGATGCCGTGCTTGAGGCCACAGGAGGGATCGAGCTTGAGATTGGCTGTCGGAAACCCGAGCTCGCGCCCTCGCTTGTCGCCGTGAATGACGTCGCCCGACACAAACCACGGCGCACCGAGGAGCTCGGTCGCCTCCACCACCCTCCCCGCTGCGAGCGCCGCGCGCACCGCCCCCGATGATACGGGTCGGCCCTCATCCTCCAGCGGCGGAACGATATCGACGGCAAAGCCCAGACGCGCGCCCTGTTCGGTGAGAAACGCCGGGGAGCCCGCACGGTTCTTCCCGAAATGAAAATCGAACCCGATCGTGGCGCCCCTGATGCCGAGCGCGCCAACGAGGATCTTTTCGACGAAATCCTGCGCCGAGGTGGACGCCAGCGCCGCATCGAAAGTCATCACGAGCGCTCCGCTGAGCCCGCTCGCGGCCAGAAGGCGCAGCTTGTTGCGCTCGCTCGAAAGCTGGAACAGCGGTTCCTGCGGCCGCAGGAACAGCCGCGGATGCGGAGTGAAGGTCAGTGCCGCCGCCGCGCCGCCGAATGCGTGTGCACGCCTGAGCGCGGCATCGATCACTGCGCGATGGCCGCGATGGACGCCGTCAAAGTTGCCGATCGCCACCACGGCGCCGGAAAGGGGGCCGCCATCGATGCCATGCGCACCGCCGCGCGCGACGTGGAATTGCTTCACCGGCATGCCATCACAGGCCTTGATCATCGGAAACTCGGAAGAAAGCGGACGATTGCGTTCAAGACCGTGCATATATTTTCATCGCTGGAACATTCGGGCCAACAATACGGTTAGCGCGCCGTTAACAAACCTTCAAATTAACGGGTTATTCAAGGGCCCGCTGATATTTATCGCCATCTTTGGGGAGAGCCCATTGCGGGCAATTACGCCATGGCTGTCGATCTGACGAAGCCGGTTCTGGTGGTGGACGACTACAACACGATGATTCGCATCATGCACAACCTGCTCAAGCAGCTTGGCTTCGAGCAGGTTGATGATGCCAATGACGGCTCGACCGCACTAGCCAAGCTGCGCAAACGCGACTACGGCCTTGTCATATCCGACTGGAACATGGAGCCGATGACCGGCTTCACGCTACTGCAGGAAATGCGCGCCGATCCGTCGCTTGCGGAAATTCCGTTCATCATGGTGACGGCGGAATCGAAAACCGAGAACGTCATTGCGGCCAAGAAGGCAGGCGTATCGAACTACATCGTCAAGCCGTTCAACGCCCAGACGCTCAAGACCAAGATCGATGCCGTATTCGGCGAAGTCGAAATTCCGGCGCCGGCAGCCTGAGCTCTACCAACTCAACTCCCGCATAATTGCCTTTGGCATGCCGCCGGCTGCCGTAAATGTTGCCGTCAGCGCGTCGGCGTCAGGACGCTCGCGGCTGCCGAGCTCTTCGGCATGAATTCCCGACGTCACGAAGAGAAAATCGATCCCGATGGTGCGGGCGCCTTTGAGATCGGTCCGCACCGAATCTCCTATCGCCAGAACACGGTTGAGCGCGAGCTTGTGGCCGGCGACGTGCTCGGCTTTGGCCAGCGCCATATCGTAGATCGGCCGGTAGGGCTTGCCCGCATAGAGCACCCTGCCGCCCATGGTCGCATAGAGATCGGCAATCGCGCCGGCACAATACACAAGAGTCGACCCTCGCTCGACCACCACGTCGGGATTGCCGCAGACCATGAAGAGCTTGCGCTCAAGCATGGCTTCAAGCCGCGCGCGATAGTCTTCCGGCGTCTCGATTTCGTCGTTTTCCAGACCGGTGCAGACGACATAATCGGCGCTTTCGGGTGGGGCAAAATGGACATTGCATCCGCTGAATATCGAACGGTCACGTTCCGGACCGAGATGGTAGAGCGTCTGTCCGTGCCGCTCCTCGATGATGCTGCGGGTAACGTCGCCTGACGAGACAATGGCATCATAGGTCTCGCGCGGCAGGTGCAGCCGCTCAAGCTGGCGCATCACCTGTTCGCTCGGACGCGGCGCGTTGGTGATCAGGACGACGACACCACCGCGGGCGCGCACGCGCATCAGCGCGTCGCAGGCATGCGTCGAAAATGGCAATGCCATTGTGCAGCACGCCCCAGATATCGCACAGCACGGCATCATAACCGGGCGCCAGCGTCGAAAATTTCTGGATCAGCTGCGGTAACGCGGCGCTCATGCGGGGTGTCGATCCAAAATTCGGCGAATGAGCACATCCGCAATAGCGGGGCAATAGAATCGCATCGGTAACAGGGCTTTCAGCCGGTGGCCAGCAGCGCGCCCGGGCTTTCGTCCATGTCCGGTCTTGCAGATTCGGCGGATGATCCCTGCAACGCTTCGGCCCGCACCGGACGCGGTGGTGAGAACAGGAAGCCCTGTCCAAAACGCACGTCGTAGTCGAGGAGATCAACGACCGTCGTCTCGGTCTCGACCCGCTCGGCGATCAGATCGATACCCGATCGGGCCAGCAGGTCAGCGAGGTCTTCGGGGTCGATATCGTTGTGTGCGCCGGCAACCTTATTGAGGAGGAGCTTGGCGGGCACCTTCAGGAACCGGAATGCGCGGTCCGCGAGCTCTTTCGGCTCTATATGGAGATCGGTCACATGATCCATGGAAAACCGAAAGCCTCTTTCGGCGAGCGCCGCCAGGGATTCGTGCTCGATGGCGCCGAAATTGCGATAGGCCTCCTGCGTAAATTCAAACATCAGCGAGGACGCGAGCACCCTGTTGGCATCCATGAAATCAAGAAGCTGGCGGAACATCAGAGGGTCGTTCAATGTTGCGGCACTGAGATTGCAGAACAGGCCTACGTCGCGGCTCTTCAGCAACAGGCGGCGCACGACCTGCACGCAGCGAAACACTGCGAGATTGTCGACCTTGGGCATCAGGCCGACACTTTCGGCAACGTCGATAAAATCGACGGCTGGAATAATGTCACCGTCTTCGGTCCGCAGCCGCGACATCGCCTCATAGTAGCGTACCTTGCGCTGCGGCAGCGTAACGATGGGCTGAAGATAGAGGTCGACGCGATTGGATTCAGCCGCGCGGGAAATCAGGTCGGCAATGCTTTCGCGCGACAGCCCACGGAAACGTTCGACACCGGCGACAGCGGTGTTCTCGCTGAACGCGAGCGTGCTTTCGACAGGCCGTACGGAGTCCGCCAAAGGTGCGATGGGAGCGGCACGCAATGCTCCCTGCTTTTGCAGCGCCGCCGCGTGGCCCGCAACGGTCTGGGCAATCTGCTTCACCAAACCACCGAGCTCGCCGATTTCGGCAGCGAGCGGGTCGGCGCCAGTGCGTGCACGGTTGGCGGGAGACATTATCTTGTTTTCAACGGCATTGAGACGCCGCGAAATTTCGCCGACCTGGCGGGCAAGGTCGGCGGTACCGCGAGACAAATCGGCGATCTGGTCTCCGAGGTCGCCACGATCGCGCAGGCGATTGCCGACGGTGTTGAAAAGCGCCATGCCGGTCAGCGCGGCAAGCGCCACGATTGCCGACGTGCCGGCGTCGAATTTGAATCCGAGATAGAGCACCGCGCCGATCGAGGCGGCGATAAGCATCATGCAGACCGCAATGAAAATGGCACTGATGCGACGCATGCTATCTATCCTGGACCGAGCCCGGCGGCCCGCACCGCTGCCGATTTGCCCGGCCAATGACTAATGTTCATGACGGCGCGCCTCCGTGCAACTCGAAGTCCTGCTATGGTAGCGCGAATTCAGCTGTTATTCGCAGGAACTTCAGTCTTGCTGTAGACCGCAAAGCCGATGCCGCCGCCCCAGCATTTTGCCATTGTCGACCGGATCGTAGCAGCCCCCGGGCGCGCTTTGGCGGCTATTTTGTTCCTGCATGCGGCGGTTTGGACCGCCCTTCCGACGCTGCTTTACGCCAATCTGCCGCTCGATCTGATCGAGGCGCTGACTTATGGCCGGGAGTGGCAGCTCGGTTATGACAAGTTGCCGCCTTTGCCCTGGTGGCTGGTCGAAATAGCGTATCGCGTCGTCGGTCACGACTTTGCCTATTACCTGCTGGCGCAAATTGCCGTCCTGGCCGCGCTATGGCTGGTGTGGCTCACGGCAAGGCCGCTGATCGGTCCTGTGGGCGCCTTGGTCGCGGTGCTGATCGTCGACGGATTGCATTATCTCAATTACACGGCGGCGAAATTCAATCACGACGTCGTGCAACTGCCGTTCTGGGCCCTGGCGGGTTTTGCCTTTCACCGTGCCCTGCGCGGCCGGTGGATCGGGCATTGGCTGCTGCTCGGTCTCGCGATCGGAATGTCGTTGTGGGCAAAATATTTCGTGGCCGTGCTGGCGATTCCGCTTGCGTTGTTCCTCGTGGTCGACCGCGACGCGCGCAAGGCCCTGGCAACGCCCGGTCCCTATGTTGCCGCGGCGGCGGCCCTCATCACAATGGCCCCGCACCTCGTCTGGCTCGTCCAGAACGATTTTCTTCCTTTCGCCTACGCCGAACATCGCGCCTTGCCGTCTCGCGGGCTCATCGACCATCTCTGGCATCCGTTGCAGTTTGGCATCAGTCAGGCGTTCTTCCTGATCCCATCGGCGCTCATCGCGTTGCCGCTGTTTCTCCCGCGGGGAGCCACAGACGGCCCCCGTGGACGCATTCGACCGCCGCATCGTCGCATGGCTTGCATTCGGTCCTATTATTACGGTGCTGGCGATGGCAGGCATCAGCGGGCGCGGCACCGTGGCGATGTGGGGCTATCCGCTCTGGCTATTTCTCGGCCTATGGGTGGTGCTCGTAGCGGGGCATGGGTTCGACAAGTTCCGGCTCACGCGCGTCGTGGCCACCTGGGCGGTCGTCTTCGGATGCCTGGCACTCGCCTTCGTCGCCAATTATGCGGTGCTGCCGAATTACGATCACCGCTATCGCGCGGTATTCTTTCCGGGCGGCGACCTAGGACGCGAAATCTCGCAACGTTACCGCGCTGCGACCGGGCATCCGATTGTCTACGTCATCGGCAGCATGTGGGATGGCGGCAATGTCGCCCACTATGCTCCGGAACACCCCCGCGTGCTGATCGACGGGAAGCCCGAGCGGGCGCCGTGGATCGACCTCGCGGATCTGCGAACAAAGGGGGCTGTCGTTGTATGGACGGCGGGTGACCTAAACGCCGTGCCTCCGGCATTGCGAAACGTCGCGGTCGACGCCGCCGTGCAGCCACCCTTGCAGCTGCACGACCGCCGTGGCGATTCAATCGTCCAGGTGGGCTGGGCGATCCTCCATCCGAGGCCGTCCTACGCACGGGCCTACTTTCCGGCCCTGGCCGTGGCCTGATGGAATTCATCGGCAACAACACGGCCATCGAGCAGTTCGAGATGTCGGTCCATGCGTCCGGCGAGGCCAAGATCGTGTGTGACTGCAACAACGGTCTTGCCGTGCTCTTCGACCAGAGCACGTAAAACCTCAAACACCTGCTCGCTTGCCTTGGAATCGAGCGATCCGGTCGGCTCGTCCGCGAGAATAACGGGCGGCTCGTTGGCCATCGCGCGCGCAACGGCCACCCTTTGCCGTTGGCCGCCGGAGAGCTGGTCCGGACGCTTGTTCACGTGGTCGCCGAGGCCGAGCGACCCGAGCAGATCGCGCGCACGCGCGCGCATTTCTTCCGCCGACAGCCGCCCCAACGCGCGCATCGGCAGCATGACATTGTCGAGCACAGAGAATTCGGGCAGCAGGAAATGAAACTGGAATACAAAGCCGAGCATTGTCAGCCGAGTCAGCGCGCGCTCTTCTTCGTCCATATGCGCAGTGGCACGGCCGCGAATTAGCACCTCGCCGCTCGTCGGCAGATCGAGCAGCCCCAGCAAATAAAGTAACGACGACTTGCCGGAACCGGACGGCCCCGTAATCGCGACAAACTCATTGGCTCGGATCGTCAGGTCTATTCCCTGCACAAGTGTGGTCGGCACAATGCCTGGCAGGATCCTGGTGACGCCACGCGCCTCGATCAGTGGCGCCGCAATTGCCGCCCGTGCCGCGCGCTCGCTCATGTCGCACCCCGGATGATCTCGACAGGATGCACGCGCGCTGCCTTTCGCGCCGGCTGGTAGCCGGCGGCAACCGACGAAATGAGAGCGACCAAGCCTGCCAGCAGATAGTGGGCGTAGGTGTAAGCCAGTGGCAGGTGGTCGGAATCGATGAACGGGTTGGTAATTTTGACCGCGCCGAGCGCGCGGCAGAGCAGATAGCCAAGCAAGAAGCCGACAAGTGCACCAGCGAGCCCGATGATCAGCGCCTCCAGCACAAAAATCGAGCGCACAGTGAATTCTCCCAGGCCCAGCGACTTCATGATGGCGATGTCGCGCGCCTTTTCATGGGTGATGGTCGAGATGATGTTATAGGTGCCGAAACTCGCTACGAGCAGGATCGCGCCGACCACCGCATACATGATCAGGTTGCGAATGATGAACGTCGATAGCAGGTCCTCATAGGCCTCCTCCCAGGAGACGGACTTGTAGCCCGTGTCGTTTTCCACCCGCGCGGCGACCTCCCGCGACTTCAGGGGATCGGCAAGCCTAATCCGCAGTTCATTGATCAGGCCGGTTTGCTGTGCCAAAATTTGTCCCGTCTTGGCGAGAACATAGGCTGTGCTTTCGTCTTGCTGGCGTACGCCGGTATGAAAAAAGCCGACCACCTGGGCGGTAATGCGGGCGCCTTGACTTGTCTGCAGCGTGATATTGGCGCCGATACGGGCGCCTATCTTCTCCGAAAGGCGATCACCGATGACGATAGCGTTGGTCGCGCGATAAAGCGCGTTGAGCGTGGCGCCACGCATCTGCTGGGGCAACTCCGACACTTTCGCTTCGCGCCGTGGGTCAATGCCGGTCACCGTCGTCGAAACATCATGGTTGGCGTAGCGGATGATGGCCTGCACCTTGACCGACGGCCCGATCCCGCCGGGGAGCCACGCCTCCAGCGCCGCCATGGTAGCGAGCGGATTTTTGATGCCCGGCCGGCGCGCTTCGGGTGTAAGACCGTGAATCTCGGCGCTAGCGAACATTTTCTCAGCCGGCTGTGGCGGCGGATTGCGCCGCTCGTCCGAGACCGTGATGTGCGCCAGCGTATTGACCAGCCGTTTCGTGAAATCGTCCTGAGAGCCCTGCATCAGCGCAGCCATCATGATCGAAAAGCCGACACCCGTGGCAACGCCGGCGACGGCAAAACCGGTCTGCCGCACGCGGCTGCGTACATGCGTCCACGCGATGTCGAGAACCAGATTCATGGGCCGCAAGGATGCGCACGCGGGCGCCATCCTTAAGGCCGGTCGCCGCCGGCGAAGCCAACACGCTCGCTTATCGGCAAGGCCGGATAGAATCTCGACCATACGCGTTCCGCGGATGCCGACCGTGACCGAGCGTTTGCGGGCAAGCGTGCCATCGACAACGAAAACGGCGCTGCCCTGCAATGCATCGGCCGGAACCAGCAATGCGTTCGGTTTTTCGCGCGTGATGATGTTAGCTTCCACGCTCATGCCTGGCTTGAGCGGCGTATCGTCGGGCAGCGCCATTTTTACGCGAAACGTCTTTGCCGCCACATCGCCCATCGGCGTGATTTCGCTGACTTTGCCTTCCAGGCGCCCGTCAGGAAATGCATCCGTCCGGAACAGAACCGTCTGTCCCAGGGCAACACGCGGAATGTCCTCCTCGTTGACCTCGGCCACGACCTGCAATGGCTTCGGCACTCCGATGCGGAACAAGATCTGCCCCGCTTCGGCAATTTCGCCGATCTCACCGTCGCGCCGCAGAACAACGCCGTCCATCGGTGCAACGATGGTGTAATCGGCAATTTTTTCGGTTTGCACCGAAATCAGGCCCTGCACAGTCTGGAGGTCCATGCCGGCGCGCTCGTGGGCTTGCGTCGTCGCCGAACCGCGCGCGATCAGTTCGCTCACGCGTGACATCTCGCGCTTGAGAAATTCTTCGCGAGCTCTGAGTTCCTTTAACCCCGCCTTCTGTTCCCGGCTGTCGAGTTGAACCAGAACGTCTCCCTTGGAGACTGCTTTGCCTTCGCAGTCGCAGATTTCGATAATGCGATCACGAATGACGCTCGCGACCTTGGCCCAGTGCACCGGTTCGACGGCGCCGGTCGCGTAGACAATTTCGACCGCAGTGCCGCGTGTCGCGGCGGTCGCTGCGATCTGGACGCCTCGACCAAATCGCCACCAGCTGGCCGCTGCAACGAGCAGCAGGACGATCAGGATTGCAACCAGGCACTGGCGTCGCTTCATGCCCTTAGCACTAAGGGCAAAAACGCGGCACGATATTGATGTATCGCAAGGTTCGCTTTGCCTGCTCAGGCCACGGCCTTGATGATGCGGCCGAGCTTGTCGAACAGTTCACCGATCTGGCTTTCGGTGACGATCAGGGGCGGGCTCAATGCCAGCGTATCGCCCACGGCCCGGAACATCACGTCGTGCTCGAAGAACCCGAGGTCAAGGGCTTCCATCCCGCGCTTGCCCACGCCGTCGGGCTTGCTCGCAAGATCAACACCGACCGTCATGCCGACCGGCCGGATATCGAGCACATTCGGCAAGCCTTTCAATCCCATCGCCGTCTTGGCCCAGGATGCCTCTAGTTCGTGCGCCCGCTCGAACAGGCCTTCCTCGCGGTAAAGGTCGAGCGTTGCAAGCCCAGCCGCGCAGGCAAGAGGATGTGCCGAATAGGTGTAGCCATGGAACAGCTCGATGACGTGTTCGGGCCCATTCATGAACGCGTCATAGATGCCCTTGCGCACCAGCACGCCGCCCATCGGTACGGAGCCCGAGGTAATGCCCTTGGCAAAAGTGATCATGTCGGGGACAACGCCATAGCGTTCGGCCGCGAATGCGTAGCCCATGCGGCCAAAACCGGTGATCACCTCGTCGAAGATCAGAAGAATACCATGCTTGTCGCAGATCGCGCGTAATCGCTCGAGGTAACCTTTCGGTGGCGGCAGGACGCCGGTTGAGGCGGCCACCGGTTCGACGATCACGGCGGCGATCGTCGACGCATCATGCAGCGCCACGAGACGATCGAGTTCGTCGGCAAGATGCGCACCCCATTCCGGCTCGCCAACCGTGAATGCCTGTTTCTCGCGATTGTAGGTCGTCGACAGATGGTCGACACCGGCGAGCAGCGCACCGAACTGCTTGCGGTTGTTCACGATCCCGCCAACCGCAATGCCGCCGAAACCGACGCCATGATATCCGCGCTCGCGCCCGATCAGCCGCACGCGCGACGCATTGCCCCGCACATTGTGATAGGCGAGCGCGATCTTGAGCGCCGTATCGACGGCTTCCGATCCGGAATTGCAGAAGAACACGTGATCGAGGTCGCCCGGCGCAAGCGCTGTCACGCGGCTTGCCAGCTCGAAAGCCTTCGGATGGCCGAACTGGAAGGCCGGCGCATAATCGAGCGTCGCGGCTTCGCGCTGTATCGCGGCAACGATCGGCTCGCGATTGTGGCCGGCATTGGTGCACCAAAGGCCCGCCGCCCCGTCGATCAGCTTGCGCCCGTCACTCGCGACATAGTGCATGTCCTTGGCGCCGACGATC
Source organism: uncultured Pseudomonadota bacterium (assembly GCA_963702605.1). GTDB lineage: Bacteria > Pseudomonadota > Alphaproteobacteria > Rhizobiales > Xanthobacteraceae > Pseudolabrys. The sequence continues at coordinate 587,358 of CAVPDI010000002.1, forward strand.
AGTCGCGGACGCTTCTTGAAGGCCCGGTTGGCCGTGAAAGGCATCCAATAGGGCTCAAGGTCGTTGGGGACCGCAGCCGATACGGGTGTGCGTTGAATTTGAGCCATGACAGGTCACCGAGTTGTCATGCCCGCCTTCTGCCGGGCATCCACGCCTTATTCGCGTATATCACATAAAGACGTGGATGGCCGGGACAAGCCCGGCCATGACGAATACAGCACGGCTATATACTCTGGTATGTAAGCCGCCGATGACAGACAAACCCAATAAGCCGCAAAAGCTCAAAGCCCGCCTGCCGCGCGGCCTTGCAGATCGGGGACCCGCGGAGATCGCGGCCACCCGTCATATGGTCGAAGCGATCCGTGTCGTGTTCGAACGTTATGGCTTTGAGCCGGTGGAAACGCCGGCGATCGAATATACCGATGCGCTCGGCAAGTTCCTGCCCGACCAGGACCGGCCAAATGAAGGCGTGTTTTCGTTTCAGGACGACGACGAGCAATGGCTCTCGTTGCGTTACGACCTCACCGCGCCGCTCGCGCGCTACGTGGCGGAGAATTATCCAGAACCTCGCGCTGCCCTACCGCAGCTATCGTTACGGCTGGGTGTTCCGCAATGAGAAGCCGGGACCCGGACGCTATCGCCAGTTCATGCAGTTCGATGCCGACACGGTCGGCGCAGCATCGATGGCGGCCGATGCCGAGATGTGCATGCTCGCCGCGGACACGATGGAAGCTCTGGGAATTCAGCGCGGCAGTATGTCGTTAAGGTGAATAACCGCAAAGTCCTCGACAGCGCGATGGAATGCGCTCCAGATTACCCTGCGGTAAAACGCCTGGCGACCGAATGCGCGCTGATCGACAAGCTCGATCGGCTTGGAGTCATGGCGTCAAAATGCTCACTCGGTAAGGGCCGCAAGGATGAGAGTGGTGACTTCACAAAAGGCGCCGAGCCTCTCCGAAGCGCAGGCTGACAATAGCATGCGCTTACTTGTCTTGCCAAAGACGAGACTTCGGGCAAACCGGTACAAGGACGAGCGAGTGTTGGGAGAAATGCATCCGGAATAAGTGCGTTTGGACTGGTTCGAGAAGAACGTCCAGCTTCCTACCGGAAAAATAGCCGCCCAAGAACTGCGCGCATCCGCGGTTATGAAGATGCGTGATTTGACGAGTCCGTATCTTAATGACAGGACTGTCGTCCGCGGGCTCGAATATTACACCGGCCCTGTTTTTGAAGTTGAGCTCACCTTCGAGATCAAGGACGAGAAGGGCCGGCCGGTGCGGTTCGGTTCTGTCGGCGGCGGCGGGCGCTATGACGGACTGGTCTCGCGCTTCCGTGGCGAGCCGGTGCCCGCGACCGGATTTTCGATCGGCGTTTCGCGGCTGCAGGCCGCCCTCACGCATCTCGGCAAGATCAGCGAAAGGCCCGCGCCAGGCCCCGTTATCGTGACGGTGTTCGACCGCGAGCGCATCACCGACTATCAACGCATGGCCTCGGCGTTGCGCGCCGCCGGCGTCCGGGCCGAGCTCTATCTTGGAAATCCGAAGAACAATATCGGCACGCAGCTCAAATATGCCGACAAACGCGGTTCACCTTGCGCCATCATCCAGGGCGGCGACGAAAAGGCGCGCGGTGAAGTCCAGATCAAGGATCTGATCCTCGGCGCCTCGCTTGCCGATACCAAGGACCGCGACGAATATTTGAAGAAGCAGGCCGAGGCCCAGTTCGCGGTCAAGGAAACGGCGCTGGTCGATGCTGTGCAAAAACTGCTCGCTCGCCATAAATCGGGCTGAGGCGAAGCCGTCGCATAACCGTGGTCCTGGTGCGAGCCTAGTTTACGGGCGCGGTTGGGGCGACGGCTGCGACCGCCGTCACATGCCGGTCATACCGTGACTACATTGCCTTCGACGCGATAGCCGTCATACGCATCGAGATTGTGACCGAGCATTTGTTCGACCGCGTCGAAGCTGTCGATGATCGATACATATTCGACGACCTTTTCATTGCGAAATTGAATGAAATGCGCAATGCGATAGCTGATGGCGTGGCCGCCGTCGCGTTTCGTCGCCGTAAGCCTGCCAAGCACCGCGGCGCGGTCGCCGTCGACCAACATGGCGGTCGACGTGAAACGCCGCCCCGATAACATCGTCGGGATATCGCTCACCAGCAATTTCATCACCACATCCTTGCCGATGCGCTGACCGCAGAACGGCAGGATGTCGACCGGGCCGCTGATTGTCCAAACCACCTGATCGTCGAGAAACGTCGCCAGCGTATCCATGTCGCGCGTCGCCAAGGCATGATAAAATGCCTCGACTACCGCACGCGGGACCGGACTGTTCATGGCTTCGCCTCCACGACATTCCAGTGAACGCCGGTTGTATTGAAATTCCCTTACCCGTCCCGCGACGTGTGGTTTGGCGCCCGTAATCCGGGCTTTCGCGACGCCGCAAGGATGGGGGCGCTGCAAATTTATTAACGACGACAAACATTTGCCGGCTCTGACGGTTAAGGCCAGCCGGCAAACATCGTCGAATCCTTAAGACCGCCATGCTAAAGGCCGGCGCGCGAACTTCGGATTTGCAGCCGGTTTTGGAACACGAATGGACGCAAGCGTGACAACGCGTAGCCCTGGACCCGATGCGCGGGCGGAGGCGCTGGTCGCTTCCTACGATCGCGCCGGTTACGCGCGCGTTGCGCCCGCCATGCTGCAGCCGGCGGAGCCGTTCCTCGACCTTTCCGGGGAAGACATTCGCCGGCGCATGTACCTCACGACAACGCCAGACGGTGACGAATTCTGCCTGCGGCCCGACCTCACCATTCCGGTATCGCGTGAATATCTCGCCTCGCCGCTTGCCGGAAAGCCGGCAGGCTATTGTTATCTCGGCCCGGTCTTTCGTCATAGCAAGGACGGACCAGCCGAGTTTGTTCAAGCCGGCGTCGAGTTGTTCGGGCGTGCCGACAAAGCCGCGGCTGACGCGGAAATGCTTTCGCTTGGACTGGAGGCAACGGCACATTATGGCCTCAACACGCCTGATATCCAGATCGGCGACGTCGCGCTGTTCGCCAGCCTCATCGCCGCTCTTGAATTGCCGCCGGCGTGGAAGCGACGTCTGATAAAGGATTTCAATCGCAAGACCAACCTCGCCCAGGATCTCGATCGCCTGGTGCTCGGCGGCAACAATGCCCGCCCCGAATACCAAGGCGTGCTGGCGGCTCTTGCCGGATCTGACCCGAAGGGAGCACATGCACTCGTTACCGATCTGTTGTCGATTGCCGGCATTAATGCGGTTGGCGGACGCTCAGTCGGCGAAATTGCCGATCGTTTTCTCGAGCAGTCTGCGCTCGGTGCCAGCGCCAGGTTGCCGCGCGACATCCGCGGACTGATCGAGCGGTTCCTTGCCATTCAAGGCAATCCCGACGACGCAGCCGCGGCACTGCGCGCGCTCGCCAGCGAAGCCAAGATGACGTCGGCACTGGCCCCGGCGCTCGATCACTTTGAAAGCCGCACCGGTTTCCTCGAGGCGCGTGGCGTCGACGTGAAGCGCGTGCGTTTCTCGACGGCGTTCAGCCGTGGCTTCGATTATTACACCGGCCTTGTATTTGAATTGACCGATCCGAAACGAAGCGGCGACCCACTGGTGGCCGGCGGCCGATATGACGAATTGCTCGTGCGCCTGGGCGCTGCACACGCCACGGCCGCAGTCGGTTTCGCGATCTGGATCGAACGACTCGCGATCTATGGAGGCAGCTCATGAGCACGCCTTTGGTGCTCGCCGTTCCTGCCAAGGGCCGCCTGCAAGAGAATGCGGAAGCATTCTTCGCGCGTGCCGGTCTGACGCTGATTAAACCGCGCGGCGCTCGCGACTATCGCGGCGCAATCGCCGGTCTCGACGGTGTCGAGATCGCATATCTGTCCGCATCCGAGATCACCAGCCAGCTTGCTTCCGGCTCTATTCACCTCGGGGTGACCGGCGAAGATCTCATCCGGGAAATGATTTCGGATTCGGACAGCCGTGTGGTGTTGATCGAGGGCCTCGGATTCGGCTTCGCCAATGTCGTTGTCGCAGTACCGCAGGCCTGGATCGACGTGCGAATGATGGCCGATATCGACGATGTCGCGACGGCGTTTCGCCAGCACCACGACCGCAAGATGCGGGTTGCAACCAAATACATCAATCTCACGCGCGATTTCTTTTCCGCGCACGGCATCATCGACTATCGGATCGTCGAAAGCTCGGGCGCGACCGAAGGCGCGCCAGCGGCCGGCACCGCCGAGATGATTGTCGATATCACGACCACCGGCACCACGCTTGCGGCGAATGCCCTCAAGATCGTCGAGGACGGCACGATCCTGCGTTCGCAGGCAAACCTCGTCGCGGCGCGCGGCGCTGCCTGGGGCAAGAACGAGCGTGACACCGCCCGCATTATCCTCGACCGCGTTGCGGCGCAGGCGCGGGCGCGTGCCAATCGCGAAGTGCGCGCCCGCTTTGCCGCCGGCACCGACATGCTGGTCGAAAACGCCAGGCGCAAATTCAATATTGAAACGCCGTTCGGCGGCGCCACGTCTTCAGGGATGCTTACGCTTCACTGCCCTCCCGACCAGGTCTATGCGCTCACGAGCTTCCTTCGTGAAAACGGCGCCGAGGCGGTCGCAGTTGCGGAGCTTGGCTACGTATTTTCGCGCGATAATCCACTTTTCGCAAAACTGGAAGCCGCGCTGTAGGCAATCCTGCTCACAAACTGGCGTAATCGATTGGCTTGTGGCGGTCGAGCTTGCGCTCGATTTTCGGCAGCGGGTATTTCAGGCCGCTCGCACAATTGAATAGCAGGACCTGGTCGCGGCTCGTCACGCGGCCATCCGCAAGGCTCTGTTTGTACGCGGCATAAGTGGCCGCGCCCTCAGGACACAACAGGAACCCCTCCTCGCGCGCCATCTCGTCCAGCGCCGCGCTGATCGCCTCGTCCGGCACCGCGATCGCAAATCCGCCGCTTTCGCGCACTGCGCGCAAAATGAGAAAGTCGCCGACCGCCTGCGGCACGCGGATTCCGGACGCGATCGTATGCGCATTTTCCCACCGCGGCGCGTGTTCCTCACCGGCCTCAAAAGCTTTCACCATGGGTGCGCAGCCGGCAGCTTGTACCGCGACCATGCGTGGTCGCTTCTTGCCGATAAATCCGATGGCCTCCAATTCCGCGAAGGCCTTCCACATGCCGATTAGTCCCGTACCGCCGCCCGTCGGATAAAAGATCACATCGGGAACCTGCCAGCTGAGTTGCTCGGCGAGCTCGAGACCCATGGTCTTTTTCCCTTCGATCCGATAGGGCTCCTTCAAAGTCGACGTATCGAACCAGCCGACTTTCGCTTTTCCTTCGCCGACGATCTTTCCGCAATCATCGATCAAGCCGTTGACGCGATAGACTGCCGCGCCCTGCAGTGCGATCTCGCTGACGTTCACCTCTGGAGTGTCTTCGGGGCAGAAAATCGTGGTCCTGATGCCGGCATGCGAGGCGTAAGCGGCAAGTGCAGCACCTGCATTGCCGTTGGTCGGCATCGCCATGTGCTTGATGCCAAGCGCTTTCGCCATCGAGACCGCCATTACCAGCCCGCGCGCCTTGAACGAGCCGGTTGGCAATCGCCCTTCATCTTTTACGAGGATCTCGCCTCCGCCGAGCTTCGCGGACAGGCGTGGCATGCGCACAATGGGTGTCATGACCTCGCCGAGGCTGACAATGTCTTCCGGTTTGCGCACCGGAAGCAATTCGCGATAGCGCCACAGATCAGGCGCGCGACGGGCGAGCACTTCTTTGGTCATGGCCTTGCGTACGCCATCCAGATCATAGCGCACGAGCAACGGTTTTCCGGCGCGCGACAAGTTGTGTACCTGGTCGGCTTCGTGCCATTCCCCGGTCATGGCGCATTCAAGGTGGGTGACGAAACTTGGAAGCTTGGCTGTCAGATTGTCGTCGTGTTGCATGGTGGGACCAGTTCAATTTGTACGGCCAGGCGCGTCAACCCGCGTCTTCGCTGCGCGGGCGCGGCCGAAAGACCACAAAATGCGAGAGCGAAAAATTGACGGCGAAGCTGACCAAAATCGATACGAGCTTTGCGGCCACCAGCGGGAAAATATAGGAAAGAGCGAAAAGGGTCGCGGTACTCGCAATCATGCCGGCGACACCGGATGCGGCGAAAGTTGCATAGTCGCGCCAGCGGAGCGTGCGGCCGGATTCCGGCCCGAACGTGATGAAGGAATTCATCACATATGAAAATGTTACGGCGACGAGCCAGGCCAGCATGTTAGCGGGAACCAGCGGCCAGTGCAGATAGGTCACGGTAGTCCAAAAAACACTGAAATCGACGGCCGTATTGACAACGCCGACGAGCGCGAAGCTAGCCGCCTTGAGCGCGATGGCACGCTCGTGCCACGCCACCGAAAGACGATCGAGGATGTTCTGGAAGGGCGCAGGGATCATCGTCCACGCCGCTTAGCACGGCAAACCGTGGGCCGGTAGGGCGGCCGCGACAGCGCAGCTCTGTTGCGGTATAGATCACGGACGAAACGGAAGCGACAGGTTACTTGGAAATGGCGGTGAAACCGACCAAATCAGGCTCGCGCGCGCGGATTTCCTCATCTGCCTCGGCGCTATCGATCGTCGTACCTCTGCTGAATGAAGCGGCGGGGCTTTCCGACCTACACGAGCGCATTGCTGAAGTCGCGCGATATCTCCAGGCCAAACGCAGATTGAGCATCGAGGTGATTTATGTCGACGACGGTAGTCACGACGGTACCAGCGACGTCGCAAAATCCCTGCCCGCGATGCCGCTCGACATTCAGATCGTCACGCTTTCGCGCAATTTCGGTAAGGAAGCCGCCCTGCTCGCCGGCCTGGATCATGCGCGTCCTGGTGCGGTCCTCTTCATGGATGGAGATGGCCAGCACCCCCCAGGCATGATCGAAACATTGGTCGCGCGCTGGCTCGATGACGGGTATGACGTTGTCTACACGGCCAAGGCACATCGCGAGAACGAGCCATGGGTGCGCAGAACCGGGGTTCGCTTGTTCTACACGCTGCTCAATTGGGGCGCGCGCCATAAAATCCCGGAAGACGCAGGCGACTTCCGGCTGTTGTCGGCGCGCGCAGCAGATGCGTTGCGTCAGATGCCCGAACGCAATCGCTTTTTCAAGGGACTATCGAGCTGGATCGGTTTCCGGCAAGCACGCGTCGACTATGAACCGGCCGTGCGCGAACACGGCTCGACCAACTGGAATGTACGCATGCTGGTCGGGCTCTCGATCGAAGGCCTCACCTCTTTCTCGGTGGCGCCGCTGCGTATTGCGAGCCTCCTCGGGGTGTTGCTTGCTATGACGGCTTTGTTTTTCGGCAGCTGGATTGTGCTGGAGACACTTCTCTTCGGCAAAGACGTGCCCGGCTATCCTTCGCTGGTGGTGAGCGTCATGGTCATCGGAGGAGTGCAACTCATCCTGATCGGCGTACTCGGAGAATATATCGGCAAGATGCTGTCCGAAATCAAAGGGCGGCCTGTTTATTTCGTTGCCGAACACAGCGCGAAGCGCGCAAGCAAGTCGGCCAAAGCACGGCCGGTGGCATCTCGCGCCGCTGAATAGCCGACACCACATGCGATCGAACCCTCGGCGTATCTGGCTATGCGCGGATGATTATGGAATTTCGCCGGGCGTCAGCGCCGCAATTCGTGAGCTGGTCCTCCAGGAACGTATCAATGCAACGTCCGTGATGGTCGCATCGCCGAATTTCAGCGCGGACGAAGCTGCAGCCCTCGATACACTTAATTCAGGAAAGAAACGTACGGCAATCGGCCTGCACGTGACACTCACGGCGCCGTTCAAGCCGATCATCGAAGACTTTACGCCGCTGCGCGGCGGACGGTTTTTACCGCTCAACAAGATGCTGCAAGCCGCGATCGCACGGCGTCTCCAGCCGGAACGGGTTGGCCATCGAAATCGCCACACAACTGCGTACATTCGTTGAATCCTTTGGACGATCGCCTGATTTTCTTGACGGGCACCAGCATGTCCACCTGTTTCCTCAAGTGCGCGACGCATTTCTCAAGGTCGCCGCCGAGACAGCGCCGGGGGCCTGGGTCCGCCAATGCGGGCGGGCGCGACCCGGTCGTCCCAATGACAGCAAGGCACTGTTGCTCGACATTTTAAGTCTCGGCCTTCGCCGCAAGGCCAAACGGCTGGGAATTGCATTCAACCCGGCTTTCGCAGGTACTTATTCTTTCAGGCCAACCGCCGACTTCGCCAGGCTATTCCCGCGGTTCTTGACCGGCCTGCCCGATGGCGGCCTCATTATGTGTCACCCCGGCTTTGTCGATGCTGGATTAAAGGCACTCGATTTGCTCACGACACTGCGTGAACGCGAATTTGCCTTTTTCAACTCTGATAATTTTCTGAAGGTGCTGGCCGACCAAGGTGTTGCGCTTATGCAGCCCCACTAGCGTTGACGACCGCACCGACATAAATAGTCAATGAACGGCCATGGGAGGTTGTGATGACGCCGCAAGAACGGCAGTTGATTGGCGAACTGTTTGACCGGCTCGCGCGGCTCGAAACGGCCCGCGTGATGGCGAAGCCGAACGCGCGATTGCGGACGGGCTTGCGCGCGCTCCGCACGCTATTTATCCGCTTGTACAAAGTGTCCTTGTGCAGGACGAAGCGCTAAAGCGTGCCGACGCCCGCATCCGCGAACTCACGGGCGAAGGCGCCGGTTCGCTTACAGCCGGTGGCTTTCTCGACAGCATGCGCCAGGCCCTGGGCGGCCGCCCGAGCACCCCTCGGTGCCAAGCGTGCGTGCAGGTGCATCGACAGAGCCCGACACGCGTTGGAACGGCGGCGGTGCGATCGCACCCGCGGCGCCGTCACAGGGCGGATCGTTCCTCGGCACGGCCGCGGCATCTGCTGCCGGCGTCATCGGCGGAGCGCTTTTGCTCAATACGATAAGCTCGATGTTCGGGCATCATGGCGCGAGCGCACTCGCTCCCCTCCCGCAAGGCAATTCGCCGTGGGACAATGACGGCTCTGGCGGCAATCTTGCTCGCGAGGCCGGCATTGACGACATCGGAAACGGCGTGGGTGGCACTGCGCAATCTGCAGGCCTGTTCAAGACGACGACGCATCGGACGCAGCTGATTTCGACAGCGGCAATGACCTTGATACCGGCGGAGATTTCGGCGGCGGCGACGGCGCCTGACCGCGCTAGAGCACGACGACCTTGGTGCCGACCTTCACGCGCTCATAGAGGTCGATGACGTCGGCATTGCGCATCCGGATGCAACCCGACGAAACATTTTTTCCGATCGTCCAGGGCTCGTTCGAGCCGTGAATACGGTAGAGCGTCGAGCCGAGATACAGCGCACGAGCGCCCAACGGATTGCCGGGACCGCCGGCCACAAAATGCGGCAGATACGGCTGACGCTTGACCATTTCGTCCGGAGGCACCCAATCCGGCCATTCCTTTTTTCCCGAAATCGCGTGCACGCCCGACCACGTAAATCCCGGACGGCCGACACCAATCCCGTAGCGCATGGCCTTGCCATCGCCCTCGACCAGGTAAAGAAAATGATTGGGCGTATCGATGATGACCGTCCCGGCAGTCTCCTTTCCGCTAAAGGCAACTTCCTGGCGTAGGAACTGCGGATCCATTCGGCCATCCCACCGTTGCTCGCCCTGCATGGGGTCAACGGCGGAAGAATTAGCGAACATCCGTGGCGCGTTTGCATTTCGGCGGTCGTCGGATTGTTGCGGTGGCGGTCCGTACCATTCCTGTGACGAAGGCCGCGATTGCCGCGACGAGTCGCTAAACAGGAACTCGATGAACCCTCCGCCTAGATTGTTTTGGGGTTGCGGCGTCTCCGCGACCACCATGGGCGGCGGCGTTTCGGTAAAGGCAGAAGATATCGGCTCTGCCGATGCGACATTCGAAAGCAAGAACACTGCTATTCCGACGGCAATCGGATTACGCATCGGCACACCTGTTGGTTTCACTCAGCACCACCGAGTTAACGGTCAAACGCACACCGAATGGTAAATTGTCGTCAACCACGATTCCCTATGGTAAACGAGCGGTTTCCAGCCCGTGCAACCCGGCATTAATGCCCGTTCTGTAAGTAGACCCGCTCAGTCTAGGCGGGGACACAGGTCGTGCAGCGCAAGGTCTTCCGTGTCGAGCAAACGACGGTGGGTGGCTCTATCCGTCCCGGCGCAAGCCGACTCCGAGGAGTCCATCGCCGTGAGCGAACCACGGCGTCTCGCGGCCACGCCCCCAGCAATAGACAACGAGCTTGCAGCGATCCGAGATATCATCATCCGCACCAAGCGCGAGCTTTCAACCCTCCTGAATGACGGCAATGATCGCCGGATGGCACGAGCTGCGGGAGAACTTGCGGCCGCAGTCGAGTGCATGGAAACGGCAACGCAGAAAGTCCTCGCGTCAGCCGAAACCATCGATGACTGCGCGCGCGCCCTCGCCTCCGTCCTGACCGACGATTACCACCATGGGCTGGCCCAGGACGTGCAGGATCATGTGGTCCGCATATACGAAGCTTGCAATTTTCAGGATCTCGCCGGCCAACGCATCGGCAAGGTGATCGCAACCTTGATGATGGTCGAAGAAGAATTGGCGGGTATGATCGAACGCTGCGGCACTGGCAAGGACCGGTTCGGCCAGCGATGGCGCCTGAGCCGAACTCGACCAGCCTTATCAACGGTCCACAACTCGACGGCGACAGTGGTCACGCCACCCAGCAAGACATCGACTTGATGTTTGCCTAGTACGGGCGCCGAATCGAAACGAAGACACATAAGCGCGGCCGCAGCGAAACCGGCTGCAACTGCCAGGGCAGCGGGGTCGGATGTATGTTCGACGACGAATGCCATAACGAAAGGCGCTGCCGACTGCACGAGCAAGAAAGGCCCGGCAAGCCGCCCCATCAAACGCCCATAGCCGGACGCGCCAAAAAGCGCCAGCGGCACGGCACCACGCGTTATCGTAACGAGGCCATTAGCTCCGCCAAACATCAAGGCGAAGGCGGCTGCGGTGCCCGTCGATACGCCCAATAGCGCCAGAATCAGGAACGCGCAAAGCAACGTTGCAAGAGCAAAGCGGGCGATCCATAGCGGATGTAAATTCCGGCCGAACGCAAATTCAACAAGACGTGCACCTACCTGCGCCGGCCCAAATAAGGCGCCGACCCAGACAACGGTTCCCGCATCAATGCCGGCGCGGGAGAAAATCGCCAGCAGATGCGCCGAGAGGCCCGAGGGAACGAAGGCGTATGTCGCAAACGCGGCCGCCACCAAAATAAATGTCAGGCCGTGGGGCGGCAGCGTCTTTGCAGGGGCCTCCGATCCACTTTGCGATGTCATACCGGCTTCGAAACGGCTGCGCGGAAGCGCCAGAGCATGGAGCGGCGCCGACACACACGCGAGTAGTGCCGCATACACGAGATAAGTGCCGCGCCACTCGACATTCTCGAGGAGCAGATGGGTCACTGGCCAGCTTACCGTGGAGGCAAATCCGCCTGCGAGTGTAAGTGCGGTGATCGGCCGGCGGGCGGCGGCGCCAAATATGCGGCCGAGAGTGGCGAAAGCGGAATCATACAAATTTGCAGCCATGGCAACGCCAAGCACCATCCATACGGCGTAGTACGCGGCGGGGTGAACGGCCCAGACAATGAGGAAAAGGCCGAGCGCGCCGACCAGGGAACCGATGGTCATGACAACATGTCCGCCAAAACGATCGATCAAACGACCGACGATCGGTGCAACCAGCCCGGCGACCAGCAGGCCTCCCGAGAACCCGCCCATGGCGAAAGAAATCGACCACCCGCGCTCAGCGGCGATCAACGGCACGATCAGGACCGGTGTGTAGAAAATGGTGCCCCAGGACAAAATCTGCGTCACGCCGAGCACGGGCACCGCGCGCCAAGGCCCGTAAACGAAATCACGAAAAGGCGCCATACCGGCACACCCACAGTCAAGACGCAGGACATTAGCCGCGCATCATGATGAGTCTGCCACGAATGGCGAGGTTATAGGGACTCACGTTCTCCGAGCCGCATCATGAAATGCCGGGCGAAGTCCGGCAATGATGACGGAGGGACTACTGTCGCGGCGGTGGCGGGGGCGCCGGTGCAGGCTTTGGTGCGGGTCTTGGCTTCGCGCTCGCTTTGGGTTTTGGCGGCCGCTTGGCGCCCTCCGCTCCGCAGCGGACATAGACCATGGTGCCGTAGCGGCCTTGCACTTCGGAATCCATCCAGCGAAGGATCAGAACGCGGCCATCGAAGGTGACAACTTCCCGATCCTGCTCGCCACCCGGAGGATCTTCCGCCGGTCCAATGAAGGTTTTTCCGCCCGGGGCACCTTTCAGTCGCAATTCGGTCGGCGTCGCTTGATCGGCAAGGTGCATCATGACGCCGCCGCTCGGACCCAGCGTGATGACATAGGGCTGCTTGCAGCCAGCGACTGCTGCTGCCTCGGTCCGCGGGCGATCCTCTTCCTTGTGATAGGCCGCCAAGCCCCAGCGTCCGACGATGTCCTGCGGCGGAAACGCAGGCGGCAGCGTCGGGACGATGGCCGGAGCCGCCGGCTGCTCGAGCTGCGGTCCGGTGGCGCAAGCGGAAAGGCCAAGCGCGCACATGACAAGGACTGCAGCACGCGAAATTGCGGGGCGATCTGGCAGGCTCATTCCGGCTCCTTGCGAGGCAGGCTTGCGACTTTGGAGGGCATTGGCGAACAGCGCAAGCGCCCAATGACGGCGAGGCTGCTGCAATTGTTTGCCGCATCTGCTTGACACCCCGACATGAAGGCAATATTTCCCAGGCAGCGGTTGGCACTCATGACCCTTGAGTGCTAAATGACTGAGAAATCGACACTTTCTGTTTCATGAGACGCGCATTAGCGCCACGAGGAAGCCCATGGCCAAAACCAAGTTTCGTCCCCTCCACGACCGCGTCGTTGTTCGCCGCATCGATGCCGAAACGAAGACCAAAGGCGGAATTATTATTCCCGATACTGCGAAGGAAAAGCCGCAGGAAGGCGAAGTCATCGCTGTCGGGCCTGGCGGCCGCGACGAGAGTGGCAAGTTGACCCCCATCGACCTCAAGCCGGGTAACCGAGTGCTGTTCGGCAAATGGTCGGGAACGGAAGTCAAGCTCGACGGCGAGGAATTCCTGATCATGAAGGAGTCCGACATCATGGGCGTCATCGCCTGACATTCAATTGAATTCAAACGGAGTAATTTGAAATGGCTGCGAAGGATGTGAAGTTTTCAGGCGACGCGCGCGACCGGATGTTGCGCGGTGTCGATATCCTGGCAAATGCGGTGAAGGTTACGCTCGGCCCAAAGGGCCGGAATGTCGTCCTCGACAAGAGCTTCGGAGCTCCTCGGATCACCAAGGACGGCGTCACGGTCGCCAAGGAGATCGAACTCGACGACAAGTTCGAAAATATGGGCGCGCAGATGGTGCGCGAGGTCGCTCAGAAAACCAATGATCTCGCCGGCGACGGCACAACGACTGCAACCGTGCTTGCTCAGGCCATCGTGAAAGAGGGAGCCAAATCGGTCGCGGCCGGAATGAATCCGATGGATCTCAAGCGTGGCATCGACATCGCGGTGACAGCGGTGGTCAAGGACATTGAAAAACGTGCGAAGAAAGTAGGGTCTTCGGCCGAAGTCGCCCAGGTCGGCACGATCTCGTCGAATGGCGATGCGACGATCGGCAAGATGATCGCCCAGGCCATGCAGAAGGTCGGCAACGAAGGCGTCATCACCGTGGAAGAGGCCAAGGCCCTCGAGACCGAAGTTGAAATCGTCGAGGGAATGCAGTTCGACCGCGGCTATATTTCGCCCTACTTCGTCACCAATGCCGAAAAAATGCTCGCTGAACTCGAAGACGCTTACATCCTCCTGCATGAGAAGAAGCTGGCCGGACTGCAGGCAATGCTTCCGGTTCTTGAAGCCGTGGTGCAGTCGGGCAAGCCGCTTGTCATCATTGCCGAAGATGTAGAAGGCGAAGCAATTGCTACACTTGTCGTCAACAAGCTGCGTGGCGGTCTCAAAGTTGCGGCCGTCAAGGCTCCCGGGTTCGGCGATCGGCGTAAGGCCATGCTTGAGGACATCGCCATCCTGACGGGTGGTCAGCTCATCTCCGAAGATCTGGGCATCAAACTCGAAAATGTGACCACAGCGATGCTTGGCCGCGCCAAGAAGGTGATCATCGAAAAGGAAAAGACCACCATCGTGCATGGTGCCGGCAAGAAACCCGACATCGAGGCGCGTGTGGGCCAGATCAAGGCGCAGATCGAGGAAACGACCTCCGACTACGATCGCGAAAAATTGCAAGAGCGGCTGGCCAAGCTCGCCGGCGGCGTGGCCGTGATCAAGGTCGGCGGCGCCACCGAGATTGAAGTGAAGGAGAAAAAGGACCGCGTCGAAGATGCGCTGAACGCCACACGCGCCGCTGTCGAAGAAGGTATCGTGCCTGGCGGCGGTGTCGCCCTGTTGCGCGCCAAGAAGGCGGTCGGCCGGATCCACAATGAAAACCCGGATGTACAAGCTGGAATCAACATTGTCCTGAAGGCGCTGGAAGCGCCGATCCGTCAGATTGCGGAAAATGCCGGCGTTGAAGGATCGATCGTCGTCGCCAAGATCAGCGACCACAAATCGGAAACCTACGGCTTTGATGCCCAGAACGAAGAATATGTCGACATGATCGACAAGGGCATTGTCGATCCGGCCAAGGTGGTGCGCACGGCTCTGCAGGATGCCGGCTCGGTGGCCGGGCTTCTGGTCACCACCGAGGCAATGGTTGCAGAACTGCCGAAAGAACCCGCGCCGGCGATGCCGCCCGGCGGCGGAATGGGCGGCGGAATGGGCTTCTGATCGGAACCTTAACCGTAAGAATGAAGGGCGCGGCGAAAGCCGCGCCTTTTTCGTGCGGTCAGTGCTCGCTCGCGACTTTTCGACCGAATCCTTTGCCGGATTCTGTTAAGTCAGCCACGACAAAGGCGCAGTCGCATTTACGAAGGTCGATAACGATCTTTAAAAACCACTGATCGATCGGCTACGACGAATTTGCAGACTTTTCCTGATGCCGTACGATCCGTTCCTCAGCCAAGAATTGGGCGCGCCGACCAACTCGATTTGAGCGAACATCAGATGAAACCACGATTTCCCGTCACCCGCAGCGACGCCGAATGGCGCAAGCTATTAAGCCCCGATCAATACATGGTCATGCGCCGGTTTGGCACCGAACCAGCAGGCAGTTGTGCGCTCAATGATGAGAAGCGTCCCGGTAAATTCGTTTGCGCAGGCTGCGATCAGCCTCTGTTCGGCTCCGACACGAAATACGAAAGCAACAGCGGCTGGCCGAGCTTTTACACGCCAATTGAGGGTGCGGTGGGAACCAAAAAAAATCCCGTTTACGGCGATTTGCAGGTCGAAGTGCATTGCCGCCGATGCGGCAGCCATCTTGGGCACGTTTTTCCCGACGGACCGCCACCGACCAATCTACGATATTGCATTAATGGCGTGGCAATGAGATTTTTGGCCGATTAGAACCGCCAAAAAAAGGTGGTGCATCTGCGCTCGCTTGGCTAGATTACCGTACAAGAAACGGCCCAGGACTGTAACGAGGAGGACGAACATGGCGGACGCAGTCACTGCGGCAATCGGCGCCATCATCATGATCGCTTACATGTGGCTGATCGCGGCCAAGCTCAACACGCTCCCGCTCTGGATTGTCATAATTGTCGGCCTCGCCTTGATGCTGTGGGCCTTTTGGGGCGACGACTGGAAGCCGATCCTCAAACGCGATTCGAAATAGCGCCTATTCCTCGGCCAGGTTTTCCACCAGCCAATTCGCCGTTCGCAACAGGCGCGCATCGTCGCCGCGCTCGCCGATCAATTGCACGCCAAGCGGCATGCCGCCCTCGCCGGTGAGCAAGGGCAGTGACAACGCCGGCAGGCCGGTCAAAGTCCAAAGCGAGCAGAAGATCGGGCTGCCGGTCGCCTCGCCCTTTGGCGCGACGCCCACCGTCCCCGGGGTAATGATCGCGTCGTAATCTTTGAAAATCTCAGCGATCGCGTCGCGGTAACGCTTGGCGGTGTCACGCGCCGCCAAATAGCGTACCGCCGGCACGCGCGTGCCTTCGAGCAGGAATTCGCGCAAGGCCTTGCTCGACGCAGCCTCGCCGCGCTCGATCACGGCTTTGAGATTGTGCGCCATGTCGGTGGCCATGACGGCGCGGTGATCGTCCCACGCTGCGGCAAAGGACTCGCCGAGGTCGATCGTCTGCGCCTGCGCGCCCAGCCGGCCGACCAGCCCCTCGAGGGCCGCACGGGTGCCGGCATCGGCCTTGTCCCAGATCGGCGTCTGCACGAAGGCAAAGCGCGGCGGCATCGGCGGCGCCTCGTCGACCCGTTCGAGGAACGCCGGCGCGGCCACCGGCCGCGTGTCGGCATCCTGCGGGTCGTAGCCGGCGAGCACTTGCAGAATGAGCGCGCTATCCTGAAGCGAGCGCGCGAAGGTGCCGACATGATCGAGCGCGTGCGACAGAATGAGCGCGCCGTGGCGCGAGATCGTGCCGTGGGTCGGCTTGCAGCCGTAGACGCCGCAGAAGGCGGCCGGGCGGATTACCGAGCCGTTGGTCTGCGAGCCGATCGCGAGCGGCACCATGCCGGCGGCAACCGCCGCCGCCGAGCCGGAAGATGAGCCGCCGGGCGTGCGCGCAAGATCGCGCGGATTGCGGGTCGGACCGGGATGAAAATAGGCGCATTCGGTGGTCACCGTCTTGCCGATGATCACGGCGCCGGCTTCGCGCAGGCGGGCGACCGCCGTGCAGTCGCGCATCGGGCGACGGCCCTTCATCATTGCCGAGCCGCACTCGGTCGGATAGTCGGCGGTGTCGAAAATGTCCTTGATGCCGACCGGAATGCCGTGCAGCAGGCCGAGCGAGTGACCGTTGCGGCGGCGCTCGTCGAGCGCGCGCGCTTGACGCAAGGCATCGCCCGCATCGAGATGCACGAAGGCGTGCACCTCGTCATCGACCTCGGCGATGCGGTCGAGGCAGGCGCTCGTGTATTCCTCAGCCGAGAGATCGCCGTCGGCAATTCGCCCGGCCGCCTCGATCGTGGTGAGTTCGATCAGTCCGCCGTTCGCCACCGCGTGCTCACTTGTAGAACTGGTGCGGCAGCCACAGCGCGATGCCCGGGAAGACATAAACCAGGGCCATGGTGATGAACACCATGAACACGAATGGCAAGGCGCCGGCGAATATCTCGGTCAGCTTCACGTGCGGGGGCGCCACCCCCTTGAGATAGTAAGCGGCCATGGCCATGGGCGGCGTGTTGAACGAGGTCTGGATATTGAGCGCGACCAGGATGCCGAAAATGAGCGGATCGATCTGGAACAGTTTGAGCAGCGGCAGGAAGATCGGAACGAAAATGATGATGATCTCAGTCCATTCCAGCGGCCACCCGAGCAGGAAGATAATGAACTGCGCGAGGATCAGGAATGTGGTGGCGTTCAAATGGGCCGCCAGCACCCAGTGCTCGATCACCTCGTGACCGCCGAGATAGGAGAACACTGAGGAGAAGGTCCACGAGCCGATAAACAGGTAGCACACCATCGCCGAGGTGCGCGCGGTGAGGAAGACCGCTTCCTTAAGTCGCTGGAAAGTGAGTGACCTGTAAGCGGCCGCCAGAATGATCGAGCCGAGCGCGCCGACCGCGGCCGCTTCCGACGGCGTGGCCAGACCGAAGATGATCGCGCCCAGCACCGACAGGATCAGCACCGCCAAGGGGAAGAACGAGGTCAGCAGGGCGAAGAAGACTTTCGCGAAAGGGAGGTCTCCCTGCAGCTCCTTCGGCTTCGGCGCGAGACTTGGATTGATGATGGCGCGGCCGACCACGTAGATCACGTAGAGGCCGGCCAGCAAGAAACCCGGCAGGAAGGCGGCCGAGTAGAGCTGTACGACCGAAATTCCGGTGGTGGCGCCGTAAAGAATGAGCAGCACGCTGGGCGGGATCATGATGCCGAGGCAACCGCCGGCGCAGACCACGCCGGCCGCGAGCTTGGTGTCATAGCCGGCGCGCAGCATGGCGGGAAACGCCAACAGGCCCATGAGCGTCACCACCGCGCCGACAATGCCGGTGGCGGTGGCAAACAGCGCGCAGGTGATGAGCGTCGCGACCGCGAGCGAGGCGGGCACCCGGCGCGCTGCCATCTGGATCGAATAGAACAGACGGTCGAGGATGTTGGCGCGCTCGACCAAGTAGCCCATGAACAGGAACAGCGGCACGGCGGTCAGCGTGTCGTTCGACATGATGTCGTAGGTATTGGTGACGAGCAGGTCGAAGATGCGGTCGCCCATCGCATAGAGGCCGAAGAACACGCCCATCGCCACCAGCGTGAAGGCGATCGGGAAGCCGAGCAGCACGATGACGATGAACGAGGCGAGCTGAATTATCCCGATCTCGGGATTGGTCAACGTCATTTGCCGGCCCCCACGTGCAACTCTTGCTCGATACGCCTGCGGTCTTCCGCTTCGGCCAGAATGGCGGACTCCATTTCTTCAACGTCATGCAGCCGTTGTGGCCACACGCCGTCGCGCAGGCAGATGATGCAGCGGATGATCTCCGCGAAACATTGGATGATCATCAGAGCGGCAGCAATGGGGATCAGCATTTTGTGCGGATAAACCGGCGCGCCGGTCGGAGCGTAAATGCTCACCTCACCGATATCCCAGGATTGCCGGGCGTAGGGGATGCCGTAGATCAACATCGCGGTGAAGCCTGGCGCCAGGAAAATGCAGAACAGGACGAGATCGACGGCGGCCTGCACGCGATAGGGGGTGAGCCGGTAGATGACGTCGCCGCGCACGTGACCGTTGCGCGACAGTGTGTAGGCGCCGGCCATCATGAACAGCGCACCGTACATGAAATAGCTCAGATCGAAGGCCCAATCGGTCGGCGCGCGAAACAGATAGCGCATGAACACGTCGTAACAGGTGCCCAGCGTCATGATGATGATGCACCAGCCAAAGGCCTTGCCGACCCCAGCGCTGAGGCGATCGATAAACAGCAGAAATTGTTCCACGAAAGTCCCCTGGCGTTTCCCTTGCACCGCCCCCTAGGCGCAAACGCGCCGGGGCAGCAGCTGCCGCCCCGGCGAAGCTCGTTGCGACTACTTAGACCTTCATCGGGCCGAAGTAGTGCTCCCAAGCCGACTTGTAGTCGGCCTCGTTGTTGATGTTGTAAAAGGCAACCCGCTTGAAGAACGCCTTCTGGCTCTCGAGCACCTTCTTGATGAATGGGCCCTGGGTCGCATCGCTGGAGATATCGGTGACCACCTTGTCCCAAGCCGCCAGCTGCGCCTTGAAGATCGATTTCGGGCGTGCGCTTGACGACGATGCCTTTCGACTGCAGCGTCTCGAGATCCTTCGAATATTCGTCCCACGCATGCCAGATGTTGTCGGAATTGGAAGACATCGCGGCGAGCTTCAGCATCTGCTGCTGCTCCTTCGCGAGGCTATTCCACTTCGTCTTGTTGTAGACGACTTCGATCGCTTCCGACGCCTGGTGATACGAGCCGAGATAATAGTACTTGGCCACGTCCTGCGCGCCGAAACGCATATCGGATGTCGGGTTGTTGTACTCGAATGCCTCGATCACGCCCTTTTCCATTGCCGGCAGGATTTCCGGACCGGGGAGCTGCGCGACGGCGGCACCCATGGCCTGCATGACGTTGGAAGCGAGACCGACGGTGCGGTATTTCATGCCCTTGAAATCATCCGGGCCCTTCAGTTCCTTCTTGAACCAGCCAAGCGGCTGAGTCGGCATGGCAAACGCGTAGAAGCCCTGCACATTGAACTTCATGATCTGCTGCGTCAGCTCGTCGTAGAGCGCCTGGCCGCCGCCATAGTAGAACCAACTCATGAAGTTGCTTGCGGTCTGGCCGTAGCAGGGGCCGGTGCCGAACAGCGAGGCCGCGCGATGCTTGCCGTACCAATAGGCCGGCACGCTCCAGGCGCCGTCGAGCACGCCCTGCGAGGTGGCGTCCATTACCGAGAAGAATTTCACCACGGCGCCTGCGTTGAGGTAGTCGATCTTCAGGCGGCCGCCGCCCATCTCGTTGACCTGCTTGGCATAGTTCACGCCGAACTCGTTTAGAGCGTCGGTCGCGCCGAACCCGCTCTGCATTTTCAGGGTGACGGTTTGTGCGCGCGACACTTGCGGCATGGCGATCGTCGCAACACCGGCAACCGCAGCCCCGCCGAGGAACTTGCGCCGGGTCGCTGCAGTTGATCGCTTGTTTTTAGTCATTTGTGTTACCCTCCCTAAGCTTGTTTATCTCTTTAACATTTTTCCCCGGGTCTTATTCCTCGACCCTTTTGCGGGTCAAAAACCCGTTGTTATCGTAGGGCTTGCGGCGACGGGACGCAACATTGGACAACGCGTACGTTAGGTATAGGTGCATCCCGACATCCTAGATGTGCCGTTTTGCGCCCAAACCCGCCCTAAAACACACAAAAATCGGCACTAGCCATTAGCATCATTTCAACGCCGAGGATCGATAGCCTGGTCCCGTTTGGCTGGCAGCGGCTGTTGCGAATTGAATTGTCGCCCGTCGCCAAATCGTGCTTTCCGGGCAAACCTTGCCGCCCCACTTCGAATTTGGACCCTGGCAGAAACAAAACGCGCGCAATCGTGCAGGCCTGTGTGCGTTCGCGGCCCTTAGGTTCTCTTTGACGGTCCGACTAGTGAAGATGCGCCGTTGCCCATTAACTTTCCACGGGCTAAATCCCGCGCAAACGGCGAACTTTTGACCGTGCAAGATTGCTTCGACTGCAAGCTCGCTAGCGCCGAAAAACATTACGCGCAGCTGAGGCGAAATACGGGCTCAATATATGGAGAATTTCGTGAAACGTCACTTCGCGACGCTGGCTACAATCTGGCGCATCGCCAGTCCCTATTTCCGTTCCGAGGACAAATGGCCGGGCCGCATACTTTTGGCAGCCGTGGTTGCCATTGAGCTGTCGATCGTCGGGTTGAATGTATTGCTCAACTCCTGGAACAACAGTTTCTACAATGCGCTGCAGGACAAGAATTGGAATGCTTTCGTCTACCAGCTTGGATATTTCTGCGTGCTGGCGACGGTCTTCATTTTGCTCGCCGTCTACCAGCTCTATCTCAACCAATGGCTCCAAATTCGCTGGCGGCGGTGGCTGACACGGACCTATCTCGACCATTGGCTGGAGGGATCAAATCATTACCGGATGCAGCTGCTGGGCGACGCCGCCGACAACCCCGATCAGCGAATAGCGGAGGATATCAAGGCATTCATCGACGGCGGGATTCTTCCGATCGGATTGAGTCTGCTGAATGCAATCGTCACGCTCGGATCTTTCGCCGTCATTTTGTGGGATTTGTCGGCGGCGGCGCCGTTGCATGCGTTCGGCGTAACATTCGACATTCCCGGTTACCTGCTATGGGCGGCGTTGATTTACGCAATTGTCGGAACGGCGCTCACTCATCTTATCGGCCGCGCGCTGATCGCGCTGAATTTCCAGCAGCAGCGGTACGAAGCGGATTTCCGTTTTAACCTGGTCCGCGTGCGAGAAAACTCGGAGCAGATCGCCTTGCTCGACGGCGAACACGCAGAACGCGATCGCCTGCTCATACGATTCGGCAACGTCGTATCCAACTGGATGGCGATCATGTCGAGACAGAAAAAGCTCACGTTTTTGACAGCCGGATACAGGCAGGCCGCGGTGGTGTTTCCCTACGTGATGGTAAGCCCCGCCTATTTTGCCGGCGTTGTTCAACTCGGCGGCCTGATGCAGACAGCAAATGCTTTCGGCCAGGTCCAGGACGCGCTGTCCGTCTTCGTCAATGTGTACCGCCAGCTGGCCGAATGGCGTGCCGTGATCGAGCGGCTATCGGGGTTTGATGAGTCGGTGGCAGCGGCACGCGCGGTTGCGTCAACGCCTCCCGTCATCACCATTGCGCCGGCCGATGCAAGCACCGTCAGCTTCAGAAATCTGGCCGTTCGTCTGCCGAACGGTGCGGCCCTCGTTAACGCCAATGACCTTTCGATCAAGTTCGGCGAGCGCGTGCTGGTCAGCGGGCCCTCAGGCGCCGGCAAGTCGACGCTGTTCCGGGCGCTGGGCGGCATATGGCCATTCGGCGACGGCGAAATAATTGTTCCGAAAAATGCCCGGATGATGATCCTTCCGCAACGGCCGTATTTTCCGATTGCACCGCTTGCGGCCGCCGTCGCCTATCCTTCCGAGCCGGGAAGCGGCGATACGGGCCGCATCGCCGATATCATCGCTGCGGTCGGATTGCCCGCTCTGGCGTCACGCGTGGAGGAAGAAGCGCATTGGAACAGGATGCTGTCGCTTGGCGAACAACAGAGGCTTGGAATCGCGCGCGCGCTGATTTATTCGCCGGATTATCTGTTTCTTGACGAGGCCACCGCCTCGCTCGACGAACCGGCTGAAGCGGCGCTTTACCACTTGCTCGAACGGCGGCTGGCCAACGCGACAATCGTCTCGATCGGCCATCGCGCAACACTTGCCGCCTTCCATCGGCGGCGGTTGGCCTTCATGCGCGAAGACGGCCACTCGGTCGTGCGGGAAGCCAGCCTCGCGCAGGCCGGCTAAGCAAACCTCAGTGTGACAAAAAGAAAGGGCGGCGGCCGATCGCGGCAGCCGCCCCGTCAGGGCAAATTTGGGCAGACTTAAGCTATTTCAGGCTGCCGAGTGTCAGGTCGGCAGACAGCTTGGCGATGAATGTCGCACCGCACCAGCTCGAGCCCACGCCACCTGGATTGATGGCAGTGATGTTGGTCGTGCCTGTCGCAGTCGGATCACTGGTGAACGCGTTGCAATCACCCTTGTTCAGATCGGTGTCGCTGTAACGCAGATCCAGCGTGAACACCTTCCAGGTCAAGCCGAAGCCGATATTCCAGGTATCGTAGTCCTTGTAGTTGACCCCGGTCAGGCCGATGCCGGGAGGGTTGACGCCGTAAAATGCGTCACTGGTGCCCAGCCACTGACGCCCGAATTCGCCCGAGACGTACCAACCGAATGGCCCGAGCGCCATCTTGTCCGGCGCGGTGAACTTGATGGTGCCCGAGGCATACTCACCCTCGGCGCCGGTGTTGAGGAAGTTCGGAGAATAATAGAAATTGGCCCCGAAAGCCCATTCGTTCAGCGTGTAGACGATCTTGCCGTAGACTTCATAGAAGCTGGCGACCTTCTTCGCGACATTGCCGTTCAAGGGAATGCCGACGCTGACGCAGCCTGGGTCGAGCGCTTGCGTCGGGCCTTGGCCGTAACACTGGCCGCCGGGATAGTAGTAGTACCAATATCCGAAATCGAAGGCCAAAGGACCGAGTGTCGGGCGAACGCCACCGTAAAGATCGATTTCCGCCGCCGCGTTATTCGCGAATTTGATGCTCTCGCCGGCGATGCCCGTATAGAGCTGAATTTCCGGCGTGATATTGTAGCGCGGCTCAAAATAGCCCGCGACCGACGGCTTGTGTCCCGATTGGGTGATACCTCGGAAGACATAGTCATTCATGACAGCCGCGCCGAAGGCGATATCCCAAGGACTGGGCGCTGCGGCGGGAGCTTTGACGGCTTTCACCGGCATATCTGCCGCGAAAGCAGGTGCGGCAGCCGAAACTGCGAGTGCCACCGCCACCGACAACACAACTTTCTTCATTGAGTCTGCCCCTTTAGTTCGACCGGCTTGCGAATTTCGCCGATCCCCTTAGCCCGTCGCTTGCGCCTAAAGCCATAAATGCCCCGGCTGCGATCGACCCCGTACGCGTTTTGACGTGCAATACCGGTAAATTTAGACGCCTGACCTCTGTTCGCGGCAAGCCGAAAACAGGGGCAACTGCTGCCTTTTTAGGCGATTTGGCGCTCTGTCGACAGAAATATGACGCATGTTGCGTGGATGCCACAAGCCAATCGCCTGGGCACTAACAGACAGGACTCCGGCGGCGTCCTGAAATCCGTGGGCGGGCTGGGTTATCCCACAGCCCGCCCGGAACCCGCACCAATTTCATTTAGTCGCCTCACGAAACGATCAGGCGGCGGCGGCTTTTTTGCGGTTTGCTTCAAGCCGGGAATCGACCAGCGCCACGATGCCGTCGATGACCGGATTGCTGAGGCCCTTCTGCTTGGCGATCAACTGCACCAGTTTGTCAGCGCGCTCGATATTGGGCGCGCCGTTCTGCAATGCGCGAGCGGCCGAAGCCGGACGCGTCAAGCTTTGTGCAGCCGCGGCATATTTCTCGAACGGTACCAGGTCGCTCGGCGCGGCCCCGAGCTTGACGCACAGGTCGAACACAAAATTATATACCGAACGTGACTCCTCGATATTCGAATGCACCGCCTCTTGCGCCGTGCGCATTCCGTCCTTGGTGATGCAGCGATAGTTGCCGGCGAGCAGCATCGCCCACTTGGCAAGCGGCACGAAAATTGAATCGTGCACGCGTAATTTTACTGGCAACTCTATCTTCCCTTCCGGGGCGTCGAAGCGAACCGCATCGATGTCTTTTTCGAGTTGTCGCAATATGGCCGTGTATATGGCGTTCTCGAACTTGGCGACCTTGAAATTGGTCGGCAACGTGACCTGCAACACATTTACCTTTTCGTCAGGCGGCCGGATTGCCTGCGGGTCAGGACTGCACAGCGTCAAAAGGCCAGGATCGAAATTATCCCATACACTCGCGTCTGTGTACGCCGCTTTCAGCGCATCGTAGTTGAGCCCGGGTATTCGCTTGATGTACGGAAGCGGCGGCATGTTCATAATCGACATGCAGGGCACTTTCGATTTCGCCACCGCATCAAGCAACTCGCGGACGCCCGGAGAGCGATATTGCGGCTCCTGCATGGCGAGGCCGACCAGGTCATAATCTTTTGGGTTGACCCCCGCCGCGCCGCCAGCAGTCACCTTGCCCGGAAGCTTGCGAGAATCGATTTCGACCTGGTCCTTGCGGCCTTTCACCGGCAAACGTACGCGAAATCCCTCGCCATTGATCAGGTCCGCTTCCGCCGGCAGGCAAACCAGGTGTACCGAGTGGCCGCCGAACAGGATCTTGGACGCAAGCAAGGACCCATAAGAAGCGCCCATGATCAGAATTTTGTAAGTTGCCGGCATTGCGGCCTCCCTTATTGCTTGTTCAAGAAAATCATAAAGAGTTCCGGCCTTTAAGGCTACTTCTTCAGCCGTATGCTAGGCGGCCCGCGGTATCGATGCAATCGGGCCACCATCCCTTGCATGCGTGACGTCAGGCGGACGCTGCTTTGGCCCCGAGCTTAGCTGCAGCGAGCGCCTCAGGCGCCGGACCGCCGCTCGCCCAGTCGAGCAGTTCAACCGTGTGCACCACGGGAATTGTGGTGCCCGCGGCCAGCTGCGTAATACAGCCGATGTTGCCCGCTGCAATGACATCGGGCTCAAGTGGCGCGATGTTGTTGAGCTTGCGCGTTCGCAACTGGTCCGCCAACGCGGGCTGGAGAATGTTGTATGTCCCTGCCGAGCCGCAGCATAAATGTCCCTCCGGAATATCCTTAACGACAAAACCGGACTTTCGGAGCAGCTCGACCGGTTCGCGCAGGATTTTTTGACCATGCTGCAGCGAGCAGGCGGCATGATAGGCGACCGTCAGGTGCGCGGGAGCCGACGCCCGCAATTCAAGCGTCGCCAGATATTCCGTAACGTCACGCCCCAATGCCGCGATACGCGCCGCCTTTTCGGCAAAGGCAGGATCGTTGCGCAACATGAAGCCGTAATCCTTGATCGTCGTGCCACACCCCGAAACCGTGACGAGAATGGCGTCAAGACCCTCACCTTCAAGTTCACGGGTCCATGCATCGATATTATTGCGCGCCAGAGCCAAGGCCTCGTCTTCCCGACCCATGTGATGGCCCAGTGATCCACAACATCCTTCGCCAGAAGCAATAACCACCTCGATGCCATTACGATTGAGCAGCCGGATTGCGGCTTCGTTGGTTGACGGCGCAAGCACCGGATTGATGCATCCGGCCAGCAGCGCCACCCGTGCACGACGTTGTCCGCTCGGTGCATAAACCTTGCCGATCCGCTCGACAGGAGGTGCAGGCTTGCGGCGCGGCGTAAGGCGCAACATTGCCGCCATACGATGCAGGCCCACGAGGTCAAGGACCGGCGCGAACGGCCGCGCGATAAACCCCGCAACCACGGCGAGCCGGAACAATCCCGGGCTGGTCAAAACACGCGCAAGCAGACCGCGGAATGCGCGGTCGGCCAACGGACGTCTGTAGGTCTTTTCGATATATTCGCGGCCGTGATCCACCAGATGCATATAGTGGACGCCTGACGGGCAAGTGGTCATGCAGGCAAGACACGACAGGCACCGATCCACATGCTTGACCACCTCACGTGTCGGAGGCTTCCCCTGTTCGAGCATGTCCTTGATCAGGTAGATACGTCCGCGCGGGGAATCGAGTTCGTCGCCCAGCAATACATAGGTCGGGCAAGTCGCCGTGCAAAATCCGCAATGGACGCACGCGCGCAGAATTTTCTCTGACGACGCGACTTGCGGATCCAGCAGCTGCGCAAGGGAGAATGCCGTTTGCATTAGAATTGCACCGAAATGCCAAGTCGTCATGGCTCGCCGCATTCGTGGACATGACCAAGCGACGCCGTGACAAACATTCTATACCCCCGCCCACATGCGGCCAGGATTGAGCACGCCCTTGGGATCGAAGCTTTCCTTCACGCGCTTGCCGAGCGCACGCATCGCGGCGTCCTCGGATTCGAATACGTCGAGCGCAGCGCGAACTGCGGCGGGGGCCCGAACGAGCGTGGCGTGGCCGCCAATTTCCGCAACCGCACCACGGACTGCCACCGCGTCCGGCTCATCGGCATAAGGCATTGCGACCCAGACGAGACCACCGGCCCAATCGTAGAACATTTGCGCCGCGGGCGTAAGCGCAGCGGCAATCTCGTAACCGCGGCTCGGTGCAACCGAGATACGCCACAGCGGCCGTGCTCGCATGGTTTCGGCAATGAACGGCTTGACATGCCGTATGCTCGTCCACAGCGCACGCGAGCTTTTTTCGTCGAGGATTGTCACCGGGCCGTAACTCTTCATCGTCGCGGCGATCATTTCCTGACGGCGGGCGACCGAAGGAGCAAATCCCTCGAGGCGGAGCACTGTCGAAGCCTGTACTTTCGGCAAACCGCCGAACCACGATGCGATATGGTCGGGCAAGTGTGCTGCGCCCGAAACGTCACACGGCGACCCCATCGCCGCCGCCATTGCCGCACAAGCGCGCATGTCGTCGAGGCCGGCGACCACAACGGTCGCCTCGGTTTCCGCTTTGGGCAGCACCTTGATCGTGATGTCCGTCATCGCTGCGAGCGTGCCCCACGATCCTGCCAGAAGCTTGCAAAGATCATAGCCGGTGACGTTTTTCACAACGCGTCCACCCGATTTGAACGTCTCGCCGCGACCTGTGACGGCCGTTACCCCGAGGAAATGGTCGCGCGCCGCGCCCGACTTGATGCGTCGCGGCCCGGAGAGGTTTGCAGCGATGGTACCGCCCAGCGTCCCTCGGTTCGCCTCTCCGCCCAGCAGTGGCCCGTAGTCCATAGGCTCAAAGGCGAGTTCTTGATTGTTTTTTTCCAGCAGCGCCTCGATTTCGGCTATCGGGGTGCCGGCGCGGGCTGAGAGGACGAGCTCCGCCGGCTCGTAAAGCGTCACACCGCTGAGGCTCGAAAGCTCTAGCGTCAAGTCGGTCTGACTGGGCCTGCCAATAATGCGCTTGGTCCCCTGCCCGGCCAATTCCAAAGCCTTTTCGTTACCGAGCGCCCAGCGCACGGCTTCTTCAACTTCGTTGGCATCACGCGGCTTGAGGGTCGTTTCTGTCATGCCCGTACAGCCCCCGGCCATCTCAATTCCGTAAGCATGCCTCGGCCGCCGGAATCAGGCATCATCGCGACAAGCCCGGTGATGACGACTTTGAATACCTGAAATAAAATACATGACCTGTTGGCCTCATTCGGCCGCGCGCGCCGTGGACTCATGCGCAAAGGCAGGCATGATTTCGCGCGCGAAACGACGTAACTGATCGACACCGCCGGCAATCGTCAGCAGCACATAACCGACACCGGCACGGCGAAGCAATTCGAGCATGCGGGCGATCTCATCAGGTGTACCAAAAAGCGCATTTTCTTCGGTGGCACCGACGCGATCGGCATAAGCGAGCACATGCGAGCCGGGCTTGCCGTCAGGCATCTTTGCGACATTGACCGTGCGCTTTGTATACTCGGCCTGGCGCGCCAATGCGGCCTCCTTGTCGGCCGTGTCTTTTGCGACATACAGCTGACGGGCAACCGCCACCTGCATTAAATCGAAGCTTCGTCCGTTCACCTCACGCTCGGCTTTGTACATTGCAATGCGCTCACTCAGGCTCGCAGGCGATGCATACTGGTCGAGGATGAGGTTGAATCCGCGCGCGGCAGCGCGCTTGATCGAATGAGGATTTCCCGCGGCCACCCAGAGGGGTGGATGCGGATTCTGCGCGGGCGGCGGCTCAACGACGATATCCTCGAAATGCCAAAAACGGCCTTGATGCGAAAACCGGCTGCGCGTGGTCCAGGCACGCGTCATAATCTCGACCGCTTCTTCGAACCGCGCATCCGCCTCTTCCGGTGCAATCTGGAAGCCCTTGAATTCGCTATGCCGGTAGCCCTTGCCGATACCAAGGTCGAGGCGACCATGTGACAGGAGATCGAGAGTCGCCGCCTCTTCGGCGAGCAGGACGGGATTGTGCCACGGGGGAACGATCACCGCCGTACCAAGCCGCAATGTCGTCGTGCGCATTGCGAGCGCAGTGAGAAGCATCAGCGTCGAGGAAACCTGGTTCCAGCCGCTGAAATGATGCTCGACCGAGAAGCTTGAATGATATCCGAGCGCTTCCGCTTCGACATTAAAATCGAGGAAGTCGAAAAAGCCGCGGCCAGTCTCGGGACCGAAGCCTGGAACATCGGCTTTGGGCGAACAGAACAATCCGAAACGCATCACTAGAACCTCGGAATGTCGGGAAACGGCAACTTGCCGGCGTGAACATGAAGCCGGCCAAGCTCGGCGCAGCGGTGCAGCTGCGGAAACACCTTGCCGGGATTAAGCAGCCCCTTGGCATCGAAAGCGCATTTGACTCGCTGCTGCTGATTGAGATCGATTTCCGAGAACATTGTCGGCATCAGATCACGCTTCTCGACACCGACGCCATGCTCCCCGGTAAGCACGCCCCCCACCTCGACGCAGAGTTTGAGAATCTCGGCGCCGAACTCCTCGGTCTTTTCCAGTTCACCCGGAACATTGGCATCATACAGGATGAGCGGGTGCAGATTTCCGTCGCCGGCATGAAAGACATTGGCGACGCGCAGGCCGTATTTTATCGACAATTCTTTCATGCGCCTGAGGACCAGCGGCAATTGCGCACGCGGGATAGTCCCGTCCATGCAGTAATAGTCGGGTGAAATGCGGCCCACCGCAGGGAATGCCGCTTTGCGTCCGGCCCAGAACAAAAGCCGTTCTTCCTCCGAGCGCGAGGCCTTGCACGAGACGGCCCGGCAGTCGCGTGCGATTTTTTCGACGCGCGCGATCAGATGATCGACCTCCGCCGAAGGCCCATCGAGCTCGACTATCAACAAGGCTTCGACATCCAGCGGGTAACCCGCATGGACAAACTGCTCCGCCGCCGCGATCGCAGGGCCATCCATGATTTCCATGCCGCCGGGAATAATTCCGGCGCCGATAATCCGCGACACACATTCCCCCGCGTCTTCTGATGACGGAAAGCCGACCAACAGCGCACGCGCAGTTTCCGGTTTCTTCAAAATGCGTACTGTCACTTCGGTCACCACGCCGAGCAGCCCTTCGGAACCGGTGATGACCCCGAGTAAATCGTAGCCGGCGGCATCAAGATACTTGCCGCCAATACGCAACACCTCGCCCGTCATGAGGACGATTTCGCATCCGAGAACGTTATTGGTGGTCATGCCGTATTTCAGACAGTGCACGCCGCCCGAATTTTCTGCCACGTTGCCGCCAATCGTGCATGCGATCTGCGATGAAGGGTCGGGCGCATAGTAAAAGCCAGCATGGGCGACCGCATTGCTCACTGCGAGATTTGTCACGCCCGGTTCTACGACGACCGCGCGATTTTCGAAATCGATTTCCCGAATGCGGCTGAACTTGGCCATGCCCAGGAGGACCCCATCAGCGAGCGGCAGCGCGCCGCCCGACTAGCGAGGTCCCGGCCCCGCGCGGCACCACCTTGATGCCCTCGTCATGGCAATAGCGCAGGACCTCGGCGACCTGCTGGGTTGTCTCCGGCAGCACCACGACCATCGGGAGCTGGCGATAGGCGGTCAGGCCATCGGTCTCGTAAGGGCGCATTTCCAGCTGGTCAGCAATCACGCCCTCGCCGCGGACAATGGCCCGCAGGGCAGTGACTATGCGGCTTCGGCGGTCCAGGACCGCGCGGTCCGGATCCGGCATGCGCACCGACATTCGGTCAGCTCCGATTGTTGATCTGAACGACGATATCAGCCATTTGACGGCTTACACATAGGGCTGGCAAAAACCATTGGAAACCAGGTGGTGCTCGCGGGCATCGGCCTGGGGGCGACTGCCGAGCATGCATTGGGAGCAATACAATGAAACTGGTATTTGCGGCCTCCGCGATCCTGGCCGCGATGACTCAAATCTCGCAAGCACAGGATGTGGCTGCGGGCGAACAATCGTTTAAGAAGTGCTTCCCGTGCCATTCGATCGGCGAAGGAGCAAAGAACAAGGTTGGTCCACAACTCAATGGCATCGATGGCCGCCATTCCGGCACGGCCCCCAGCTATAGCTATTCCGACGCCAACAAGAATTCGGGCATCACCTGGAATGAGCAGACCTTCAAGGAGTACATCAAGGACCCGCGGGCGAAGATCCCGAATACCAAAATGATCTTCCCGGGGATCAAGAATGAGAAGGAGGCTGGCGATCTCTGGGCCTATCTCAAGCAATTTGGTCCGGACGGCAAAAAGAAATAGAATTTCTGTCAGCGATCAAGCCAAAGAACGGGTTGGCCAAGGCACGACGCATTTGACTTTGGTCAAAGTATAGACCGGGGGCGACGAGCATCATGTATTATCGAGCGTAATAGGCTCGGATTGGAGTGTCGCATCATGATCAAAGATATTGTCGTCAATCTCGGGCTGGGGGCACATGATCCTGCCGGCACATATGCCGTGTCGGCCGCAGAGACCTTTGGAGCCCATTTGCTGGGGATCGCCGTAGCCTACGAACCTGTTATCCCCGGAACAGTGATGGGCGGAATTCCGCCGGAGGTCATCGAAAGCCAGCGCGAGGAATCGAACAAGAAGGTGCGCACTGCCATCGCCCGTTTTGAGCAGCTTGCAAAACGTACCGGCATTTCATTTGAGACCCGCACGATCAGCGCGAGCATTTCCGGCGCTGCCGATCAGATCGGACGAATCGGACGCCGCTTTGATCTCGTAATCGTCGGCCAACCGCAACGAAGTGACTCGCTGCCGGATGACGTCGTCGACGAAGGCGTGCTGTTTAAGTCAGGGCGCCCCGTCGTGTTTGTACCCTTCATCCAGAAGGGTGGAATGAAACTCGACCGCATCATGGTATGCTGGGATGGTGGCCGCGCGGCTGCACGCGCCGTTGCCGACGCAATTCCGTTTTTGAAAAACGCAAAGCAGGTTGAAATCGTCATTGTTTCCGACAAGCCAGGCAGGAATGATGAATTGCCGGGCGCGGATCTGGGCCAGCATCTCGCCCGTCATGGACTAAAGGTCGACGTGAAGCGCATTACATCGCCTGATATCGACGTGCCTTCGACGATCCTGTCCTACGCTGCGGATTCTTCCGCTGATCTTATCGTAATGGGAGGTTACGGCCATTCGCGCCTGCGCGAATTCGTGCTTGGCGGCGCTACCCGCGGCTTGCTCGAGGCCATGACGGTGCCGGTGCTGATGTCGCACTAGAGTGCTGAACCTATACTCCGATGAATTTCGAGCCCGGCCTCGACTTGCTTCGGCCGGACGAAAGCGGAGACGCCATTGCTCGAACGCCATGTCGTATTGCGCGATGGGGAAAAGGTCTTGATCCGGCCACTGAGGCCGGAAGATGGTACATTATACCCTGATTTCCTCGTTGAAGTTACGGCGGACGATCTGCGTCTGCGCTTCTTCGCGCCAATGCGCGAGGTCAGCCACGAACTCATCGATAAGCTCATCCATTACGATCCACAGCACGCCATGGCCTTCATCGCGATCTCCGAAGCAAGTGGGAAGATGCTCGGCGTGGTACGCATCCACGACGACTCCCGAGGCGAAGGTGGCGAATTCGCAATTCTTGTGCGATCTCGACTTAAAGGTCATGGACTGGGCTGGCTGCTGATGAAGCACATGATCGCATATGCCCAGGATAAAGGGCTGGAAACCGTG
Source organism: uncultured Pseudomonadota bacterium (assembly GCA_963702605.1). Lineage (GTDB taxonomy): Bacteria > Pseudomonadota > Alphaproteobacteria > Rhizobiales > Xanthobacteraceae > Pseudolabrys. Next base: position 619,935 of record CAVPDI010000002.1, read on the forward strand.
CACGGCCAGGTGCTGGCGGAAAATTCCACCATGCTCACCATGTGCGCGGAACTCGGCTTTCACGTTGCCGACGACCCAGGCGAGCGCGGAGTCAAGGTGGTCACGCTGCCCATGAACGAATTGCCGGCACTTACGTCTTATTGATTGCCTATGGCAATGCGCACTGGGCGACGAGCCCGCGCGCGCGCGCGTCGACAACGCCTAACGCACGGAGTGCAAGCAGCGTTATCGTCTGCACCAAATCGCGCACGCTTCCGCCCGTAGCCGCCAGCGGCCCGATCAGCCCTTCCAGCAGCGCACCGACAATGGCAGGCGCGGCCACGCGCGCATCCTGGTCCGGCAAGTGTCCGCCCGCTATTGCGGTATTAATGCGGCTTTCCAGCTCGGATGCGATTGCGCGCCGGAATTCCACACGCAAAAGGTCGATGTTGGCGTCCACCGGCTCAGCCAATACCGCCCATGCGAGCCGTCGATCATTCAACGCACGCGCAGAAAACGTGGCGAGGCAGGCGGCGAGCGCCGACAGCGGGCCAGGGGCGGCGTCGGCTGCGGCGCGCATGGCCGCAAGCTCACGCTCGGCTGTAGCGGCAATCACCTCGGCAACGAGGTTGTTCTTTGACGGAAAATATCGATAGACGGTACCGGCAGCGATATCGGCGCGTTGCGCAACCGGCGCGATCTGCACCGCGCCCATGCCATGCTCTGCGGCAATTGATTGTGCCGCGTCGAGTATCGTCTGCTCCCGCGCTGCAAGACGGCGAACGACGTTTTCGGTGCGACGATAAACCATGCAATCAATGAACGCTGATTCAGGAGAGGAACGCAAGTGAAAGTCGGAGATTATCAGCGCCGTCCCGCCAGCGATTTTTCCCTGATGGCCGTAAGGGTCGTCGATGGCGTGATCGCTTCCGGGTCGATCTTGAGATGAATGATGGACGGCTTTCCGGAAGCGCGCGCAGCGGCGAAGGCGGCGGGGAAATCCGCGGTCTTCTCAACGACCGCACCATAGCCACCAAAAGCCAGTGCGTAGGCGACAAAGTCCGGATTGCGCAGCTTGGTAGCGATCACGCGGCCTGGATACTCGCGCTCCTGGTGCATTCGGATTGTCCCGTAAATTCCATTGTCTGCCACCAACACTATCACGGGCAGGTCATACTGCACGGCTGTCGCAAAATCCTGGCCGGTCATCAGAAAATCGCCGTCGCCGGCGACGCAAACCACCGTTCGATCGCGGTAGATGCACTGCATCGCCAAGGCCGCAGGCAAGCCATAGCCCATCGAACCTGAGGTTGCGCCGACGAGCCCGCCAAATTTTCGTACACGATAGAAGCGATGAACCCAGCCGGAAAAGTTGCCGGCACCCTGCGTCACGATCGCGTCTGCCGGCAGGTTTTCGCGCAGCCAGATCATGATTTCGCCGAGATTGACCGCGCCCGGCACCGGCGTCGCCTTCTCTCCCCAGGCCAGATAATCAGCGTGAGCCGTATCGCTTTCGCCACGCCAGGCGATTTCTTTCGGCGGCTGCAAAGCATCAAGTGCGGCGCAAAACGCAGTCGGCGCGGCATTGATCGCGAGATGCGGGTGATATACGCGGCCAAGCTCGTCGGCGCCAGGGTGCACATGCACCAATTTGGTTTGTGGCTCAGGGATTGCGAAGATGGTATAGCCCTGAGAGGGCATTTCGCTGAAGCGCCCGCCGATCAACAACACGAGGTCGGCGCCCTTGACCCGCGCGAGCAATTTCGGATTGGGGCCGATGCCGAAATCGCCGGCATAACTGGGATGCATTGCGTCGATCAGATGCCCCCGCCGGAACGTCGTGGCCACGGGAAGCGCAAATCGCTCGGCAAAACGCAGGAGTTCCGCACTCGCCTGCTCCGTCCAGCGGCTGCCGCCGGCAAGCACGACCGGACACTTCGCGTCGCGCAACAGGCCTTCCAGCCGTTGCATATCGGACTGCCCCGGCCAGGTCTCTACAGGCGAATAGGCGGTTGCGTCGGCGACCGAAACGCGTTCGCGCAACATGTCCTCGGGCAGCGCAATCACGACGGGGCCGGGACGCCCGTTGCAGGCCGTGTGAAAGGCTCTCGATATTATTTCCGGGATGCGGGCTGGGTCATCAATCTCCGTGGCCCATTTCGCAACGGTACCGAAGACCGCCCGGTAATCAAGTTCCTGGAACGCCTCACGATCACGCATGTCGCGGCCGACCTGCCCGACGAAAACGATCATCGGGGAAGAATCCTGGCGCGCAATATGGATCCCGGCGGATGCATTCGTGGCGCCCGGCCCGCGCGTAACGAAACAAATGCCGGGGCGCCCGGTCACTTTTCCTACCGCTTCCGCCATGATGGCGGCAGCGCTTTCGTGGCGGCATACGATCAGGTCAATGTCGCTTCCATAGAAGGCATCGAGCGCGGCAAGGTAACTTTCGCCGGGCACGCAAAATGCCTGGCGCACGCCATGGATCGACAGCTGGTCGATGAGTATTTCCCCGCCTGAACGGGCATTGTCCTTGCCGCGCATCGAGCTACTTCACGATTCTGGCCGGCGAAATCTTGGGCGCAAAACCGACCGGTACCATGAGGACATTGCGTTGCTGCACGACATTTCCGGCTTTGGCATTTTCGGCGAGGTAGTGTTTCCACTCAGGATCTTGCGCCATGCTTTTACGCTTGGCCTCACGATCGGCGGCGCTCTCATAGATCCAGCCATGCACCAACGTATTGAGCTCGCCGCTTTCGGCCATCATGTAGTAGTGCGGCTCACCCATGTACCGCAGTTGCACAGGATAGCCGAGCTTGCTGTAGAGATCGATTTGCGCCGGTATGGTCCCGGGCCGAACGGTATAAGTACGATGATCGATGAGCACGCGCTCCTCCTTGAAAAATCGCCGCCTTGATGCGGGTCACGCATGCACTTTTCCGGCAAGCGGGGCGCCGGTCAATAGACTTCAAGCGTATCCGAACGCATTGCTTGCTTGTCGACGACGCGGTGCTCGGTACGCTGCTCGGCCGGTTTTCGATAATGCGCAAGGTTGCTCGCGGTGTTCACCAGGGCCAGATGCGAAAAGGCTTGCGGGAAATTGCCAACAAGCCGCCTTGAACGCGGCTCATATTCTTCGCTCAGCAGGCCAACGTCGTTGCGCAAAGACAACAAGTAATTGAATAGGCGGAGGGCGTCATCGCGGCGGCCCTGCATCAGATAGGCATCCGCCAGCCAGAAGCTGCACGCAAGAAACACGCCCTCACCCGCCGGCAAGCCGTCGGCCGCCGTCGCACTGTCATATCGAAGCACCAGGCCATTGACCAACAGCCGGCGCTCGATCGCCGATACCGTCGAGACAATGCGCGAATCCTGCGGCGGCAGAAATCCGATCGCCGGCAGCAACAGCAAGCTGGCATCGACCTCCTTTGAGCCGTAGGAGCGTACGAAACTCCCAAGCTCCGCGTCGAATCCATGCGCGCAGACGTCGGCATGTATCCGCTCCCGGATGCCTTTCCATTCCTCTATGGGGCCCGGCAACTTGAACGCTTCTGCGCTCCGGATCGCGCGATCGAAAGCGAGCCACGCCATTGCCTTCGAGTGAGTGAAATGCTCACGCCCGCTGCGCACCTCCCATAGGCCCTCGTCGGGCTCGTGCCAAATGTGGGCCAGGTGCAGCAGAAATTCACGTTGCATCGCCCAGCCCGTCTCGTGGGCGACAAGGCCGCCTTGCCGTGCCTGATGCAGCGCATCCATGACTTCACCGAATATATCGAGTTGTAGCTGGCTATGCGCAGCGTTACCGATACGAACCGGATGCGAATTCTCGTAGCCGGGAAGCCACGGGACTTCCCATTCCGTCAAACGTCTTTCTCCGCCCAGGCCGTACATGATCTGGATCTGACTGCGGACTGCCCGCGGCCGCGCGCTGCAGCCATTCCCGCCAGTTCCGCGCCTCGTCATAGTACCCGGCGTTCATCAGCGCGAGCAGCGTCATGGTTGCATCACGCAACCAGCAATAACGGTAATCCCAGTTGCGTGAGCCACCAATACATTCGGGCAGCGACGTCGTCGGAGCCGCGGCCATGCCGCCGGTCGGCGCGTAGGTGAGCGCCTTAAGCACGATGAGCGACCGCGTCACCGCCTCATCCCAAGGGCCCTCGATTTTGTTGCGACCTGCCCAACCGGTCCAGAATTGCTCCGTTGCCGCCAGGCGCTCGACGACATCGACCGGTTCAGGGACGTCCTGATGAGAGCGAGCGAAGCTCAGGACAAATGGCACTTCCTCCTCGGGAGTCACGCTGAACTCTCCGACGGTCTTGAAATTCTCGCCGCGCATGGGCGTAATCGAGCGCAAGACCGCCATGTCAGGGCCCGCAATAGCTCGCAAGGTCGTGTCGTCCACGCGGGTCATCCACGGCACAATGGCGCCATAGGCAAATCGCAAAACGAGCTCGCTGTGGAAAGTTACCTTGCCTCTCTCGCCCTTGACGATGCGGATCAGCTCCGAGTGCTCCTTACGCGGTGGCATGAAGTCGATCAGTGTGGCCGCACCTTCATCAGTTTCGAAGCGCGTCTCCAGAATGAGGGTGTTGGGCCGGTAACGGCGCGTCACCCGCTGGACGCCCGTTTTGGGCGCAATCAGCCATCGCCCATGCTCCGGCTTGCCCAGCAAGGCAGCAAAACAAGCGTCGGAATCGAAACGCGGCCAGCAAAGCCAATCAACCGAGCCATCACGCCCGACCAGTGCGGCCGTGCCTAGGTCGCCGATCATCGCATAGTCTTCGATTCTGGATGCCATTGTTCTGCCGCTAAACCATAAAATCGGCGACGATCTCGATGCCGTTGCCGCATCGCTCGAACGTTTTTCGCCAGCGCCGCAACGGCATGCGACGGTTTGCATCAATCCGGTAAGCCGGCGTCGATCGGCACACGCAAGTGCATCCGCCGCATCGTGACCGGGGCGACGGTTGACCGAACCGAAAGCCATGTCGTTCTGCAATACCATATTGCGATCGAGGCCACCGATGTCGAATTGCACCTTGTCGGCTGCCCGATGAAACGCGGGCCCGACATACGATACCGTTGGCCGCCGCCGGCCCGATGACATCAAGCATGACCGAAGCCGCGCCCGTATAATGGATGACGATATCGGGCGGAGGTTCCCGAGCCCGCCGTTATGGAAGATTGCGCCGAGCGCGAGTACGGGCTTCTGCCCTTTTTCCACACGATCGAACACGAGCCGTACAGATCGACGATGAGTTCGTGGTCAGTCTCGCAAATGCCGATCGCAAACATACGCAGCCGCACGGCCCGGCCGCTCAGGAGCGGCGATGGTACGTCATCAAGTCGTTTTGAATGGGGTTCGCCTGGGCTAACGGTCATGGCTTGCATTGACGTAACATTGCGAGGGCCGCCCCATCGCTATGTTACACAACGCGCCCGTCAGGTTGCGGGTTCCACCGACGCCACCTGGTAGGTGTGTGTCTCGCCATCTTCGTTCCGAATTGAGACATATTCGCCGGGCCTGAAGGCATGCGCCCCGAAACGATAGCCGCTTTCATCGTCGTCTTCGGCCGTCTGATCATAGTCGAATACCCAACGCCCGTGCTCGGGGCCTCCCGGCTTATGGACCAGATAGCCAAGTTGGTCCGCCTCGCCCTCCCAGAACCGGCGCACACGGCAATGGTCGCGATGCTCTTTCCAAAGCGCCGCGTCGATATGGCTTTTACCGTCGAGCGGCGCGACAAATTCGTAGCCGTGCCTTGCCGAGCCTTGAGGAAACTCCTTGGAACGGGCGAGGTTGAGCCTGATGCGCTTGAATGTATGTGGCAGGGTCGTCACGGTCTGGTCTCCTTGATCACTATAATACGTGCAATCATGCCGTGGTTCACCCAAACCGTATTGATCTGGATCAGCCCGCCTTTTTTGACCCTTGCAAGGATGGTAGGGATCGAAGGCACCGCACAATGATGGCAGAAGCCTCGCAACAGGGGGTAATTGCGTTCCTGAGCGACCCTGCCAATCACGCCGGCCAATCTGTCAAGCGCATCGATACCCACGCTGCCGTGGTCTTTCTTGCCGGGCTAAGAGCCTTGAAGATCAAACGCGCGGTCCGCTTTCCTTTCCTTGATTTTTCCACCCTTGAGAGGCGCAAGGCGGCATGCGAGGCCGAGATTGCAGTTAATCGGGCCTTTGCCCCCGCCATTTACCGAGGAGTCATAGCGATCACGCGCGAGCGAGACGGCCAGCTCGCGATCGGCGGAAAGGGTCAACCGGTTGAATGGGCCGTCGAGATGAAACGCTTCGACGAAAACCAGACGCTCGACCATTTGGCCGAGGCTGGCCGCTTCGATGCGGCGCTGGCCGACTTGCTCGCGCGCGCGGTCGCATCCGCGCACCGCGCGGCGCCGACAGTCGCAAATTCAAATTTCGTCGAAAGCCTCGAGGAGATCACCTCACAGAATGAGGTGGAGCTGGCGGCGGAGCCCGACTTGATTCCTCTCCAGGAATTACGTGCCTTTTCTGCCTCAACTCGCAACACACTCGCGCGCCTGAAGCCGTTGCTGCTGGCACGCGAGCGCGCGGGGCTTGTACGGCGCTGCCACGGCGATCTGCACCTGGGCAACATTGTGCTTTTTTCCGGCCGTCCGGTTTTATTCGATGCGATCGAATTCAACGAAAGAATTGCCACTTGCGACGTGCTCTATGACCTCGCCTTTCTATTGATGGATCTGACGGAGCGTCGTCTTCAGCCGGCGGCAAACATCGTCCTCAACCGCTATTTAACTGAAACGGGGCGCGTCCATGATTTCGATGCGCTCTCCGCGCTGCCGTTGTTCATGTCGATCCGCGCTGCCATCCGCGCCAAGGTCATAGCGGCACAACGCAGGCAGGACACTAACGGCACGGACCTCACCCGCAAGGCGCACGGCTACATTGCTTTGGCGCAAAAACTTCTGGCGCCTGTCAGACCGCAGCTGGTTGCCATTGGTGGCCTCTCGGGGACCGGGAAATCGATGCTCGCACGCGCCTTAGCATCCGGGATTCAACCATTGCCGGGCGCAGTTGTTTTGCGGAGCGACATCGAGCGCAAGGCACTGTTCCGCGCCGGCGAGACCGAACGACTGGCTCAATCCGCTTATACGCCGGAGGTCACGGCCAAAGTTTATGCCGCGCTTGCGGAAAAAGCCCTGCGCGCCATTGCCGCCGGCCATTCAGTCATCGTCGACGCAGTGTTTGCACAATCCGCCGAACGCGCGGAAATTGCGAAGGCCGCCGGAAGCGCTTCCTTTACGGGACTCTTTCTCATCGCCGACCTGAAGACACGCATCGCCCGCGTCGGCGCGCGAAGGGGCGATGCCTCAGATGCTGATGCAAATGTCGCGCAAATGCAGGAACAACTCGAACTCGAGCTCGGCCGCGTCAACTGGACAAAAGTCGACGCTTCAGGAACGGCCGAGGAAACACTGATCCGCGCGCGAGCGATGCTCAAGCTGGAATGACCGGGCTAGAATGATCCAGCTATGCATTGGCCGATGCGCTGTTCCGCCCCTTCACCCGGTGGTGTTCATTGCGGAACCGATGCATAGGTTTCCTTTACGATAGCCTCCTGAAAGCCAATTCCCCACGATGAAAGCCGCCAAAGCCCGAACATTTTCCGCGCGCCACCTCGCGGTTGGGCTTGCGGGTTATTGCGCATTCATCAATCTCTATTCGCCGCAGTCGATCCTGCCCCTGCTTTCCCAGGAATTTCACGCCACCGCCGCGGAAATATCCACAATCATTACCGTTAGCACGCTAGCAGTCGCTCTGACGGCGCCATTCACCGGCACGGTAGCCGACGTGCTCGGCAGGAAGCGTGTCATCGTAGCTGCGATGTTTGTGCTCGTCATACCGACATTGATGGTCGGACTGGCGACAACCCTTTCGCAGCTCATTTTCTGGCGCGCGATGCAGGGCCTCGTGCTGCCGCCGATTTTCGCGGTCGCGGTCGCGTATATCGGCGATGAGTGGAGCACCAAGGAAGCAACCACCGCCGCCGGAATTTATTCTTCCGGCTCGAGTCTCGGCGGCTTCAGCGGGCGGCTGGTGACCGGTTTACTGGCCGATTATATCGGCTGGCGCGCCGGTTTTGCCGCACTCGCCGCCATAGCCTTCGCCGGCGCCATCGCAGTGGCATTCCTGCTGCCTTATGAGCGAAGGTTTGTACGCTCTGACGGACTGCTTGCCTCTGGCCGGCAGATGCTGGCTCATTTCCGCAACCGTCAATTGCTTGCTACTTATGCCGTCGGTTTCGGCGTGTTGTTCAATTTCATCTGCACCTTCACATTCATCAGCTTTCATCTGGCGGCCGCGCCTTACAATCTCTCGGCCAGCTGGCTCGGCGCGATATTCGTGGTGTATCTCGTCGGCTCGGCACTGACGCCATGGACCGGCTGGGCTGTCGGGCGGTTCGGGCGCCGGGCGTTCATGGTTGGGGTGATCGCATTGTGGATCGCCGGCATTGCCTTGACGCTCGCACCATCGCTGCCGCTGATCATCGCCGGCCTTGCGCTTGGCGCCGGCTGTGGATTGATCTGCCAGGCGGTGTCCACCGGCTATGTCACGACGACCGCCAAGTCCGGACGCTCGTCGGCAGTCGGTCTTTATGTCACGTCGTTCTACACCGGCGGCAGTTTCGGCGCGGCGGCCGGGGGGGTCGCCTGGACAATCGGCGGCTGGCCAGCCTGCGTCGCCATCGTCGCGGCCATGCTCACTGTGATGGCGATGATTGTCGCTTTCGCATGGAGCCAAACCGGCAAATCCGGGCCGCCCAGCGCAATCGAACCGGCGTGATCTAGCATCCCGCTCCGGCCCAGGCCGGTTTGCGTGCGGCGAGCAACGGACCATACACCAGCACGAATATTGTAAAGCCGACAGTCCAGCTAAAACCGGCGAATTCGAGAAGCTCGATCGAGCTGGCGAAGGCCGCGGCAATCCGTGCCAAGGCTGAAATCAGAACCGCCAGATAGATGGATTGAGTCGCGTATCCCGCCTGCAGCGGCTGACCCGTGTGGCCGAGGCTTGCCCGTGTCATGATCGCAAGTGTCATCAAACCGATGGCACCCGCCGTCCATGCGTGGACGCCAGCCGTCGGCGGGATAGTTGGGGTCAACGTCGACAGGCCGATCAAAAGGAAGCCGAGCGGCACGAAGGCGTAACCGATATGCAGCACGAGCACGAGCCGGTCGGAGAATGTCCGGTCGCCTGCCCAGCGCGTAAGCCGCGCTGATTGCAGGCCACCAGCCAGCACGAGTAGCGCACCGGAAACCAAATGTGTCGGGCTTGCGATCCACGCGATGAGCGCGAGCGCACTCGCCACGACAGTAGCCACGTCGAAACGAGAAAATGGCACCGGCAGACGGCCCGGATTGTTGCGCGTGAGCCAGTTGTTGGTGAAGCTCGGCACGACGCGGCCGCCGATGATCGATATGAGAAGGATGACGGCGGCGATGCCAATGCGAATACCGTAATTGGCGGCCCCGGCCAGCAAGACCTCCGAGTGAAACACCACATTGCCGAGAATAAGCAAGCCAAGAATGGCCAGTACGCGAAGATTGCGCCAGTTTTTACCGGCGACGATCTCTCGCGCGGCGACAGCGGCGAGTGTGATCATGAAGCTTACGTCGATCAGCGCGGCGGACAGTCCGCCGATTTCCGCCGAACACAAAAGCGCGACGCGGCCCGCAAGCCAAAGCGCCGCGAGAGCCGCGAGCGGCCATCCGCTCACCGGCAGACGTCCGGTCCAATTCGGGATCGCCGTGAGCAGGAATCCGGCGACGGTCGCCGCGACATACCCGTAAAGCATCTCATGAATATGCCAATCGAGTGCACTGAAATGGGTCGGGATGGCGATTGCGCCCATGTATTGCGGCAGCCAGAGAAGGATTGCCGCAGCCGCCCATAATCCCGCGGCCAAAAAGAACGGTCGAAAGCCATATGAGAACAAGGCGGGGCCCGCATAATCGCGGCGGCGCTGCAAGGCGGCTGGGATCGACATCAATAGGCCTTCGTTTGGTGCGTTTTTTGCACGATCCGCATAGCCGCAATTTGACATGGATCATAAGCCAACGCGGCACATCGCCGCGCAAATCAATGCTCTGCGCTGGGGTGCCAGAGCGGCGCGTAGCCACGCGCGAGCACGGAAAGGATCGAGGGTGGCGTTAGCACTTCGACCTCCGTGCCGAACGCCGGCGGGAGCGCCGGCGAATACCCCGCCGGAGTCCACTGAAGCGCGCGGTTTCCCTTAATCGCAAAGGCCTCCCCCTCCACCAAAATCATTGCGCCATCGGGAAGCGAGGCGAATTTGCGAAAATAAGTGCGTTTTGCTTTGCCGATCAATCGCTCGGCATGAAGTGTTTCGTCCATAGCCGCGGCCGATGGGCGCGGCTTCCTGCCGGAGAACAGTTCAGCAAATCGCGCCGCATCCTTTCGACGGCATTCGAAGCACGGTCGATGGCCGGCGGCAAAGGCCGTTACTTCGTCGAGGAAAAACAATTCCGTGTAGTAGCGGCCCCAGACGTTACGGTGCCTTCCATGAAATTCAAGAACGCAACAGATCCACTGGCGTGAGACCCAGCAGCGGCTCGTCAGCGTTCTTTCGTCCGTGTGAAACTTCCCGCCGCGGTTGCCCATGAGCGTGCCGCGCGCAGTTGTCGCAAATAGTTCGCCGAAGGGGGAAACACGGTTCGGAAGCGACATTCGGTCACCCGTTCATCGCCGCACTCATCGCCAACAGCCATCGTACAATTCAAAAGACGTTGATGCCCGGCATCAGGCCGGGCACGACGCAGGAGGAAGCTGGGAGACGTCAGGCCTGCGGTTGCGGCGCGACTTCGCCGGAGGGCGTCTCGGGCCGCGGACGCGGCTTGCCAGCCGGAGGCACGGCTGAGGAGCGCGGCGTGCTCGGCTCGATCACCGATTCGCGAACGGGCCGCTTGCCCGCCAGCAGATCAGTGATTTCTTCGCCGGTCAGCGTCTCGAATTCGAGCAAGCCCTTGGCGAGAACTTCGAGATCGGCCCGTTTATCGGTCAAAATCTGCGTCGCCTCGGCGTAACCGGCCTCGACGAGACGGCGAATTTCGCCGTCAATCTTGCGTGACGTCTCTTCGGAAATATTCTGCTGGCGCGATACCTGATAACCGAGGAATACTTCGTCCTGGTTCTCGCCGTAGGCAACAGTCCCCAGTTCGTCGGACAGCCCCCAACGCGTTACCATCATGCGGGCAAGCTTGGTCGCCTGTTCGATATCGGAGGCAGCGCCTGACGTCACCTTTTCCTGGCCGAATACCATTTCCTCGGCCACGCGGCCGCCCATCATGATTGCGAGGCGGGAAGTCATCTGCTCACGGCTCATCGACAGCTTGTCACGTTCCGGCAACTGCATGACCATGCCGAGCGCACGGCCGCGCGGAATGATCGTTGCCTTGTGCACCGGATCAGTCGCCTTGACGTTCAACGCGACAATGGCGTGGCCGCCCTCGTGGTAGGCAGTGAGAAGCTTCTCCTCCTCGGTCATCACGAGCGACTTGCGCTCGGCGCCCATCATCACCTTGTCCTTGGCGTCCTCGAACTCGGCCTGCGTGACCATGCGCTTGTTGCGCCGCGCCGCCATCAGCGCAGCTTCATTCACCAAATTCATAAGGTCTGCGCCGGAGAACCCGGGCGTACCGCGCGCAATGGTCTTGAGATTCACATCGGGCGCAAGCGGCACCTTGCGCACGTGGACTTTCAGGATGTTTTCGCGACCGACCACGTCGGGGTTCGGCACCACAACCTGGCGATCGAAACGGCCGGGGCGAAGCAGCGCGGGATCGAGCACGTCCGGACGGTTGGTGGCGGCTATGAGAATGATTCCCTCATTGGCCTCGAAACCATCCATCTCGACAAGCAACTGATTGAGCGTCTGCTCGCGCTCGTCATTGCCGCCGCCAAGTCCTGCGCCGCGATGGCGGCCGACCGCGTCAATTTCGTCAATGAAGATAATGCAAGGCGCATTCTTCTTCGCCTGTTCGAACATGTCGCGCACACGCGAAGCGCCAACGCCGACAAACATCTCAACGAAGTCAGAACCCGAAATCGTGAAGAACGGCACGTTTGCCTCGCCGGCAACGGCGCGTGCGATCAACGTCTTGCCCGTCCCCGGGGGGCCGACCAGCAACACACCGCGCGGAATACGCCCGCCCAGGCGTTGGAATTTTCCGGGATCACGCAGGAACTCCACGATCTCCTGCAAGTCCTGTTTGGCTTCATCGACACCGGCGACGTCGTCAAAGGTGACGCGACCGTGCGCTTCAGCGAGCAGCTTCGCGCGCGATTTGCCGAAACCAAGCGCCTTGCCTCCGGCACCTTGCATCTGGCGTGACAGGAATATCCAGACGCCGATCAGTGCGATGAATGGCAACCAGGACACCAGCAACGAGACAAACCACGGAACGTTGTCCGACGGCGGCCGTGCGGTGATAGAGACTCCCTTGGAGTATAGTTTCTGCACCAGGCCAGGATCGTTGGGCGCATAAGTCTGGAAGCTTGTGCCGTTGGCGAAGGTGCCATGGATGTCGGGGCCCTGGATCACAACATCGCGCACCCGGCCTTGGTCAACTTCAGATAGAAGCTGCGAGAATGAAATGTCCTGCGCAGTCGTGCGCTGGCCGGGGTTCTGGAATAGCGTGAACAGCGCCAACAAAAGCAGGACGATGATCACCCAGAGAGCGAAATTCCGTAGATTAGCGTTCATCAGCCGTCCTGACCCCGCCGCGCGCGCATCGCGGCTGTATTCCCTGCATCGCTTTGTGGCAACTTCGCTTCGGACTCGCCAACCAATGTAGGCAGCGTCAGCCCCCAAGAAAAGGCCTGAAGTCTTAATATTCTAGCGTGTTTTCGGGCGGCCGGACCCCCTGGGTCGGCGCTTGGTTAAGGCCTTGCGACGTCGCGGCGGAGCCCGTTCGACAACAATCCGGCTGCCTGTGAGCGTCACCATGGCCCCAGCCAAAGTCCGGCGAAACCGCGAATTCCTGGCTTTTTGGGCCTCGTCGAGGCCGGATTTGAAGGATTCGAGCTTTCCAAGCTCGACCGGCCCCTCGTCGCCTTATTCGGCGATGGCGCGACCAAGCAACCGCAATGCGACTTCGGAGGGCAATTCAATAAAACCGCCAGCCTCGATTGTCATTGAACTCCCCGAAGACAAATCAGCCACCAACTCCGCAGCTGCGTTGTCGACGACCAACTCGATAGCTGCATCCGCTCGTTTGAACCGGCGTGCGAGCCGCGCCAATCGGGTAGCGTCGAGACCTTCCGCGGCGAGTGCAGCCATAAGACTACGCATACGCACGCGAGCAAAGCGCGGGTCGAGATTTGACGGGTCATCGGCATACGGGATTTTTGCGGCGCGCAATGTCGCAACGAGGCGATTCTTTGGGATGTCGAGCAGTGGGCGAACCAGCGTGATCTCGTCAAACCCCGTTGCAGGAAGCGGCGCCAATCGAGACATCGCTCCCAATCCGGTGAGGCCGCTGCCGCGGCTCATACGAATGAGGACTGTCTCGGCTTGATCGTCGAGGGTGTGCGCCGTCAGAATATGCGAGGCCCCTGCCTCGCGTGCGGCCTCACCGAGCATGCATACCGGGCCGCGCGCGCGGCTTCCTGCAAGCCGGTCGCCGGTTTGCGGCCAGTCCAACGGAGTGTGCGATGGGGTACGCCAAGCCTGCGCGCGATTCGAGCAACGTCGTCGGCCTCGCGTTTGGATTCTTTCCTTAATCGATGATCGACTGTCACTGCGACGAGCTTAGGCTTCACTTTCAGAGAGCGACGCCATTCCGCGGCCAGCATCATCAGCGCTGTCGAATCGGGTCCGCCGGAGACGGCGAGCACAAGCGCAGGAAAATTCTGCAGTTCGGCAAAGAGAGCTTTGGCTTCCGACGCCGAGACGCCCTTCGGCTCAGCAGTGCGCACGCTTCTGTTCCTGGGCCACCCCGCGCTTCACACCGGCGGAAGCGCGAGGATATTTGCGCCCGACCTCGGCAAGTGTCGCACAGGCCGCTTCCTTCTGGTTCATAGCGGCTAGCGATTGCCCAAGACGCAGCAATGAGTCGGGAGCCTTGCCCGAATGCTCGAATTTGGTCGAGACCGACAAGAATGATTCCGCCGCGTCGCGGTAGCGCTGTTGCTGGAATAAGCTCTCGCCCATCCAATATTGCGCATCAGGAACGAGATGTTCGTTCGGATATTTTTTCAGGAAATCTCGAAAGGCCTGCTCTGCGAGGGAGTAGTCCTTATGCAGCACGTAACCGTATGCCAGGTCGTATTCGTCCTGCGGCGATGCCGAGGGCGGAAGCGTCGCGAGCTGCGGGCCGGCCGGAGCGGCCTCGCGCACCTGGGAAGGCGGCAACCGTTGTGGCATCTGCGATGTAGGCACCGGAGTGGGATTTGTTGAAGCAACCGCCGCGGGCGAAGTGGCCGGCGGACGCGGCGCCTCGTTCCCGGCTAAGGTCGAAAGATCAAGCGGCGCGCCGGCGGCTCGACCGCCGGGCGCGCCAATGGGCGCTGCATTATCGCGCCCAGGCTCTGGCGCGGCGATCTCGGTCTGATTGCCGAGCACACGCGGAACGCCGGGCGCGTTCGGGTGCTGCGTCGGGTCGAAAACATCAGAACGACGGCCAGCAGGCCCGCCGGGCACATTCCCTGGCGCGACCGGAGCGGACTGCGCCGGCATGCCGCCACCTTTCGCGCCAAGCTGCTGGAACCGATATTCGGTATCGTCTTGCATCCGCTTGAGCTGCATCTCGAGCTGCTGATTGCGATACTGCAGTTGCTCGATTGTGCCGGTCAGCTGACGGAGCGCATTTTCGATTCGGTCGAGGCGGACGGAAGGGTCGCCGGAGTCGGCCTGCGCAACTCGGCCCGATGGGACCTGCGGTGCTTGGGATGCCTGAGGCACTTGGGGTGCCTGGGGTGCCTGGCGCGACTGTGCCGCGGGTTCGCCGCGGCCGAAAAGATTGTCCAGAAAATTACCGGACGAGCGCTGGTCCTGTGCCAGTGCAGTACCTGCAAGGCACGGCATCGCCGCCGCGACAAGTAGCATCGAAACGAAAGTCGGCCGGGGCCGTGTGCGTGTCATCGGCGAATTTTGAGCCAGATCGGCGTTTCTTTGCGCATGTTTTTTTCCGAAAACAGGTCCCTACGTTTCGGAATGCGCGCTGGTGTCGGTGATAGCAGCGGCTGTGTAGCATAGCACGGCGAGTTCGACCAGAATGTGGCTGGCAAGGTCAAAAAATGCCTTTGGCGTAGAGGCTTTCCGCCTCACGACGCGCGGCCGATACCACACCAATAGCTATTCGACGGGCGGCTGCATGGACCTGCCGCCCGTCACGCCAAGCGCCGCACGCCTTAAGAGCTGGCGCCGAGCACGGTAACCGCGCGACGGTTCTGCGACCAACAGGAGATGTCGTTGCACACGGCCACTGGCCTTTCCTTCCCGTACGAGATCGTGCGCATGCGTTGCGCCTGGATACCGCGGGAGATCAGATAGTCGCGAACCGCCTGTGCGCGGCGCGCGCCGAGCGCGATATTGTATTCGCGCGTCCCGCGCTCGTCGGCGTGCCCCTCAATGGTGAACTGGCCGTACTGGCTGTAAGTGTTGAGCCATTGCGACTGCTTATCGAGCGTCGCGCGCGACTGCGCCGTTAGCTCGGAAGAGTCGGTGTCGAAGAACACGCGGTCGCCGACATTGACGACAAAGTCCTGCTGACTGCCCGGCGTTGCCTGGCCTGCAGCATTGGCCTGCGCGTCCTCAGCTGACTTGTTGGCGCAGGCTGAGATGGCTAGAGCCGCCGCCAATACAGCAGCAAGACGAGCGACGTGCAGCATTTTCCTCATATCGATCATTTCCGGTGCCTCCATTTCACGCGTCCTGACCGGAGCTTGCGTGTGGGTCTAGCAGGCCGTTCGTTAAGCGAACGTTCCATCAACCTTGATGGAACCTTGCTCAGGTCGATTAAATCTGCCCGAACCCCTTAAACTGTTTCTGATGGTTAAGACACGGTGAAAATGAGGCCAGTTTGCGACCGCTAAGATAATAGCGGGGACCAAGCCGGATCCGATGCATAACTGGGTGTTGGAACCTTCAGTTCGTTACGCCCGGTAATGTCGATCGTATAGAGAGAGGGTCCCTGCCCGATGTCACGGAAGAACATCAGCACTCGCCCATTCGGTGCGAATGTCGGCCCTTCGTTGTGAAAACCTTCAGTCAGCACGCGTTCGCCGGAACCATCAGGCTTGAGGATGCCGATCGAGAAATTGCCCCGCGCCTGGCCGGTGAAGGCGATGTAATCGCCCCGTGGCGACCAGACCGGAGTTGAGTGGTGCCCCTCGCCAAAACTGATGCGCTGGGCCGCTCCCCCGGCCGCCGACATGACATAGATTTGTTGCGTGCCGCCGCGGTCGCTCTCGAAACAGATACGGCTCCCATCAGGCGAATAACACGGCGCCGTATCGATGGCCGGTGTATCTGTCAGCCGCGTCGTCTGTTTCGAGCGCAAGTCCATCACGAACAGGTTTGCATTGCCGCCTTGCTGCAGACTCATGATCACCCGTTGACCGTCGGGTGAAAACCGTGGCGCGAAAGTCATCCCCGGAAAGTTGCCGACAATCTCACGCTGGCCGGTCTCGATGTTAAGCAGATAGACGCGCGGATCACCTTGGCCGTACGACATGTAGGTGATCTCTTGAGTCGACGGGTTAAATCGCGGCGTGAGCACCAAATCATCGCCGCGCGTGAGGTAACGCACACCTGCGCCGTCCTGATCCATAATCGCCAGGCGCTTCACGCGGCGCTCCTTCGGCCCCGTTTCGTCGACGAACACGATGCGGCTGTCGAAATAGCCTTTTTCGCCTGTCAGGCGCTCATAGATCGCGTCTGAAATAATGTGCGCAATACGCCGCCAATTGTCAGGCGTAGTGAAATACTGCTTGCCGTCGAGCTGTTGGCCGGCGAACACATCCCAAAGCCTGAACTCGGCCTTCAATCGCCCGTCGCCCTGCCGCGTTATGCGGCCGGTCACAAGAGCCTGCGCGTTTATTGCGCGCCAGTCCGGAAAGCGCGGCACGCTGTCGGTATTGGCTATTCTTTCAATGAATGCTGCGGGATTGATCGGTGCAAACAGACCGCTTCGCTGAAGATTGTTGCTGATGACTGCAGTGACATTGCGGCCGGTATCGCCCTCCGACGGCCCGCCCGTCAGGAAATCGGGCAGCGCGATCGGCATCGGCCGCACATTGCCTTGATTGATGTCGATATTGAGCACCGCATTTGCGGGACGCGCACCGATCACTGCCAGCGCGCCGGTACCGATGAGCAGGCTGCGACGGCTCAGTCTGGATTGGGCATTTTCAGTCACGAGATTGCACTACCTTGCCGGAAGATCATGGAACATCTGCTTGGTGTCGAAAGTGAAGTCGATTTCTTTCCATTGGTCGTAGTGGTCGGGACGCAGCATCGTGTACGGCTGCCCTACAAACACTGCGCGCACGGCACTGTCGCGCATGGCGTTGAACTGGGCACCGGTCCCGGCTGTAAGCACCTGGGGTCCGATTGCCAGCGTGCCGTCCCGCCTGAACCTGATCCGAATGGTGACTTGCGTCTGATTGGCATCCTGCATGCCGACGGGCGGATTCCACAACGCCATCAGGCGCGCGCGCAATGCATCGATTTCGGATTGCGACAGCTGAGCAGCCGTGCCGCTAGCTGTGCCGAGTGATGGCGTAGCGTTCGCCTCATGGCCCGTCGCAGCATTGCGTTGTGGGTCGCGCTTGTCGAGCAACGCCGCAATCTTGTCGGCATCGAATTTCGGTTGCTGCTTTTGCGGTGGTTTCTTCGGCGGCAGGGGTTGCGGCTCGACCTTCGTTTGCGGCTTAGGCTCGTCCTGCTGCTTAATCTTTTCGGCAATCGGGTCGGGCTTGGGTGGCTGCGGCTCCGGCGGCGGCGCCTCTTCCTTGGCAGCCTGAATTTCTTTTTTCTCGGTGATCTTTGCCTTGGAATCTTCGATCGGCTTCGGCGGCTCCTCCGCCTTTTTCTCTACCAGCGGCTTTGGCGTCTCGACTTTCTTTGCGTCCTTCACGCCTTTGGTGATCTCGGAGAAGTCCTTATCACTCACCAGGTCAACGGGCAGGGATTCCGCCGGCGTGACATCGAATGTCTTGCCGGAAAACGACAGCGTCGCCCACAGCAGCACAGCCGCATGCAGGCCAGCCGAGATCGCAGTAGCCTTTCTCATCACTGCGCTTTCGCGCCCTGTTCGAATTCCGTGACCAAGGCCACACGATGAAAACCGGCCGAGGACAGTCGACCCATGACTTTCATCATGGTCCCATAGTCGACTTTCTTGTCGCCCCGCAAATAAACGCGAGCGTCGGTGCCACCCCTGGCTTCGGAGACCGCCTGCATCTTCGGAACCAGATCGTCTATGGCGATCTCGCTATTCTGCAGGAAAACCTGCCCTTTGTCGTTGACCGAAATCGTGAGCGGTTCCTTGTCCTGCTCAAGATTTTTGGCCTGGCTTTGCGGCAGGTCGATCGGCACGCCAACGGTAAGCAAGGGCGCCGACACCATGAAGATGATCAGCAGCACCAGCATTACGTCGACCATCGGCGTAACGTTGATCTCACTCATCACCCGCTGGCGATGATGTTTGCGCCTCCCGATCACCGGCGTGCCGGCATTGGCAGCCATTAACGCGCCTTTCGCTGGTATATGGTCTTACCCAAAAACCGGCCACCGCTTTTCTGGATCATGCGCTAGCCGCGCTCGTCGATCTGCCGCGACAGGATGGCAGAAAATTCATCGGCAAACCCCTCCAACCGCTGGGCCTGCTTGTTAACCTCGGCCGCAAACTTGTTATAAAAAATGGTCGCCGGTATGGCGGCGACAAGGCCGAGTGCGGTCGCGAAAAGCGCTTCCGCGATCCCGGGCGCCACAACGGCCAAGGATGTGTTCTTCGAAGCCGCGATCGACTGAAAGCTCGTCATGATGCCCCAGACCGTGCCAAACAGTCCGACAAACGGCCCTGCCGAGCCTACCGTGGCGAGAACCAGCAGCCGTCTTTCAAGCCGCTCGACCTCGCGGGCGATGGTCACTTCCATCACTTTCTCGATGCGCATTTGGAGGCCGCCAATGGCGCGCGTGCTGCCTTCGAAACTGCGTTTCCATTCGCGCATGGCTGCGACAAACAGAGCGGCCATCGAGCTCGCGGGGCGCGTCGACAGCGTCCGGTAGAGTTCATCGAGCGATTGGCCGGACCAAAAAGCCTGTTCGAAACGGTCCATGGCCCGGCGGGTCCGGGTGTACATAACGCTCTTATCGATTGCGATCGCCCACACCCAAACCGAGCAGACCAACAGTCCGATCATCACCGTTTTGACGATCCAGTGCGCGTGCCAAAACAGCGTAAGCAGCGAGAGATCTGATGAAGTCAGCGGGAGCACCGACTGTGCCACGTCGGCAGGATTCATGGGCACGTCCTTTCCGCTTGATCCGGTTCCGTCGGTCGAACCGGCGCGGCGCAATTTCCGAAATTAACGAGCGCGCGCGACGATGCCGCCTGCACGCCAAGCTGAAGGCCAAGGGTCCCGCGAAATCCGTATGTCCCGTCCACCGGCAACCTACGAAATTCCCGCGAAACTTGGCCAAACTTGGGCGCGGAAGCGGGCTTTCAGTCACTAAACAGCGCTGATTATGGTTAAGGAGTCGTTACTTTGGCAGGGTGGCCTGCCCCCGGCGTCGAAAGGCCGCCCTTAGCGGGCGGCCCTTATCGCACAACGGTCGCTTTCAGGTCGGTGTGATTTCAATTCTGCTGCGGGCCTGACTCGGCCACCGGCCGGTTGCGCCGCTCGGCCATGAACTGGTCGAACTCCTTTTTGTCCTTGGCAAACCGAAGACGATCGAGGAAGTCGCGGAATTCACGCTGCTCTTCTTCCAGCCGGCGCAAGGTATCGGCGCGATAATCATCGAAAGCCCGATTGCCACTCGACGGCCCGTAATTCCACGGGGCCCGCACCCATTCTGGACCGCATCCAGTCCATCTTGCGCTGCATCCGCTCCATTTTATTTTGCCAGTGGCCGTAATGGCCGCCGTGATATCCGCACCCCATTCGTCCGCTCCCGATCGTAAAGGCGAGGACGACAAGGCCCAGCGGCCACCAGGCCATAAAGCCCAGGACAATCAGCGCGATCCATGCGGGTTTACCGAAAGAGTCGAGTTTCGCTGTGATCGGCATTGTCAGCCTCGCGTGAATGTAAATAACATTTACATAACTAGGCCTGGGCAATGCGCTTGTCAAGAAGCGCGAATATTAAATTAGGGAGGAACGGCTGGCGCCAGTCCAAGGACGATTGAATTTGGACGATCGAATTTGCAGGACATGGCATGGCTCGACGTCGTCACATCTGCTCATTGCTGGTAGCGGGAAGTGAGCCAGGAAAATCCCAATGCCCTTGCCCAGCACCGGGTAACCGTAGTTTCAGCGCCGGCTCGGCGCCTCACTAAGCCCCAGCCCACGCAGATAAATCAGCACAGCCGCTTCCAGCAGTTCTTCCGGCGACATCGGCAGCGTACGGCGGGCAGCATCGCCGCGGCCAAACAGCGACGCTACTCCATGAGTCATCGACCAGATGTGGAGCGCGACCATCAAAGGCGGCGGCCGGCCTTGCGGCGGCATCAGCATGACAAGCTTTTCGGCGGCAGCGCGCAGCACTGCGAATGCGTTCTCGCTTGCCTCACGGAGTTCGCGGTCCGTATCAAGCGGTACACCGGCTTCGAACATTGCCGAGTAATAGGCGGGCTCGCGCTTGGCGAAATCGAGATAGATCTTTCCAAGACGATCGAAGGCGGACAACACATCCGGATTGCCTTCGTCCCAGCCTTTCGCCAACGCGGCGGCGAAGAGTTCGAATCCGCGCCGCGCGACATCGGCAAGCAACGCATCCCGATCACGGTAATGCCGGTAGGGTGCGGCCGGGCTCACGCCCGCCCACCGAGCGGCATCGGCAAAGGTAAAGCCCGCCGGGCCTTTCTCCGCAATCAGTTCGAGCGCGGCACGCACCAGGGCTTCTTTCAGATTGCCGTGGTGATAGCCGCGCGCCGCGTGGCCACGCTTGCCCCATCTCATGTGAATCACTTTTACATTAAGACCCAAGCCGCGTCGATGCGGCGGCCTACAATGGGCGCCGCCGACGCTTCACAGCCAAAGGCAAATGATCAAACAACGTCGGTCCATTCGGTTGCGCACCTTCGATGGTCAACAACCTTAACTTGGTAACCACGCCACCGCTGGCAGAAAACCCACCGGTCTTACCTCCGGCAGCGAGCACTCGATGGCACGGCATGATGATCGGACAGGGATTTTGCCCTAACGCCGTTCCGACCTCGCGCGCCAGCATGCGATCGCCGAGCCGTCCGGCGATTTCGCCATAGGTCAATGTCTGGCCCGGCGGAATCGTCCGGGTGATGGCATAGACGCGGGCATTGAATTCCGGCGTGCCCTCGTCGTCGATTGTCACACTGCTCAAGTCGATTGGTTTTCCGCGTAACAGCGCAACAATGTCGTCGATCGTGCGCCTTATTCCGGGCGGGGGCGGCTGTTCCCGTGCAGTGGGAAATCGTTTGGCGACACGCGCTCGCGTCGCGCGCACATCCAACTCGGGCAACTGAACGCCGGTTACACCGCGCGCGCTCCAAACGATGGCGCAGTGCCCGATCGCAGTCTCAAACAATGCAAAAGCAAGGTCGCGCATTACGACACAACTCTACCACGCGCAGTCAGGCGCCGCCGCCCGTTTCCTGGTCGGCCTTCATGGCAATCCGCAGCGGCTTCGGGATCGGCTTAGCGCGGCCACCGGAGACGAAGGCGACCTGCACATGCGCCTCCACCAGGAGATCCTCGCCGCGCATGACTTTCTGATTGAGCGTGACGGACGCGCCCTTGACTTCTTCCGGCGCGGTGACAACGCAAAGCACATCATCCATATGTGCGGGCTTTTCTGAAATCAATGCTCATGTGACGAACCACAAAGGCAAAACCCGGCGCTTCCTTCTCCGCCAGCTCAAACAACGCGCGATGATCCGCGCCAATCAGCCTCAGATAATTTGTGCGGCCACGCTCCATGAAGCGCAGGTAGCTGGCGTGATATACGACGCCCGAGAAATCCGTGTCCTCGTAGTACACACGCACAGCCTGGTAATGCCGGCCATCCCGGATTTCACCGTCGAGTGCATTGCTCATCGCCACGGCACGTCCCGCTGCATGGCCTCTTCCCAATGCCGGCCGTCGAAGGACCGCACCGAGAGCTGGGCCAGATTGACGTCATCGAGACACCGCACATTCACGTCGATTTTGTCCGGATCCGAGCGGGGCACATAGAAGGCGTGGATGCCGCAGTGCTTGCAGAAGGTATGTTTGGCCACACCCGTGTTGAAAGTGTAAGTGGCCAGTTCGTCCGCACCGCTCACGAGTTCGAAATGCTCAGGCGGCACGATAAGGTGCAGAAAACCTTTTTTCGTGCATATCGAGCAGTTGCAATATGTGACGCGATCGAGGTCATCGGTCACGCGGAAACGTACGCGGCCGCAATGGCAACCACCCTCATGGGTCGCCGGCATTTAGTCGTCGCCTCCAAACAAACCGAACTGGCTCGGATCGCGCGCGGGCTCGGGCAAGCCGAGGTGCTGGAATGCCAGCCCGGTGAGCAAACGGCCGCGCGGCGTACGCTGCAGGAAGCCCTTTTGGATTAAAAACGGCTCGATGATGTCCTCGATCGCATCACGCGGTTCGGAGAGTGCCGCCGCCAGCGTGTCGACACCTACCGGCCCGCCGCCATAATTTTCCGCGATGGTCTTTAGGTAGCGATGGTCCATTGCGTCAAGGCCGACATTGTCGACCTCGAGTTGGCGAAGAGCCCGATCAGCGATCTTGCGGTCGATACGTTCGGCTTTTTCGGCATGCGCAAAATCCCGCACCCGCCGCAGCAGGCGTCCGGCGATGCGCGGGGTGCCGCGCGCGCGGCACGCGATCTCATTGGCACCATCCGCGGTCATGCCAATGCCAAGCACCCGTGCGCCTCGATTGACGATCTCCTCAAGTTCTTTTTCCGAATAGAAATTCAGGCGCACCGGAATGCCGAACCTGTCGCGCAGCGGATTGGTCAGCAGCCCTGCGCGCGTCGTCGCCCCGATCAAGGTGAAGGGTGACAGATCGATCTTCACGGATCGCGCCGCCGGCCCTTCTCCGATAATGAGATCAAGCTGAAAGTCCTCCATGGCGGGATAGAGGATTTCTTCGACCGCCGGATTGAGCCGGTGGATCTCGTCGATGAACAACACGTCGCGCGGCTCGAGGTTCGTCAGCAGCGCCGCCAGGTCGCCAGCCTTTGCAATTACCGGACCCGACGTCGCGCGAAAATTGACACCCAGTTCACGCGCGAGAATTTGCGCCAAGGTGGTCTTGCCCAAGCCGGGAGGGCCGACGAAGAGCACATGATCCAGCGCTTCCTTGCGTGCGGCCGCAGCCTCGATAAACACCTTCAGATTGGCGCGCGCCTTCTCCTGTCCGATGAAGTCGGCAAGCCGCTGCGGACGCAGGCTCGCATCCGCATCGTCGTCGCGTGTTCCGGGAGTGACAAGACGTGGCGCGATGCTCATTTTGCCAATTCCTTCAGTCCCTGCCTGATCAATGTCGCGGTGTCCGCGCCCTCACCCGCATTTCGGGCAGCGGCGGCAATTGCGGCGGCGGCCTGCGGATGGCCATAACCAAGATTGATCAGCGCGGAGACGGCGTCGGCCATGGGTCGGGGCGCGCGCTTCTCGTCCAACGCTCCCGCGAGGTGCACTACCGCTGGATCGATATTCGCAAAGGCCGGTGCCTTATCCTTCAGTTCGGTGACAATGCGCTCGGCTACCTTTTGGCCGACGCCGGGCGCGCGTGCCACCATTGCCTTGTCGCGCATGGCTATGGCGGACGCGAGTTCGGACGGCTTTAGCGTCCCGAGCACCGACATCGCGACCTTGGCGCCGACGCCCTGGACGGTCCGCAGCAAACGGAACCACTCGCGCTCGATGTCGGTTGCAAAACCAAACAGCTTGATCTGGTCTTCGCGCACATAAGTCTCGATCGACAGCGTGGCAGGTTCGCCGGGCGACGGCAGGGCCTGTAACGTGCGCGCCGAACAATGCACCTCATAGCCGACGCCGCCGACGTCGAGGACAATGTAATCCTCACCATAGCTATCGACGATGCCCTTGAGTTTGCCGATCATGACGCCGCCACCCTGAGCACCGCGCTTGCCCGATGATGCGCATGGCAGACTGCAATTGCCAGCGCGTCGGCAGCATCTTCGGATTGAGGATCGGCCTTCGGCAGCAGAACACCAATCATCATGCGAATTTGCGCCTTCTCGCCGTGACCGGCTCCGACGATCGTCTTCTTCACCAGGTTAGGCGCGTATTCCGCGACCACCAATCCGGCCTTTGCGGGTACCAGCATCGCGATTCCACGCGCTTGCCCCAGCTTGAGCGTTGCTGCCGCGTTCGTGTTGACGAAGGTCGCCTCCACCGCCGCCTCGTGCGGATGAAATTGCTCAATCACTGCGAGCAGTCCGTCGTGTATGGCAAGCAAACGGGCGCCCAGCTCGGCACGGTCGCTCGTTTCAACCGAACCGCAGCCGACGTGGATCAGCCGGTTGCCGTCAGCCTCGATAAGGCCCCAGCCGGTACGGCGGAGCCCCGGATCGATACCGAGAATGCGAATCGGATGCGGGCCATGCTCCCGTTGATAGCCCCGCCTCCGGCCTCCGCCTAGCGGGTTTTGCGCCACAGTCGGCCCAGTTATCCCGGCCATTCCAGATAGTTACAATGGACAGCTCAGTGTGAGCGTCTAAGGTTCAACGCCATGTCGGGTTCCCGTTAACTCGTCGTCGCAACCGACGGGCTGTCATCATTGGCGGCTCGATGTCCGGTTTGTTTACCGCGGCATTCCTGCGCCAGATCGGCTGGGACGTGGACGTCTACGAACGGTCCAACGTCGAGCTGGTTGGCCGCGGCGCCGGCATCACCGGCCACCCTGAATTGCTGGAGGCTTTGGAAGCGAGCGGCGCCGGCACCGAAATGCTTGGCATCGAGGTGCCCAAACGCATCGCCATCGACCGCGACGGTCGCATTACGGACGAGCGGCCGCTGCGGCAGGTACTCACTTCATGGGATCGCCTGCAGCAACTCCTGCGCGCGACCATCGATCAGTCCCACTATCATCTCGGCTGGAGTTTCGAGCGCGTCGACCAGGACGAGCGCGGCGTGCGCGTGCAGTTTTCCGGCGGCCGCATCGAGCACGCCGATATTCTCGTCGGCGGCGACGGTGTGCGCTCAAGCGTGCGCGCGCAAATGGCGCCTGAAGTGCAACCCATCTACGCCGGATACTACATCTGGCGAGGCGCGCCCAACGAAGCGGATCTCGCGCCGGAAACGCTGAACAGCATCTATCCGCTATTTACTTTCTATCTGCCCAAGCAGCAGCAGGTAATTACGTACCCGATTGCCGGTTTCAACGACGATCTCACTCCGGGCAAGCGCCGTTTCAATTTCATCTGGTACCGCGTTGCCGATGCGGCGAAACTGCGCGAGATGAACGTAGATGAAAACGGCGTCCAGCACGAATACTCGGTGCCGCCGCCGTTGATCCGCAAGGACTTGATCGCGGACATGTACAAGGACGCTCGCGAGACTTTGCCGCCCGCATTGCTCGATCCGCTGATGAAGATCAAGCAGCCTTTCGTCACACCGATCTACGATTTCACGGCGCCCTCGATCACGTTCGGCCGAGTTACCATGGTTGGCGATGCGGCGGCGAATGCGCGGCCGCACATGGGATTCGGCATGGCTAAGGCCGGGACCGACGCAATGGCTTTGGCGAAGCATCTGGACCGGCACGACGATATCGACGATGCGTTGGCAGCCTACAATGCCGAGCGTCAGCCCATCGGCAACATTATTGTCATGCACGGCCGCAAGCTCGGCACCCACCTCGGTGTCGATCTGAAAACCGAGGAGGACCGGCGCATGCACGCATTGCTGCAAAGCGACGGCGCCATGCTCGACTGGATCGCCGTGCCACATTTCATGGATGCATATAAATGAGCCCCAAGCGGACGTGACGAATGGCCGGCCTGCCGAAGCCTGATTATGCACGGAACATGCGCATCGTCGGTCACACCGACCAGGGCGGCCGCCCGGATGGCGTTCAAGTCATGGTGCACCGCGGCTTCGCATATATCGGCCATATGTTCTCAAAGGGATTTTCAGTCATTGACGTGCGCGATGCGAAAAATCCACGTGCCATAGATTACGTCGCCGCGCCGCCAAACACATGGAACATCCATCTCCAGGCGCATGACGATCTGCTGTTGGTGATTCATGCCAAGGACATGTTTGCTGCCGCGGAATTCGCAGACGAGCGCGCCTACTACAGCGGGGCACTTGGCAAGACCGTCGGCACCGCCGAAGCCAAACGCAAACGCGACTGGAGCGCGGGGCTTGCGGTCTACGATATTTCCAAACCCGAAACCCCCCGGCGTATCGGTTTCATGACGGTCGAGGGCGGTGGCATTCACCGTGCCTGGTACACAGGCGGGCGTTGGGCCTATGTCTCCGTGCTGCTCGATGGCTTTACCGACTACATATTCATGACGGTGGACATGAGTGAACCGTCGCAGCCGCGCGAGGCCGGTCGTTGGTGGATACCGGGGATGAACCTCGCGGCCGGGGAAACGCCTTCCTGGCAGGGTGCGCGTCGCTACGGTCTCCACCACGCCATCATCGACGGCGATACGGCTTACGCCGCGTGGCGAGATGCCGGCATGGTTGTGCTCGATATCGAGGACCGCACCAAACCAAAACTAATCGTGCACAAAAACTGGTCGCCGCCATTCGGCGGTGGCACGCACAATTGCCTGCCGCTGCCTGATCGCGACCTCCTTGTCGTATTGGACGAAGCCGTCCTCGACCATCAGGAAGATGGACTCAAGCTGATCTGGATCTTCGATAATCGCAGGCGCGAGAATCCGGTCAGCATTTCCACGTTTCCCACGCCGTCGGATGATAACTACAAGATCAAAGGCGGTCATTTTGGGCCACACAATATTCACGAGAATAGACCCGGCAGCTTTGTCAGCTCGCAACTGATTTTTGCGACGTACCAAAATGCGGGCATTCGCGCATTCGATATCTCAAATGCTTTCGCGCCCAAGGAAATCGGCGCGCTCGTTCCGCCGCAGCCGGAAACGCTCGCAGACACGCGACCGAACCGTGCGCGCGTTATCCAATCGGCAGATGTGTTTGTTGATGCCGGCGGCCTGATCTACGCAACCGATTACAATGCCGGCCTATACATCGTGGAATTCAACGGCTGAGCCACGAGAGGAAGAAGTGTTAGGCACTCAATTTCTGCACCAACGCGTCGGAGACTTCGAAGTTGGCGTAGACACTCTGTACGTCGTCGCTGTCATCGAGCGACTCGATCAGCTTGAGGATCTTTTCGCCGGCTTCGTCATCAAGCGTCACGGTATTTTGCGGTTTCCAGAGCATTGACGACTTGCGTGGTTCGCCGAACTTTGCCTCTAGCGCCTTGGCAACGTCATTCAAAGAGTCCGGCGTTGTGATGATCTGATGGCCGTCAGCATTTGACGTCACATCCTCTGCGCCAGCCTCAATTGCCGCTTCGAGCATCGCGTCGGCGCTCGCCGCCTCGGTATCGTATTCAACCACGCCGACGTGGCTGAACATAAACGATACCGCGCCGGTCTCAGCAAGGTTGCCGCCGTTCTTTGCAAAGATCGCACGCACTTCGCCGGCGGTTCGGTTCCGATTGTCGGTCAGTGCTTCGACGATAACTGCAACGCCGCCGGGCCCATAGCCCTCGTAGCGAATCTCATCGTAGGTCTCCAACTCCGCCCCTTGCGATTTCTTGATCGCCCGCTCGATATTGTCTTTCGGCATGTTTTCGGCGCGGGCCGCCAGTATCGCCGCCCGCAGGCGAGGATTGAATGCGGGGTCAGGCAGACCCAGCTTGGCCGACACGGTGATTTCACGCGCGAGTTTACCGAACAGCTTGGAGCGCGCTTTATCCTGGCGCCCCTTGCGGTGCATGATGTTCTTGAATTGTGAATGACCAGCCATAAGAAAAATACGATGCCTGTTGATGCCGGCGGCTATATAGGCCGCCTGCGCCGGAAAATAAACAGCTCAGTCATTCGGGGAAGCGCGGGGCGCGGGCCCCGGACGCAGGCCAAGACTATGCCGCTACCGCAACGTTGCGCAGGATTGCCCCAATGCGCGCGCCGACCTTCGAGACATTCTGGTGCACACGCGCCTTGTAGCGAGCGACCGCGTCGCGGTCGACGAGAAAAAACTTCTGCTGCGGATAGGTGCGGCCGAACACATCGATCAACATGCTGCGGAACTGGCCGGCGGCGAGATCGGGCTGTTGAGTTGAGATCTCGGCAAACGCCGCAAGCTCGGCGGAGGTGAGCGCGCACAGCAACGCCGCCGGGATGGTCGAATAGACCTGCTTGTGTTGTTGAATGGTCGCGATTGCGCGATCGAGCGCGAATTCCTGCCCCAGATCGCCGTTGATGACAAGCGGCTCCTCGTGAACCGGCCTCGCAAGCGGGAACTGATCGATCAGCCAATCACCGATTTGCACGACATTGTTGCGCCCGCGTCCGAATGCCAGCACATCATCTTCATAGCGCGCAAACCAGGTATCGAGCCGATCAACCAGACGATCAAACGCGGGACGCGCGATAAGCTCGCGACCCTGCGTGCCGAAGATACCGATCGTCGCCTTCGCGCGGGACAGCAAATCGAATACCCCTTCGCTCAGTAACGGTGGAAAGAGGCCGCCACCAGTGCCAAGGATGATCAGGTCATAGCTTTCGCGCGCCGCCTGAAGCGTGTCACATGTCATATGGTGTACTTCGGCTTCGCCCGGCAACAGCGCATTGATCATGTTGCGGCCAAGCCGAGCTCCAAAATCGCCGACGTCATTGCCGGAGATTACGGCAACGCTGCATGGCGCAATCGGCGCAAGTCGCTCCGTCGGGGTTATCCGCATCAGGACCTGCGTCTCGTCAACCGGCGTCGTGCACTCAATCCGGAAGCCGAAACGATCGAACAGGCGCGCCAATTCATAGAAGCTTAGATGGTTGACAAAGCCTATTGCCGCCCGGTCGTTATCCCCGGTCAGGTTCGTAGGCGAATAGCTGAGGATGATGTCGCGCTTGCAAAAACGAAGATGGGTGAAGAGGGTTTCGATGTCGACGAAACGCTCCAACACGCCAAGCATCACAATAATGTCGCTTTGCAACGCCGCGTCGGTGGGAAAATCACCCGCCGCCATATCGCCGGCATTCCCTCCGCGCTTTCTGCCGGGTTTCCCGATCGCGCGATAGTGACTACCGCTCGGCAACAGGCGCTGCAGCGACTGATTTCCGCCTAGGTCAAGAATGTTCGCAGCCGTAAGGGATGAACTGGGCGGCGAGACTGGCGCGCGGATCGGCTTTCGCCCTGGCTGGCGCCTGTTGGGACTCAAGGTCCGACGGCAACTCCAGCGCAAGATTGCTGTTGACCTGTAGATTCATTGGCTCCGTGCCGAGGTCGCAATGCCGGACCCAGCACATGCCGGCGAATCAATATCACCTACCGAATCATCGCCGCGATTCGAGGTCAATCGCGCAATTTGAAAAAATTCAGCCCCAGAATGCCGGCCGCGTCTCCTGGAGAACGCCTCCGAGCCTCACGGGTGCGACTTTGAGGGCGAGCCCGCTTTTATCGTCCGTTTCAACTGCAAGGCCGCACAGTGTCGCCGGCCCGCTCGACGCCTCGAATTTCGCGCCCGGAACCTTGCGCAGAAAACGATTTAGCGGCTCGTCCTTGTTCATGCCAATGATGGAATCGTAATCGGCAGTCATGCCGACATCCGATACGAAAGCTGTTCCGGCTGGCAGGATGCGATCGTCGGCGGTAGGCGCATGGGTGTGCGTTCCGACAACGAGACTTACGCGTCCGTCGGCAAAATAGCCCATCGCCTGCTTCTCGCTCGTCGCCTCACAATGAAAATCGATAATGATCGCGTCGGCGCCGGATCTGAGCGCGCAGGCCGCAAGCTCGCGCTCGATGGCCGCAAAAGGATCGTCAAGCGGGTCCATGAAAATCCGGCCCATGGCGTTGATCACCAGCGCCCGCTTGCCGTTTTTTGCGTCAATCAATGCGGCTCCGCGCCCTGGCGTGCCTTTCGGATAGTTGAGTGGACGAATGAGGCGCGGCGCGCGCTCGATGAATACCAGTGCCTCACGCTGGTCCCAGGCATGGTTGCCGAGCGTGACCGCATCTGCACCAGCGTCAAGTAATTCGTTGTAGATAGCTTCCGTAATTCCGAATCCGCCGGCGGCATTCTCGCCGTTGACGACCACGAGGTCGAGCTTCCATTCGGAAATAAGTCGCGGAAGCCGTTCGGCGACAATGGTGCGTCCCGAGCGGCCGACAACGTCTCCAATGAAAATAATACGCATGCAATTACTTTTCGCGGAAATCGATCACCTCGTGCTCAGTTAGCACGAGATCAAGACGCGCGTCGCGTTCCGTGGCGGGAACAAGCGGAATCTCCTGCGCGGCAAAGGCAATACCGACAGCGGTGATAGATTTTTTGCTGCGTAGGGCGTTTATGGTCATGTCATAGTAGCCTGCGCCAAAACCGATGCGATGGCCTCGGCGATCGAACGCTGCGAGCGGCACGATGAGAATGTCGGGCGCAACCTCCGGCGCATCGGGCATCGGTTCACGTATGCCCCACTGACCCGATCTGAGTGCATCACCAAATGTCCACGCACGCATGATTAGAGGCTTGCCGCGCCCAGCAATGACCGGCAGCGCCAGACGCGCACCGGCATCCGCGAGCTTGCGCATGAGCGGAATCGGGCTGATCTCGGCTTTCATCGGCGAGAAGCCGGATACGACCGTATCGTGCCGAACGCTGATCGGGAACGGACGCCCGGCGATTGATTCCGCGGCGGCGGCGCGCATCGCCGCCGGTAACGCCTCGCGCAATTCGAGCGCCGTTGCGCGCAGCGATTCCTTTGATGGATTTCCGGTTGTCAGACTCAATATCTATTAAACCTCGAGGCGCGACCGACCGCTCGCCCATAAAGATGACGGCAAGAGATCAGTCACAATTTGGTGCGGAGCCGCGATGGCCGTCGGAGCATCGATCCCGGGTTCCCTACGAAAGTAGGTGGGCGCCATATGTCCGAGCCCACGAGCCCGGTCAGGGACAGCTCCCTTAGAGATCGATAAGGCCCCGGGGATACTGTCTCCTGACGCACCCCGCAGCCCCGCGAGGACCGAATGTAATGGTTATAGTGAGACGGCGCCACTCGTAACGAAATCCGTTAACCGAGAGCAACGCCGCCATTGCCGACGGTCTGATTGAGTTTCTTGGTAATCCCTTCGATCCGCTCGGCAGCAGAATTGAAGGCTCCGACGACCGCATCGGATGCAGCCTTCGCACGGTCAGCGGCCACAAGACGCGCATCCTGCAAGGCGGCTATTTCTTCGTCCAAACGCCGCATTTTTTGCGTAGCTTCCACCAATTGATCAGCGAGCATCAAAGCCGCCATCACGGTGAGCCGCGTGTCGCCGATCTCGCCAAACTTGCGCCGCAGATCGATGATGCGCTGATCAATGTCCTTTGCGAGCGCCTGAAGGTGGTCTTCCTGGCCGTCTTCGCATGCGAGACGGAATTGGCGGCCTGCAATGGTGGCGTTGACCTGTGCCATCACGTTACTCGTTCAAATCCAGAACCGATTGGATCGAGGTGATCGCGGCATCCAGTCGCTCGGCTATTTCGCGATTGGTCGTTTCAAGGCGGCGCGAACGAGCCGTCTCGCCGTCGAGCGCGGCCGCAAGACGCGTACGGTCGAGGCCTAATGCCTGAACCTGGGCGGCGAGTCCTTCTTCGTTGCGATCAGCATGCTTCCGCCGCTCGACCGCGGCATCGAGAGCGTCGAGCGCAAGCGCGAGACGCTTCACTGAGGCATCGATTGCACTTTGCTCCGACATCGCTTCTGACCCGCACAAAAACTCTTGTAGCGGCAGTCATTTAGACAAAGAATTCTACGTGCTGCACGACCATGACGTCAACGCTTGGCGGACGATTTGCCCAGCTGTTTTCGAGACCTGTGAATGGCGGATCGGGACCATGCTGGTCACATTGACTCAAGGGCCTCACATGCTATCCACCCGCCAAAAGGCCCCATTCCATGAGCGTAAAAGCCTCGCCGATGGCAGCCGCGACGCCCAATGAGCGCCGCGACCAATCGGTCGCTAACCCCGCCATTGCCCATGCGAGCATGGCAAATGCCATTCGTGCTCTCGCGATGGACGCCGTGGAACAGGCCAAATCGGGTCACCCCGGCATGCCAATGGGGATGGCCGACGTGGCGACCGTAGCCTTCACCCGCTTTCTGAAATTTGACGCTGCCGACCCGGCCTGGCCCGACCGCGATCGCTTCGTGCTCTCGGCCGGCCACGGTTCAATGCTGATTTATGCCTTGCTCTACCTCACCGGCTACGAGGCGACGACGATCGATCAGATCAAGCGCTTTCGCCAGCTCGGCTCGAATACGCCTGGACATCCCGAATATGGCCACACGCCTGGCATCGAGACGACCACCGGTCCGCTCGGACAAGGTCTCGCGAATTCGGTCGGCATGGCCATTGCCGAGAAACATCTCGCGGCGACCTTCGGAGACGAAATCGTCAATCACAAGACCTATGTCATCGCCTCGGACGGCGATCTGATGGAGGGAATCAGCCAGGAAGCAATTGCGCTCGCGGGTCATCTCAAGCTCAACAAGCTGATCGTCCTGTTCGACGACAACGGCATCTCCATCGACGGCGCTGCTGTCGCTCGCCGACAGCGTCGATCAAGTCAAACGTTTCGAAGCCGCAGGCTGGAATGCCTGGCGCATCGACGGGCATGATCCGACGGCAATCAACTCGGCGCTCGAGAAGGCGCAGACGTCCGACAGGCCTGTGCTGATTGCCTGCAAGACGAAGATCGGATTCGGCGCGCCTACCAAACAAGGCTCGGAAAAATCCCACGGCTCTCCACTCGGGGCCGACGAAATCGCAGGCGCGCGCAAGGCACTCGGCTGGACATCCACGCCTTTCGAGGTGCCGGCCGACATATTGAGAGCCTGGCGAACGGCGGGCGCTCGCTCAAGGCACGTGCACGCTGAGTGGAACAAACGTCTTGCCGCGCTCGACAGCGCAAAAAGAAACGAGTTCGAACGCCGGATGATAGGTAATGTGCCGACGCAAGCGCTCGCAGACGCGACGCGCGCGGTGAAAGCGAAACTTGCAGCGCAGCCGAAGGACATCGCGACGCGAACTGCTTGCGAGTTCGCGCTCGAAAGCCTGATCCCGGCGCTGCCGGAAATGGTCGGCGGTTCGGCTGACCTCACCGGCTCGAACAATACGCGCATCAAGGGCATGAAGGCGATTTCGGCGAACGATTTCTCTGGCCGCTTCATCCACTACGGCGTACGCGAACACGGAATGGCAGCGGCCATGAATGGCATGGCGCTGCACGGCGGCATCATCCCCTATTCCGGCACGTTCCTTGTGTTTTCGGATTACTGCAGACCGGCAATCCGGCTGGCCGCGCTGATCGGCAAGCGGGTGATCCATGTCATGACGCATGACTCCATCGGTCTTGGCGAAGACGGCCCGACGCATCAGCCCGTCGAGCAACTTGCCGCGCTTCGGGCAATTCCGAACTTGCTCGTATTCCGCCCTTGCGATGCGGTCGAGACCGTTGAGTGCTGGCAACTTGCTCTCGAAGCCAGTGGCAGGCCGAGCATACTTGCGCTCACGCGCCAGAATTTGCCGCAGCTGCGTAATCGGCTCGACGAAGATAATATTTGCGCACAGGGCGCTTATGAAATCGCCGGTCCGGACGGACGCTCAGACGTTTCCATTTTTGCAACCGGCTCCGAAGTTGCAATTGCCGTCGATGGCGCAAAGCTCCTCGCAGAGCGCGGCGTTGCGGCGCGCGTGGTTTCGGTTCCCTGCTTCGAGCTGTTCATGGAGCAGAAAGACGAATACCGCCGGGCGATCGTCGGTGACGCGAGGATCAAGATCGGCGTTGAAGCCGCGGTGCGCCAGGGCTGGGATGCCATTATCGGTTCTGATGGAGTCTTCGTCGGGATGCATTCTTTCGGCGCCAGCGCGCCATATAAGGAACTGTACAAGAAGTTCGGGATTACCGCGGAAATGGTCGCCGGCGCCGCGCTGGCAAAGCTTGGGAAGACGTAGTCAATGATTATATGTCATGCCGTGATTGTTAGCGGCCGTGGCAGATTGAATAAGCCGGGAGTGATTCCATGACAGTACGGGTTGCCATTAACGGATTTGGCCGTATCGGCCGCAATATCCTGCGCGCCATCGCCGAAGCCGATCGCAAGGACATCGAGGTTGTGGCCATTAACGACCTCGGTCCGGTCGAAACCAACGCGCATCTGCTGCGATATGACAGCGTGCACGGCCGCTTTCCCGGTAACGTCACGGTCAAGGGCGACTCGATCAGCATCGGAAACGGCGCCATCAAGGTCACCGCTGAGCGCGATCCGTCAAAGCTGCCTTGGAAGGATCTCGGCGTCGACATCGCCATGGAATGCACGGGCATTTTTACCGCCAAAGACAAGGCGTCAGCGCATCTGACCGCAGGCGCAAAACGTGTGCTGGTCTCCGCGCCCGCCGACGGTGCAGATCTTACGGTCGTCTTCGGCGTCAACCACGACAAGCTGACGAAGGATCATAAGGTCGTCTCCAACGGCTCGTGTACAACCAATTGCCTTGCTCCGGTTGCCAAGGTGCTCAACGATGCGGTCGGCATCGAGACGGGGTTCATGACCACGATCCACGCCTATACGGGCGACCAGCCGACTCTCGATACAATGCATAAGGACCTTTACCGCGGGCGTGCGGCTGCATTGTCGATGATCCCGACCTCGACCGGGGCCGCCAAGGCAATCGGGCTCGTGTTACCGGAACTCAAGGGCAAGCTCGACGGCGTCGCCATCCGCGTGCCGACACCGAATGTCTCGGTGATCGACCTGAAGATTGTCGCAAAGAGGCAGACGACCAAGGAAGAGATCAACGACGCCGTGAAGCGGGCTTCAGAGCAGCAGCTTAAGGGCATTCTCACCTATACAAACGATCCAAATGTCTCGATCGACTTCAATCACGATCCGCATTCTTCCACGTTTCACATGGACCAGACCAAAGTCATGAACGGCACGCTGGTGCGCGTGATGTCCTGGTACGACAACGAGTGGGGCTTCTCCAACCGCATGGCGGACACCGCCGTCGCAATAGGGAAGCTGATTTAGTGAAACCTTGATTTTGTCATGCCCGGCCCGTGCCGGGTATCCGCGTCTTGCAGTTTGTTGGAATTGCGAAGATGCGGGTGGCGGTAACAAGCCCCGCCATGACGACTGAGTGTTGCAATGGACAATTTTCGCACCCTCGACCAAATCGATGTAAAGGGAAAACGCGTTCTGGTGCGCGTCGACCTCAACGTACCGGTGGAAAATGGCGTGGTCACGGATGCAACTCGGATCGAGCGCATTGCACCGGCTATAACAGAAATCGCCGACAAGGGCGGAAAAGTCATTCTGCTTTCACATTTCGGCCGGCCGAAGGGGCGCGATCCAAAAATATCGCTGAAACCAGTCGCCGCGGAAGTCGCGCGCATCATCAAGCGCCCGGTTAAATTTGCAGACGACTGCATCGGCGAGCAAGCCGCTCACGCGGTCGCCGCGATGAAGCCGGGCGACATCCTTTGTCTCGAAAATACACGTTTTCATGCCGGCGAAGAGAAAAACGATCCGGCATTCGTGGGCGAGTTGGCAAAGCTTGGAGACATCTGGGTAAACGACGCTTTTTCGGCCTCACATCGAGCACATGCGTCGACTGAAGGACTCGGCCACAAACTCCCGGCCTATGCAGGGCGCACAATGCAAGCTGAGCTTGAGGCGCTTTCAAAATCGCTCGACCATCCTGAGCGGCCGCTGGCGGCGATTGTCGGCGGTGCGAAGATCTCAACCAAGCTCGATTTGCTCGGTAATCTTCTCGACAAAGTCGATACGCTGATCATCGGCGGCGCGATGGCGAATACGTTCTTGCTCGCTCAGGGAAATAAGGTGGGCAAGTCGCTCGCTGAAGGCGATCTCGCCGGAACGGCGCGCGACATCATGGACAAGGCGAAAGCCGCAAAGCGCGAGATCGTGCTGCCGGTTGACGCCGTCGTGGCGGAAAAATTCGAGGCGCATGCGCCTTCACGCGCCGTCGACATCGACAAGGTCGGCGCCGCCGACATGATCCTCGATATCGGCCCACGCAGCGTCGAGCAGGCGGTCTCGGTGCTGGCGCGCTCGAAGACGCTGGTGTGGAACGGGCCGTTCGGCGCCTTCGAAATGGAACCGTTCGACAATGGAACAGTCGAAGTGGCGGAAGCGGCGGCGGAACTGACGGAAAGCCACAAGCTTGTTACGGTAGCGGGCGGCGGCGATACAGTAGCTGCGCTCAATGTTGCGGGCGTTGCCGACCGGCTCACGTATGTTTCAACCGCCGGCGGCGCCTTCCTCGAATGGCTGGAAGGCAAGGCCTTGCCGGGAGTCGAGGTGCTGCGAGTAAAATGAAGCCGCAGGCATCGTCGCGAGGGGCCCAATGTTACGGATGCGATGGAGGGAAGCATGAATCTCGATGAACTGAACAAAATCGCGCGAGCGATGGTGGCGTCCGGCAAGGGCATACTGGCCGCAGATGAATTCATCGGGCACCATCAAGAAGCGCTTCGATGTCATTGGCGTCGAATCAACGGAAAACAGCCGGCGCGATTACCGTGAAATGCTCTTTCGTTCAGCCGAGGGAATGAAACATATTTCCGGCGTCATCCTTTATGATGAGACCATCTGGCAGAAGGCGCAGGACGGCACGCCGCTCGTCGAGCTGATCAAAAGATCGGGCGCCATTCCCGGCATCAAAGTCGATGAAGGGACAAAGCCGCTACCCTTCTGCCCTGGCGAGGTCGTCACGGCCGGACTCGACAAACTTTCCGAACGCCTGCCGAAATATTATGAACAAGGCGCGCGGTTTGCGAAGTGGCGCGCGGTGATCGACATTGGCGCTGGCATTCCGACTTACACCTGCATCCGTACCAATGCTCACGCGCTGGCCCGCTACGCCGCACTTTGTCAGGCCAATCAGATCGTGCCGATCGTCGAGCCGGAAGTCCTTATGGACGGCGACCACGATATCGACCGTTGTTATCAAGTGACGGAGCTGATGCTCAAGATCCAGTTCGAGGAACTCTATTTCCAGCGCATCGCCCTTGAGGGCATGGTCCTCAAGCCGAATATGGTCATTGCCGGCAAGAAAAGTGCGAAGAAGTCGGGTGTCGAAGAAGTGGCAGAGAAGACGGTGAAACTCCTGAAGGCCTGCGTACCCGCTTCGGTTCCCGGTATAGCATTTCTGTCGGGCGGGCAAAGCGACGAGGAAGCTACCGCACATCTCGACGCGATGAACAAGATCGGCAATTTGCCCTGGGCGCTTACCTTCTCTTACGGCCGCGCCCTGCAACACGCCCCGCAGACGACTTGGAAGGGCAAGCCGGAAAACGTCGCCGCCGCGCAGCGCGCCTTCTCACATCGCGCCAGGATGAATGGGCTCGCCGCGCTCGGCCAATGGAAATCCGATATGGAAAAAAAGGCAGCATGACGTGCAAAAGGCTGCGG
Source organism: uncultured Pseudomonadota bacterium (assembly GCA_963702605.1). Lineage (GTDB taxonomy): Bacteria > Pseudomonadota > Alphaproteobacteria > Rhizobiales > Xanthobacteraceae > Pseudolabrys. Next base: position 657,853 of record CAVPDI010000002.1, read on the forward strand.
CGCAGCGCAGCCTTTTGACTTTTGACTTTTGACTTTTGATCCCGTTGCGTGCGGGATCAGTCGCAATTGGTTTTTTGCACCGTCTTCGAACCGGCCTCGTCTTCCTTGTGCACGGTCTTGGACGTGCAATCGCCGGAGCCATAGGTCTCCTTGGTTATGGTCTTCTTTTCCGTACTGGGAAGGGCCTTGTGCTCCTCCACAGTGACTGAGGCGTCGGGATGGTCGTGCTCGACTACAATAGCGGGGTCGCGCCTCTCCTCGATGACCGTCTGCGCATTCGCGGCAATAATGCCGGCCGCACTCGCGGCTAGCGCGAGCGCAAGGACGTTGAGCTTCATGGTCGCCTCCTGCTAAGAAGCCTCGCCTGTCAACGCCTCTCCCGCCCCGACGTTCCGAATTTTCCAGCTCAAGCAAGGACACGAAACGTGATTGATCTTTACACTTGGACGACCCCCAACGGCCGCAAGATTGCAATCGCTCTCGAAGAATTGGGGTTGCCCTACACCGTCCATCCGATCGACATTTCCAAGGATGAGCAGTTTTCTCCGGAGTTCCTGAAGATCGCGCCGAACAATCGCATTCCCGCAATCGTTGATCGCGACACAAATATTGCACTAATGGAATCAGGCGCGATTCTGATCTACCTCGCCGACAAGACCGGCAAGCTGATGCCAAAATCCGGTGAAGGGCGTTACCGCGTGATCGAATGGCTGATGTGGCAAATGGGCGGGCCAGGACCCATGCTCGGCCAGGTGCACCACTTCGTGAAGTACAACAAAGGGAAAGCTCCTTACGCCGAGGAGCGTTATCTCAAGGAAGCGCACCGCCTTTACAAGGTGCTCAACACTCGGCTCGAGGGCCGCGAATTCGTGGCCGATCAGTATTCCGTCGCCGACATAGCAATTTGGCCGTGGATATCACGATTCGAATGGCAGACGATTGATATGAGGCAGTACCCCAACGTCAGGCGATGGTATGAATCTATTGCGGCACGCCCCGCTGTTCAAAAGGGCTACCGGGTGCCAAAGGACATGGGCCCTATTCCAATGCCGGGCTGACAGCCGCACAACCCCGCTTGGACGAAAGGTCCGCAGACGAATAACCTCTATTATGATTCGCCGGCGGCAACGTCGGCGAGGTGATGTCGCGTTCGGACCGAATTCGGCACGTCGTCGAGCCCATGGCCAAACCGCACATCAACCCATCCTCCGGAACGACTGGAATTGGCGAAACGTTGCGAAAGGCCGCCGCGCTTCATCGGCTTGGTCGCTTGGACGAGGCGGAGGGCTTTTACCGTGAAGCCCTGAATTCTCAGCCTGATAATTTCGACGCGCTCCACCTCTGCGGCGTCCTCATGCATCAGCGCGGAGACCATGCGGAAGCACTCAAGCTGATCGAACGTGCACTCAGAGCGAATGACCGGTCCGCGCAAGCGTATTCAAACTACGGCATCGTCCTGGCGTTGCTCGAAAAGCATGAAGATGCGGTAGACAATTATGATCGTGCGCTTGTGCTCAAGCCCGATTTCGCCGAGGCACTCAACAATCGCGGTAATTCACTGCGCGCACTTAAACGGCCGGAAGAAGCTGTTTTAAGCTTTGATCGGGCCATTACGGCCCGCCCCGACTATGCGGAAGCATTCAACAACCGCGGCAACGCACTGTTCGAGATCGGTCGTATCGAAGATGCCCTGGCGAGCTATGATCGCGCGCTGGTACTGAATCCCTCGTTCGCAGATGCGTCGATCAATCGCGCCAATACGCTCCGCGCGCTTGGCCGAAACGAGGAGGCTTTACGCGCATTTGACCTGGGGATTGAGCTCAAACCTGATCATGCCAACAGCCATCTTATGCGCGGCAATGTCCTGCTCGATCTCAAACGCCCCGCGGATGCCGAAAAGAGTTACGAAGGAGCAATCGCCCTGAACCGGCAAGCGATCGAACCGCTCGTCAATCGCGGCCGCGCGCTTTGCGCGCTAAAACGATTTGATGAATCCATTGCAAGTTATGACCAAGCGCTGGCGATCAGGCAGAACGATGCGGTATGCTTGGTTGGGCGCGGCAACACGAAACATGCAATGCGGTCCTATGCTGCGGCACTCGCAGATTACGATCTTGCTGTTGCAGTTCGGCCGGATTTCGCTGAAACGCATGGCAACCGGGGTAATGCTCTGCGCGAGATCGGCCGTCACCGCGAAGCGTTAGAAGCATTTGATCGTGCTCTCGCGCTAAAGCCCGACTACGACGAGGGCTACAACAACCGTGGGAATGCGTTGATTGAACTCAACCGCCCCGCGGAGGCGCTTTCCGATTACGATCGCGCAATCGCTCTGTCACCTGAAAACACCTATGCGTGGGTCAATCGCGGCAACGCTTTGGGATATCTCGATCGTACGGAAGAAGCGATTGCAAGTTTCCAGCGGGCAATCGAACTGGATCCGCAGCTCGCCGAGGCGCATTGGAATAAGGCACTCCTCTTTCTATCAATCGGCGATTTCGCGCGCGGCTGGGTGGGTTACGAGTGGCGCTGGCGGCGCGAAGGCGAGACGATGCCGCGCGAATTCGTGCAGCCGCTGTGGCACGGCGAGGACCTGACCGGAAGGACAATCCTGCTTCATGCCGAACAGGGCTTCGGCGATAGCATTCAGTTCATTCGCTATCTGTCGATGGTCGCAGAGAGAGGCGGCAAAATCGTGCTGGAGCTGCCCGACAGCCTCGCACCGCTCATCGACAAAGTTGATTCCGTGATCAGGATTTGCCGCCGCGGCGACGCCTTGCCGCATTTCGATGTGCACTGTCCGCTGATGAGCCTACCGCTGGCATTCGGCACGACGATCGGATCTATTCCAGCGCCAATTCCCTACTTGCGGGCCCCGGCCGAACGCGCCCATGAGTGGCGCGCGCGGTTCGCCGGCATTCGCAGACCACGCGTCGGTCTGGTTTGGTCGGGAAAGTCCACGCACAAGAACGACCACAATCGCAGCATCGCGCTAAGTCGTCTTGAGCCGCTTTTATCTGTCCCCGGCATTGAATTTGTCAGCTTGCAGCGTGAATACCGCAATAGCGATAGTGCGGCGATCGCGCGCCTGCCTCTCATGCGCCTTGACGACGCCCTGCGCGATTTTGCCGACACTGCGGCCGTGATCGGAGAGCTCGACCTCGTGATCTCGGTCGACACGGCTGTCGCCCATCTTGCCGGAGCGATGGGCAGGCCGCTTTGGCTTTTATTATCGCATATCCAGGATTGGCGATGGTTGCGTGGACGCTCGGATAGTCCTTGGTATCCGACTGCCCGGCTGTTCCGCCAGCCGTCTGATGGCAATTGGGACGAGGTGATTGCACGCGTGGCGAAAGAGCTTTCAGCCTTCGCAGTCGATTCTTCAGCCGCGACCAAGTGACGACCCGGGTCAATATTCTGCCCGATTGAGCTAGCATGGCGACGTCATGACTTCGCGACCAAAACAACCAACCCCGCGGCCCGCACCACGCCTTTACTTGATAACGCCGCCGGTAGTGGATGCGTCCATATTTGGATCACAATTGAGCGCGGCCCTCGATGCTGGAGACATCGCCGCGATTTTGTTACGTCTTGCCGACGCCGATGAGAGAACATTGATCAACCGCGCCAAGGCGTTGTGCGCATTGGCGCAAGGTCGTGGGGCGGCACTCCTGCTCGACGGACATCTTGAACTTGTTGCGCGCGCGGGCGCCGACGGTGGGCACATGACCGGCATAGCGTCATTCACCGAGGCAGTCGGGCAACTTAAGCCCGAACGTATTGCGGGCGCCGGCGGGATGGCGAGCCGGCACGATGCCATGCTTGCCGCCGAACAAGGCGCCGACTACGTGATGTTTGGAGAGCCTGACGTATCGGGCAAATGTCCTGCTTTCACGGCGGTGGAGGAGCGCGTCGAGTGGTGGGCGGAAGTCTTCCAAATCCCCTGTATCGGTTATGCACCATCGCTCGATGGCATTGCGCCGCTGGTTTCCGCCGGTGCCGACTTCATCGCGCTGGGCGACGTCGTGTGGCGTGATCCTAGCATCATCGCGGACACGATACGCGAAGCCGGACACTATCTGCAGCTTCCGGAGGCGACCAGATGACGCCGCGGTTGCACTGTTCTATCGGATTTGTCGCCGTCATTGTAAGTGCGCTGGTGTCGCCGGCGGCAGCGCAACCCAGGAATCCACCGCCATTGCCGCAACCGGCTCCTGCGCCGCAAAACACGCCAGCGAATGGGGATCAGCCCAACGTCGACCTCGCCTACGGCGCTTTCCAGCGCGGCTTTTATATCACGGCGTTCAACGAGGCGACCAAACGTGCACAACAGAACGATCCGTCAGCCATGACGCTGCTTGGGGAACTCTATGCGCAAGGGCTGGGCGTCGGCCGCGATGATTCGAAGGCGGCACAATGGTACAAACTCGCGGCCGCCAAAGGCGACCGCGACGCTTTGTTTGCACTTGCGATGTTCGCCTACGAAGGACGCGCGCGGCGCCCGCAATCTTGAAGAGGCCGCTCGCTTGCTGGATGCTGCAACCAAGCTTGGCCATTCGGGCGCTGCTTACGATCTCGGACTTCTTTATCTGCAGGGCCAGCAAGTCCCTCAGGATTTTAAACGAGCAGGTGAACTGTTTTCGATAGCCGCTGAGGCCGGCAATTCGGATGCGCAGTATGCTCTCGCTACCATGTATAAAGACGGCCGCGGCATGCCAAAGGACATGAACAAAGCGATGCGGCTTATGCAGCAGGCATCGGTCGGTGGCAATGTCGACGCGATGGTTGAATTTGCAATTGCTCAGTTCAACGGCGAGGCCGCCCCAAAAGACGAGAGTGCAGCTGCGAAGTTATTTCTCAAAGCTGCCCATCTCGGCAATGCCGTCGCCCAAAACCGCCTGGCGCGGATCCTTATGGCCGGTCGCGGTATGCCTGCCGATCCGACAGAAGCCCTGAAGTGGCATCTCGTCGCCAAGGCCGCGGGCGACAGCGACCCGGAGCTGGACGCCTTCGCATCCAAACAGACGCCCGCTGTGCGTACTGCGGCCGACGCGGCGGCCAAAAAATGGCTTTCGACGGTGGCGACGCGACGCCCTTGACGCCGCCGGCCTTCACGGGCAGACCGCTCGCTTCATGCAGCATTCCGCCATCCTCAATGTCATGATCGCTGCCGCGCGCAAGGCCGCGCGCGCGATCAAGCGTGACTTCGGCGAGCTGGAAAAGCTGCAAGTGTCGCTGAAGGGTCCAGCCAATTTTGTGTCGGCCGCCGACCGCCGTGCGGAGGAGTTGCTTTTTACCGAGCTTACCAAAGCGAGGCCCGGTTACGGGTTTCTCGGCGAAGAAGGTGGACACCGCGATGGCGCAGACAAGAGTCACAGGTGGATTGTCGATCCGCTGGACGGGACCACCAATTTTCTACACGGGATTCCCCACTTTGCAGTCTCGATCGCGCTTGAGCGCGAAGGTACCGTCGTAGCAGGCTTGATATATAATCCTGCGATTGACGAAGTTGTTTGTTGCTGAGCGCGGCAAAGGCGCCTTTCTCAACGAGCAACGCATTCGCGTTGCCGCGCGCAAGCGGTTGGCTGACGCCATCATCGGTTGCGGAATTGCGCACTATGGCCATGGCGATATGCCGCTCTCTCGCAAGGAAATCGGCGTGGTACAGGAAGACGTGGCTGGCTTGCGCCGTTTTGGAGCATCCGCACTCGACCTTGCATGGGTCGCAGCCGGTCGGCTCGACGGCTATTGGGAACGCAGCCTGAACCCGTGGGATATCGCCGCCGGCGTAATCCTGGTACGGGAGGCTGGCGGTTTCGTCTCCGACTGTGACGGCCACGAGGAAATGTTCGGCAAAGGGCATGTCCTGGCTGGAAATGAAACCATTCACAAAGAGCTTCTGACTCGGCTCAAGGCTGCCGGCAAAGCCTGACCGACCTAATTTCAACTTATTCCACGGTTTTATCGGACCCGCTGCGGTTCCCGCACAACTGTTTTTCCCTGTCACGGGTCTGTGCCATAGTGCACGCAAGGGCTGCGTTTGGCATAATCTGAAACACATGGCCAAGGAACTCGATCCACTCAAACTATCGTCTCCACGCATCTTCCTGATCAGGATGCTGGTCTTTGTCGTGCTGGTCGGACTTATCGCCTTCGTACTGCACAAGCAGATCGAGGTCGCGTTCATGTCCAATCCCGGCCTGAACGCACTGATTATTGGCGTTGAAGCGATCGGTATCATCCTTTCAATTCGTCAGGTGCTGCGCCTTTATCCTGAAATCGCTTGGGTCAATAACTTCCGTCTGGCCGATCCGGGGCTTGCAGTCGAGCGTGCACCAATACTCCTTGCACCGATGGCCACGATCCTGGGAAGTCGTGTCGGGCGCATGGCAATGTCCTCGCAATTGATGCGCGGGATCCTCAATTCAATTGCAACGCGGCTCGATGAGGCGCGGGACATTTCCCGATACATGACCGGTCTGCTGGTTTTTCTCGGGTTGCTCGGCACTTTCTGGGGTTTGATTGAGACAGTCAGTTCAGTCGGCAACGTCATTCAGGGCCTCAAGGCGAGCGGCGATGCAGGCAGCATGTTCGAACTCGTTGCGCGATGGGCTCGCTGCACCGCTGTCCGGAATGGGAATTTCTTTTTCATCCTCACTCTTCGGTCTTGCCGGCTCGCTCGTGCTTGGATTTCTCGATCTGCAATCAAGCCAGGCGCAGAATCGCTTTTACACCGAATTGGAGGATTGGCTTTCGACCACCGTCTACGATCAGGCTGCCGAACCCGCCGTTGCGACCGGTGTCACAAGCGAGGTACGCTCCGCGATCGAACGACTGCGTGAGGCGGTCGACCAGGCCGGTGCGGGGAAAACGGCGTCTGCGGCAATGGCCAACCTTGCCGAAGCGATCCAGGGCCTTGTGCACCACATGCGCACCGAGCAGCAGATGATCCGTGACTGGGTTGATTCACAGGCCGATCAGCAGCGCGAAATCAAGAAGCTGCTCGAGGTGATGGTGCGCGAGAACGTAAACCGTTGAGTTGATGTCAATGGCTTTGGCACGAGCACGCCGCGGCGAAAGCGGCATGAACTACTGGCCGGGTTTTGTCGATGCATTGTCGACATTGATCCTTGGCATCATCTTCTTACTCACGGTTTTCGTGGTCGTACAATTCTACTTGCAGCAGGAAGTTGCCGGAAAAGACACTGCGCTCGGCCGGCTCAATGCGCAAATTGCGCAGCTCACTGAACTGCTGTCGATGGAGAAGTCCGGAAAGACCGATCTCGAGGATCAGCTTGCGCAACTGCGCGCTTCGTTGGCCACAGCCGAAAGCGAGCGCGACAACCTGAAAGGCACCGCCGAAAGCGCAGGCGCCGGTGCCGCAGCAGCGCAGGGAAAGGTTTCCGAGCTCTCTGGTCAGCTTGAAGGCGAGAAGAAAATCTCGGCGCGGGCACTGGCTCAGGTCGAGGTGCTCAACCAACAGATCGCAGCGCTGCGCCGCCAGCTTGCCGCCCTCGAGCAGACTCTCGATGCCGCCGAAAAAAAGGATAAGGATTCCCAAAGCCGCATCACGGAACTCGGCCAGCGCCTGAACGTCGCATTGGCGGAGCGGGTGAACGAGCTCAAACGTTATCGGTCGGACTTCTTCGGAAAGCTGCGCGAAATCCTCGGCAATCGCACCGATGTCCGGGTGGTCGGCGACCGTTTCGTCCTTCAATCCGAGGTATTCTTCGACACCGGAAAGGCCGATCTCAAGCCGGAAGGCCGCGCGGAACTCGACAAGGTCGCGAGCGCTCTGCTCGAGTTGGAAAAGCAAATTCCGACCGATATCGCCTGGGTGCTGCGTGTCGACGGCCATACCGATGTGCGGCCGATCACAGGCGGAATCTTCAAGTCGAACTGGGACTTATCGGCTGCGCGGGCGATTTCGGTGGTGCAATACCTGATCGGCAAAGGCGTTTCGCCGCAAAGGCTGGTTGCTGCAGGCTTCGGGGAATTCCAGCCGATCGATCTGGGCAAGTCCGAGGATGCCTACAAGCGAAATCGCCGCATCGAGTTCAAGCTGACCGAGCGGTGAGCGCGCACAACTTCACACTGCGCCCCTACACGGCCGCCGACGAAGACGCGGCAATCGAGCTGTGGCGGCGCACGTGGTCAAAGCACTATCCGCATCTCGATTTCAACGCGCGTCAGCCCTGGTGGCGCGAACGCTGGCGCAATGAATTGGTGCCGGTCGCTTGCATTGTCCTCGCAGAATTGAGCGGCATGATCGTCGGCTTTGTGACGGTTGATCCTAAAACCAAGTACCTCGATCAGATCGTGGTCGCACCCGAACATTGGGGATCAGATGTTGCGCATTTGCTCCTCACGGAGGCAAAACGCCTGTCGCCTCAAGGGTTGGATCTCCTCGTCAACAAGGACAACTATCGTGCCATTCGATTCTATGAGAAGAACGGCTTTTCATATGCCGGCGAAGACAAGAACCCCGTCTCGGGTTTGCCGGTAAGTCGAATGGCATGGCGGCCTTAGCCGGACGCCATTTCGAATTGCAATTTCGCCAACCGTGCGTACAGGCCGCCTGACGAGGATAGCGTGGCGTGAGTCCCCTCCTCGACGATCCGGCCGTGATCCAGCACCAGGATACGATCGCACGACTGCACAGTAGCTAGTCGATGCGCAATCACGATACTGGTCCGATTGAGCATCAGTCGTCTGAGAGCCTGCTGTACCAAGGTTTCACCCTCGGCATCGAGCGATGAAGTTGCTTCATCAAGCAGGAGCAATGGCGCGCGTCGCAGTATGGCGCGCGCAATTGCGATGCGCTGACGTTGGCCGCCTGACAGTGTGACACCTCGCTCGCCGATGGGCGTCGCATAACCTAGAGGCAGCCGGCGAATGAACTCCGCTGCGTGTGCGGCCTCCGCAGCGCTTTCGATTTCGGCATCGGAGGCGTCGGGCCGGCCGAATTGGATGTTCTCCCGCACGCTGGTGCCGAACACTGTGGCGTCCTGGGGTACCAGGGCGATCTGGGATCGAAGCGCGGCCGGCTCCACTTCTTTGAGGTGAACACCGTCAAAGCTGACGCTGCCAGTCGCCGCATCGTAAAAACGCAGGATAAGCTGAAAGATCGTGCTCTTCCCTGCCCCTGATGGGCCAACCAGTGCCAACTTTTCGCCAGGCGTGACACGAAATGAAAGATCTTCGAGGACCGGCACATCCGGACGGCCGGGATACGCAAAGCTGACATGACGGAACTCCACCTCACCCCGTGCGGGCCTGTGCAGCGGCAGCGGCCGCGCGGGAGGCTTGATCGCGGGCTCAACTTCCAAAATCTCGAAGAGCCGCTCGGCGGCACCGGATGCTTGCGCAATTTCACCCCAAACCTGACTCAACTCACCGAGCCCGCCGGCAGCAAACACTGCGTAAAGTATAAATTGTCCAAGGCGTCCAGCCGTGATGTTCCCGGCGAGGACATCCTGCGCACCGATCCAAAGCACGACTACGATACTGGCGAAGACCAGGAAGATCACAACCGCCGTTAATACGCCGCGCGCCTTGGTCGCTTCGCGCGCGGCCGCATATGCTTGTTCAACCGCGGTGCTAAACCGCGCCTGCGCCAATTTCTCATTTGTAAATGCCTGCAAAGTGCGTACGGCGCCAATCAGCTCGTTCGCATAACCAGACGCGTCGGCCAGTGTATCTTGCGCCGCGCGGCCGCGGCGGCGGACGGCACGTCCAAAACCGACCAGCGGCAGCACAATGACCGGAATCGCGGCCAGTACAAATAAAGAAAGCCGCGGGCTCGTAACAACCATCATCCCCGCGCCGCCGAAGAACAGGACGAGATTGCGTAGCGCAATCGAAACTGAAGCGCCGACGGCGGACTTGATCTGAGTCGTATCCGCGGTGAGGCGCGAAATGATCTCACCGGTTCGTTCGGTATCGAAATATGCGGGTGACAGTTGCGTGAGATGGCTGAAAACATCGGACCGCAGGTCCGCGACAATGCGTTCGCCCAAAGTGGTCACGAGGTAAAAGCGAAACGCGCTGGATATCGCGAGTACCGCCACCACGAGAATCATTACCGCGAAATAACTGTCTATCAGCTGTACGGCTCTGTCGGAAAAGCCGAAGTCGATCATTCGGCGCACAGCCACCGGAACGACCAGGGTGGTGAGCGCGGCTATGACCAGCGCAACCAGCGCTGCTGTCGCGCGACCCCGATAACGCGAGATATAGGGGAGCAGCCGGGTCAGCGGCTTGAGTTTTAGCTTTGGGCGCTCAGCGGACGCGGGCGCGCCGGAAACATCGAGCCCCCGTCCATCGCTCGAAAAACTCATGCGATGCCTCTTACGCCCCGCTAGCGAGACCCTTAATGCCTCGCGATCCCGGTAATGGTCAAATGCGGCGGCTTGCCGCCTTCGTCCGGCTCCTGTATAGGAGCCGCAAAATCGAGCTTGTATCGGCGCCTCGAGCGCCCCGGATCCAAAGCAATGAAACAAGATATTCATCCTGGCTACCACACGATCAAGGTCGTCATGACGGACGGCAGCGAATTCACCACCCGGTCGACCTGGGGCAAGGAGGGTGATGTCTTGCATCTCGACATCGACCCAAAATCGCACCCAGCCTGGACCGGCGGCCAGCAGCAAATCCTGGATCGTGGCGGCCGCGTGTCACGTTTCCAGAAAAAGTTTTCCGGCTTCCTGAAAACGGACGAAAAGAAATAGACGTGCGGTCGGCAACAAAAACCCCCGCCGATGCGGGGGTTTTTGCTTTATTCGTGCACGAGTGGTTCGACACTCGCTGGGCCAAAGGCGGCCTTTAAGAGCCCCAGCTGGCGCTCAACCGGATTGACCACCGCGGGTCGATCGCGCCGAACCTTGATTGTAAATCGTCGCATCAAGGCGACGTACCTTCCCATATAGCTTCTGCGAGCGCGCGATAAGATCGCGCAACGTTGGCGGCAGCAATTCGAGATTGCTCGGGTCGTGGGAATCGGCAGCCGAGAGCTTGACCTTGCTCTTTTCCTTACCTGCCTGGGCGAGCGACATCTCGCCCTCCTTCACCGCCCGGTGGAGCAGCAGCCAGGAAGCGAGCTGCATCAGCCGCGTGGTGAGCCGCATGCTTTCTGTTGCGTAAGCCAACGCTGCGGTGCGATCGAGTTTCTTCGATTGCTGCCTGCCTGGGCCGTCGAGGTAGGTCGCGGTTTCTTCGACCAGAGCCATGCCGTCACGGAATAATTCCGCGAAAGCCTGCGAGCCCGCGAGGCGCTCACCGAACTGTACAGGTTGCGCTTCGCTGAAACTTTTTTCTGACATGACGCAACGCACTCCCACTCGCGGAGCCACACTTGCTCCGTATACGATTGAGTAAGCATGGCGCGCGGGGCCAGGCTCTGTCCAGACCGCGATATGGTTAACATCGCGATATAGTTGCCGCGTTGATTGAGGGACACGGCTATATCACTGGAAATTTGCCCCAGATTGGGACAAAAAAAGGAGCCGCCGTTGCCGGCGGCTCGAAGTTGATAACAGGGAGGCGTCAAACAGAGTGGACAGGAGCCACTCAATGTCCACATGAAGATGGACAATGCCAGTAATGGTCGAGAAAGCTTAACGACAACTTAAGAAACCGCGCGCAAAGCCAAATAATTTCTAATCGCGTCGGTGTGACGTTACCGCTGATCGGGAGCAGCGGACTAGCGGAAGACAACAGCCAAGCGGAAGACTTGGCCGATGATCAGCGTTTGAAAAACTGGTCGGCCGCCGCGCGAGACGCCTGTTTTTGTCCTATGTCGGCTTCAAGTCGATTGATCTCGTCATGCAGGAGCTTCACGCGCGCACCAAGCTCTTCGACTGAAAGCAAGGTGAGATCTTGGCCGATCTCATGCGCGATTTTCTTCTTTGGTTTGTCATCTTCATCGATTGCCGGCATCATGAGCCTCCCTCCCGTGAAATTTAGCCGCCACGGGCGAGGTTGTCACATCAGCAAGGCCCGCCTAAACAGTGCTTCAGACCGCAAAATACGAGGAACCGATGGCTTCTCTTCCGACCCAAATGACGGTGATTGGCATTAAGGCCGCCGGCGGCCCGGACATGCTCGTTCCGATTCGGCAATCGGTTCCCCTTCCCAGCGCCGGTGAGATTCTCGTGAAGGTCGCTGCCGCAGGCGTAAATCGACCAGACGTCATGCAGCGTATGGGCCTCTATCCGCCGCCGCCCGGCGCATCCGATATTCCCGGTCTCGAAATCGCCGGAGAAATCGTAGCGCTCGGCACGAGCGTCAAACGCTGGAAAATCGGCGACCGCGTGATGGCTCTCGTGGTCGGCGGCGGATATGCCGAATATTGTCTGGCGCACGAAAGCCATGCGTTGCCCACTGCCGGCCTCACGATGATCGAGGCGGCTGCAGTTCCGGAAACATTCTTCACCGTCTGGCACAACGCATTTGAACGGGGTGGATTGAAAAGCGGCGAAACACTGCTCGTCCATGGCGGCTCTTCCGGCATCGGCACCGCCGCAATCCAACTTGCCAAGGCGCGCGGCGCACGCGTCATTACAACCGCCGGCACGCCGGAAAAGTGCGAAGCGTGTAAAAAGCTCGGCGCTGATGTTGCCATTAACTATAAGGCCGAGGACTTCGTCGCGGCGACCAAGGCAGCGACGGCGGACAGAGGCGCAGAGGTTATATTGGACATGGTCGGTGGAGATTATATCGCGCGCAATTACGAAGCCGCCGCGGTGGAGGGGCGGATCGTGCAGATTGCATTTCAGGGTAGCCCGAAAGCGACGGTGGATTTTCGCCGCATCATGCTCAAGCGGCTGCACCATACAGGCTCAACATTGCGCTCGCGCTCAATTGCCGACAAGGGTGCCATTGCGCGGGCAGTCGAAGACAACGTGCTGCCGCTGATTGGAGGTCGGGAAGGTCAAGCCGGTCATCTACAGGACATTTCCGCTGCAGGAAGCGAGCGCCGCACATGCACTCATGGAATCAAGCGCACATATCGGCAAAATCGTGCTAACAGTTTGATGGAATGTCCGTTTTTTCAATAGCCGCGAAATCGGCGCAATGTCGGACTTAAAATTTAACAGGGTACGATTGTTTGCAGCTTTTCACCGTAGGCAAGGCCGTGGTTACGCGCTTCGAAGCATTGCTGCGGGCGGGGGACTTGGCTTGATCATGACGCGTGGCCTGACGACGCTAGCCATGGCGTTCTGCGTCTCTCTGCTGGCAGCTGGTTCCGCCAACGCAGTGGATGCGGTCAATGTCCGGCTCGACGCGTCGGCTATCGATTTGACGGCCGCTACCGAATTGCAAAAGACCGACGGCGATCGAATTCAGGTGTCCACCGCGCCTGGTCCCGATGGGATCGTACGACGAATCGAAGTGCGTGCGCGCGAAGGTAACAACAATTGGGCAGTGCTCGCGCTCACGAACAACAGCGATGAGCAGATCGATCGATTGATCGTCGTGCCGCACTACCGAATGGTCGGATCCGGACTGTTCTGGCCCGACCTCGGACTCTCTCGCATAGCAGCGATCACGCCATCGACCGGAGACCGTCCCGTACGGCAAGAGGGGGCCACCGCCGATGTCTTTCGTATTACTTTGGATCCAGGCACAGTCATCACCCTCGTCGCAGAACTACGCACCGACAAGCTTCCGCAGATCTACCTGTGGGAACCCGATGCGTACAAAGACAAGGTCAATTCGTTCACCCTCTACTATGGGATCGTGATCGGGATCGCCGGATTGCTGGCGCTGTTCCTCACCATACTTTTCGTGGTGAAGGGCTCAATCATGTTTCCTGCGGCGGCTGCCCTTGGCTGGGCGGTATTGATCTATATCGGCATCGACTTCGGTTTCTGGGGCAAAGTCTTCGACATGTCTGCTGGCGCGGAGCGTGTCTGGCGAGCCTGCGGCGAAGCTATTCTTTCGGCAACGCTGCTGGTGTTTCTCTTTGCCTACCTAAACCTGTCACGCTGGCACGTGCGCTATGCTCACATCACGATCGCCTGGCTTGCCGCCCTCGCCGCACTGATTGCTGTTGCGGTGTTTGATCCGGCCGTCGCCGCCGGCATCGCCCGCATGTCGCTTGCCGGCATTGCCGTCTTTGGCCTTGCCCTCGTCATCTATCTCTCCACGCATGGATTTGACCGTGCGGTGCTGTTGATCCCGACATGGCTGTTGCTGGTGGTCTGGACCATGGCCGCCGGACTGGCTGTGACCGGGCTGGTGACCAATGACATTATTGGCCCGGCGCTGCTCGGCGGCCTTGTGCTGATTGTGATGCTGATTGGATTCACAGTCATGCAGCATGCCTTCGCGGGAGGGATCACGCACGGAATTGTTTCCGACGTTGAGCGCCGCGCGCTCGCGCTCACTGGCGCCGGTGACCTGATTTGGGATTGGGACGTTTCCGCCGACAAGATTTTCACCAGCCCGGAAACCGAACACATGCTCGGTCTCAAGCGCGGCACGCTGGAAGGGCCGGCGGCGGCTTGGCTCGAAGTGCTGCACTCACTTGATCGCGATCGTTTTCGCGCGTCGCTCGATAGCGTGGTTGAGCAGCGTCGCGGCCGACTAACCCAGGACTTCCGGTTGCGTACTGCCGACGGCCACTATCTCTGGTTCGCGCTCAAAGCACGCCCGGTCGTCGGGTCCGACGGCGAGGTCGTGCGGTTGGTTGGAACCCTCACTGACGTGACGGATATAAAGAATGCCGAAGAAAGGCTGCTCTTCGACGCGGTCCACGACAATCTCACCGGTTTGCCGAACCGCGAGCTCTTTATTGATCGCATGGAGGCAGCCTTTGGCTTTGCGCGCGCCGATCCACAGATTCGACCCTCGATCGTTGTGATCGATCTCGATCGCTTTAAACAGGTAAATGACTCCGTCGGTATCGCCGTGGGTGATTCCATCTTGCTCACGATCGCGCGCCGCCTGTCGCGATTGCTCAAGCCACAGGACACGCTCGCAAGGCTTTCGGGCGACCAGTTCGCGTTGATCTTGCTGTCTGAGCGCGAACCCGCCCGCATCGTCGCATTTGCGGAAACGATCCGGCGTACCTTGCGCGCTCCGATTGCATTCAACGACCGCGAAATCTTCCTGACTGCCTCGATCGGGCTCGCTCTCGCCGAGAATCAAGCGCACCGTACCGACGAGGTTCTCAAGGACGCTGAGCTGGCGATGTACTACGCGAAGCGAATCGGCGGAGATCGCATTGAAATATTCAAGCCGGCCATGCGCTCCCGCAAGACCGATCGTCTGACCATGGAATCGGAGTTGCGCCGCGCCATCGAACGCGAAGAGATCAAGGTCCTCTTTCAGCCGATCGTGCGCCTGGAAGACCGGGCGATTGCGGGCTTCGAAGCGTTGGCGCGGTGGGATCACCCCAAGCTTGGCCGTCTCTCGCCGGCAGAGTTCATTTCGATTGCCGAGGAGATTGGACTGATTGTCGACCTCGGCCTTTTCGTGCTCGATCACACCGCCAAGCAGCTGGCCCAGTGGCAAGCCGCCACGCGCGCTCGTGAGCCTGTTTTTGCGAGCGTAAACGTGTCATCGCGTCAGCTGCTGCGTCACGATCTAATCCAGGATCTGCGCGGCGTACTTGGCCGTACGGCGTTGGCACGAGGCACGCTGAAACTCGAGATCACCGAATCGCTCGTGATGGAAAATCCGGAGCATGCCGCCCAAATGCTGACACGGATCAAGGAGCTTGGCGCCGGATTATCGCTGGACGATTTTGGCACCGGCCATTCCTCATTGGCATATCTGCAGCGCTTCCCGTTCGACACCATCAAGATCGACCAATCCTTCGTACGGACAACTTCGCGCGGCACGCGGCCGGTAATCCTGCGCTCGATCATCGCGCTTGCACATGACCTCGGGATGGAAGTGGTCGCCGAAGGCGCGGAAACCGATTCCGACGCGGTCGAGCTCTACCAGCTTGGCTGCGAATATGCGCAAGGCTTCGCATTCGGGGAGCCAATGTCCGCTGATGCCGCCCGCGATTTGCTGATCGACAAGCCAAGCCGGCTGCGTGCGCTCAAGATCGCTTCGGAGTAATATACGAAACTTACGCGTGACCGGCTTCGCTCGACAACATGCCGAGGTCGATGCCGATCTTACGCAGCGCTTTTTCGTATTTTACGTCGGTATTCTGGCCGAAAATCAGCTCGGGATCTGCGGCGCAATGCAACCATCCGTTTTGCTGAATCTCCTCCTCGAGCTGGCCGGGTGCCCAGCCTGCATAGCCGAGAGCGAGAATGGCGCTGGCAGGTCCGTTGCCGCGCGCGATCGCCTTGAGTATGTCGAGCGTAGCGGTGAGGCAGATCCCTTCATCGATCGGCAGCGTCGAATTTTCGATAAAAAAATCCGCCGAGTGCAGGACGAACCCACGCCCTGTCTCGACCGGGCCGCCTTTGAGCACCTTCAAATCTTCGGCCCGATCGGGGAGCTGGATGCGTTCGGCAGCGGGTATTACTTCAAGCTGCACCAAGAGATCGGGAAATTTGATGTTCTGTGCCGGATGGTTGACGATGATGCCCATAGCGCCTTCGGTTGAGTGGGCGCATACGTAGATCACTGCCCGCGCAAAACGTTCGTCGTTCATCGCCGGCATCGCAATCAGCATCTGGCCATCGAGATAGCCACGGCCCGGAGGGGGTGTCGGCTCCGTTGCTTTGCGCGAAATCTTCATGTCAAAAGGTTACCTGATCGATCCGTCTTTGCAAACGAAGCTTGCGGCCGAAAGTTCAATCGTTCACCGTTATAATGCAATATGGCAATTGTGGCGGGGGCCCGCCCAATGAGTTCAACGCCCGCTCACAATGAATTCAGTAGCGCGGCATGCCGTTACCAACTAGATCGTCCGGCATGAACGATATTCACAGAACATTTGCCGTAATCTCGGTTTCGTGCCTGTTTGTTGCCTCGACAGGCACGCCAACGCAGGCCGCGGACGAATCACCCTGGAATGACGACGTCCGTTCGGCGGTCCGGCTGATTGCCGGAAGTAATACGCGCAGCAATCCCACACTGCGTGCCGGCGTCGAAATTAAATTGCGACCTGGCTGGAAGACCTACTGGCGTTACCCGGGCGATTCCGGTGTGCCGCCAAATTTCGATTTCTCCGGCTCGGAGAATCTGAAACAGGCAGAGGTTCTTTATCCAGCCCCGCACTTGTTCACCGACGAGACCGGCCAATCACTCGGCTACAAAGGCTCGGTGATTTTTCCGCTGGCCATTACACCGCAGCAGGAAGGCAAGCCCGTTCGCTTGCACGTGAAAGTCGACTATGCAGTGTGTGAGAAATTATGCGTTCCAGCCGAGAGCACTGCCGAGCTTGTGGTTGCCGGCGGTGAAAGCTCCCAGAACACGACGCTTATGGCCGCCGAGGCACGCGTACCGAAGCGAGTTACTCCCGCACAATTAGGCCTGACCGCGCGCCGGACCAATAGCGGTCCGAAACCAGTAGTCACTGTTGATCTTGGTGCCCCTGCCGGCAAACCAATCGAGCTTTTTGCCGAAGGTCCGACACCGCAGTGGGCGCTACCCATTCCAAAGCCAGTGCAAAATGCGCCGGCGGGCCGAGCCCAGTTCACGTTTGAACTCGACGGCCTGCCACCTGGCACGGATCCGAAAGGCAAATTCGAGTTGACCTTTACCGTGGTTACCGGTGAACGTGCGGTCGAGGTCAAAAGCCATCTCGACTAATTGGCGGCAAGGGCGTAATTACCCCAGCCAAGAAACGAAAATTATCCGCAACGCGAGAGGACAACCATGCCTATCAAGGTCGGTGATCGTTTGCCCGATACCAAATTCCGCGTGATGACAACCGAAGGACCTGCCTGGAAGACAACCGACGATATTTTCAAAGGTCGCAAGGTTGCCTTGTTTGCAGTGCCTGGTGCTTTCACTCCGACCTGCAACAACCTTCACATTCCGAGCTTCCTAAACAACGCGGCCGCCATCAAGGCAAAGGGTGTGCACACAATCGCTGTCACCGGCGTCAACGACGTGTTCGTCATGGAAGCCTGGAAGAAATCGACCGGCGCCGACGGCAAGATCGATTTCCTCGCCGACGGTAACGGCGAATTTGCGAAGGCCATCGACATGGCGTTTGACGGTTCCGGCAATGGCTTGGGCACGCGTTCGAAACGCTACTCAATGCTGGTCGACGACGGCGTCGTGAAGAAACTCAATATCGAAGATGCGCCCGGCAAATGCGAAATTTCCGGCGGACAGGCGCTTCTGGGGCAGCTGTGAACCTCGCCGGAACCTGACGATATTGTCGTGATGGCCGGGCGCGTTCCCGGCCGTTTCGTTTTTGCGCTGCTATTTTGCTTTCATCGCGCCGGCGGCGCCCGCACGCGCGGCGACAATGCCTTCACGCGCAAGTTCGTCGGCACGCTCATTCATGGCATGACCGGCATGGCCTTTGACCCAGTGCCAATGCACCTTGTGATGGGCAAGCGCGTCATCGAGACGTTTCCATAGATCGACGTTTTTCACCGGCTTCTTGTCCGCAGTACGCCAGCCATTCTTTTTCCAGCCATGAATCCAGCTGGTAATGCCGTTCTTCAGATATTCGCTGTCGGTGTGGAGATCGACGACACAGGCGCGCTTGAGCGCTTCCAGCGCTGCGATAGCGGCCATCAGCTCCATGCGGTTGTTCGTCGTATGCGGTTCGCCGCCCATGAGCTCTTTTTCGTGGTCGCCGAAGGTGAGTATCGCACCCCAGCCGCCCGGTCCGGGATTACCCGAGCAGGCGCCATCGGTGTGAATGGTGACGCGAAGCTCCGCCATCAAATTCCGTAATCCTCGACGGTTTTCACCGATTGGTGGAACCGCAGTTTTCGGTAGTATTCGAGCGGATCTTTCGGCCGAACCAGCGCCCCATCCGGCACCGCCAGCCAATCGACCAAGCCGCGTGAGCAGGAATTGTACCGCCGCACCGCGCGCGAGGATTGGTAGTGCCGCCCGCTCGGATGGCGACAGAGAGCGCACTTTCGCGTAAGCGTTGAGCAAGGCACGGCCCTTGGTAACATTGTAGGAATGGTCCGTTTCGAAACACCATGCATTGAGGCTGATCGCAACGTCATAGGCGAGCATATCGGTGCAGGCAAAATAAAAATCGATCAGCCCCGAGAGCCTGTCGCCGAGAAAAAACACGTTGTCCGGAAAAAGATCAGCGTGAATTACGCCTTTCGGCAATGCGTCCGGCCACGATTTCGCGAGGGAGTCGAGTTCATTTGCGATCTCAGCGCAAAGTCCGGGCCGCACGCTGTCGCCGCGCGCTCTTGCATGCTCGTAAAGCGGCCGCCAGCTCGCGAGCGACAATGCATTCGCGCGGGTCGGCTTGAAATCCGCGCCAGCTAGATGCAGATGGGCCAACGCTTCCCCCACCGCCGCGCAGTGACCCGGGCTCGGACGCCTGATCCACAGTCCTTCCAGAAAGGTAACCATCGCCGCGGGCCTGCCCGCGACTTTGCCGAGAGTGCCGCCCTGCCTGTTTTTCACGGGTTGCGGGCAGTTGATGCCGCGCGCCGCCAGATGTTCCATGAGCCCAAGAAAAAACGGCAGGTCGGCCTCTGCCACCCGCTTCTCATAAAGCGTGAGAATGAAATTTCCGGTGCGAGTGTGCACAAGGAAATTCGAGTTTTCCACGCCCTCGGCAATGCCCTTGTAAGAGAGCAGTTCGCCAATGTCGTAACCGGAGAGAAAGCGGGCGAGATCCTCCGCCGTGACATCAGTGTAGACCGCCATGGAAGCGTCACTCCGCCGGCTCATGCTCCCGCAGCGGCCGCGGCAGCGGGAAAAAGACACCCTCCTCCATCGCGGAGACCGTTTCAACATCGAGCACATAACGCTCAGCGAAAGCGCCCATGACTTCCTCGACGAGGACTTCGGGCGCGGAAGCGCCGGCAGTGATGCCGAGCCGTGCAACGCCGGCGAATTCGCTCCAGCGAATATCGACGGCTCGCTGCACCAGCAGCGCGCGCGGGCATCCCGATTTCTCCGCAACTTCCTTCAGGCGCTGCGAGTTCGACGAATTCGGGGCACCGACGACGATCATTGCATCGACGATGGGGGCGACACGCTTGACTGCTTCCTGCCGGTTTGTAGTCGCGTAGCAGATATCTTCCTTGTGGGGACCGACGATTCCAGGGAAGCGGCGCTTCAGGCATTCGACGATGGCCGCGGTATCATCTACCGAGAGCGTGGTCTGAGTTACATAAGCCAACTTGTTGATATCGCGCGGAGCGAAGGTCTCGGCGTCATGCATCGTTTCGACCAGCGTAATGCTGCCAGCCGGTAGCTGACCCATCGTGCCGACGACTTCCGGGATGGCCGGCGTGGCCGATGAGCACGATCTCGCGTCCACGGCGGTAATGAATTTCCGCCTCGCGATGCACTTTAGTCACCAGCGGACAAGTCGCATCAAGCGTGAGAAGGTTTCGCCGTGCGGCCTCCTCGGGAATCGTCCGCGGCACCCCGTGCGCCGAAAAAATGACCGGCGCTTTGTCATCGGGAATTTCGCTCAGTTCCTCGACGAAGATCGCGCCTTTTTCGCGCAGGCTTTCGACAACATAGCGGTTGTGCACGATTTCGTGACGAACGTAGACCGGCGCTCCATAGATCGAAAGTGCCCGTTCAACCGATTCAATGGCCCGTACCACGCCCGCGCAAAAACCGCGCGGTGAGCAGAGTACTACCTTCAGGACGGGCTTTGACGGGTTTGACGGCATCGATTTCCCCGAAACCGCGCATTTTCCGCGCACATTTCTGCCCTCGACATGGGCCGCGCCGGGCGCCCGTGTCAAGCGGAACGGTTGCATGGCCCGGAATCTGCCCCTATATTCCGGCCACTTTCCGATCATCACCGATGATCTGGTGCTTCGCCCGAGGGCGGACGAAGCGTAGAGGAGATTTTGCCATGGCGACCGCAGCACCCCTGATGCCGAAGGCGACCGCCGTCTGGCTTCTGGACAACACCGCGCTGTCGTTCGACCAGATTGCGGAATTCTGCAAACTCCACCCCCTCGAGGTGAAGGCAATCGCCGATGGGGATGCTGCGCAGGGCATCAAGGGCCTCGACCCGATTCTCACGGGCCAATTGACCCGCGAACAGATTGCCGAGGCTGAAGGTAACCCCGAAAGCCGCCTGAAACTGACCGAGTCAAAAGTTTCGGTTCCAACCGCCGAACGCGGGAAAAAGGGTCCGCGTTACACTCCGGTCTCGCGGCGGCAAGATCGGCCCAACGCCATCTTGTGGCTTGTCCGCAACCACCCGGAACTCAAGGACAGTGCGATCATGAGGCTCGTCGGCACCACCAAATCGACGATCGCCTCGATCAGAGACCGCACGCACTGGAACTCGGCCAATTTGGCGCCGATGGATCCGGTGACGCTTGGCCTGGCATCCCAGATCGATCTCGACCTGGAAGTTCAGCGCGCCAACAAGGAAAAGCCCGCGCCCGTCGACACTGGTGCAACCTTGCTCCCGGCGGCAGAGACCACCGCGCGCAAGGAGGCGGAAACCGCAGCAGCCGCCGAACCCGAGAAAAAGGGCGGCGATCTCGATGTCGGCGCGGTATTCGCCAAGCTCAAACAGCTCGGCGGCAAGGGCGACAAGGAAGGCGAGTAGTCGCCTGCAATTTGCACCGTTATTGCGGCAATTTTGACGCAACTATCCGCGCATCGCTTGCGGGTATTTTGGTGTGGAATTACAATGCGGATCGCAATAAGTTGAACAACTGAATTTCGTGCGTATTCTTTGAAGTTTCGCGCTCCAATTGCGCAGTAGAATTATTTGCAAATTCCGAATTAAGTCTACCTTCACAGGTGGGGCAGACGATCGCGAACATTGGGCGAGCATCGCGGCGACCTACCGCGGCAGATTGCTCGAACATGTGGCTGTGATGTTGCGCCTCACGTGGCGTCACTCACCCGGCCGTGCGGCCCGCCGATCATCCCACCCGGCGTCCGCACGGCCGGTTTAATTTTAGGCGCAGAGCTTCCACGACATTAGTTTTCCGCGGCGAGCAGAAACTGCATCGTTTAATCATTAGATGCGTCAATATCCCCTCGTGCCCTCGATCGCGGCGACATATCGCGCAATGGACTTTTCGAGAACATCCTTGGCGCGACCGGGGATGACGCGATCGAAATAATGACCGTAGACGACGTCGAACTTGTACGGCGCCAGCGCTTTACCGATATGCTCCACCTCGCGCTTTCGACAATGGAATGAAATTCGGATAGCTGCGCATAAATGACAGCCATTTACGGTCGGCGGTGACGGTCAAGACGTCACCCGCGCATACGATACCGCTCCCGCCTGCACCGCCGGCCCAATGCATCACGGTCCCGCCCGGGAAATGTCCGCCGCAGCGCACCAGCGTGATCGCCATCCCAAAGCGTGAGAGTGTCGCCTTCCCACAGCTTGATCGCACCATCATTGCGCATGATCCAGTCGCGGTCCGCAGCGTTGAGATGGATCGGACAATTGAAGGCATGCGCCCATTCGACCATCGTCGTGTAAAAATGCGGATGCGAGATTGCAATCGCCTCTGATCCCGCCGAGGCCATTGATCATGTCGATTGTTGCGGCATCGAGCGTGGCTATGCAGTCCCACAACATATTGCCGCCATTCGTGCGCACGAGCAACGCGCGCTGTCCGATTGCAAAGGACGGCTGCGATCCGATCCCAATGATGCCTGTTTCGTATTCGCGAAAGCCGTTCATATGGCTTTGCGCAAGCGCTGCAAGCGTCGTCCACCCCTGCCCTCGCGGCGGCAAATACTGGCGTTCTTCCTCGCAAATCGGGCAATGCGCGGGCGGTTGGACGGTGTCCGGGTACTGTGTGCCGCACGCGGTACAGATGAAGAGGGCCATGTATGTCCCTGAATGTTTCGCTCTTCGCCTGTCCGCATTGTCCTCATTCGCGACGCATATTTCCAGTCGATGCTTGGGCCGAACGCGGAGCCTCGAATCGGTGACCGAAGTCCCTCGGTGAGCCCGGGATACCCGACGCCAGTCTCCTCCAAACGGCTTCAGGCGAGGGCCTGGAACTCAATCCTGCGGCGGCCGCGGATGTACATGCCGATAATGATGGTGGCGCCTGTAGGCGTACGCACTATGCGCCGAGCGCGGTACCCCCGGCGGCCTGGTCGCGCTGGGTGGTTTTCCAAAACTGTCGGCTGTCGCCGGGGCGTTTGGGCCGTAGTTCGGCATGCTTTGGGCCAGGCAAACCGTCGACGCGCTCAAGAACGCAGCAGTTGCCAAAATGAATGTTTTCAAAGCCATGATTCAATCTCCCTTTTTTGATGTTCTAAGAACAGGCAGACAGGCATTTGGTTCAGTCACGACGCCGTGCTCTAGGCGTAAAAATCGTGCCGCCAGGCGAATGGGTCAGTTCACCGACCCGACCTGAAACATGCGCGCGCCATTCGCTTCATTGATAAAAGCAGCAAACTTGGTAGACTTGATTTGGGGACACTGCAGCCTCCCCTCCAGATGGTCACTCCATCCAAGCGCTGCTCGCCGCTGTTTGGTGCGAGCGCCGGATGGGCTTCGGTAACTTCCCACATCGCCGTTGCATAGGCCTGCCGAGGCAGGACGGTCCGACTTTGCGCGCCAGGATCCAGGAGAAGCAATATGAAATGGATCACCCGAGAACATGTCAAAGTCGATCGCGTTGCGTGCCCCTGGCTCATCAAAAAATTCGTCGACAAGGATGCGGAATTCCATTTCGTGCCTCCGGACAAAGTGATGGACGAAGCAAAACGTCTCGGCGCTATTCCTTACGACGTCAAAAACGTCGAATTGGGTCACCACGGCCAGGAATGTTCGTTCGAGGCTATCCTCAAGAAATACAAGCTGGACGGTGATCCCGCACTCGTGCTGCTTGGAAAGATCGTAAATGGGGCGGATACCGACAATTCGCTTTATCGTCAGGCGGAAGGTGCCGGGCTAGAAGCCATCGCCGAAGGTTTCCGCCATTTGGGATACAAAAACGATCACGAAGTTAATGCCGCAGAATGGATCGTTTATGATGCGCTCTACGCCTACTGCCAGGCAATGGTGCGCGCCGGAAAACCGGATGGCGATTTCAAATGATGCCTTGTGCTTACGCGCTCTCTTCGGGAGGCTTGATATGACGGAACGAGAGTAACAACGCCAGATCGTAGGCGATCTTCAGAACTCCCGCATAATATGAGCGGGAGGCCCAGAAATGAT
Organism: uncultured Pseudomonadota bacterium; assembly: GCA_963702605.1. Taxonomy (GTDB): domain Bacteria; phylum Pseudomonadota; class Alphaproteobacteria; order Rhizobiales; family Xanthobacteraceae; genus Pseudolabrys. The sequence goes on from CAVPDI010000002.1 coordinate 682,103, forward strand.
GTCGTCATCAACGCGCCGGCGAGTGCAGGACTGAGCGAGGACGCAAGGCTGCGCGGAACCGCCGTGACGCTTGCGGCAGCGGGGCGCTCAGGTGGCGTGACAACAGCCATAACATAAGAGCTCCGCGTCGGAACATCCATTTGCGACAACGCAGACCGTACAAGCAGGAAAATCAGTGCGCTCGGCAGATTAGGCGACAACGCGGCCAGGATCAGGCAGATACTCGAGGGGATGTGCGTGAAAACCATGGTGTTCACGAGACCGATATATTTTGCGATGTGTGCGGCGAGCGGATATGAGAAGGCGCTCAGCACCGTCGCCCAGAAAAAGAAAATGCTCGCCGCCGTCAACGACATTTCGAAACGCTGGAACAGCCAGACCGCCAGCAACGACTGAACGACAAAGCCACCAGCGAACGCATCGAGGCTGAACAGCGCAGCCAGTTTGTAGACAACGCCACGCGATTGCCTCAGCGGCACCGCCGCAGGTCTTTGCTCGACATGCGCATGCGGCAGGCACAAATAGATGACCGCACACGCAAGCCCCAGCATGGCGTAACCGTAAAACATCAGTTTGAATGCAGCGACCCGTGTATAGCCGGTCGCGAACAAGGCATCCGGTGCAGCTGCGGCAAGCGCTCCCACGGCCATCGACAGTGCACCGATCAGACTATATCGCGCGAAGATCCGGGTGCGATTTTCGTCGGTCGCGCCATAAGTGAGCATGGCGTGTTCGACGGGAATGAGGATGCCGATATCTCCTGTCGAAGGATTCACTGTACCGAAAAATGCCGCGGCTATGAGAAAACCGATGGCTTCGGCCTGCGCGAAAGCGAAGCCGGTACAGATCATCAGTATGGCGCCTGCGATCAGCAGGCTTCTCAGATCGCAATGAGGGGCGATAAACCCGGCCGCGAGCGTAAATAACGCCGTCCCCAATAGCGCGGCTGCGGCGACCAACCCGACCTGCGCGGCATCGTAGCCGATTGCCGAAAGATAGGCGGGCAGCACGACAATAGCGAAACCATCGCCGAAATCCGCGCAATGCGCGTCCGGAAAAAAGAAGAAAAACGCTGGAAAACCGCCGCTTGCCATCCATGCGCAATCACCTCGAAAACCCGAGCGTTGCGCAGCGCTTGGACGGCTTGACCGTCTGCGGGGGAGACTGCGTGCCCCCCTCTTCGAAGCTACGTTAGCGGCCCCGGCCCGCCGTCACAAGTTCTTGCGGGCGTGGTTGGAGGCACCTGTGGGCATGTGGCGTTCCAAACTATGGCCGCAGCTTTTGTTTTCTGCGTCCGGCTCTGCAGGCGCTAGAGATAACTCCACCACCACTCCGTGCGCCGCCGCTTGACCCCGGCGAACCAGCGGCAAACCGGATAGAGCAATACAACGACGGCCAGCCACACCGCATAGATGCCTGCGAGGCCGAGCCCGTAGCCCTCCGGCTTGTGGGCCGCAGACGGACCGAACAGCCAGCCGATGTCACCGACAGTCTGCCATGCGCAGAGAAGGGCGAGCGCATGGATCAGAAAAATATGGACGACATAGTAGAAAAGCGGAACACGCCCGAAAGTAGCAACCCAGTGCGCCGATGGCGCGCGCGTCTTCTCAAGCCAGGCCGCGAGCATCAGCATGGGGCCCAGCGTCATGGCGAGGTAAAGCAACGAGGGCGGATATTTTTCGCAATTGAGGAACGACAAGACGGTCGGCAGAAATCCTTCCTGCACGCTCCATGGCGCAGGGTCGCCGTAAATGTTGGTAGCGCGCAGCAAAATAAATCCGACCGTAATCGTCACGCCAAGGGCAAATAATTCCCTGACGCGTGCCTGACGCTCGCGCGTGAACACCGGCCCAAGCGCATAGCCGGCGGCCATCACACCAATCCACGGAATCAGGGGATAGAGCACGAAAATTTTCGGGTCCGGGATGCTTTCCAGAAAGCCAGGCTGGTGCAGCACGTGCCAGATCGATGCTGCCACTCCCATTTGTGCGGCTTTGACGCCATCCAGCATGTTGTGGCCCGCGATCATCGCGAGTCCGGTCGCGGCAATCGCCCAGCGCGGCAAGTAGACAAGCGCGGCCAATACGATCATGGCCGCGCCGATCGCGAAAATTACCTGCGCGACAAAGTGGTCGAACTGCAGGCTGAAGGTCCAGCCGAGGCGGACGACGGTAAATTCGACAAGCACCAACCAGAAGCCGCGCGTGAACAGGTATCGGCTGATCTCGCCTCCCGTACGCCCTCTTGCTGCATAGAGATAGGCGGAAATCCCTGCCAGGAAGATGAATGTGGGCGCGCAGAAATGCGTTACCCATCGCGTCAGGAACAGCGCCGGTTCGGTGACATCGCGCGGATTGAATCCGTTCGCGGAAAAGAAATCACGCGTGTGATCGAGCGCCATTACGATCATGACGAGGCCGCGTAGCAGATCAATCGACCCGAGACGCTCCCTGCCGATCGGGACAGCGGAGTTGCACCGGCAGGGCGTCAAAAATAGGCGCGGCCGGTGATAGGGCGCGCCGTTTTGTGTCGAAGGCGACAGTCATGAAAGATAGCCCGTTGACGGAGTGAGACGACAAGATCAACCGGCGCGCCTTGTGACGCACCCTCACGGCGCACTCAAGATATGTTTGATCAAATAAATCGACTGCGCGCTCACCAAATCGTTACGTCATGCGTATTCGCTCGATTAGATATGGAGCGATCAGCGGTTCAACAGGACGGCATAAGAATGACGCAATATGGCGGGCCGCTGAACTGCTGCAATTCATTATTGCATTGTTGCGTGTAAGACGTCGCGAGTTTGCGTTCGTGTGATGTTTTCCATCACCGACGCTGATAGTCCGCGGCCATTCGAGGCTGAGACGGTCCAATGTGGATCCTGCCCGGCGTGCCGTGCCGTCAGTCGCCGGAATTTCCTGCACGGACAATCATCGCCTGTTTGATCAATGCGGCAACCTGGCTTGCCCCCGCTGCGCCTAACGCCAATAGACCCTGGTTTAGTACGCCATCAGCAGGCGCATTATCCAAAGTTCGGCGGATAGTGGCCGCTATTTCATCCGAAAGCTGCGGCGAAGCTGCCGCATCGACAATTGCCCTATAAACATGGCTGGTGACAGCGACTAATCCCTTGGTGCGCGCTTCTTCTATCTTCTCGATGTCGAGCATCTTTTCGGGCCAATATGGAATTTCGGCGCCGGGCCTTGAATAAAACCGCGCATTGTAAATCTGGCTCGTTACTTGCGGAGGCAACAGCAAAGCCGGAAGGCCAGCGAGCATGGCCTGAAGTATCGTCGTGCTGCCCGGCGAAGTGATGAGCAGATCTGCGTCCATCAGCGTACGTTCAAATGCGTAAGGAGTTTGCGGCCCGATATCATCGCATGCCGGCAGCAGCGAACGAATCCTTGCGCAGTCATCCGGACGCAGGTTGCCGCAGACGGCGGAAACCTTGCGCCCGGATGCCTGCAAAAAGCCTGCGAGCGGAAACACCACAAGCTTCAAGTAGGCATCCGCAGCAGCTTCAACCAATTCGTGGTCGATACCTGAAATATCGTAGCTGTGGAGCCCGCCGACATTGATGACAATGCCTCGGCCGCCGCGCCGGATACGCGCAGCGGGAACGATCGGATCGATCCACCTGACGCCGGGCCAATTTCGCAGCGACGGGTTCGCCAATGGCATCATTTCGGCCGGATATTTCTGCCCGCAATAGTACGCAATCTTATCAAGTGCGGGAATTTCGGAGTCCGTTTTCCGCAGCCACGGCAAGCTGTCGACATAGACGACCGGAACGTTGAGGCTTGCGATCTTGTTCGCAACGCCGGCGTCGTTGATCACAAGCGCGACATTCGCCTGCTCCGGCGCACGCTCACTGAACTTGTGGTGCGATCCCAACAACTCTTTGGTCAAGCCAGTGATGCGGGCATTCCCGTAAAGCGTGACACGTGCGTTCGGTAACTCGTCCAGGATGAGACGAAGCTTACCCAAGCCGCCCCAGCCGAAATACCGTATTGCCGCAAGCAATGAAAATTGGTCGTCCACTGACTGGTTTTCCGCCGCAAATATTTTCGGACAATCCCTGTTTGCCGCTTCCAGTGGACCGCAATATTGAACCGCGGGGCGCCGGCCTAAAAATTCAGTATGAGTGTTCGTAAAGAACACGCATGCGAGATCGCCCATCCCGCAGTCCTACTTCGGGTCTTTCACCCGACCCCATGTCCCTTCAGCGCAGTGCCAATCTCATCCAGAATAACGGGGTCATCAATCGTCGCAGGCATCGTCCATTTTTCGCCATCGGCAATCTTCTTGATTGTTCCGCGCAGGATTTTTCCTGAGCGCGTTTTTGGCAGCCGCGCGACGGTGATTACGAGGCGGAACGAAGCAACCGGTCCGATCTTCTCTCGCACCAATGCGACGATCTCCTTCTCGATTTCCGACGGGGGCCGGTTGACGCCGGCCTTGAGCACGATAAACCCGCAAGGTACTTCGCCCTTGAGATCGTCCTTGATGCCGAGGACTGCGCATTCCGCAACATCCTCGTGAGACGCGAGGACTTCTTCCATGCCGCCGGTTGAAAGCCTGTGACCGGCGACATTGATGATGTCGTCGGTTCGGCTCATCACATAGATGTAGCCGTCCTCATCCTTGTAGCCGGCATCCGCGGTCTTGTAGTAGCCCGGAAATTCCGCAAGATAGCTTTCCTTGAAGCGGTCGTCCTGCAGCCACAGTGTCGGGAAACAGGCGGGCGGCAGTGGCAGCTTGATGACGATCGACCCGATCTTATTGGCAGGCTGCACCTTATTCGCCTCATCGACGATGTCGACCGCATAGCCGGGCATGGGCACACAGGTCGAACCGTAACGTACCGGCAATGTGCCGAGGCCGACCGGGTTACCCGCGATGCACCACCCGGTCTCGGTCTGCCACCAGTGATCGAGGACCGGAACCTTGAGAACCTCCTCGGCCCATTGAATCGTCGGCGGGTCCGCGCGTTCGCCGGCAAGGAAAAGGGTACGGAATTTCGAAAGATCGTATTTCCCGATCAATTCGCCTTTCGGATCTTCCTTCTTGATCGCGCGGAAGGCGGTGGGCGCAGTGAACAGCGAGACGACGCCGTGCTGGGATATCACGCGCCAGAAAGCGCCCGCGTCGGGCGTTCCCACCGGCTTGCCTTCGTAGAGAATTGACGTGCAGCCATGAAATAAGGGTGCATAGACGATATAGGAATGGCCGACCACCCAGCCGATGTCGGAGGCCGACCACCAAACTTCGCCGGGCGAAACGCCATAAAGATTCTGCATCGACCATTTTAGCGCGACCAGATGGCCACCGTTGTCGCGTACGACGCCTTTCGGAATTCCGGTTGTGCCGGACGTGTAGAGAATGTACAGCGGGTCAGTGGCGGCAACTGGCACACATTCGCTCGTCTTGGCGTAATTGACTGCATTCTCCCAAACCTTGCGCCAATCATGATCGCGTCCCGCCGTCAATGGCGCCTCGCATTGCGGACGCTGAAGGATCATGCAGGCCTGCGGCTTGTGGTTCGCCAAATTGATGGCTTCATCGAGTAACGGCTTGTAGGGAACGACACGTGCGCCCTCGATGCCGCAACTCGCCGAGAGGATGACCTTCGGCTTGCAGTCGTTGATTCTGGTCGCGAGCTCCTTCGGCGCAAAACCTCCAAACACCACCGAATGCACGGCACCGATACGTGCGCAAGCCAGCATCGCAAACACCGCTTCCGGCACCATCGGCATGTAAATAATGACGCGATCGCCCTTTTCGACGCCAAAGTCGCGTAGCATTGCGCCAAGCAATTGCACCTCCGACAGCAGCCGGCCGTAGGTGAACGTCTTCACCGTATTGGTAACGGGCGAGTCGTAAATCAGCGCTGGCTGGTCGTTGCGTCCCGCAAGCACATGCCGATCAAGCGCATTGTAACAAGTGTTGCAGGTCGCACCGGAAAACCACCGCCCGTAAATTCCGGCGTCCGGGTCGAATATCTTCTTCGGCTTCTCGTACCAATCGACCTCGGCCGCAGCTTCCGCCCAGAATATCTCAGGGCTGCGCTGCCAATGGGCATAGACGTCGTGATAGCGGCTGGCGCGGGCGTCCATTTTTTCCTCAAACTTTCTCACCCCGAGGGCCCGCCGGAGGCGGGCGTCTCGAAGGATGAGGGCGGATCTCCCGGCGCGATTGTGGAACGTCGGCCATGCACAAACAAGTCTGGCACTTGCCGCAGCGCTAGGCTTTGATCCGGCTCAAATTCTTACCCCAGCCCTGCGCCCCCCCGTGACCCTCATCACCGACCCCCTGTTTTACGCGCTGGCAGTCCCTGCGGTGATCGCACTCGGCCTGTCCAAAGGCGGCTTCGTTGGTGTTGGCCAAATGGCAACACCGGTGCTGGCGCTCGTGATGCCGCCGCTCGAAGCCGCCGCAATCTTCCTGCCGATCATGATCGCGCAGGATGCCGCCGCCGTCTGGGTTTATCGCAAGGAGTGGAGTGGACGTATTGTCGCGATCGTGCTGCCCGGTGCAGTGATTGGCGTCGGCGTCGCCTGGCTGCTGGCAGCGCATATTTCCGACGCCGCCGTGCGCGTATTCATTGGCGTGACGACGATTGCGTTCGTGCTCTACAACTGGTTTGGGACCAAGCCGGTCCCCCATGAAGGCGAGGCGCCCGTTATCCCCGGCCTGGTCTGGGGTTCGATTGCCGGCTTTACGTCGACGATCTGCCAGGCGGGCGGGCCGCCGTATCAGATGTACGTGCTCGGCATGAAGCTGCCAAAGATGGTTTATGTGAGCACCAATGCGATAGTGTTCGCCGCGCTGAACTGGATGAAAGTGCTGCCGTACTTCGCCCTGGGGCAGTTCTCGACCAAAGGCATTTCGACGTCATTGGCGCTGCTGCCGCTCGCCATGCTGGCGAATTGGTTTGGCTTCTGGGTGGTGCGCGTGACGCCGACCGCGCTGTTCTATCGCATCACACTGATTATCCTGTTCCTGATCTCGCTCGAGCTGGTGCGCAGCGGGATGGCGGATATTTTGCGGGCCTGAAGAGCACCGTGGGTCAGCCGTCGACTGAGCCAACGATGACAAAGACCTGATTGGCCGCTAGCCTTTGCCCCGAAGGGGAATGGGCATGGCGAAAACGGCCTACGATATCGATCTCGACCGCAATCCGGCCAATTACCAGCCGCTGACGCCGATCGGCTTTCTTGAACGCGCAGCCGCGGTCTTCCCGAACCACACGGCCATCGTTCACGGGCCAATGCGGCGGTCATATGCCGATTTCTATACCCGAAGTCGCCGCCTCGGCTCCGCGCTTTCGAAACGCGGCATCAAGCGTGGCGATACGGTCTCGGTTCTGCTTGCCAACACACCGGCGATGCTCGAGTGCCACTATGGCGTGCCGATGTGCCAGGCTGTGCTCAACACGCTCAATACCCGCCTTGATGCAGCCATCATCGCATTCTCGCTCGATCACGCCGACGCCAAAGTGGTGATCATTGACCGCGAATTTTCGAAGGTCATGAAAGAAGCGCTTGATCGCTGCAAGGTCAACCCGCTCGTCATCGACTATGACGACCGCGAATATACCGGCGGCGGCGAGCGGCTCGGGACTATTGAATACGAAGAATTCATCGCGCAGGGCGACTCTGATTACTCGTGGAAAATGCCCGATGACGAATGGGACGCCATCACGCTCAACTACACGTCCGGCACCACCGGCGACCCCAAGGGAGTCGTCTATCATCATCGTGGGGCGCACCTGCTCGCCCTGGGGAATGTCGTCACGTGTTCGATGGGCAAGCATCCCGTCTACCTCTGGACTCTGCCGATGTTCCACTGCAACGGCTGGTGTTTTCCATGGTCCATCTCGGTCGTCGCCGGCACGCATGTCTGTTTGCGGGCAGTACGCGCGCAGGCAATGTTTGACGCGATCGCCAGTCAAAAGGTCACGCATCTTTGCGGCGCGCCGATCGTGATGGCGACCCTGCTCAATGCGCCGGCAAACGAAAAAAAGCCCCTTCCGCATGTTGTCGAATTCTTCACAGCTGCGGCACCGCCGCCGGAAGCTGTACTCGCCGCGATGAAAGAGGCGGGGTTCAATGTCACCCATCTCTATGGATTGACCGAATGCTATGGCCCGGCGGTGGTCAACGACTGGCACAGTGAGTGGGATGCGCTGCCGGCCGCCGACCAGGCGGTAAAGAAGGCACGTCAGGGCGTGCGTTATGCGGCGCTGGAAGCGCTCGGTGTGCTCGATCCAGAAACAATGGCTCCGGTCGCGCCCGATGGGAAATCGTTGGGCGAAGTCATGATGCGGGGCAACGTGGTCATGAAAGGCTATCTCAGAAATAGATCGTCGACTGAGGCGGCGTTTGCCGGCGGCTGGTTCCATACCGGCGACCTCGGCGTCATGCATGCCGACGGCTATATCCAGCTCAAGGACCGCTCCAAGGACATCATCATTTCGGGCGGTGAGAACATCTCGTCAATCGAGGTCGAGGATGCACTCTATAAGCACCCCGCGGTCGCTGCCGCCGCGGTTGTGGCCAAGCCTGACGACAAATGGGGCGAGACACCCTGCGCATTCATCGAGCTCAAATCGGGTACACAAGCGAGTACCGACGAAATAATGCAGTGGTGCCGCAAGCAACTCGCGAGTTACAAGTGCCCGCGCCACGTAGTGTTCACCGAGCTCCCGAAGACGAGCACCGGCAAGATCCAGAAATTCAAGCTACGCGAAATGGCGAAAACGGTGTGACCTTTCGGCTCTCGAGCTGCCGCCGCAAGGACTCCAGCCACCCCGCAAAAGCGTCGCGGAAAAATCTGACCCGCTCATCCTGGCGCTCCAGGTCGCAGTCGAATGTCGCCCACCATTCGACAAAGGCAAGATCGCCATCGACAACTGGGGTGACGCGCAGCGTCGCCTGAAAATTACTGGTATGTAGCGGCGGCTCGCTGACAAATCCGTAGGTTTGCGACCGCTCGACATCGCTAAGGGATAGCAATTTCTGCCGGCGACGGACACCATTGTACAGAACATTGCGTATGGCCCCCACAGAATCGCTCGACTTGCCGGATTCGATCACGCTCTCTCCGGCGCCGTTGACCCATACGGGGTAGTTGTTGAAGTCGCGAATGATGTTCCACACTGCTTCAGCCGATTGTTCGAAGATCGTGCTGTAATAACTCCTTGCCATGTCTATCCTCCTTGTCGCTGATGTGCATGATTGGCAAGGAGAGTGGCACATAACCACCCGATTTCTGAGCGGGACGCCGGAATGCCCGATATCATCGTCAGTCATGAAGGTCCGATCCGCAAGATCCGGATGAACCGGCCCGAGAAGAAGAACGCGCTGACGCTTGCCATGTACGAGTCCATGGCCGCCGCTATCGAAGACTCGGGCAAGACGGAAAGCGTGAGGTGCCTCTTGATTGCCGGCGCGCCCGATGTCTTCTGCGCCGGTAACGATCTCAACGATTTTGTCGCGATGGCACGAACCGGAGGACTCGGCGCACCGATCGTTCGATTCCTGCACGCGTTGGCACGGTGCGAGAAACCGATCGTTGCCGCAGTCAGCGGCGCTGCGGTTGGCGTAGGTGCAACCATGCTGCTGCACTGCGACCATGTCATTGCGGGCGAGAATGCGATATTATTGACGCCGTTCGTCTCGCTGGGCCTTGTGCCGGAAGCGGGTTCGAGCCTGATCGCGCCGCGGCTCATGGGTCACGTGCGCGCTTTCTCGTTGTTGGTGATGGGCAAGCCATTGACAGCCGAAGACGCCAAAGAGGCAGGCATCGTCAACCAGGTCGTACCGGTCGGCGAGCTGGACGCCCTGTCACTCGCGACCGCGCGTGACATAGCGGCTCTGCCGCCGGATAGCGTTACGGCCGCACGACGTTTGATGCGCGGCTCTGTTGACGAAATCGTTGCGCGGATAGACGAAGAGGCCGAGGCTTTCAAAACGAGGCTCGCCTCGCCTGACACACAGAAGGCGATGGCGGCCTTCCTCAGCAGGAAGCGATAGCCCTCAGCGGCCTTCGCGGGCGTAGGGATTGAAAATATTGTCGGTGTTGTAACGGTCGCTGAAGCCGCTTTGCTGTCCGAACTGGAATGTGGTGTTGCCCTGCTTGACCGTGGTCTGACCGTTCTCGGTCCCGAAGCGTGACACGGGAAGGTTGCGGTCCTGTGTCGTCGGTTTGTCCAAGTCAAGATAGCCCTGGCCGCCGCTGCCGCCAGCCTGATCCTCGATTGTGAAAGCTTTCGCCCCGGGCGCGACATAGAGCGCTGCGAGAAGTGCGGCGACGGCGACGAACGCACGGGTTGTTGCGCGATATGTCATGGCGGCCTCGATAGGACGTTGTTTCAGGGACAATCTCGCAGGACAATATGGCTGTACGACGGCAGGGCGCTATTCTACCTTCAGTCCGAGCTTTTTCACCAGCCCACTCCACTTGCTTTCTTCCTGATCAATATCAGCGGCGTATTCGCCGGCTGTAGATGTCATCGGGTCGCCGCCTTCGTTGTGGATCTGCTTCTGGACCTCGGGCATGTCGACGAGCTTACGCAGTTCGCCGCTGAGCCGATCGACTATTTCCTTCGGCGTGCCCGCGGGCGCCAGCAGGCCATAATGCAGAACGGCCTCAAAACCGGGCAATCCCGACTTATCGAAGGTCGGCACGTCCGGTAGCAGCGAGAAACGTTTCTTGCTGGTGACGGCGATCGCGCGCAGCTTGCCGGCCTGGATATTGCCGAGAGCCGGCGGCAACACGCCGAATGCGATCGGAACATGCCCGCCCAGAAGGTCGTTCATAACTGGCGCCGTGCCCTTGTACGGAATAATGGCGACATCGATGCCGGCTTCGGCCTTGAACAATTCGGCGCACATGTAGCTGCCCGTGCCGAGTGCTGACGTGCCGAGGTTCAGTTTGCCCGGCTGCCCCTTGGCGATCGTGATAAAATCAGCAATCGACTTCGCCGGAAACGACGGATTTGCAAGCAACGCGACCGGCATCGACGCGACGAGTCCGATCGGCGCGAAATCCTTGCGAGGATCGTAACCAGCGTGGACGTATAGGCTGGGATTGATCGAGATCGTGCCCGTGTGTCCCAACAGGAGCGTGTAACCGTCGGGCGCCGCCTGCGACACCGCGCGCGTGCCAATGGTGCCGCCAGCGCCGGGTCGGTTATCGACAATGAATTGCTGATGGAAAGCGTCGGAGAATTTGGCGGCAACGACCCGCGCCATGGCGTCGACACCACCGCCAGGGGGATAAGGGACAACCAAAGTGACCGTACGGGAGGGATAGTCGGCGCCCGCCGCCGCGCAGCAGGCCGCAAGCAGGATGGCAAGCGCGGAACCGGAAGCGGCTGCGAACCGGGACGCTGCGAACCGGGACATGGCGTTCATTCCCCCCTCACTCCCTTCGCTCTATGCGGGCTAGTATACCGCAAAATCATCGGCTGCCGACGGGGCTGACGCACGGATCCCGCCGGTACAAAAAATAACAGCCGGACTGGGGGCCGCCCGAGTTCGGCTTAAGCCGAATACATGAACAGAAATATGCTCGATCAGTGGACGCTGACGTGCCCGTTAAGGCGCAGACGTTCGATCTCGTCCTTCACCTGCAGCTTGCGTCGCTTGAGTTCCACGACTTTCAGGTCGTCGACCGCGGGATGAGTCAGGCAATCGTTGATTTCGTCCTCGAGCGCCTGATGTCGTTTCTCCAATTCCGCAAGGTGCGATTGCATCGACATGCAGTATGTCTCCTCAATCAGTGGCTCTCCACGATTTAAGTGTAGCGCAGACTCGACACAAGAGCGACCGTACACTTGCCCTGCCGGCGCGGCAAACCAGCGCAAAGCCTTTGATTGGCGTCGATTTTCCCGCAACCTTGAACGTGGTTGTGGAAAACGCAATAATTGCCCCGCTTCTGCCGATACGAACCGGCTGAGCCCCAAGCAAATCAGCGGTGGCAATGACCAACGAGGAAGAACGCGCGTTGCGGGAGCAGCTGGCGCGACTGCTACAGGAACACCGCGACCTGGATGCGGCAATTGAGGCTTTGGTAACTTCTCCGGGTTCTGACCTGATTCAGGTCCAGCGGCTGAAGAAACGCAAGCTCGTTCTGCGCGACAAGATCCGACGCATCGAGGACCAACTAACGCCCGATATCATTGCGTAGTTGCATATCGGACGGTTCGATTACTCACCCCACTTTACCGGTGCGGGCAACCCTCGCCTTTCGTCCTTGCGGGCATACATCGCCCTGTCGGCAGCGGCGATCACATCGCTGGGAACAACATCGGCAGTAAGCGGTGCCGCGCCAACGCTGGCGGCGACATCGACGCGCGCCTTCCCGTGTGTAACCCCCACGCGGGCGATCAATGCTTCCAGTTCACGCGCCTTCGCTGTGGCTTGTGGCTCGTCGACGCGCCAGATCAATATGCCAAATTCATCGCCCCCAAGTCGGCCAACCACATCGGAAGACCGCACGTGCGAAACGAGTTCGCGGGCAACGGCCTTGAGCAGGGAGTCACCGGCGCCATGACCGTACCGGTCGTTTATCGCTTTGAATCCGTCGAGATCGACGAACATCAAAGCAGCCTGCGTGCCGTAGCGTTTCATATGGGCAAGTGCCCGCTTGAGCTCACGCTCGAAACCGCGCCGGTTGAGAATGTCGAGGAGTGGATCAATGTCGGCACGCGCCTCGAGTTCGCCGATCCGCGCACGCGCGACGGCAAGCTCACGTTTAAGACGCTCATTTTCGGCCAGCAGCAATGCAGCCGGTGGAAATTCTTCGTCGACGCGTGGTTGCGGGAGGCCCATGTTCTTTCAGTTCTCGCGAATCTTAACCCTGCTTCGGAGAATACCCCTTTCGCCTTGCCAGTGGGGGCCCTCAACCTATAATCCCCTGCTTCCTTCCGCGGGTTGCAGCGGATTCGGGGAGCATAATGGCGTCAAAACCGGTCGCGATCATCATGGGCAGCCAGTCGGACTGGTCCACGATGAAGCACGCTGCAAAAACGCTTGAGGCGCTCAAGATCGGGCATGTTTCCCGAATCGTTTCCGCTCATCGGACACCCAAACGGCTCTATGAGTTTGCGGGGAATGCCCGCAAGAACGGCTTCAAGGTCATCATCGCGGGCGCTGGCGGCGCCGCCCACCTGCCCGGAATGGCTGCTTCGTTGACGCCATTGCCGGTGCTCGGCGTCCCCATTGGCACGCACGCGCTGGAAGGCAAGGATTCATTGCTGTCGATCATGCAGATGCCGGGCGGAGTTCCGGTCGGCACGCTTGCCATCGGCAAAGCAGGTGCAATCAATGCGGCCCTCCTGGCAGCAGCCGTGCTGGCCCTGTCGGACGCCAAGGTCGCCAGGCGGCTGGACGCCTGGCGTGGGCGCCAGACCCGCGCCGTGGCCAAACGGCCAAAAGACTGACCCTTGCTTAAGCCAGGCGCGACAATCGGAATACTAGGCGGCGGGCAACTCGCGCGCATGCTGGCGCTGGCTGCGGCGCCCTTGGGCTTGCGCTGCCATGTCTATTCTCCGGAAAAGGATTCCTGCGCGTTCGACGTCGTCCACGCGGGCACCTGCGCACGTTATGACGATGAGGCATCTCTCGGGAGATTTGCCGGCGTCGTTGATGTCATCACCTATGAATTCGAGAACGTACCAGCCAAGACGGCCGCGTTCCTCTCCAAACGCAAACCGGTGCTCCCCGACGCGCGGGTGCTGGAGACGACGCAGGACCGGTTGGCGGAAAAAACATTCATTGCCTCCCTGAAGATCGCAACCGCTGCCTATGCGCCTGTTCATAGCGCCATGCAACTGGAAGAGGGCGTGAACGCTGTCGGATTGCCGGCGGTGCTCAAAACGCGCAAGCTTGGCTACGACGGAAAAGGCCAGGCTAAGATCGCCAAAGGCGACGATCCGGTCGCCGCGTGGCGATCGGTCCAGAACGCGCCGTGTATCCTTGAGGGCTTCATTGATTTCGACCGGGAAGTCTCCGTGGTGGCTGCCCGTAGCCGCGACGGAAAGGTCGAATGCTTTGAGGTCACCGAAAACGAACATCGAGACCACATCCTCAAAACATCGCGTGTTCCCGCAAAGGTCACCCCGGCCTTGACCCGTGACGCACGCCAGATCGCAACTCGCATATCCAAAGCCTTCGATTATGTTGGTGTTCTCGCAATCGAAATGTTCGTGGTGCGCAAGGGCCGCAAGCGCACTTTGCTTGTGAACGAAATTGCTCCGCGCGTGCACAATTCCGGCCACTGGACCATCGACGGTGCCACAGTGTCCCAGTTTGAGCAGCATATCAGGGCAGTCGCGGGCTGGCCGCTGGCGAAGCCCATCCGTCTGGGCCGTCGTGTCGAAATGGTGAACTTGATCGGCTCGGAGGTGAACGATGCCGCGCGCTGGCTATCCGTGCCGGGCGCCTCGGTTCATGTCTATGGTAAGGGCGAGGCACGACCTCGCCGGAAAATGGGGCATGTCACGCGGGTGTGGGAGAACTGAGCGCTCGCGGTCGCTAACCCCTCACCCCGCATGGAAAAGGCCGCGGCAGCGGGCATCTCCGGGGGAACCGAATGGACTCTCAACGCCTTTTCTGCTAGAGCCGCCCGACTCAAAGCCCCCGTCCACGGGGCTTTTGCCTTAAACCCGTCCGAGCAACAACTAAGGAGCAAGCGTGCAAGTTCTCGTTCGCGACAACAACGTCGACCAGGCCCTCAAGGCGCTCAAGAAAAAGATGCAGCGCGAAGGCATTTTCCGCGAGATGAAACTCCGCGGTCATTACGAAAAACCATCGGAACGTAAGGCGCGGGAAAAGGCGGAAGCGATCCGCCGGGCCCGCAAGCTCGCGCGCAAGAAGATGCAGCGCGAAGGCCTGCTTCCGGCCAAACCACGACCGACTCCCGGACAGGGTGGTCCCGGCGGTGGTCATGGAGGCCATGGGGGCCATGGCGGACACCGCGCGCCTCGAATGGGCTGATTGCGGGTTATTTCAGCGTTCAGATCGGTGGCGCGGGCCTGAAAATCCCGCGCTATTCTTTTTCAAGGCCATTTTTGCGGGAAAAGCGCGGCAACACCCATAGTGGCATAGGCCCTCCGCGCGGGCTTCTACGCAACTGTTTGTTATTTTTGTTCGCGTATCCGTCGCAGCGACCATGCGGAGGTTATCCGTGACGCGCGTCGATTTCGACCAATATGCCGGGCAGTACGAGGCAATCCTCGCCGCACAGACGAATTTTTTCGACGGCGACAGCAACTATTTCGCCCGCTACAAAATTGAACTTGCCCGCCAGCTCGTGGGCGAAGTTGCGGCGGTCCTCGACTTTGGCTGCGGCATTGGTCGCAGCATGTCGCATTTACGCGAACTCTTTCCGCAGGCCGACATTGTCGGATGCGATCCTTCCGCCGACAGCCTTGCGATCGCGCGTGAGCAAAATCCGACCTGCCGCTTCGTGCCGATGGACAAACTTGGTCCTGACAAAAAGTTTGATCTGGTGATCGCTTCCTGCGTCTTCCACCACATACCGCCGCAGGACCGGCAGATGGCAATACGCTATTGCTACAGCCGTCTCAAGGAAGGCGGCCATTTCATTATCTTCGAGCACAACCCGGTCAACCCGGTGACGCGCCACCTCGTCAAGAACTGTCCATTCGACACCGACGCGGTGCTGTTGAGCATGCGCGAGACAATCGAACGGATGCGCAATGGCCACCTCGCCATCGACCAGTCGAGCTACTGCTTGTTTTTCCCTCAGCAGCTTGCGGCGCTTCGTCCGCTCGAAAAATATCTCCGATGGCTGCCGATGGGAGGCCAGTATTTCGTATGCGCATCGATCCCGAAAGGCGTTACAGCGCGTCACGTAACGCACGCCGCCTGAGACGGTCTCCCCTGGCGATTAAAGCGCCGCCAGAAAATCCTTGACCGGGCCGGCAGCGCCGAAGTCGTCAAGATTGACATGGCCCCCCAACGGAAAGCGCACCATCCGCTTGGGTTCGCGCGCGAGGACGAACAGCCTTTCGCCGAATGCGATCGGCACGATGCGATCAAGCTCGCCGTGGAGCACAAGCAAGGGTGCCTTGACGCGGCCGATGCGGTCATCCGAATGAAATGAGTCCTTGATGAACCAGCGAACCGGTACGAAAGGAAATGCCGCGGCGCCGACATCGGCCGCCGAGGTAAAAGGCGCATCGAGAATGATCCCGCCGACCGCGTGCTCGGCCGCAAGCGCGACAGCAACACCAGTGCCGAGCGATTCACCCCATGCGACGATGCGCGTGCTTGGATAGCGCGCGATAGCAAATTTATAGGCCGCGGCCGCATCAAGCATCAGGCCCCTCTCGCTTGGCTTTCCGGTCGAACCGCCATAACCGCGATAAGACACCGCCACGAGGCCATTACCATCGGCAACCAGCCATTTGAATCGCCCGGCGCGAAGATCAAGCGCGCCGGCGTTGCCATGAAAATAAAGAATTACGGGCTTCGGGCCACGAGGCGGCACGTGCCACACGACCAATCTTTCGCCGTCACCGCTGGGAAGCATCAGCTCTTCAGCCTCGGGCAGTCCGGCGGTCGCCGGCGGCGTCCGGGTGGGATTGGGAAAGTACATCAGTGCGCGCTGAAAGACGTACATCAGCGCAAGCACCGCGCCATACGCGACCGCGGCAAGCACCAAGAGCCATTTCAGGACGCCCATGGACCCCCCCGATAGTTCACTCTTCACCGGCAGCTGGAACTTGTTAAGGATAGCCGCTGCTTTGGCTGAAGAATTGTGTCGATTGAGGCAACCTTTTGTCGGACACCGCGTTGCACATGCGTATTCGAAGGCCCAGAAAGTGGCCGAAACCGTGCGTGCGGGCTGGAGATAATCGGGGGCAATGGACGGACCCATCGGATTTCTTGAAGGTGAGTTCGAACGGGCGGTCGGCGCATTAAGCGACACGCCTGCTTCCGATAATGTCGTTCCCATTGCCGAAGGCCTCCGGTCAGCGGCGAACTTGCGGGAACGCGAGCGCCGCTTCCGCCGACTGCTCGATGCTCTGCCCGCTGCCGTCTATACGACCGATGCGGTAGGCCGGATCACCTACTACAACGAGGCCGCGGCTGTTCTTTGGGGTCGTCGCCCGTCTCTCGGCACGAGCGAATGGTGTGGCTCATGGAAGCTGTTCTGGCCCGACGGCATGCCTATGGCGCACAACGAGTGCCCAATGGCGATTGCGCTCAAGGAGGATCGGATTGTTCGCGGCCTGGAAGCTGCGGCGGAACGCCCGGACGGCTCGCGCGTGCCGTTTATTCCCTACCCGACGCCAATTCACGACAAGTCCGGCAAACTGGTCGGGGCGGTCAACATGCTCGTGGACATCTCTGACCGCAAGCGCGCGGAAGAGCAGCAAGCGCTCTTGGTTCGAGAACTCCATCATCGGGTCAAGAATACGCTCGCGACCGTGCAGGCGATCATGGGTTCGACGGCGCGGTCGGTCGATAACATTGAAGACTTCAAGACCGCCTTGTTCGGTCGCATCCAATCGCTCGCCAAGACCCATCTGCTGCTCGCCGACGACGACCGCGCCGTCAATTTTGACGACATTCTGCGGGGCGAACTCGATGCATTCGACGACGGCAGCAAAAATCGCATCGTATTGAGCGGACCCGAAGTTCCGCTTTCATCGCAGCTCGCGGTTTCGCTCGGCATGGCCATCCATGAGCTGACGACCAACGCCGCAAAATTCGGTGCGCTTTCGGTCTTTGGCGGGAAAGTTGCGGTCACATGGAAGGTAACTATCGGCGCCAGGCGCCGGACTTTGAGCTTCGACTGGGTGGAAAGCGACGGGCCGCCGGTTGCGGAACCGCAACGGCATGGTTTCGGCTCGCGTTTGCTGGATTTTGTGTTGCCGGGCCAGATTCAGGCGAAAACGCGAATCGAATATGCGTCTCAAGGCGTGCGCGTCTATTGCACCTTGCCGCTTCCGGCACAGGCTGAAAATTAAATTTTGAACCAAAATGACGCGCGGAGTTGTGATCGGTGTCCGTATTCAAGCGGTAGTATAGTTCCTTTCGAAGGCTCGTGACGTGACGCGATCAGGGCCGGCAGCAAACTCGATACGGTATCCAGACGCCACGCCATCCGAGCCAAAAAACCTCGGGAGGCGACGCATGGCATATTCGAACATTCTGGTTGGTGCCGGAACCCGCCCGGCGCAGCCCGTAATCCGGACGCATAGGCTTCGCGGATTTACGCGACGCATTGGCGAAGGGCATCGACGATTTCTATGCGATGCCGACGCATGCCATGTTCCTTTGCATCATCTATCCCATCGTGGGCTTTGTGCTTGCGCGACTGATCTTCGGCTATTCGATCCTGCCGCTGCTCTATCCGCTGGCGAGCGGATTTGCCCTCATCGGGCCCGTGGCCGCGCTCGGCCTTTACGAGCTCAGCCGGCGGAGGGAAGCCGGCCTCGAAGCGTCCGCTACTCGCGCGCTGGACGTTCTTGAATCGTCTTCAATCGGCGCGATAACTGCGCTGGCGCTTCTGTTGCTCACCATTTTTGTGATTTGGGTCGCGCTCGCGAAGGCCATTTATATCGGCAATTTCGGCTACGCAGCGCCGGAATTGATCGGGACATTTTTTAGCGATGTAGTCACGACACGCGCCGGCTGGAACCTGATCATCGTCGGCAACGGCGTCGGCCTGCTCTTTGCCATTCTGGTGCTGACTATCAGCGTCGTATCGTTCCCGCTGCTGCTTGACCGGGACGTGGGCGCGGCCGTTGCACTACTGACATCGGCGCGCGCGGTCCTGCGCAACCCAGTGACAATGATGCTATGGGGTTTGATCGTTGCCGCGCTGCTGATTATCGGCTCGGTGCCGCTATTTTTCGGCCTCACCGTGGTGATGCCCGTGCTTGGCCACGCCACCTGGCATCTCTACCGGAAAGTCGTCGAACCTCAAGCAGCTCCGCCGCCAACATTGCCCGATCCGCACAAAGAGCGGCGTTACGCGGCGGATTTCCCCGCCGTATTGTTCCCTTGGGCAAGATAAGATTTCGGTGTCTGTCGATTTGCAGCAGACATGAAGCGACGTAGCGGGCGGTGGCGCCCGCAGGCCCCCGAGTTGCAATAGGCTTGCGGGCCTTCCGCTGATCCGTATTTCGCTGGTAGTGTGGCACCCGCTAGTGACGGCGGGGCATGACATTCAAATCGACATTGACGACTGCGGCGGCAGATCGCCGCGGCGAGATCGCGTGGGCATTTCCCCGGACGGGCCGGCTTGCCTATGTCGATGGAATGCGTGCTATCGCAATCATTGCGATTGTTGCGTTTCATGCCCGCATCCCGGGATTTCAGGGCGGCTTTGTCGGTGTCGATATTTTTTTCGTCATTTCGGGATTCCTGATCACGCATCAGATCGTGAGTCAGACGCTGAGTGGTTATTTCTCTGCAAAGGACTTCTATGCGCGACGCATGCTGCGCATCCTGCCCCCGTTGCTTCTCGTAACAACCGTCACACTCGTCATTGCGCCGTTTTTTCCGCTTCTTCCGCATGAAGCGCGTGAACTGACGAATTCTGCCGCCGCTACGGCAGTGATGGCCTCCAACTACTATTTCACGTCGGGCACGGACTATTTTGCAACGAAATCAGAAATCATTCCGCTGCTCCATACCTGGTCGCTGGGTGTCGAGGAGCAATATTATCTTCTGGCACCGGCGTTCATCGGCGCGGTCGTGGCAATCTCCGAACGCCGCAAGCGACGGCCACTAACCGTGCTCGCAGTTTCCAGCTTCGCGGTAATCGCCGGCTCATACATCGTCCTTGCGATCTTGACCAAAACCGATCATCGCCTGGCTTTTTTTTCGATCATGTCGCGCGCATGGCAGTTTGCCTTGGGCGGCGGTCTCGCCATTTCGATTCTCGACGGCAGTGCGGTGCCGGTTAAGGCACGCACGCCACTCGGAATCGTCGGGATTCTCGCCATTGCTATTTCGGTTTTCTTTTTTGGCGCGCAGATGCGCTTTCCGGGACTTGTTGCTGGAGCCGTCCCCACGCTCGGGACATTGTTGCTGCTGGCATCGGGGCTGGGCAATGCGGGCGCGCCCCTCACGCGAGTCCTGGCGAGCCGCCCTGCGGTTACGATCGGCGCGCTGTCATACAGCTGGTACCTGTGGCATTGGCCATTGACGGCTTTCGCTCGGACGCTGCCCCTCGCACAAGACAACATTTGGAAAGATGTACTTGCGTCCACCGTGGCGCTTGTCTTGTCGGTCCCGACCTACCTCATCATCGAGCAGCCGATGAAGAGATTGCGGCGGCCTGAAATCATCCGGCGATTCAGCGGGCGCATCATCCTTGCGGGCATCGGCGGTTCGTTGCTCGTCGCAGTGTTTGCCATTACTCTGGCGCATAGTCTGCTATTTGTACCGGAGCCCCCGGCAATCACACTCGGGTCGCCGTCAAAGCCAGTCCATGGGTGCCGGGCTGACGGAACCGCGCCGGTCTTCCGTCACGTGGTTCCTTGCATCGTTGGCGCCAGCGGCGAGCCCAAGGTGGTGTATTGGGGCGATTCCCACGCATTGATGCTGGCGCCCTTGGCCGAATGGGCGACGAGAGCTACGGGTAGCGCGGCGGCGGTGCTCGGAAAGACGTCGTGCCCGCCGCTGTTGGGAGTGGAAGTCGATTACTTCGTCACCCAAACCTGCGCCGCGAGTAACGATCAGGTTTTTGAATGGCTCAAGAGCACGCCATCGATTACCGGCGCGGTGTTGGCGGCGCGCTGGGTTCTTTATGGCGGCCGGGAGACCCCTGATGGCGAGGCCGATGTGCCCCACCTTCTTTGGCGCCAGGACAATCGTGCCTCCGACAGTTACGCCGAGATCCTTGGCGGCAGCTTGAGCGGCACACTCGAAGCGCTATCGCCGCGCCGCGTGCTGATCGTGGCACCGGTACCGGAGCTACGGCATGCCGCCGTGAATTGTCTCATGCGCGCGGAAATCAGCGCGCTACCGCACGAGGCCTGTGCTGCCGAGAGGGCCATGGTTGAGCAGCGGCGGCGCGAAACTGTCGCAGTCCTGCGGCGGGTTTCGGCTGCATTTCCAAACGTCAGACTGATCGATCCATTGGACGTATTCTGCAATCCCGACACCTGCAGGCCCTTCGGCCCCGAAGGGGTCTACTATTCGGACGCAGATCATCTCAGCCCACTCGGCGCGGAGCTGCTTTTTCAGCATTTCGAGCGTGATTTTCTCTGGGTGTCCGGCGAGAGATGATGCGCGCAGGTCATTCCTGTGGTCAGGCCACCGCTGCATAACGGCGCGACAGGATCGCTTTCTGGAACTTCCGCGGGGCCATAGGCTTCGCAAACATGTGCCCTTGCAGCAGGTCAAAACCGAGATCACGGACGGCAAGGAAATCCGACTGGGTCTCTACGCCTTCTGCCACCGACCGCGCCCCCGTATCGCGCGCAATCGCGACAATTTCGGCACAATGAGCCTGCTTGATCCGGTCGTCGGCGCACCCGCGGATAAACTTGCGGTCAACCTTCATTTCGGCGACCGGCAGGTCGCGGCGTCCTGCGATTGACGCACCGCGGGCATCGACGTCGCTGATCGCAATTCCGATATTTCTCGTTGCAAGCTGCCCAGCAATCCCGCGCACAAGCATAAGGTCGTTGACCAGATCGACGCAATCCACCGTGATCAAAAAGCCATTTTCCCGGACCTTTTCCGGAAGATGCTCCATCATCCGATCCATGAATTGGATGTTTTCCAGGGCCTGCAACGGCAGATGGATAGAGATCTGCACCTGATGATTTGCCGAAGCGAACTGCATTGAGTTCCGCCAGCACACGCGCGATCACGAACTGAGACAACCCGTGCAGAAAGGGATCGCTTGATCCCGGGATGAAATATGCCGGCGGCACGACGCCCCATGTCGGATGACGTACGCGTACAAGCGCTTCGGCCCCGCGTGGCACGAGCGAACGCGGATTGATCTTGGATTGATACCAAAGCTCGAGCCAACCGTTGCAAAGCGCCTCGTCGACGTCGACCGGCAGCGGCGGCGCAGGACGGACCGGCAGAAATCCGGCTAGAATCATATCAAGGTCGCGGTCGCGAAACGGCGTGCCCAATGGTGGCAGCATGGCTAGGCCGCCGCTCTCGCCGAATTCATGTGTGCGGACCAGCGTCGCCGAGCTGCGGCCGCCGAACAGCATCACCTTGCCGCCATAGCCGTACGCCAACAGTATTTGCAGCACCGCACGCACTTCAGCGCCGCCGCCCAGCGGCCCGACCACGATCAGATCGGGCCGGAATTCGCGGAGTGCGGTCCTGACGTCGAGAGCGACAGCCTCGCGCGCGATGAATCCGAGCTCGTCGAGCATCTCGGCGAGAAACATGCGCACATGCGTCTTGTTCTCGACGACGCAGGCTCTCGGCGGAATCGGCCTGCGGCCAAATTGAATAATCTCTCCTCGCCCCAATTCACTGCGCTTGTTGGTCATGGCTGCGGTCCCTCCCAAAAATTTTGCCACACGGCAATTCGCGGCCCGCATGAAACATTTATTGCAACGCACTCGTCTACACTCCGCGTTGCATAATCCTCAAACGCCTCCTCCCGCGGTTAACAGGACGATTGTGTAGTTTTTCAAATTTGAATCAGTTCGAGAATTCGACGAGCGTGCGCGAACGCGCTCACATCGCTTTGACAATACTCTCGGTCATTTTCTTTGCATCGCCGAGCAACATCATCGTGTTGTCGCGATAGAACAAAGGATTGTCGATTCCAGCATAGCCGGATGCGAGCGAGCGTTTGATGAACATCACCGTACCTGCCTTCCACACCTGCAACACCGGCATACCGTAGATGGGTGATGTTTTGTCTTCTTCCGCTGCTGGATTGGTGACGTCATTCGCGCCGATTACAAAGGCGACATCAGCCTGCGCAAATTCGGAATTGATGTCCTCGAGTTCAAACACTTCGTCGTAGGGTACATTCGCTTCAGCGAGCAGTACATTCATGTGGCCTGGCATACGGCCTGCGACCGGATGAATTGCGTATTTGACTTCGACGCCTTCCTTTTTCAGCTTGTCGGCCATTTCACGAAGCGCATGTTGCGCTTGGGCGACCGCCATGCCGTATCCCGGTACGATGATGACTTTCGAGGAGTTCTTCAGGATGTACGCGGCATCCTCGGCCGAGCCGAGCTTTACAGGGCGCTGCTCGACGCCGGCGCCCGGCCCCGCGGTTTCTCCGCCAAAGCCGCCAAGGATGACGGAAACGAAGGACCGGTTCATCCCCTTGCACATGATGTAGGACAGAATCGCGCCCGAAGAGCCGACCAGTGCGCCAGTGATGATCAACGCCGAATTGCCGAGGGTGAAGCCGATACCGGCAGCCGCCCATCCCGAATAGGAATTGAGCATCGAGATCACGACCGGCATGTCGGCGCCGCCGATCGGAATGATGATCAATATGCCGAGGACGAGCGACAGCGCGACGATGATCCAGAAATCCATCGCGCTTTGGGAGACGAAGAAGCCGTAAATAAAAAAGATCAAAGCTGCGGCGAGCGCGAGATTGATGGCATGCCGCCCCGGCAGCGTGATTGGCTTGCCGCTCATGCGCCCCGACAGCTTGAGGAATGCGATTACAGAGCCTGTGAACGTGACGGCGCCGATCGCCACACCGAGTGACATTTCGATCAGGCTTTGCGCGTGGATATGGCCTTCCGCTGCCGATGTCGAAGGCCGCGGGGGCGTAAAAGGCGCCCGCGGCCACCAGCACGGCGGCCATGCCGACCAGCGAATGGAAGGCGGCGACCAGTTCCGGCATCGACGTCATGGGCACGCGCCGCGCGATCACCGCGCCTACTCCGCCGCCGACCGCAATGCCGCCGACCACCAGCCCCCAGGCAACAGTGCTCGCCGGCGGGTGAGATCCGAGCGTCGTCAGGACCGCGATGGTCATGCCGATCATGCCGAAAAGATTGCCGCGGCTGCTGGAATCGGGGCTCGACAGGCCGCGCAGTGCCAGAATGAACAGGACGCCGGCGACCAGGTAAAGCAGCGCGACGAGATTGGGGCTCATGGCGATGCCTTTCCCAGCTTTCGGCCGTCATCAGCCATGACAAGGCGGGTTGCGTTGCGGATCATCGCCATCATTTCTTTTTCTTTTGATACATCGCCAGCATGCGCTGCGTGACCAGAAAGCCGCCGAAGATATTCACCGAAGCAAAGACGAGCGCTACAAAACCGAGAGCGCGCGCCCACATGGGCCCGTCATCATTGGCAGCCAGCCCGACGCCGACCGCGAGCAAGGCGCCGACCACGATTACGGAGGAAATCGCGTTGGTGACAGACATCAACGGCGTATGCAGTGCGGGGGTCACCGACCAGACGACGTAGTAGCCGACAAAGACCGCGAGAACGAAAATCGAGAGCCGGAACACAAACGGATCAACTGCGCTTGCCAACTGTTCCATTTCGCGATCTCCTCAAGCCGGCGTCTTTGACTGGAAATTTGGATGCACGACGGCGCCGTCGCGTGTGAGCAACGTCGCCTTGACGAGTTCGTCGTCCCAGTTGACGGCGAGCCTTTTCTCTTTCTTGTCGATCAATGTCTCGACAAAGGTCAGCAAATTCTTTGCGTAGAGCGCCGACGCGGAAGCCGCGAGCCGCCCCGGTACATTGAGATGGCCGACTATCTTGACGCCACCGACCTGCGCCACCTCGCCGGGCTTCGCGCCCTCGACGTTGCCGCCGCGCTCGACAGCGAGATCAACGATCACGGAACCCGGCCGCATTGATGCCACCATTTCTTTCGTGATGAGCCGCGGCGCCGGGCGCCCGGGGATCAGCGCGGTGGTGATGACGATGTCCTGTTTCTTGATGTGCTCGGCGGTAAGCGCCGCCTGCTTCGCCTGATATTCCTTCGACATCTCCTTCGCGTAGCCGCCGGCGGTCTGGGCGTTCTTGAATTCTTCGTCCTCAACCGCGAGAAACTTGGCGCCAAGGCTCTCGACCTGCTCTTTTGTCGCAGGGCGCACGTCCGTTGCTGTGACGATGGCGCCGAGACGCCGCGCCGTCGCGATGGCCTGCAGGCCGGCGACGCCGACACCCATGATGAACACTTTGGCCGCCGGCACGGTGCCTGCGGCGGTCATCATCATCGGAAGCGCGCGGCCATATTCCTCTGCCGCGTCGATCACTGCACGATACCCGGCGAGATTGGCCTGGCTGGAGAGGACATCCATCGATTGCGCGCGCGTGATGCGCGGCATCAGCTCCATCGCGAACGCGGCGAGACCCGCATCGGCAATTTGCTTGAGCGCAGCTTCATTGCCGTAAGGATCCATGATGGCAATGACCAGCGCGCCTTTTCTGTAGGCCGGCAGTTCGTTCGGTGCCGGTCTGCGCACCTTCAGGACGATATCGGCATCTTTCGTAACGCTGTCGGCAATCTGCGCGCCTGCCGCCTCGAATTCGGAATCGGGGATGCCCGATGCAATGCCGGCGCCGCGCGCAACTGCGACCTCGGCACCGAAGGATTTGAGTTTCTTGACCGTTTCAGGTGACGCCGCGACGCGGGGTTCACCGGCGTCGGTTTCACGAGGTACGGCAATCCGCATTCACGCCTCCCCGCTCGGCCGGAAAATCTGTCAGTGCGGCGAGAGACCGGTGAAGGCAAAGATCAGGAAGCAGATCGCGAAAGAAACGTAGCTCGGCGTTGTCGCCCCGCTCAGCAGCCCGGGGAGTGCGCCCAGTAATCCAATGACAAAGATCGCCGCTGCCAGGAACCAGTGATCCAACACCCCGCCCGTCGCCAGCCCGAGGAGGATCGTCACCACATACAGAATGCCAACCAGCGTGAAATGCACGAAATGCTCATAGGAACTCTCGTGCGCGGGATAGTCGTTTCCGGTAGCGGTGGCGTATTCAACGGTGCCGTGGTCGGCCATGGGGAAAGCTCTCCGAGTCGCTCAATCAAATGCAGGCGCAGAGGGGGTTAGCGCAATTGTGGCCCAAGGGCAACGCCGCGCGCCTCAGCCTTTGGTGGACGACTGGAGACCCACCTCGGCGAGCGCGGCGGCTTGACGCGCCGCAACGCCTTCAGCCGCAAAATTTTCGATTGCCTCATTGAACAATCGATAGAAATTGAGTTCCGCCGCCAGATGCAGGAACACTGCGCCGAGACCAATGGCCGCCCGATCCATGAAGACGAATTCGCGCGGCACCGTGACCGGGCCACGCGCCTTGAGCGCCTGGTGCACCCGGAAGGCTTCCTTGCGGCCATATTCGGAAGGCTTCACCCCGTCGGCGATGGTGCGCACGCGATCATCGAGCAGCGGTCCATAGATGAAGCGCGCCCAAATATTGAGCGCATCGATCAGTTCGCGGTTGAGCCGCTTGAAGCCCCAGGTTTCGTAGGCATGCACCACCAGAGCGTCATCGCCGCGTAACAATCCGCGATAGAGGTCGACAACGCCGCCAACAAAACTCGGCGGGAATATGCGGATGCAGCCGTAGTCGAGCAGATTGATGCCGGCGGGCTTACCATTCTCATCGTCAAACACCGTGTAGTTGCCGAGATGGGGATCGCCATGGATGACGCCAAAACGGCTGAACGGAAACCACCAGGCCGTGAACATTGCGGTGGCGAGCCGGTTGCGGGCGTCGAGCGGCGCGTCCTTGTGTTCGAGCAGTTTGCGGCCGGTAAGCCAGTCCATCGTCAGCAAGCGGCCGGTCGAGAGCGCGGGCCAGACTTTTGGCACGCTGATGGCGTCATGGCCTTTGAGCATGTCCTGATACAGCGCGATGTGACTCGCCTCGCGCTTGTATTCGAGCTCCTCGCGAAGCCGCGCAGCGATCTCGACGGCAATTTCACTGGCATCGATCGCCGGATCGAAGCGTTTGCGGATCGACATCAGCAGTTGGAGCTGATTGAGATCGGCTTCGACCGCCGACTGCATGTCGGGATATTGCAGCTTGCAGGCAAGCTCGCTCCCGTCGAGCGCCGTCGCACGATGGACCTGCCCGAGCGAAGCAGCCGCTGCCGGCTGATGCTCGAAATTCTTGAACTTGCTTCTCCCAGTCCGCGCCCAAGCTCCGCCTGCATGCGCCGCTTGACGAAGGCCCATCCCATCGGCGGCGCCTGACTTTGCAGCTTCATCAGTTCGCTGGCATATTCCGGCGGCAGCGCATCGGGAATGGTGGCGAGCAGCTGCGCCACCTTCATGATCGGACCTTTCAAGCCGCCGAGCGCGGCGGCCAGCTCCAGCGCATTGCCGGCACGATCACCTTGTGCGCCGAAAAATCGCGCACCCGCGAAGCGCGCCGCGATGCCGCCGAGCCTGGTGCCGACGTTGGCATAGCGGCGGGCGCGGGCCGAAAGCGGTTCTTTTCGCGGTCGGTGGTCATGAACCTCGAGGGTACCAGTGTGCTACGAATATGGGAAGCAGCCTGAGAGGAAACGAGCCATGTCGACCATGTCAATTTGCATTATCGCGTGCGTAGCGGCTGTCGCTGGCCTGATTGCGGTTCCGGGCGGCGCGTTCGCCGCCATCCTGGGATGGGGCTGCCAGGGCCAACTCGGCGACGCAGCAAGTGATCTTCAATCGCGAGTCGATGGTCGTCGTCGACACCAAGCAGAAGATGGGCGACATCCGCAAGCTGCGCATGACCAAGATCGAGCTTCCGCCGGGATCGCCGCCCCGCGTGGCCTATAATCCGGGCGAATGATGACGGCCTCGTCAAGATCATGGAATTTACGCGCAGCGACGATCCCAGGCGCAAAGTTACGTGTTACCGAACAGTCGTCGCGCAAGACTTCCAGCACGCATCGTCTGATTTGCGGGCGCGACGAGGATATCGAGCGTTTACCGCAAGGTCTATCACTTCCAGCGTGAAAATGAGCCGGCGCGCAACATCACCATGGAATGCATGGACTATCAGCTCTCGACCCGCGCCGGTCGTAAAGGCTGTGGCGAAGACTAGCGGCTTTCGAACGTTTCCAATTCGTCTATCAATTTGGCGATGACGCTCAGCCCGCCATCCCAGAACTTCGGGTCACGCGCATCGAGACCCGAACGGCGCCAGCAACTCGGAATGATGCTTGGTGCCGCCAGCCGAAAGCATGTCCAGATAGCGCTCGGCAAAGCCACTCGCGGATTTTTCATACACCGCATAAAGCGAATTCACCAGGCAATCGCCAAAGGCATAAGCATAGACGTAGAAGGGCGAATGCACGAAATGCGGGATATAGGCCCAGAAAGTTTCATAGCCGGGCTTGAGCTCGATCGCCGGTCCGAGGCTTTCGCTTTGCACCGACATCCATAGTTCACAAATCTTGTCGGCGGTCAGTTCGCCGTTGCGGCGCTCGGTGTGCACTTTGCGTTCGAAGCTGTAGAACGCGGTTTGGCGCACCACCGTGTTGATCATGTCCTCGACCTTCGCGGCGAGCATGGCCTTGCGCTGCTTCCTGTCGGTGGTTTGCGCGAGCAGCTTCTTGAAGGTGAGCATTTCTCCAAAGACCGACGCCGTCTCGGCGAGCGTAAGAGGCGTCGGCGCCATCAATGGCCCATTGGGCGCCGCCAGCACCTGATGCACGCCATGGCCGAGCTCATGCGCAAGCGTCATCACGTCGCGCGGCTTGCCCATGTAGTTGAGCAGCACATACGGATGCGCCGACGGCACGGTCGGATGCGCAAATGCACCCGGTTGCTTGCCGGGGCGCACCGGTGCATCGATCCAGCTTTTCTCGAAAAACCGGTCGGCAACCTCCGCCATCTTGGGCGAGAACGCGCCATAGGCCGTGAGGATCGTCGCACGCGCATCACTCCAGGGAATCGTGCGCTGCGCAACTTTGGGCAGCGGCGCGTTGCGGTCCCAATGCGGCAGTTTCTTTTTGCCGAACCATTTGGCCTTCAACGCATAGTATCGATGCGACAATTTCGGGTAGGCGGCTCGCACCGCCGCAACCAGCGCTTCCACGACTTCTCGCTCGACGCGGTTCGACAGATGCCGCGCGTCCGCAATGTCCTTGAAGCCGCGCCAGCGGTCGGAAATTTCCTTGTCCTTGGCGAGCGTGTTGGTGATCAGCGCAAAGGGCCGAAGATTGTCCTTGAAAGTCTTGGCGAGCGCTTCGGCGGCGGCCTTGCGCTTCTTGCCGTCCACATCCTGCAGCAAATTGAGTATCGGTTCGATCGCGAGCGACTTTCCCGCAACCTTGAAGCGGAGGCTTGCGATGGTTTCGTCAAAGAGACGGTTCCACGCCGAATAGCCGGTCACGGATTTTTCGTGAAACAGCTCTTCGACCCGGTCCTCGAGTTGGTAAGGCTTTTCCTTCCGCAAATCTTCGATCCACGGCCGGTAATGGCCGAGCGCGGGATCGCGCATGGCGGCATCAAGGTGCGCGTCGTCGATGCGGTTGAGTTCGAGCGTAAAGAACAGAAGATGCAGCGACGCAGCCGTAATGCGCTCCTGGACGTCGCCGTAGAATTTGGCTCGCGCCGGGTCCGTTGTGTTCCCCGCATAGACGAGGGAGGCATAAGAGATCAGGCGGCCGAGCCGGTCATCGATGGCTTCATAACGCTTGACCGCCGCAGCGAGCGCGCGGCCCGCCCCTCGCCCGCGGCCAGCGCGGCAAGCCGCCCTTTGAACTCCTCCTCGAAAGACGCGCAGTCGCTGTCGGCCTGCTCAAGATCGCGCTTGAGTTCGGGGCTATCGATCCCCGGATAGAGGTCGTTCAGGTTCCACTCGGGCAATGCACCCGAGATTTGGATTGTTGTTCGGCTTTCGCCGGGCTGAGGTCTTGGGCATAGGGGGCAATCTTTTGGGAAAACGAGAAATGAGGGCGTCGATCTAACGCATGTGCTCATGGCGGGGCGATGGCAGCGGCGGGTTTTCAACATGCCGGCGGCCCGGCCGGCGGTCTCCAAGGGGTGCCTTGACCATATCAGACCCACTTAATGACCCATTAAGGCGGAGCGGCGACATTGCACCAATTCGGCACAGGAGTGCGTGAGGGGGTCTCATGTCTGAAATGGTGCTTATCGTAGACGATGACCCGGTCCAGCGTCGGCTGCTCGAAGCCATGATCCAGCGTTTCGGCTATCGGGCCATGGTCGTCGAAAGCGGCGATGCCGCCGTGAAGCTCATGACCGGCCCCGAAGCGCCCCGCATCGATGGCGTAGTACTGGACCTCGTGATGCCCGATCTCGACGGCCTCGGAGTGCTCGCGCGCATGCGCGAAGCCGACATCAACATTCCAGTGATCGTGCAGACGGCCCACGGCGGCATCGACAATGTCGTATCAGCCATGCGCGCCGGTGCCACCGATTTTGTGGTCAAGCCAGCAAGCGCCGAACGTCTGCAGGTATCGTTGCGCAACGCCTTGACCACAAAGGCTTTGGCAGGCGAGTTGCAGCGGCTCAAGCGTCGGCGCGAAGGGACGCTGACAATCGCGGACGTGGTCACGCGTTCGCCTGTGATGCAGCCTGTGCTCAAGGCTGCGGAAAAAGCCGCCGGCTCCGCGATACCGGTTCTGATCGAAGGCGAATCGGGCGTAGGCAAGGAGTTGGTCGCGCGCGCAATACACGGAACCGGCTCGCGTCGCGCGAAACCTTTTGTTGCGGTCAATTGCGGTGCCCTGCCTGAAAATCTCGTCGAGTTCGATATTGTTCGGGCATGAAAAGGGTGCATTCACCGGCGCGACGGAAAGGCACACCGGAAAATTCGTCGAGGCCGACGGTGGCACGCTGTTTCTTGACGAGGTCGGCGAACTTCCCGGGCCCGCGCAGGTGAAATTATTACGCGCCCTGCAGGAAGGCGAGGTCGAGCCCGTCGGCGGCCGCAAGAGCGTGAAAGTGGACGTACGAATCATCTCCGCGACCAACCGCAACCTCATCAGCGACGTGAAGACCGGCCGCTTCCGTGAAGACCTGTTCTACCGATTGCATGTGTTTCCGATTTCGGTGCCGCCATTGCGAATGCGGCGTGATGACGTACCCGAGCTTGCACGCCATTTTCTGACGCGCATCGCGGCAGAGGAAGGCAAGCGCATCCGCGCTATCAGTCCTAGCGGCCTAGCACTTCTTGCCGCCCACCATTGGCCCGGAAACGTGCGCCAGCTGGAGAATGCCGTCTTCCGCGCGGTCGTGCTCGCGGACGGTGACGAGATCGGCATCGACGAGTTTCCGCAAGTGGCGGCCCAGGTCGATGCGGGATCCGCTCCGCCGTTGATGGAGCCCTCACCCGCCATGGCAGCATCATGGCCGGACCCTGACGGCGCGCGGGGCATTGGCCCCCAGGCAGCGGGCCCTGGTGAGGCGCGTTCGCTTCCGCTGACCGACGCAAGAGGCGACGTGCGCCCGCTCGACGATATCGAGCGCGACACGATCCGTTTCGCCATTGCCCACTACCGGGGCCAGATGTCCGAGGTTGCGCGCCGGCTCAAAATCGGGCGTTCGACCCTGTACCGCAAACTGGAAGGGCTTGGACTCGGCCAAAATGAGCCCGTGGATGGATGACCCCTACGGATGAGCAACGGCCAGGGCCTTCAAACATGGGCCTGAGCCGGACACCTCCCGTTTTGGTACGGGAAATACCCCTTTTTAGTTCCGCAACGCCCCGTTTTCGGCCCAATTCCCCAGTTAGGGAAAGCGTGGACGGGGGACCGGCGCTAAGTTCTCATTAACCGATCCCGATAACACTCACGGGGCTGCCGTCACGGCGGCCCGACGGGGACGTGACGGCGACGTGGGACGGGTATCTTCACGGGACACCGCTTTGATTTTTGACTCGGCGCGCGAGCGCTCATTCGCTGCTGCTTTGGCGCGCGCCGGTGCGTGCGTGAGCATGGCTGGCTTTTTCCTGTTCGGCGCCAGCAGTTCACTGCAGAACGCGATCGCAGAGGGCGACACGCGCTCGATCTCTTTCCATCACCTGCACACCGGCGAAGACATCACGATCACATACAAGCGTGATGGCCGTTATGACGAGGCCGCACTCAAGAAGCTCGACTGGTTCATGCGCGACTGGCGCAAGGAACAGTCGACTCACATGGACCCGCACCTTTTCGACCTTGTGTGGGAAACCTATCGCGAAGTTGGCGCCACGCGGCCGATCGATGTCGTGTGCGGTTACCGTTCGCCTGAGACCAATTCGATGCTGCGCGCCCGGTCGGGCGGCGTCGCGCAATTCAGTCAGCACATCAACGGCCAGGCGATGGATTTCTTCATCCCGGGCGTTCCGCTGGAGAAAATCCGCGAGGTCGGGTTGCGGCTGCAGCGTGGCGGTGTCGGATTTTATCCGACATCGGGCTCGCCGTTCGTGCACCTCGATACCGGCACCATTCGTCACTGGCCGCGGATGACGCACGAGCAGCTCGCGAGGGTATTCCCCGACGGGCGCACGGTGCATATTCCCTCCGATGGCCAGCCACTGCGCGGCTATGCGCTCGCCCTTGCCGATGTCGAGCGCCGCGGCGGCAGACCGTCGGAGATCTCGCTGGACACTGCGCGCGAGGCAGGCGTGATCACCACGAGCACGGAACAGGCGGCTGAGAAACCGAAGCGCAGCCTGCTGGCCCGGCTATTCGGCGGGGGCAAGGATGCTGACGAAGTGAGCGAGGAGCCTGCAACGAGGCACACGCGCGCGCCAATGGCGGTCGCAAGTGTAACCCCGCCGAAAGCCAAGCCGGTCAGTGTCGAACACATCGTTCCGTTGCCGACGGCGCGGCCGAAGACCGTCATGGCCGTCGCAGCCGCGCCGAAGCCGACCAAGCCGACTTTTGTCACCGCCTCGCTCGGCAGCAACCTGATTGACAGTCGCGGATACTGGCACGGAGCCGTTCAGAGCGGTCCCGATTTGCCCGCAGCGAAATCCACTCCCGACCCGTTTGCGACCGCAAGCGCGGATACGAGCTCGACCGGCAGCTCGGTACTCGCATATGCCGCGGAATCGAGAGGCAGCGGAGCGTACACGGCCAATGCGGCCGATGGGGACGAGGGTTCCGCGCGTGGCGAAAGAGGCCAGCGTGATGCCGGCCCGCGGCAATACGACTGTCGTGGCAAAGCCCCCGCTCGCTGCCGCCTTGCCGGGCGATGGAAAGGTCACGGACAGCCCCTGGCTGCGGGCTGCAATGCTCGCGCCCAGCGTCAGCAATTACCTGACGGCCACCAGGCTCGGCGCCATGGACATGCGGCCCCTGCATGAGCTTCTGTACAAGCCGTCGATGTCAGTCGTGATGACGTTTTCGGCCGATCCGCATCTGGGCATGGTGGCCAGCCACTTTGATGGACCGGCAGTGGTGTTCCTCGCCACCACCACATTCACGCGACAGTCGACCGCTTCGCTGAGATAGACCGCTGCCGCGGCCGGGCCGAGAATTACTGCAGCATCCCCAGTGCGTTCA
Organism: uncultured Pseudomonadota bacterium; assembly: GCA_963702605.1. Lineage (GTDB taxonomy): Bacteria > Pseudomonadota > Alphaproteobacteria > Rhizobiales > Xanthobacteraceae > Pseudolabrys. The sequence goes on from CAVPDI010000002.1 coordinate 715,532, forward strand.
GGTAGGTGTCGAGCACTTCCTGCTGCTCGCGGCGTTCGTCGGTATCCATCTTGCGCATGCGCACGATCGTGCGGAGCGCTCTGGTGTCGAAGCCGGTGCCTTTCGCTTCGGCATAGACATCGCGGATATCGTCAGACGTCGCCTTTTTTTCTTCTTCAAGCCGCTCGATCCGCTCGACGAAGGCTTTGAGTTGATCCTTGGCGAAGCGGGTTGCCGGTTGTTCTTTTTCGGCCGCGGCTGATGCTGGCATTGACGTCTCCTTGACACGCAGGACGGGGCGAGACCCGTCACTTGCCAAGAAGCTTTCTGAATTGGACGCCCTCCGGTCAAGATGCTGAGCGGTTCATCCACGCTGTTCACAAGCAAACGGTGACAATCAGTGCCGGGGGCTGGACTTTTCGAATGCGGCTTTCTGGTCGGGCGATGCCTCTTTCTGATATTTTTTTCGCCATTCCTCGTAGGGCATGCCGTAAACGATTTCGCGGCTCTCATCCTTGCTCATGGTGACGCCCTTGGCGTCGGCGGCATCTTTCATCCAATTCGACAGGCAGTTACGGCAGAAACCGGCGAGATTCATCAGGTCGATATTCTGCACATCGGTGCGCGACCTCAGATGCTCGACGAGGCGCCGGTATACGGCGGCCTCAAGCTCGGTGCGGGTCTTGTCGTCCATAGTGGTGTCCTCCACTGTAGGGGAAACATAGACATGCCCTGCCCTCGTTTGAAGGCCCCTTTCAGCCTGATGCAGGCAAATCAGGAGCGCGCAGCGTGAAGTTCGCCCATTTTTCACATGTCTGGGGCAAGCCGGGCATGAACCCGCACCAGCGCTATGAGCAGCTCTGGCGCGAACTGCAGCTGTGTGACGAACTGGGTTTCGACTACAGCTTCTGCGTCGAACACCACTTCCGTCCGGATGAAAGCTGGATTTCATCGCCGAGCCTCTACGTCGTCGGCGCCGGTGCGCGCACGCGCCGCATGCGCATCGGCCCGATGGGTTATGTCGTGCCGCTTTACCACCCGCTGCGCCTGGCAGAGGAAATTGCGATCGTCGACCAGATGCTGGGCGGGCGCATGGAGCTCGGGCTGGTGCCGGGAATCAATGCGGATTACTTCAAGCCCTTCGGCCTCGACTACAGTCTGCGAAAATCTCCGACGATCGAATTCGTCGACTACCTGCGCGCGGCATACGGCGAAAAACAGCCGTTTTCCTTTCATGGCGACGTGCACCATACCGAAAGCGCGCAGCTGGCCGTGCCGCCGATGCAAAGACCGCATCCTCCGTTGTGGATGATGAGCCGCGACCCGCAGACGCTCGAATTTTGTGCACGGCAGGGAATTAATCCCGGATATTTTCTGGTCTACCCGCGCGCCGACGCCGCTCCGCGCTACCGCAAATTTCTCGCGGACTGGGCCGCCGCAGGTCATCCGCACCCGCCGAATATTGCGTATTGCACTATTGTCCATGTCGACGAGTCGGACGAAAAGGCCCTCGACGCTGCGCTCGCCCGCGCCGCCCGCGCCTACGAGGGATTTTTGCCGCCGCCACGTCCCGGTGAAACCTTCGAGCAACGCGTGCGCGAACACGCCAAGAAGTTCATTGGACGGGGCGAGCCCGGAGCCTCCGAGATCATGGCCAATCTGTTCGACGCCGATTACCTGATGAAGCACGAGCTGGTGTTCATCGGCTCGCCGGAAACGGTCGCCGAGGAAAATCCAGGCCGCCGCGCAAGCCGGCCTGTTCAATGTCTTCATGGGCGAATTCAACTTTTCCGACCTGCCGGAAGACGACCTCATGCGCTCCATTCGCCTGTTCGGCGAGGAGGTCATCCCGGCCCTGCGCGGCTACGAGCCGTTCTGAGCACCGGCCGGCAATCTCAGGCCGGCACCTGCGCAGCCCGCAGTTCGGGATGCGCCTCCAGGCGGGCCTCGTTGAGCTTCCACACCGCAAAACAGACCACCGCGCCCACGGCGAAAGGCAACGACGACCACATGTACAGGTGCGCAACCGGCAACCCGACGAACAGCGCGCCCACGAGCGGCCCGATGATCGAGCCGACACGACCGACGCCCAACTGCCAGCCTGAGCCGTTGGCGCGCAATGAGGTGGGATAAACCAAAGCACCCGCGACATTGATCCCGGTCTGAATGCCGAGCACGCAGAAACCCGCGCAGAATGTCGCTACGGCCAGCGCCACGGTTGATGTCTGGCCGGCAAATCCGATCGACGCTACGACCGGCACCGCAATCACGAAAATGATCGCAATCGCAAAAAACCGTCGGCGTTCAATCCAGCGGACAAGGACGAGTGAACCGACCGTGCCGCCGAGCTGGATCATGGCGCCTGCAAGTGCACCCACGGACGGCGGCAGCTTCAGAACTGCCATCAATGTCGGCGTCCACGACAACAGAAAGAAATAACCCATCAGGTTGAGCGCAAAGAGAAGCCACAGGAGGGGCGTTACCAGCCAGAGTCCCTGGCCGAACAGGTATTTTGGATTGAAACCCGGGGAACTGCTGTTCGTCCTCGATGACGAATTTCGCGTTGGCCGGCACCTTGAAGTCCGGGTTGATCGCGGCAATGGTCTTCTCCATCTTGGCGCGTTGGCTTTCGTGCAATGCCATGAATTTTATCGATTCAGGAAGCGTGAACAGGCCAATCAACGCCAGCACGATCGGCACGATGCCTCCGATGGAGAACAGGATTTGCCAACCATGGGTCGGGACCAGGGTGGCAGCGACGACACCGGGAATGGCACCGCCAATCGGGACGAATCCTACGCCGATCAGCGCCAGCGTCGCCCGAAGCCTGCGTGGCGAGGATTCCGTGTTGATCGCGACAACATTCGGAATGACGCCGCCAATGCCGAGACCGGCGAGCAAGCGCAGCCAGAACAGTTGCTCGAGATTGGTCGACCACGCTGCGGCGAAAGTGAAAACGCCGAACAGCAGATTCGAGGCGATGAGTGCCGTTTTGCGGCCATAGCGGTCACCTACCCATCCGAACACAGCCGAACCGAATAGAATGCCGATAAGGCTCGCGCTGAATACCGGGCCGAGCGCCCCGGGCTTGAGACCCCATTCGCGCACGAGGTGCGGTGCAGCGAAGGCGATGGCGGCGATATCGTAACCGTCGATGAGCGACAGCAGAACGCACCAGAAAATCAGATTATAATGGAACGAACTCAGTCCGCGTTCATCAAGCAGCCGTGAGACCGGAACGACCTGGTCCGCCATGATTTCCTCCCCTGGGCAAATTTTTATTGATCTGGGCCGTCATTGGCTCTTGACCGAATGCTATGCCACCGGTGCGGCAATGAAAAGCAGGGCCGCTCCATGGTGTCTTAAAATATGACCTCTCCGCTCCGCGCATTTTTGGCCGACCTCTTCCGCACTGCGGTCGCCGCGGCACATCCGGCCGCATGCCTGCCGCCATTGCTGCCGGAGCCGCCGGCCGACCGGCTGGTCTTGCTTGCGGCGGGCAAGGCTGCCGGTTCGATGGCGGAGGTCGCCGAAGCGCATTATCTCGACCGGCTGCGGATTTCCTTCGAGCGGTTGAGTGGCGTTGCGGTCGCGCGCCACGGCTACGCTCGGCATCTTCGTCGCGTCCAAATGATCGAGGCCGGCCATCCGATTCCCGACACCGCAGGCGTCGAAGGCGCGCAGCGCGCGCTGAGCCTCGCCGACGGCGCCGGCGCAAATGATCTCGTGCTGGTGCTGATGTCGGGCGGCGCATCCGCTAACTGGATCGCGCCGGCCACCGGTGTATCGCTTGACGACAAGCAGGCGGTGACCCGCGCGCTGCTGCGCTCCGGCGCGATCATCGGCGAGATCAATACGGTGCGCAAGCATCTATCGCGTATCAAGGGCGGCCGGTTGGCGCGCCATGCGCATCCCGCAAAACTGCTGACGATCGCGATATCGGACGTGCCGGGCGACGACCCGTCTGCAATCGGTTCGGGGCCGACCGTGCCCGACCCGACGACGCTTGCGGACGCGCGCGCGATTGTCGCCAGGTACAAACTCGAAATTCCTGATTCCGTCTGCGCGCGCACTCAACGATGTCCAACAATAAATCACCGAAGCCCGGCGATCCCGTCTTTGCCGGGAGCAAATTTGAATTGGCTGCACGGCCGGCCGATGCCATGCGCGCCGCTCAGACCGCCGTGCGCGCGGCCGGCTACGAATGCATCCTGCTCGGAGACAGTATCGAAGGCGAGGCACGTGACGTTGCCGCCGCTCACGCCCGTTTTGCGCGTGACTTGCGGTCACAGCGAAAACGCGCGGTGCTGCTCTCGGGCGGTGAACTCACCGTCACCATCCGCGGCAAGGGGCGCGGGGGCCCGAATCAGGAATATGCGCTGGCGCTCGCAATTGCTCTGGCGGGCATGCCTGCCGTTGCCGCGCTTGCCGCTGACACCGACGGCACGGATGGCGGCAGCGGAGCCGCATCCGACCCCGCCGGCGCTTCGATTGATGGCGAATCGGTGGCCCGTGCCGAGGCAAAAGGCCTCGATCCTGCCGCCTTCCTTGCCGACAACAATTCGAGCGCATTTTTCGAGGCCCTCGGCGATCTTCTCGTCCCAGGGCCGACTTACACCAACGTGAATGACTTCCGTGCCATCGTCGTTGACACGCAGTGATCGATCACGCCAAAACCGCCCATCGCCCGGAACTATCGACAATCGTGACCGTATTGCCCTTCACCGCAGCCAGACTCCGCATTTTGAATATCTGTGCCGGCACCGCTGTCCTCGTGATGCTGCTGGCCGGCACTGCATATCCCTCCAAAGCGGATTTCCGCCTCTGCAACAACACCGGCAGCCGGGTGGGCGTTGCCATCGGTTACAAGGACAACGAAGGGTGGACAACGGAGGGGTGGTGGAACGTTTCGTCACGTTCTTGCGAAACACTGCTGCGCGGCGCACTGGTTGCGCGTTACTATTACATCTACGCGGTCGACTACGACCGCGGCGGCGAATGGTCAGGCAAGGCCTACATGTGCTCACGTGAGAAGGAATTCACCATTCGCGGGACCGAGAATTGCCTGGCGCGAGGCTATGACCGGACCGGCTTTTTCGAGGTCGACACCAGCGAGCAGCGCTCGTGGACCGTGCAACTGACGGACACCGCCGAGCAGGCGCCCGAGCGACCATTGCCGCCGCGCGCGCCGCTCGGAAACTCACGCCCGCCGACGACGCTATCGCCGTCTCCACCCGGAGGCGGCAAGCAATGAGACGCCTCCGCCGCGCCAAAATTGTCGCCACCCTTGGGCCCGCATCGTCGAGCGCCGACATGATCGCAAGGCTGTTCGAGGCGGGCGCCGATGTATTTCGCATCAACATGAGCCACACCAGCCAGGACCGCATGCGCGAACTGGTGGCCATGATCCGCACCGTCGAGCGCGATACGGGCCGGCCGATCGGTGTGCTCATCGATCTGCAGGGCCCGAAATTGCGGCTCGGCACATTTTCGGGCGGTTCCGCGGCGGTGAAAAACGGCGACACCTTCGTGCTCGATACCGATGCTGCCGTCGGCGATGCGAAACGCGCCTATCTCCCGCACCCGGAAATTTTCGCCGCTATCAAACCCGGTCATGTGCTGCTGATCGATGACGGCAAGGTCAAGCTCGTCGCTACCGAAACGGAACCAAAGCGCATTTCAACCCAAGTCGTGGTGGGCGGGAAATTGTCCGATCGCAAAGGGGTCAGCTTGCCGGACACGACAATTCCATTCTCGGCGCTTGCCGACAAGGACCGCTCCGATCTGGAGGCGGCGCTTGAAACGGGGATTGACTGGGTCGCCCTTTCATTCATTCAACGGCCCGAGGACATCGCCGAAGCCAAAAAGATCACGCGCGGGCGCGCGGCTGTGATGGCCAAGATTGAAAAGCCGCAGGCGGTGACCCGGCTGGCCGATATCATGGATCTGGCCGACGCGCTGATGGTTGCTCGCGGCGACCTTGGCGTGGAAATGCCGCTGGAAAAAGTGCCCGGCGTTCAAAAACAGATGACACGCGCATGCCGCGTCGCAGGAAAGCCGGTCGTCGTCGCAACGCAGATGCTCGAGTCGATGATCACTGCACCAGTACCGACGCGCGCCGAGGTCTCGGACGTCGCAACGGCAATTTTCGAAGGTGCCGACGCGGTGATGCTTTCCGCTGAAATCCGCGGCCGGCCAGTATCCGATCCAGGCCGTCGCAACGATGAATCGCATCGCCGAAGAAGTTGAAGGCGACCCTCTCTACCGCAACATCATCACGTCGCAACGCGCGGCGCCGGAGGCAACTGGTGCAGACGCAATTGCGGATGCCGCGCGCCATATTGCCGATACGCTCGATCTCGCGGCAGTCATCTGCTGGACGTCATCGGGTTCGACCGCCTTGCGGGTCGCGCGCGAGCGGCCGCGGCCGCCGATCGTCGCGCTGTCACCGAATATCGCGACCGGACGGCGCTTGGCCGTCGTCTGGGGCGTGCATTGCGTGGTTACCGAAGACGCGCACGACCAGGATGACATGGTCGACCGCGCCTGCCGCATCGCCTTCAAGGAAGGATTCGCAAAAGGCGGTCAGCGCGTGATCGTTGTGGCCGGAGTGCCGCTGGGCACGCCGGGAGCGACAAATATGCTGCGGATTGCCTATGTCGGCGGGGATTCGACCGGCGACTAGATATCCCTGCCCTCGACCTTGCTCTGAAGCGTCTTCACGAGGTCGGGAATTCGCTCCATCCGCGGATACAGAGTGAGCACGCGGCGATAGACTTCGAGCGCCTGCTTGTCGTCGCCGATGTCCTGCATGATGAGCCCAAAACCGGCCAGGGCGCCGAAATGGCGCGGCTCGCGCTTGAGGACTTCGCGGATGTCGGCCAGCGCATGGCCATAGTCTTTCTTCATGTAGTAGATCGTCGCGCGACGATTCCAGGCTTCCACATAGTCGGGCTTCACCTTGATGATCGCGTCGAGAAGCTGGATTGCCACATCGAGATCTTTCGACTCGATCGCCGTCTTGACGCGGGTCATGAGGAGATTGGCGGTATCGCTGTGCGAGACCGTCCATAATGCCCAGATACGCTGTTCGATCGCCTTGGCCGTAATATCGTCAGGCGCGAGCTTGAGCGCGCCGAACAGAAAATCGAGATTCTGGGTCCGGTCTCCGCGCGCCTATGTGGGGCAATTTGTCGGGCGGCTTGACCCACTGACCGGATTGCGCGTCGGCGGGCGCCGACAAGGCTGCGGTCGGCAATCACGGAGCGCTGCAAGGAATCGAGTGCGCATGAGCGAAGCATAGTGTCTCCGCGTTTCGTGGCCAATATGCGGCGATGGAACAGGCGCCCGCAGAGCGCCGAAATCAGCCTTGGCGGGCCTTAAAACGGCGGTTGGTCTTGTTGATGATATAGACCCGGCCCTTGCGGCGCACCAAACGGTTGTTGCGGTGCCTGCCGCGCAGCGATTTCAGGGAATTACGGACTTTCATGACAATCTCTGGCTGATATTTGCCGGGTACATACGCAGCCCACCCCGGCCTGTCAACGCAAGCGGCCCGGCGGTGGTTACCGGCCTTGCCCTGCTTTACAGTCTGCCGCCTGGGGAGTTCGAGCCGTGCAGCGCAGCAGAGACCGCTTTCTGACCACGCATACGGGTAGTTTGCCCCGGCCGGATGACCTCATCCGCATGATGTATGCGAAGGAAGAAGGTGTGCCGGTCGATGCGCAGGCCCTGGCGGCGCGCGTGCGGGCCGCGGTGGTTGAGGTCGTCAGGAAACAGGCCGATGCCGGCGTCGATCTCGTCAATGACGGCGAATTGTCGAAGCCGAGCTATGCGACCTACATCAAGGACCGGCTCAACGGCTTCGGCGGAACAGGCAACACGTTCGTCTATCAGGACCTCGCCGATTTTCCGCGTCTGGAGAAACGCGTGTTCGGCGATCCCGGCCGCTCACGCCGGAAAACGCCGGCGTGCAATGCCGCCATCAGCGTGCGCGACAAGCAGGCGCCGCAAGCCGACGCCGAAAATCTCAAAGCCGCGCTCAGGGACGTGAAGGTGACTGGCGGCTTCATGAGCGCCGCTTCGCCCGGCGTGGTATCGCTGTTTTTCCGCAACGAATATTACAAGGATTTCGAAAGCTATATCTACGCGATCGCGGACGCCATGCGGCACGAGTACGAGACTGTCGCCAAGGCCGGCTTCGTCCTGCAGATCGATTGTCCCGACCTCGCCATGGGGCGCCACATTCAGTACGCGGATCTTACGTTGCCGGAATTCCGCAAGCGTGCTCAGCTTCACATCGAAGCGCTCAACCACGCCGTCGCAAACATCCCGGCCGAACAGCTGCGCATGCATCTGTGCTGGGGCAACTACGAGGGCCCGCATCACCGCGACGTGCCGCTTGCCGACATCATCGACATCGTCTTCACGGCCAAGGCGTCGGCAATTTCACTCGAGGCGGCCAATCCTCGCCACGCCCACGAATGGACCACATTCGAGAAGGTAAAGCTGCCGGACGGCAAGGTGCTCATTCCCGGTGTCATCGAGTTGAAGTCGAATTTCATCGAGCACCCGGAACTGATCGCGCAACGTATCGCTCGTTACGCAAATGCTGTGGGGCGCGAAAACGTGATCGCCGGAAGCGACTGCGGTTATGGCACCTGGGTCGGGCAGGCGGCGGTGGATCCGGATGTCGTTTTCGCGAAGTTCAAGGCCATGGCAGAAGGCGCCGCACTGGCCTCGCGGCAATTCTGGAAATAGGAATGCCGGATGGCTTCTGGAAATACCGCGCGCAACGCGGCCCGAGGAGGTTGGCCTTTCGTCCGAGCGCCTGAAGCGGCTGACCGACACCCTGCAATCCGATATCGGCAAAGGCCTGGTGCCCGGCGCGGTCGTGCTCGTCGCTCGGCGCGGAAAGATCGCCTGCCTGGAAGCGCTCGGCTATCGCGATCGGGAGGCCGGCGAACGAATGCTGTCCCGATACGATCTTCCGTATCGCCTCGATGACGAAGCCTTTCACCTCGGTGGCCATCATGATGCTGGCCGAGCAAGGCAAGCTGCTGATCTGCGACCCGGTGGAGCGATATATCCCGGAGTTCGCCGGGCTCAAGGTCGCGTGTCGATTCCGACAATGCGTCGGCAAAAAAACTCGCAAAAGAGCCGCTGAATCGGCAGATGAGTTTGCAGGATCTGCTGCGCCACACTTCAGGCCTCACCTATGGCCAGTTCGCCGGCCCGCTCCTCAAGGAAGCCTACCTGGCGGAGAATGTCGGCGATGAGGGTCACACCAATGCCGAACTGATAACGAGGCTCGCAAGGCTGCCTCTCGCCCATCAGCCCGGCACCACCTTTCAGTACAGCATGTCCACTGACGTGCTCGGCCACATCATCGAGCTCGTGAGCGGAATGGAACTCGATCGTTTCATCGCCGAACGCATCAGCAAACCGCTCGGCCTCACCGACACGACCTTTGGCCCGATCGATGCCCGACGCGCCGCCGAACCGCAGATTGATCCGGCAACCGGCAAGCGGCCGGCGATGGTACGCAGCATCGGTGGCAAACCGGCCTGGATTTCCGGAGGCAGCGGCCTGCTTTCGACTGCCGCCGACTACGCCCGTTTCTGCCACATGCTGCTCAACGGCGGCGAGCTTGGCGGCAAAAGGCTGCTTTCGCCGACCACGGTAGCACTGATGACCTCCGACCATCTGCCGCCGGAATCACGCTATGGGGCGCTCACGCGCACCCAGTTCGGTGCATTGGCACCAACGCCGGAACTTGGCCTCGGCTTCGGCCTCGGCTTCGCTGTGCGCACACATGCCGGCCGCAACCCGCTGCCGGGTTCGGTCGGCGAATATTTCTGGAGCGGCGTGAGCGGTACCTATTTCTGGGTGGATCCGAAACAGGAATTGATCGCAATCCTGCTGATGCAGGCGCCGGCCCAGCGGCTCCACTACCGTTACCTGATGCGGACGCTCGTCTATCAGGCAATCGTTGAGTGATCCTTCGTCTTCAGCCGGCTACACGAAATTGTCGGTACAGATCGCATTGCCCTCTGTCGCTCGAACCTGCGGCACGGTCGCCGCGCGAGATTGCGCGCGCAGCGCCGGCCCTTCGCCGCGCTTCAAGGAACGCAGCTAAGATTGCCAGCGGCAATACTGGGTGGCTGGCGTCCGCAGTATCGTCAAATTCTATAGGCAAGGCGGGTTGTCTGCTCAGTGAGCAGAACCATTCGCCATCTTCATGGGCCAATCGACGAATGCTCCATTGCGGAAGTTCAATCTCGATCAGAGCAAGTGTCGCGTCGCACCAAGCGCCGATTTCGATCAAACGCTCAAGGCCGATTGATTTCCCGGCCTTTTTCATCGTCGGAAACCGTGTGCAGGCATCGGTGATGACTTTGCGAATAAGATCAGGTGTCAGCACCGTCTCATTTTTGAGTTGGCCTTCCAATGCTTCAAGCCTGCACGCATATTTTTCATCATTCAGCATGATGCAACCTCATCCCAACAGCGCATTGAACCGGCGCTGCCGCGGGCTGATGCCATAGTTGGGCACAAAGCTGGTCCGACGGACCTTCGCAGCGCGCGTCCTGCGTGCGCTCGTCCAGCCAGACGTGCGCTTGGTGGATACCAACCCTGAGCCTTTTCGATTTTCGCCAGCGAGGTGCGAAAGGCCGATAATGGAGCCGACCAGGAGAACTAGTAGAATCAGCTTCAAATTCTGGAGCAGTAGAGTGGTCATCGGAGTCACTCTGGTTGCGGCCACCCGCAGGCGTCCGCATCCGACATCTGTCCCTCCCCGCATAGATATTCGATTGGGAAATCGGAGCACCCGCATAAAGACGTTATAAAGATCGTCTCCGTGCGCTAGCCGCGACGCGCGGACGCCAGCCCTTTCCAAAGGTCCCTTTGCCATCGTTCCTTCGGCAAAACCCGCATCGCCCGGTAAGACCCGCCTTGGTCGTCTCCCAGGTCGACTGCTGCTTCGAGTGCACGTTTGAGACGAGCGTCGTCGATCCGGCTAATATTTCGTCGCAAGATTGTCATCCGTTCCGGATTGTTTTTGTCGCAAATAGCATTGCAAAAATCGAAGCTGGTTCGCATGAAAAAGGTAAAATTCGCGCTCGTCGAGTCCGTCCCAGGCCGATCGAGTTCGTGCGCAAGCTTTAGGACGGCCGCACGGTCGGCCGGCGCCAAAGTGACGGCAAAACGCAAGATCGCCAGCAGCCAATCCCTGGCCTTCTGGGTCAGCCTTTCCTTGCTGGCGATCACATTCATTGCAGCATCCGGCCTTAAACGGCTACGGCCTCTGAGGGGCTGAGTTTACGAATCGATCCGATTATTTGGCCCGGATAGAAGTGACAAATTCTCGCCAGGGCCGCCGAGACGGCGGCGCGCGATTGTTCGGTCAATTCGACCAAGGGCAAGCGGACCTTGGCCGACATGAATCCGAGCAGGCTCAACGCATATTTGATTGGCGCTGGATTTGTTTCACGAAATAGCGCCGCGGTCAGTTCCGCGGTCGGGGTTGCGAACTGATGCGCCTTGGTGCCTTGCCTTTGTCGGCAAGCCAAATACATAACGCGGCACAGGCTTGGCGCGACATTGGAAGTGACCGAAATACAGCCATGACCTCCCGCTGCAATAAAAGCCAATGCGGTGGCGTCGTCACCTGACAGCAGCCGGAATTGCGATCCGACGAGTGACCGCAGACGCAGCGGTCGCTCCACGTCCCCGGTTGCGTCCTTGACGCCAATAATTTGCGGCAGCTCCGCAAGCCGCGCAATCGTCTCGTCTGCAAGCCCGCAGGCTGTCCGCGAAGGCACGTCATAAAGAATGATTGGCAATTCCGTCGAATGAGCGATGGCGCTGAAATGAGCATATAAGCCGGCTTGAACAGGCTTGTTGTAGTACGGGACGACCGACAGGATCGCATCGGCGCCACCGGCCGCTGCATCCTTCGTGAGTTCGATGGCGTGCGCAGTCGAATTGGATCCGGCCCCCGCGATGACTGGTACGCGTCCGCGTGCCACGTCAACCGCAATACGAACGAGGACGTGATGTTCCGCGGGGCGGAGTGTCGGCGCTTCCCCGGTTGTCCCGCAGACGACGAGCGCGGTAGCACCCTCACGGATTTGACGCTCACAAAATTGTTCGAATGCCGCGGTGTCGATATGTCCGTCGTCGTTGAACGGCGTCGGTATGGCAGGCGCATAACCTGACAACCTCGAGACATGCCGGCCTGAGACTGTTGTCATTGCTCTGTGTCCTTGGGGCAGCCACTCAGGCGACTTTCCGCTGGCCCGAAAGATTGCCAGTGACCGGCGGATAATTCACAGAGGCGTTACGGTTCGTATCGAGTTGAAAATCCCAGGCACCATAATGACCGCCTGCGGTCGACTTCCATTTTCCAGCATCGCGAAGCGAAGCGCTTGAGTGCGGTCGACAAATAGCCCGCCGCAGAGGCCTTGGTCGTCCTGGACAACCCAATTGCCGTGGCTGTCCTTGCCGATCTGGAATTGCAAAGGTCTCGAACATGGCACGATCGAGGGAGGTTCAGCCTGTTTCACGACACATCTCCATTTAATGGATGCCGGACAGCGGACACGGAGCAGCGGCCTAGTGTCTAAAAGCCGGCAGCCACACCACGACGCGCAGGGCGATGATTGCAGCGAAAACAGCTGCGAAAAGCGTGAATGCGAGCAGCACTATTTGAGCGCGTTTGCGGCTCTCAATGCCTTGCCCATTCGGACGCACCTTCTTAACCGCGGGCGATGCATCGGGCGATCGTCTCATCGCAAGTTGCGGAAAGGCGTGGCGAAGCTTGGTCATCTTACTCTCCTGCAATTGGGCACTGCACGGTCGTTTTCGGAATTTCAGCGGACGACCGGCAGATCATCGTCATTCTTCGACGTGTGCATGTAGCGATTGCGATAGAGCTCGGCTTCGAGCAGCGCTTTATGTAATCGCGCCTCGGCGAAGGCCTCTGCATGTGCACAAGCAGCGCCGAGCCGCTCGCGAATGCCTTTCGCGCAAGGCCGGGTAGCTTGGACACGGAGACGTTAACTGGCGCATGGCCGCCACGCCCGGGCGCGGCAGAGCCTTTCAGCGTATTCAGAATTCGATATGTGATGAGCGACATTGTCTGCTGTCCTGGAAACTGGCCGGCCTCGGCCTGGCGTTCTTGCGCCAAGCCTTTGGCTCAGCCGGTATGAAATTCGCGTGCCGAGAGTCAGCGGAGACGAGCGATTTCGCGTCGGACTTCGCGCATCCGCCACTCAGGGACGGCGCGCGCTGCACGCGCGTTGACGAGGGCGTCTATTGCCCGCGCAAAGCGCGTTAAGAGCACAATGACTGTCATCGAAGTCTCTCCTTGCGATCCAGTTGGAAGCCTTTCCGGCCTCCGTGCCAGGAATGTGTGCGCTGCCGCATAGGAATTCGATTGGGAAATCAACGCCCAGCTATAAAGACGTCATAAAGATCCAGGATTGGGGCGACTTCCAACGCACATCTTTATTTCTTCTTGATCTATCGCAACCGCGATTCACATCGCTTCTTTATGCTTCGACCTCTATTTGAATTTTTGCTCCAACGCATCACGCGTATCGAAAGGAGCACCCAATGCTCGACCTCATTTTGCTAGCCCTCGGCCTTGGCTTTTTCGTGCTGACGATCGGCTACGCCTATGTCTGCGACCGGCTCTAAGGGGGCTGCCATGAACTTCGACTATTCGCTCGCCGCCCTCGTGACCGCGGGGCTGATGATTTACCTCGTTTACGCTTTGCTTAAGCCAGAGCGGTTCTGAAAGGGCGTGTCATGACCACCATCGGCTGGATTCAAATTCTTCTTCTATTGCGCGATCATTGTGGTGATCACGCCCGTGCTCGGCGCTTACATGACGCGCGTATTCAATGGCGAGCGCACATTTCTGTCGCCCATCCTTCGTCCGGTAGAGAGGGCGCTATACCGGGATGGCGGGCGTTGAAGAGAAAAGTGAACAGGGCTGGCTCCCCTACACCGTGGGCATGCTGCTGTTCCATGTCGGCGGATTCCTCATTCTTTACGGGTTAATGCGCTTCCAGGCGATACTGCCGTTTAATCCAGCCGAGCAATCCGCCGTGGCGCCGGACTTGTCGTTCAATACCGCCGTCAGCTTCATCACGAATACCAATTGGCAGAATTACGGCGGTGAAGGCACGTTGTCGCTATCTCACACAGATGCTCGGCCTGACACACCAGAACTACCTGTCGGCGGCAACCGGGATCGTGCTCGCGGTCGCGCTTATTCGCGGCTTCGCGCGCGCCTCAGCGCGAACAGTCGGCAACTTCTGGGTCGATATCACCCGTTGCACGCTCTACATCCTGATGCCGATCTGCATCGTCGCGGCGTTGTTCCTCGTGTGGCAAGGCATGCCGCAGACGCTGGGACCTTATGTCGAAGCAACGACCCTCGAGGGCGCCAAGCAGACCATCCAGTCGGCCCAGTGGCCTCGCAGGTCGCGATAAAGATGCTCGGCACCAATGGCGGCGGGTTTTTCAACGCCAATGCGTCCCATCCGTTCGAGAACCCGACTGCACTGTCGAATTTCCTGCAGATCATCCTGATCTTCGGGATCGGCGCCTCGCTCACCAATATGTTCGGCCGCATGGTCGGCAACCAGCGCCAGGGCTGGGCAATCCTCGCAGTGATGGGCGTGCTGTTCATCGCCGGCGTGACGCTTGCCTATTGGGCCGAAGCGCACGGTAACGACATTATGAACGGCCTGGGCCTTACCGGCGGCAACATGGAAGGCAAGGAAGTTCGCTTCGGCATCGTCGCCTCGGCGCTGTTCGCCGTAGTCACGACCGCCGCCTCCTGCGGTGCCGTCAACGCCATGCACGATTCCTTCACGGCGCTCGGCGGTATGGTACCGCTTATCAACATGCAGCTCGGCGAAATCATTGTCGGCGGCGTCGGCGCCGGCATGTACGGCATGCTGCTGTTCGTCATCATCGCGATCTTTGTCGCTGGCCTGATGGTTGGCCGCACGCCGGAGTATGTCGGCAAAAAGATCGAAGCCAAGGAAGTCAAGATGGCGATGCTCGCCATCCTGGTCCTGCCGCTGATGTATCTCGGTTGGACGGCGGTGGCTGCAGTCAACCCGGATGGCGTCTCGCAGCTCGGCAACGCGGGACCGCACGGCTTCTCCGAGATGCTCTACCTATACACATCGAGCACCGGCAATAACGGCTCGGCCTTCGCGGGCATCTCGGCAAATACGCTGTTTTTCAATATCACTGGCGCGGTCGCGATGTTCGTCGGTCGCTTTTGGATGATCATTCCGGCCATGGCAATTGCGGGTTCGCTCGCCGCCAAAAAGTCGGTGCCGCCGTCGCTTGGCACATTCCCGACCACTGGCAGCCTGTTCGTCGGTCTGGTCGTGGGCGTGATCTTGATCGTCGGAGGCCTCGCCTTTTTCCCCGCGCTCGCGCTTGGGCCGCTCGTCGAGCAGTTTGCGATGACCGCGGGCACTGTGTTCTGAACCGGATTCTTTCGGAGTTACGACTATGGAAACTTCCAAGATGCGCAAACGGATGCCGGTGGCGACGTTGCTGGACCCTCAGATCGTATTCCCGGCGATCAGCCAGGCCTTCGTCAAGCTCAATCCGGCTACGCTCGTCAAAAATCCGGTCATGTTCGTGCTTGAAATGGTCACCGCACTGACCACCGTCATATTAGTCCGCGACCTTGTGACCGGTGGCGGCAGTATCGCTTTCGAGTTCCAGATTGTCATCTGGCTGTGGTTCACCGTGCTGTTTGCCAATTTCGCGGAAGCGGTAGCGGAAGGGCGCGGCAAGGCGCAGGCCGACACGCTGCGCAAGGCGCGCACTGAGACGCGAGGCAAGCGCATTCAGTCCCCAAGCACTTATAAAAAGTTTGAAACAATTGCCGCGGACAAGCTCAGGGCCGGCGATCTGGTCGTATGCGAGACCGGCGACGTCATCCCGGGTGACGGCGACGTGATCGAGGGTATTGCCTCGGTCAACGAGGCCGCCATCACCGGTAAATCCGCGCCCGTAATTCGTGAGTCCGGCGGCGACCGTTCGGCCGTTACCGGCGGCACCACCGTTATTTCCGACCGCATCATCATCCGCATTACGTCGTCGCCCGGTTCATCGTTCCTCGATCGCATGATCAAGCTGGTGGAAGGCGCCGAGCGGCAGAAGACGCCGAACGAAATCGCCCTCAACATCCTGCTGGTCGGTCTGACGATCATTTTCGTGTTCGCGACCGCCACAATTCCGAGTTACGTGACCTATGCAGGCGGTGTTGTCTCGGTGGTCATACTGGTAGCGTTATTCGTTACCCTCATTCCGACCACCATCGGCGCCTTGCTTTCGGCCATCGGCATTGCCGGCATGGACCGGCTCGTGCGCTTTAATGTGCTGGCAATGTCGGGCCGCGCAGTAGAGGCCGCCGGCGACGTCGATACGCTTCTGCTCGACAAGACCGGCACTGTCACCTTCGGTAACCGGCTGGCGACCGAGATTATCGTGGTGCCAGGCGTCACCGAGCACGAGGCTGCCGAAGCAGCACTGCTTGCAAGCGACGCCGATGAGACTGCGGAGGGCCGCTCCATCATCACGCTGATGCAGGAGAAATATAATGTGCGGCGTCAGGTGGCGCCCGCAAACGCCAAATTCATCGAGTTCTCGGCGACGACCCGGCTGTCCGGCGTCGACGTCGGCAGCCGCAAGTTACGCAAGGGGGCTATCAATTCAGTGCTCCAGTTCGCCCGCGAGCAGGCCGGATCGAATGTTGCTGAGCCGCCGGCCTTCCGCGCCGCGGTCGACAAAATCGCGCGTTCGGGAGGTACGCCGCTCGGGCTGGTCGACAATGGCCGCATCCTCGCTGTGATCCACCTCAAGGATGTGGTGAAACCCGATGTGAAGGATCGCTTCGCCGCCCTGCGGCGCATGGGTATCAAGACAGTGATGATCACGGGCGACAACCCGGTGACCGCCGCCGCAATCGCCTCCGAAGCGGGCGTGGATGATTTCATCGCCCAAGCGACGCCGGAAGACAAGTTGCGTTATATCCGCGGCGAACAGTCGAACGGGCGGCTGATTGCCATGTGCGGCGACGGCACCAATGACGCCCCCGCGTTGGCACAGGCCGATGTCGGCGTCTGCATGCAGACCGGCACGCAGGCCGCGCGTGAAGCCGGCAACATGGTCGATCTCGATTCCGATCCGACCAAGCTGATCGAAGTCGTGGAAATCGGCAAACAGCTGCTCATGACACGCGGAGCATTCACGACGTTCTCGATTGCCAATGACGTGGCGAAATATTTCGCGATCATTCCGGCGATGTTCGTGGCGTTCTATCCGCAACTGCCGGTGCTAAACATCATGCACCTCGCCAGCCCCCAAAGCGCGATCCTTTCGGCGATCATCTTCAATGCACTCATTATCATCGCGCTCATTCCGCTCGCGCTGAAGGGCGTCAAATATCGTCCGATCGGTGCCGCGGCGCTGCTGCGGCGTAATCTTTGGATCTATGGCGTAGGCGGCGTCATCATTCCGTTCATCGGAATCAAGGCCATCGACCTAGCGGTCGGCGCCCTGCATCTCGTCTAAGGAGTCAACCGATGTTGAAGGAAATCCGCCCCGCCATAGTGCTCGTGATCGCTTTGACCCTTATCACCGGCCTTGCCTATCCGCTGGCGATGACCGGAATTGCCGAGACGATGCTTTCCCCTACCAAGCGCAGGGGAGCCTGATTGAGAAGGACGGTAAGGTTGTGGGGTCTGCCCTGATCGGTCAGGTGTTCACCGGCGACAAATATTTCCACGGCCGTCCGTCGGCGACAAATACGCCGGATCCAACGGATCCGACCAAGACTATCGACGCACCTTACAACGCCATCAACTCGATGGGCTCGAATCTTGGACCGACCAGCAAGGCCCTGATGGAGCGCGTCAAGGGCGACATCGATACGCTCAAGAAAGAAAACCCATCGGCGCCAGTCCCGATCGACCTGGTGACCACATCCGGCAGCGGGCTTGATCCGGATATTACGCCGGAGGCGGCATTCTTCCAGGTGCCGCGCGTAGCCAAGGCGCGGGGACTGCCGGAAGCTCGTATCCGTACCTTGGTAGAGAATCAGATCGAAGGGCGCACCCTGGGTTTGCTGGGCGAACCTCGCGTCAACGTGCTCAAGCTCAATCTCGCCCTGGATGGCGTGAAGTCGTAATCGCATGAAGTGATCCCCAACCGCCCGCCCCGGACACAAGTTCGGGCCAGGTTTTTTCCTGTATGATGCGCTAGAGGAGCCATATGCCTGGCGACCAAGCGCAAAGAGCCTCGCCCGACGCGTTGCTGTCTCTCGCCAAGAAAGAAGGCCGAGGGCACCTGAAGATTTTCCTGGGCGCAGCGCCCGGCGTGGGCAAGACCTACGCCATGCTCACCTCCGCCCGCAGCGAGAAATCGGGCGGGCGCGATGTTGTTGCGGGCTTGATCGAAACGCATGGCCGGCGCGAAACCGAACAATTGGTCGAAGGTTTCGACGTTCTGCCGCGCAAGCCGGTTGTCTATCGCAATCAGGTCATGCACGAGTTTGATCTCGACGCCGCTCTTGCGCGGCGGGCCGAACCTGTTACTCGTTGACGAGTACGCCCACACCAATGTCCCCGGCAGCCGCCATCCGAAGCGATGGCAGGACATCGACGAACTGCTGGCTGCCGGCATCGACGTCTGGACTACACTGAACATCCAGCACCTCGAGAGCCTCAACGACGTCGTCCAGAGGATCAGCAAAGTCAGGGTCCGCGAAACCGTACCAGATACCGTTTTCGATAAAGCCGACGAGGTTGTACTCGTCGATTTTCCACCCGATGAGCTTCTCAGACGCCTGGCTGAGGGGAAAGTCTACGTTCAAGACACCGCCGCCCGCGCGGTCGAGCATTTCTTCAAGCCACAAAATCTGACCGCTCTGCGCGAACTGGCCTTGCGCCGCGCGGCTGAACGCGTTGACGCCGCATTGGTCGAGCGCATGCAGGCGCAGGCAATTGAGGGGCCGTGGGCGGCGGGCGAGCGCATTCTGGCTTGTATTGGACCCGATCCGGTTTCTCCGACGGTCGTGCGCACCGCCAAGCGTCTCGCCGACCTGATGGATGCGCCCTGGATTGCCGTTACGGTTGAACGGCCAGGTACAAATCTCGATACAGCCTCGCGGCAGAGGCTGGATGAAGCAATGAAATTGGCTGAAAGTCTGGGCGCGGAAACACAAACGCTTACAGGCCCAGACTTGCCGGCGGAATTGCTGCGGTTCGCGAAATTCGAAAACGCCACCCAGATTGTGATAGGCCGTTCGCGCGGCAGCTTCTTCAGCGAACTGCTCCGGCGATCTCTGCCGCACGAATTAGTGCGCCGGACGCAGGATATCGCGATCCACCTTGTCACGCGGGAAACGGAAGCGCCCGGGAGCAAACCCTGGTTGCGCTGGCCGAAAATGCTTCCGGTCGTGCCCTTGCATTTTCTCTATGCGACATGCGCCGTCGCGGCCGCACTGGTCATTGGCGAAGTGCTCACTGAAGTCACGCCGATCCCTAACCTTTCAATTGTATTTCTTCTGGCAGTCCTCGTGAGCGCCATGAGCTGCGGCATATGGCCCGCGATCTATGCATCCCTGCTCTCATTTCTTGTTTACAATTTCTTTTTCATTCCGCCGATCTACACCTTTACGATCGCTGAGCCGTACGAATTGCTCGCGCTGGTTATTTTCCTGGTGGTGGCCGTTATCAGTTCGGCACTGGCCGGCCGGGTCCGCGAGCAGGCAAGAATATCCGCAAGCCGCATGCGCGCGATGCGGCGGCTTTACGAGTTTACGCGTCGCTTGTCCGGACTGGCGACGCTTGACGCGGTCGCAGAAGGCGCCGCCAGCGAAATCCACGCAAGCCTCGGCCGTTCGGTTGTCGTCATGCTTGCACATGACGACGATGTAACGCTTGCGGCGGCATGGCCGCCAGAGGATACCCTTGACGCTGCCGCCATGACTGCCGCGCGCTGGGCTTACAGCCACGTCGAGCCGGCCGGCACCGACACGGGCACTTTGCCGATCATCCCCTGGTATTTCGTACCGCTCAGCGTCGGCACCAAGACGCTTGGGGTGGTCGGCGTGGCGAAGGAAAAGGATGCAGCGCCGCTCGACTCCGAAGCCCGCGCCCTTCTCGATACCCTTGTTGAACAAACCGCTGCAGCTTTGGACCGCGCCTCGCTTGCGCGCGAAATGGTGAGTGCGAAAACCGCCACCGAGACCGAACGCGTCCGCAATACGCTGTTGGCATCCGTTTCGCACGATTTCCGTACCCCGCTGTCATCGATCCTCGGTTCGGCCACGAGCCTCATCGACTACGGCGACAAACTCGATGCAGCCGCGAAAAATGACCTGCTCCGCCAGATCAAGAAGGAAGCCGAAGATCTTGATGAAATGGTACGCAATCTCCTGGCCATTACTCGCATCGATGCTGGAGCGCTGGAATTGCGGCGCGACTGGATTGATCTGCGTGAAATCTGCGAACGCGTTGTCAGCGCTGCCAGGAGGCACGGCGCACGACAACCCATCGAGATCAATCTTCCGGCCGATCTTCCATTGGTGCGGGCCGATGCCACTTTGGCCGAGCAAGTGATAGGAAACGTCGTTGCAAATGCAGTCGTTCATACGCCGCCCGAGACGCGTGTCGGGGTCGATGCTGACGTGACCGCGAATGGGGTCGCGTTGCGCGTGACAGATGATGGACCGGGTATTTCGCCGGATGATCTCCCGCGCATTTTCGAAAAATTCGTGAAAGGCGACGATGCCGCACGGTCTGGCGCGGACGGCAGCCAAGGCACTGGCCTTGGACTCGCGATTGCAAAAGGCATCATGGAAGCCCATGGCGGTACGATCAGCGCAATAAGCCCGGTCGCAAACGGACGCGGCGCGCGACTTCATAATGACGTTCCCGCGTGAGGAGGCGCCGCCATGAGCGCTAAAATCCGCGTTCTCGTTATCGACGATAAATCGGCAATATTGCGCTTCCTCAGGCCGGCGCTTGAGGCCAACAACTATGAGATGGAGAGCGCCGGTACGATTAGTGAGGGCGTCAAACGCATCGCTGCCGAAACGCCAGACATCGTCCTGCTCGATCTCGGCCTGCCGGATGGTGACGGCAAGGATGTACTCAAGCGCGCACGCGAATGGACTGATGTTCCGATCATCGTTCTGTCGGCGCGCGAACGGGAAGCTGAAAAGATCGAGGCACTCGACCTCGGCGCAGATGATTACGTGAACAAGCCATTCGATATCGGCGAACTCCTTGCTCGAATGCGGACAGCGTTGCGGCATCGCATGCAGCGGAAGGCAGAAATTCCCGTGCTGCGGGTCGGTGATCTCGAGGTGGACGCGGTGCGTCATCGCGCTACCCGCGCCGGCGCCGAGTTAAAGCTTACGCCAAAGGAGTTCGAGCTTTTGTCGTTCCTCGCTAAACATGCGGGGCGCGTCGTCACTCACAGACAGATACTGACGGCCGTATGGGGTTTGGCGCATACCGAAGATACGCACTATTTGCGCGTTTACATTGGTCAGCTACGGCAGAAAGTCGAAGAGCAGCCGGCAGATCCGCGGATCATTTTAACGGAGCCCGGCATTGGATACCGAATTGCCGAGAGTGGCTGATAGCCGCCTTCGGCATTGCGGAGCCAGGGCCAAACCTTTGATGACAAGTCTTTGACGACAAGTCTTCGATGAAATGGTGGGCGCGACAGGGATCGAACCTGTGACCCCCTCCATGTCAAGGAGGTGCTCTTCCGCTGAGCTACGCGCCCTTAAGCCGGTGATTGATCTATCGGCTCCAAACCGGCGAGGCAAGACCGCGCGAAAGTGCTAGGCCGCCAGCAATTTCTGCACTTCGGTGACCAATTCGCGCAGATGGACCGGCTTGGAGAGGACCTTCGCCTGCTTCGGCGCATTGGAATCCGCATTGAGCGCCACGGCGGCAAAGCCGGTGATGAACATGATCTTGATGTCGGGGTCGAGTTCGGCGGCGCGGCGGGCGAGCTCAATTCCGTCCATTTCCGGCATCACGATATCGGTGAGCAGCAGTTCGAACGGTTCCTCACGCAGCCGGTGATAGGCGGAGAGGCCATTGTCGTAGGAGGTGACATCGAACCCGGCATTCTGCAACGCCTTGACCAGGAAGCGGCGCATATCCGTATCGTCTTCCGCAAGGAGGATTTTCGACATACTCACCCAAGACCCCGTCCGGCCACCCTGGCCACCGCAGCGGATCGATTAAGACTTATGCCCGGTAAATAACGGGTGAACCAAAAGCATTACTTGGCTTTATGATCCACCCATGAACAATAGACGATATAATGGAGTGTTAAACCTGCCCTGGCCCTACTGGCGCAAGGGCTCAGGCAGAGGGCCGGGAATGGCCGTTCATCCATGAGTGAAGTCCGCGACGAACTCGACCCGCCGTTCGAAATCCTCGAACCCACAGCATGCCAGGGGCCGGTGCTGTTCAATTCGCCTCATAGCGGATCAACCTACCCACGCGATTTCCTGGCGGCTTGCCGGCTCGATATCGCCACGTTGCGGCGCTCCGAGGACAGCTTTGTCGACGAACTGATCTTGGGTGTCGTGGATCACGGTTATCCGATGATGCGGGCGCATTTTCCGCGCTGCTTCGTGGACGTGAACCGTGAACCATACGAACTCGATCCTCGGATGTTCGAAGGACGGCTGCCCTCGTTCGCCAATACCCGCTCGATGCGGGTGGCCGGCGGGCTTGGAACCGTTGCAAGGGTGGTTGGCGATGCGCAGGAAATTTACGACCAGCGTATTCCGGTCGACGATGCGCTCCGGCGCATTGAGAGCCTTTACAAGCCCTATCATCGGGCTCTGCGGCGCCTCTTCAGCCGCCTGCACCGCGACCATGGCGCGGCAGTGCTCATCGACTGCCACTCGATGCCGTCGACGGCCGGCCACAAGGACGAACGGCCGCGGCCGGAGTTTGTCCTCGGCGACAGGTATGGCACGAGCTGCGTCGGAATCGTGGCCGAGACCGTTGAAAGAACGCTGCGGTCGCTTGGCTATACGGTGAGCCGCAACAAGCCCTACGCAGGGGGTTTCATCACAGAACACTACGGCAACCCCGCCGCCGGTCTACATGCCATCCAGCTCGAAATAAACCGGGCTCTCTACATGGACGAGCGCCGTTATCAACGCTCGTCCGCCTTCAACCACCTTGCAGCCGATATGGACACTTTGGCGAAGCGTCTGGGCGAAATCCCGCTCGAGCAATTGCGGCCTTATCGAGCGGCCGCCGAATAGACCAGCTCCGAATAAAAAAGGGGCCGCTAGCGGGTGCGAGCGGCCCAAGTCTAGGGAGGAAACGCCCAAGGAGGGCAGCGGTAGCTCTCGCTACCGCACTGCAATAAGCTACACCGCGACGCACAAAAATCAAGGTTCTAGGCCCTGTTTCGCATGCTAATTTTGCATAGCTGCCGCCCTGTGGCCGCCCGTCCAGCGGATCCATGCAGGAAAGCGCGACTGGAGCCCGGCGCCGCCACAGGCCGAGGAAAGGCGTCGGGACCGCCATACCTGTCTTTGCATCGTTTGGTTAGTGTCGGCAGTCGGTTGCCGATCAGGCCGGTCTCCGATACGTCCGAAACCCGAACCAGGCAGGCGGAATGACGGCCATCGACTTCACCAGCTTTGTCGATCAACTCGCCACGGCATCCGGCGATACCATTCTGCCGTTCTTCCGGACCGCGCTCGCAATCGAGAACAAGAAAACCGGCGGTTTCGATCCCGTCACCGCCGCCGACCGCGCTGCCGAACAGACAATGCGTGCGCTCATCCGCAAGCAGTTCCCCGACCACGGCATCCTGGGCGAAGAATATGGTTCGGAGCGCACCGACGCTGAATACGTTTGGGTGCTCGACCCGATCGATGGCACCAAATCATTCATCACGGGCATGGTGGCCTGGGGTACGCTAATAGGTCTCATGCGGTTCGGCGAACCGGTCTTCGGCATGATGAACCAGCCATTTACACGCGAGCGTTTCTCCGGCGACGGCGGCGCGGCGCATTACCATGGCCCCGGAGGAAAACGCGATCTGCGCGTCCGCGAGTGCGCCAGCCTGGAAGACGCGCTTTTGTCGACTACCAGTCCATTGCTGATGAACCGCGATGACCGGGCCGCATTCGCACGGCTGGAGGACAGAGTAAAGCTGTCGCGTTATGGCGGCGATTGCTACCAGTATTGCATGTTGGCGGCGGGCCTGATCGATCTCATCATCGAGACTGAAATCAAGCCTCACGATATCGTGGCTATTATACCGATCGTCGCGGGCGCCGGCGGAGTCGTCTCGACCTGGGAGAACGGCCCGGCGCAGAACGGCGGCCGTGTCATCGTTGCCGGCGACAGGCGTGCACACGCCGCAGCCCTGGAAATACTGGCTCGCTAAAACCTCGGGGTCCCGGGCACAAAGGCGTCAAACGCAGCCCAGAATTGATCGCGATATTGGTCCTGTTCCTGCAGGATTTCATGCTTTGCGCCTGCAAGAATCAGGTGACGCCCCGCGAGCAGGTTCTGGCCGAATGTCTCGATCGCCGGCGTCGAGACCACTTCGTCGCGCCCGGCCGCGACCATCAGAATTGCCTGACGAATGCTTGCGGGATAGGCGGGATCGGCGAACTGCTTCATCTGCCGTAACGCGCCGTCGGCCCAGGCCACGGTCGGCGCGCCGAGACCGAGCGCGGGTTCCACTTCCAGCACCGCAGCATTGCGTGCGTAGCGGACGGGATCGGAAGTGAGCACGTTGCCGATGAAATTTTCGGTGCCGGTCGCCGCGGAATCTCCGGTCGGCACATAGGCACCGCCGCTGCCGATCAACCGCATCAGCCGCGTCAGCGGCCCGGCGACACGGGTGAGACGCCCGGCCGGCAATGCAATCATCGGCGCCGACAGCACACTCCGTTCGAACCAGCGGCTGCCCTCATGGCAGGCCCGGATCAGCACCGCCGCACCCATGGAATGAGCCAATGCGAAGAACGGTGGCGGACAGTCGGGCAGAACGATCTGCCCCATCATCGCTTCGAGGTCAGTGATGTAGTTCGGGAAACTCCGCACATAGCCTTTTTGACGATTGGACAGTGCACGATCCGAAAGCCCCTGCCCTCGCCAGTCGAATGTCGCGACGGCGAATCCCCTGGCGCGCAGATCGCGCACGGTCTCGAAATATTTTTCGATGAACTCGGCCCGGCCTTGCAGCACGACGACCGTGCCTTTCCGTCCGGGCGGCGGGGCCCAGCGCGCGAAGCGAAGATTGACCCCATCCGGGGTCTTGATCGCGCCGGTCACCACGTTTTCGGGCGCCGGATTGGCAGGGATTGAAATGAGTTTCATGAGGCCGGGAGGTGAGCCGGACGCGGCGCGTCGCGCCTTATAGCAGGGCCATGCGCCGGGCTCAATGCATCGGCTCAATCGACAGGGCGCGGCACATGTCAGAAAATCATGTTTTTCAGTGGTTTATTCGTACTGGGCTGAGGTCTTGCAGGCATCCAAAAGCGCTCCCATATCAAGCGTGCGCAGGCCTCATGGCTGCGCACGGTTTGGTCCGGCCATCCGGCGGGCCACCGCATGTCGCTCAACAATGGAGGATATGCCATGCGAACTTTTGATCTTGCTCCCCTCTACCGTTCCACCGTCGGCTTCGACCGCCTGTTTTCAATGCTGGACGGCTTCGAAAGCGCTCCGGGTTACCCGCCCTACAATATCGAGCGCACTGGTGAGAACGATTACCGCGTCACCGTCGCTGTCGCCGGTTTTGCGGAGAACGAATTGTCGATCGAAGCGAAAGAAAATACGCTGACGATCAAAGGCTCCAAACAGACCAAGGAAGAAGAGGACGGCGAAGTGCTTTATCAGGGCATTGCCGCGCGCGCCTTCGAGCGCATCTTCCAGCTTGCCGACCACGTCCAGGTCAAGAGCGCCAGCCTCGAGAACGGGTTACTGCACGTCGATCTCGTGCGCGAAATTCCCGAGGCCAAGAAGCCGCGCCAGATCCCGATCGGCAACGGCAATGGCAAGGCCCAGGTAATCGACACCAAAGCCGCGGCCTAAAGCGAGACACTTGCGAGACGTCAGCGCCCCGGAATTCCGGGGCGCTTTCAATTCTAGGAGTGCGTCATTTTCCGCTGTGACAACTATTTTTTCTTCTCGTCGCTTTCGCCCGACTGCGGCACGTGGATGATGTGCGCAGCGCGGATTTAAGGCGGCGTCAGCGAAGCATTAGAATGCCGGTCCCATGAACAAAATATCGCCGAACTGCGCATCGGCGACGACCCGGAGTTCGACGCCGGTGCCGTCAAAGGCATGTAAAACGTAGTAGCCGCCACGCCTGACCACTGGGCCTTCCGGGTCGAGCCCGAAATAGCGGACGGCGGCAAGAATGTCATCGCGCGCGGCAGTACCCCGACCAAGGGCATGTCGGGGCCCAGTATCCTGGCACGCGCGAGCGATAGGCCCGCCACCAGACTTCCCGACAGCATCAGCGCCGCCATCACTTTCAAGGGCAATCGTCTCCATTTTTTCATGGCCCATTCCCTGCCTATTCATGCCTGTCCCGCCAGCAGGTTAGACGGTTAACGGGGGCCTGTCTCGTCGAAGCGCCATGGCGCAACGACATTGCGTGGACATCCGCGCAGCGTGACCGCTTCCGGTCAGCGGACCGGGTGCTCGCGCAATAAAACGTAAGATTTCGCTCATTCCGGCGTGGACCAGCCTTGTTTATCAGGGCAAAATTTGGCATGGTCCATTAGGACAGTAATGCTGTCCTAATGGCGGTGGCCTCGGTGGCGGCCTTTAAAATTCGGGGCAGACATCGGTGGCGCCCAGTGGGAGCAGCCACGAGCGGCGACAAGCCGGACAAGGCTGCCCTTCTCGAGATCAGTTACGCGTTGACCGCGAGCGACACGTGCGCGCGGACGAGGCGGGTACGCCGGAGCGCATCTCGCGCCGGCGAGGCAGGATGAGAATGAGCACGGAGAAGCACAGCCCGAATTCGCGGCACGCGGTTCGACCGCAGATCCGGGCGTGCCGTGCGCGCAGGGTCTTTATGACCCCGCACTCGACAAGGATTCGTGTGGCGTCGGTTTCATCGCGGACATCAAGGGCCGCAAATCGCACCAGCTCATCGAAGATGGCTTGCGCATTCTTTGCAATCTCGAGCACCGCGGAGCCGTTGGCGCTGATCCGCGCATGGGCGACGGCGCCGGAATTCTCGTGCAGATCCCGCACAAGTTCTTCGCGAAGAAGACTGCCGCGCTCGACATCAAGCTTCCTGATCCAGGCGAATACGCTGTCGGCTATCTCTTCATGCCGCAGGATTCGAACTGGCGGCAAATCATCCGCGACATTTATGCCGAAGTCATCGCGCGCGAGAAACTCACACTGCTCGGCTGGCGGGACGTGCCGACGGATAACTCGACGCTCGGTGAATCGGTTAAGCCGACCGAACCCAAGCACATGCAGGTCTTCATCGGCCGCGGCAAGAAGAAGATATCGGAGGATGAGTTCGAGCGACGGCTTTATATCCTGCGCAAGTCGATCTCCAACGCAATTTACAAGCGGCGGGAACGCCGCACGTCAGGCTATTACCCGGTCTCGATTTCCTGTCGCACCGTGATCTACAAGGGGATGTTCCTCGCCGACCAGCTCGGCGCTTACTATCCCGACCTGCATGATCCCGATTTCGAAAGCGCGCTTGCACTTGTTCACCAGCGCTTCTCGACCAACACGTTTCCGACCTGGTCGCTGGCGCATCCATACCGCTACATCGCGCATAACGGCGAGATCAACACGTTGCGCGGCAACGTCAACTGGATGGCCGCACGACAGGCCTCGGTATCCTCGCCGCTGTTCGGCAAGGACATCAACAAGCTCTGGCCGATCTCCTACGAAGGTCAGTCCGACACCGCCTGCTTCGACAACGCGCTCGAATTCCTCACGCAGGGCGGCTACTCGCTTGCCCATGCAATGATGATGATGATTCCGGAAGCATGGGCGGGCAATCCGCTCATGGACGAGGAGCGGCGCGCTTTCTACGAGTACAATGCGGCCTTGATGGAGCCATGGGACGGCCCTGCGGCAATCGCCTTCACCAATGGCAAGCAGATAGGCGCCACGCTTGACCGGAATGGCCTGCGGCCTGCGCGTTATCTGCTGACCCGCGACGACCGTATTGTCATGGCGTCCGAAATGGGCGTGCTGCCGATTCCCGAGAAGGACATCATCAAGAAATGGCGGCTCCAGCCCGGCAAGATGCTGCTCGTTGACCTGGAGCAGGGCCGGCTCATTCCTGACGAGGAATTGAAGGCGACCCTCGCAAAAAGCCACCCCTACAAGGAGTGGCTCGGGCGCACGCAAATTGTCCTGGAGGAACTCCCCGGCACTGCCAACCAGGCGCCGATCTCGAACCTGTCGCTGCTCGATCGGCAGCAGGCCTTTGGCTACACCCAGGAAGACCTGAAATTCCTGATGACTCCGATGGCGACCACCGGGGAGGAAGCAGTCGGCTCAATGGGCAACGACACGCCGATTTCGGCGCTGTCCAACAAGCCGAAGTCGCTGTTCACCTATTTCAAGCAGAACTTCGCGCAGGTCACGAACCCGCCGATCGACCCGATCCGAGAGGAACTGGTGATGAGCCTTGTTTCAATCATCGGACCGCGCCCAAATCTGCTCGACCACGAGGGCATGTCGAACACCAAGCGCCTCGAAGTGCGCCAGCCGATTCTCACCAATGAGGACCTCGAGAAAATCCGTTCGATCTCGGAGATGAGCGGCGATCATTTCAAGTCCCATACGTTCGACATCACGTTTCCCGCTGAACACGGCGCCGACGGCATGGGCTGGGCGATCGACGCATTGTGCGAACGCGCCGAAGAAGAAGTGCGCAATGGCTGCAATATCATCATCCTCTCGGACCGGAAGGCCGGCGCCGACCGGATTTCTATTCCGGTGCTGCTGGCCTGCGCCGCCGTGCATCATCACCTGATCCGGAACGGCTTGCGCACATCGGTCGGCATGGTGGTGGAAACGGGCGAGCCGCGCGAAGTGCACCACTTTGCGTGCCTGGCGGGCTACGGCGCGGAAGCGATCAATCCATACCTGGCGTTCGAGACGCTGGTCGCCATGAAGGGTGATCTGCCGCAGAAGCTCGAGGAAAAAGAAATCATCAAGCGCTACATCAAGTCGGTCGACAAAGGACTCCTGAAGGTAATGTCCAAGATGGGCATCTCGACCTACCAGTCCTATTGCGGCGCACAGATTTTTGACGCGGTCGGGCTGCGCCAGGACTTCGTCGACAAGTATTTCACCGGGACGCACACGCGCATCGAAGGCGTCGGGCTCGCCGAGATTGCCGAGGAAGCCGTGCGCCGCCACCGCGAGGCGTTCGGCGACGCACCGATTTACCGGTCGATGCTCGATGTCGGCGGGGACTACGCGGTGCGTATGCGCGGCGAAGACCATGTCTGGACGGCGGAAACGGTCGCCCATCTTCAGCACGCGGTGCGCGGCCATTCGCTGGATCACTATCGTGCGTTCGCACAGATTGTGAATGAGCAGAACGAGCGCTTGTTAACTATTCGAGGCATGTTCCGGCTGAAGGATGCCGAGGAAGACGGCCGCAAGCCGGTCGCGCTCGAGGAGGTTGAACCGGCCAAGAACATCGTTCGCCGCTTCTCGACTGGCGCCATGTCGTTCGGCTCAATCTCACGCGAGGCCCATACCACGCTCGCAATCGCCATGAACCGCATCGGCGGAAAATCCAATACCGGTGAGGGCGGCGAAGAGGCCGATCGATTCAAGCCTTTGCCGAATGGCGACTCGATGCGTTCTGCCATCAAGCAGGTCGCCTCGGGGCGGTTCGGCGTCACCGCCGAGTACCTCGTCAACTCGGACATGATGCAGATCAAGATGGCGCAGGGCGCAAAGCCCGGCGAAGGCGGCCAGTTGCCCGGACACAAGGTCGACAAGACAATTGCAAAGGTACGCCATTCGACACCTGGCGTCGGCCTGATCTCGCCCCCGCCGCATCACGACATTTATTCGATCGAGGATCTGGCGCAGCTGATTTTCGACCTGAAGAACGTCAACCCGGCAGGCGATGTGTCGGTAAAGCTCGTGTCGGAGGTCGGCGTGGGCACAGTCGCGGCCGGCGTCTCCAAGGCGCGGGCCGATCACGTGACCATCGCCGGCTTCGAGGGGGGCACCGGCGCAAGCCCGTTGACCTCGATCAAGCATGCCGGCAGCCCCTGGGAAATCGGCCTTGCCGAAACGCATCAGACGCTCGTCATCAACCGACTGCGCGGCCGCATTTCGGTGCAAGTCGACGGCGGCGTCCGCACCGGCCGCGACGTCGTTGTGGGCGCTTTGCTCGGCGCCGATGAATTCGGCTTCGCCACCGCTCCGCTGATCGCCGCCGGCTGCATCATGATGCGCAAATGCCATCTCAACACCTGCCCGGTTGGGGTCGCAACGCAGGATCCGGTGCTGCGCAAGCGCTTCAAAGGCCAGCCCGAGCACGTCATCAATTATTTCTTCTTCGTTGCCGAGGAAGTGCGCGCGCTCATGGCCGAGCTTGGCTTCCGCACGTTCGACGAAATGGTCGGCCAGATGCAGATGCTTGACCGTCGCAAGCTGGTCGAGCACTGGAAGGCCAAGGGACTCGACTTCTCGAGGCTGTTTACGAAACCACCGGCCGACAAAGGCACCGCGATCTACAGGTGCGAAGCGCAGGATCACAAAATCAAGGACATCCTTGATCGCAAATTGATTGCGCAATCTCAGGCCGCTCTCGACCGCGGCGCTCCCGTACGCCTGCAGGCCGCCATCCGCAATACCGACCGGGCCTGCGGCGGCATGCTTTCCGGCGAAGTGGCCAAACGGTACGGCCATGAGGGCCTCCCGCACGATACCATTCATGTGCGTTTTGCCGGCACCGCCGGGCAAAGCTTCGGTGCCTGGCTGGCGCGCGGCATTACCTTCGAACTCGACGGTGACGCAAACGATTATGTCGGCAAGGGGCTTTCAGGCGGTCGCCTGATCATTCGCCCGCCGGCCAACTCCGGCATCGTCCCGGAGGAGTCCATCATCGTCGGCAATACCGTGCTGTATGGCGCAATCGAAGGCGAATGCTATTTCCGCGGCGTCGCGGGTGAGCGCTTCGCCGTTCGCAATTCCGGTGCGATTGCCGTGATCGAAGGCGCCGGTGACCATTGCTGCGAATACATGACCGGTGGCGTTGTGGTTGTCCTGGGGCGTACCGGGCGCAATTTTGCGGCGGGTATGTCGGGTGGTATCGCCTATGTGCTGGACGACGACAGCACCTTCAAGTCGCGTTGCAACATGGCGATGGTCGAGCTCGAGCCGGTGCCGGACGAGGAACAGGTTGCCGAACGGGAATTCGGCGTTGATCTCGAATCGCATGGCCGCGTCGACGTAATGTCGGACCTGACGGTCAAGGACGCGGAGCGCCTCAACCTGCTGATCTCCAACCATGCGCGCTATACCGGTTCAAAGCGCGCCGCCGAAATACTCGCCAACTGGAACCATTACCGCCCGCTGTTCCGAAAAGTGATGCCGGTCGAATATCGTCGCGCGCTCGCTGAGATGGCGAAGGAGAAGGCCGCCACGATGCAGGCCGCGGAGTAGGCATGGGCAAGATCACCGGGTTTCTGGAAATCGAGCGCGAGGATCGCGACTATCAGCCGGTCGCGGAGCGCATTACGCATTGGCATGAATTCGTACTGCCGCTTCCCGAAAAGGATGTCCGCGAACAGGCCGCGCGCTGCATGGATTGCGGTGTGCCCTTACTGCCACGGCACAAACCGCATCACCGGCGCGCCGACCGGCTGCCCGGTCAACAACCAGATCCCGGACTGGAACGACTTGGTCTATCGCGGCAATTGGGACGAAGCAGCCCGCAACTTGCACTCGACGAACAATTTCCCCGAGTTCACAGGCCGGGTCTGTCCGGCGCCTTGCGAAGCGTCGTGCACTCTCAACATCGATGAGAACCCCGTCACCATCAAGACGATCGAATGCGAGATTGCCGACCGCGCAATCGCGCAGGGTCTCAAGCCCGAGAAGCCGCAACGCAGGACCGGCAAGAAAATCGCAGTCATCGGGTCGGGACCTGCGGGGCTCGCCTGCGCACAGCAACTCGCCCGTGCGGGCCATGACGTGCATGTCTACGAGCGCTGGGCA
This sequence comes from uncultured Pseudomonadota bacterium, assembly GCA_963702605.1. Taxonomy (GTDB): domain Bacteria; phylum Pseudomonadota; class Alphaproteobacteria; order Rhizobiales; family Xanthobacteraceae; genus Pseudolabrys. Next base: position 747,814 of record CAVPDI010000002.1, read on the forward strand.
AAGGCCGGTGGCTTGCTGCGTTACGGCATTCCGGACTTCAAGATGGAGAAAATCCACGTCGATCGCCGTATCGTGCAGATGCAAGCGGAAGGCGTCGTCTTCCACTACAACGCCGATGTCGGCGTCAATGTACCGGCCGACAAATTGGTCAAGGACCACGACGCGAGTCGTGCTGACGGGCGGCAGCGAAAAGCCGCGCGACCTGCCGATCCCCGGCCGCGAACTTAAGGGAATCCATTTTGCGATGGATTTCCTGCCGCAGCAGAACCGCCGCGTCAGCAACGAGCCGCTGGGCGGATGTTGCACCGATACTCGCGACAGGCAAAAAAGTGGTGGTCATCGGCGGTGGCGACACCGGTTCCGACTGCATTGGAACCTCGATTCGTCAGGGAGCAGCATCGGTTACAAATTTCGAAATCATGCCACAGCCGCCCGAGCACGAAAATAAAATGCTCACCTGGCCGGACTGGCCGCTCAAGCTGCGCATTTCCTCAAGTCACGAAGAGGGCGTCACGCGTGAGTTTGCCGTTCTGACACAAAAATTCACCGGCGAAAGCGGCCAGGTCAAAAACCTGCATTGCGCGCATGTGGACGAGAAGTTCAAGCCCCTGTCCGGCACCGAGTTTGTAATCGAGACCGACCTCGTGCTTCTGGCCATGGGTTTTGTGCATCCGCTGCACGAAGGAATGCTCAAGACGTTGAACGTTGCACTTGATCAGCGCGGCAACGTATCTGCGAATACGACTGCCTATCAAACGTCTTTGCCGAACGTCTTCGCGGCCGGCGACATGCGCCGCGGCCAGTCGCTGGTCGTGTGGGCCATCCGCGAAGGCCGCCAGGCCGCCCACGCAGTCGATAAATTCCTGATGGGATCGACGACGCTTCCGCGCTGACGGCGCAGGTCTTGAAGTCATGGGACTAGTCGCAAAATAGAAAGCGGTCGCTAGCGGAAGGTGCCAAATAGCCCGCCGCCGGACCGATAAATCGGCGCCGGCGGACGCGGAACGTCGTCCTCACGCGGTGGCCGCAGTGACTGGCTGGGCGGGTTTTGGGCGCGTTTTGCGTGGTCTTTCCCTTGGGGCCGCTCTTCGAAGGCGGCGGCTTTTTTTCCGGCACAGGCGCCGGTTGCGCACCCGCGGCTTCCGGAGGCACGGCGGCCATGGCGGCTGCGGGCACCGACGCCGGCGCGGCAGTCTGCCCGTCCTTGTCCCGCCGCAAAGTGAAATCATCGGCACGACCGGAAGGTGCCGCGACGGGTTCGCCGTTGACGAGCACACGTGTCGCGATCGCATCGCCGTGCGGAGAGCTGTTGCCGGCGCCACCGAGCAATTCATCCGAATTGCCGGGTGTGACGGTTAATGGAACGACGGGGCCCGCCACCGGTCGCGCCGCCGGCTTCCCATCCGGGGTCGCTGGTGCGATCGGTCCCGAAGGCAAGGCGACCGGGGTTGCACGGCTGTTCATGTAGCGGCGGATTTCCCGCTCCACATAATGCGCGAGCTTGAGCGCACCATACTTCGTGAAGAATACGCCGTCGCTCGAACGCAGGCGGCGCATTTGGCCTTCGTAATCGGGGCCAAAATTCGAATACTTGCCGGCTTCGTCGACGAACCCATCCCAAATGTCGATATAGACCACGCCTGCGCGCTCGGCGCGTGCACGATAGAGATCGTTCAGGTAAACTGCGTCTGCGGTCGATTTAGTACCGCGAATTGACGGCAAACCCACCCAAAACACCGGCACGCCCTTACTCTTGAGGGCAGCGATCGTTTCGTCAATCCGCTTTGAGTAAATTTCCGCCCACTGATCGCTTCGAAATTCGATGACACCATTGGCATTTTTACCCACCGCCGACTCCGGCGTTACAATCGAATCCAGCTCCTGGTCCTCGGGCTGTTGCGCGGTCTGCGCGTTCTTGTCTTCGGCAAGTTTATCCGCTTTATCCTTTTCCTTTTTCTTGTCGGCCTCCTTGGCGAGGTCCTTTTCGCGGATGTTTTGCCGGTCGCTGACGCCCAGCATCATAACGACATAATTCGCTTTTTCCTGGGTGAGGATGTCGCGGGCGACATGCCACCAATCGAGATCGCCCTTCCCTTCATAGCGCAGCAAGCCGGAGTGGGTCTTGTTCTTGCGCAAGATGGCGATTTCCGGCGAGTCGGCAAATGCATCTTCGAGGCCATAGGCGAGCCAATCGGCCATGCCGTCGCCCATGACGACGATCGAGGTCGTCGGCGCGACTGCGTCAGGTTTCGCCTCTGCTTTTCGAGGCGGCGGTGCACGCGAGTTATCGACGGGTGCTTGTTGCTGCTCGTAACTGTTGTCGTAAGGGCGTTGAGAGCCACCGAAGAACCCGCCAAAGAATCCGCTGCCTGAACGCTGCGGCCGCTGCCGGCTGAGGAATGGAAAGCGGTCGTCACGGAATTGCGCCTGCGCCGGCGACGTGAGAGCAAATTCGACAGCGGCCAGGCCCGCGCAATCGACAGCGGCCAACAATGCCGCTCCAAGCAGCCATCGCGAGAAACGGTTCTTGCCGACCATGTAACCGCCAGACCTAAATGACCGGTGACAGGCCTACCGCATGCAGGCCCTCGTCGCCATGGACCAATAGCGCCCGAAAAATGTCAACTCAAAGGTGGCGGGGCGCCGGTTCTTGCTATCGCCCTCGGCGTCTATCCTTAACGCGTGCGCAACTGGTCCAGCACGCCAACCGAGGCAAAACCATCGGGAATCCGCCCGCTTTTGGCCTGGAAATCGCGAATTGCGGCGCGTGTTCTGAGGCCGAAATGGCCATCTGGCTCGCCGATATCATAGCCATGCCGCGCGAGCAGCTGCTGCAATTCCAGCCGTTCGGTGCGTGACAATACGCGCTCGTATCGCGGCCACTTCTGGACGAAAGGACCTCCACCGCGCAGACGGTCGGCCAGGTGGCCAATCGCCAGTGCGTAGGCCTCGGCCGGATTGTATTTCATGATCACGCGGAAATTTTCCAGCATCAGGAAACCGGGCCCCTGCACGCCGGCGGGTATGAGCAGGAATGCCCGGTCATCAGGCCGCGGAAACGGCTGACTGTTCGGCCGCTTGATGCCCTGTCGCTCCCAGTCGCGCATGCTCATCGACCGCCCGCGGTCGGCAAGCAAGAAGTTGAATGTTGCGGGCACGACAACTTCGTAGCCCCAGGTCTGTCCCGCGACCCAGCCATCCTTTTTCAGATTGTTCGCGGTCGAAGCGACGATGTCAGGTACGGAGTCGACGACATCGCGGTGGCCGTCACGATCGAAATCGACCGCGTAGCGTTTGAATGCCGTCGGCATGAACTGCGTGGGCCCGAATGCTCCGGCCCACGAGCCGACCAGCCGGTCAGGCCGGATGTCGCCGTGCTGAAGAATTTCCATCGTTGAAAGGAATTCCTCACGGAAGTAATTCTGCCTGCGGCCGATACAGGCAAGCGTTGCGGTGGAACGCACGACCGGCCGGTCGCCGGCGAGCGTGCCGTAGTTGGTCTCGACACCCCAGATCGCGGCGATGATATGCCGATCGACGCCATAGGCGCGTTCGGCGGCTTCAAACACGCCCCGATATTTTTCAAGCAGTGCACGGCCCTGTTCGATGCGCTCATCGGTGACCAGGATATCGAGGTAATCCCAGACGGACTTTGTGAATTCAGGCTGGTTATCGAGCAGATCCATGATCCGCAAGTCCGGCGCCAGCGAGGCGGTGTAAGCCATAAAGACGCTTCTCGAAACGCCGCGCCTGGCCGCTGCCGGCCACAGATGCTCGATGCAGGAATGGAAATTCGCGCCGCAGCGCGAATGGCGTCGGCGGTCATCAACGGATGGCCGGAGGAACCCAATTCCCCGCTCCATTGCGCAGCCTGTTGGCGGGTCGGCTGCGAAAGGGCGCCGGTGGTGATCGGGTAGCGCCCATCACGCGTGTCTTGCGCAGCGACATTGCCGGCCGCAAAAAGGCCCGCAATGATGAGTAATGGCCACGCTCTGCGCATGTCCGTCTGGTCTCCACCCTTCAATCCCGAACCTATGGGTGCCCCGATATCATTTCAGCGGCGTTAACGGTCGATTTTCGCATGGCGCATCTGGACCCCTGCCCCGACCCGTGCTTTCTGCACGGGAACTCCTGCACGACTCACTAGGCTATTGAAGATTCTCGCATGACCCGCATTCGCAAAGCCATATTTCCGGTGGCCGGTCTTGGAACCCGCTTCCTGCCCGCAACGAAAGCCATGCCCAAGGAAATGCTCCCGGTCGTCGACCGGCCGTTGATCCAGCATGTCGTCGACGAAGCACGCCAGGCCGGCATCGAGCATTTCATCTTCGTTACGGGGCGGAACAAAAGCGTGATCGAAGATCATTTCGACCGCCAGTTCGAACTCGAGTTAACCTTGATGGAGCGCGGCAAGAAGGCCGAACTTGCGTCGCTTTCGCAGGACCTGCCCGAAGCGGGAACCGTCAGTTTCACGCGTCAACAGTCACCGCTCGGCCTCGGCCATGCGGTCTGGTGTGCGCGCGAACTGGTCGGTCACGAGCCGTTCGCGCTGCTGTTGCCCGACGTGCTGGTTCAGCATTCGCGCGGCTGCCTGACGCAGATGATCGACGCCGCCAACGAACTGGAAAGCAACGTCAATATCGTTGCGGTGGAGGAAGTGCCGGCGGAGCGCGCGCATATGTACGGCGTTGTCGGCGTCGGCAGCGGCGCTGCAAAGGGCAAAGCCTTCGCCATTACGAAAATGGTGGAGAAGCCGAAGGCGGGCGAAGCGCCATCAAATCTCGCCATTACCGGCCGCTATATCCTCCAGCCGCAAATCTTCGAACTTCTGGAAAAGCAAGCGGCTGGCACCGGCGATGAAATTCAACTCACCGACGCCATGGTCGCGCTGGCTCGCACGCAGCCATTCTATGGATTGAAATTCGAGGGGCGCAGCTTCGACTGCGGATCCAAGATCGGATTTCTTGCCGCGAACGTCGCTTACGGCCTGCAGCGCGCCGACATTGCGCCCGAGCTGCGTACCGAAATGCGCCGTCTGCTCGAAGGCAAGTAGCTAGCGTTGCAGCCGCAGACCAAGCATGAATACGCTGGCCGTGTAGCTCGCGCCGGGTGCATTCGATTGCAGCCAATCCTGACGGAACTCGCCCTTGACCTGCACCGAGCGGTTGAGCTTGTAGGTCAAACCGGCGCCCGCTGAAAAGCGCTTGTCGATGCGGCCATCCCCGACATAGTCATCGACGCCAAAACCAAACTTGAGACTGGCAACCAACCATCGCCTGAATGCGTGGTCGGCCTGCAATCCGACGTCGCGGTAAAGCACGCCAGACACGCCGGGAACCGTCGATTCCCCGATTGTTGATCTGCCGGTCAACTTGACGGTCGTCAGCGCGCTCGCCGTCCAGATCAGCGAAGCGTCGCCGATCAGGCCGCTTATGTTCTCGAGCCGAGGGTCTGCATAGACGCGCTGAACATAACCGATGGCCGCTTCGCCGGTCATCAGACGGGTGAGTTCGAATTTCGCTCCCACTTTGCCCGTCAGCCCTTTGGAATCGCGCTGAAAGCCGGACGAGTCCGTATCGAGATCGTGCACGCGTAAATCGGCCGCGAACTCGCCGAATGGCGTCAATCCAGGCGACAGCTCGTAGCTGCCGCGCACCGTGCCGGTATATTGGTCGTAGTTGCGGTCGTCATTACTTGCGGTCGTCCCGTCAGTTAATGATGACGGCTGGTATATCGTGCGTTCGACGTCACCCTTGATTGAAAGGTCGAACCGATTGAAGCGCTGGCCAAGCCCGATCGTGCCGCCGGCCGTCGTGAAAATCGGCAGTCTGGAAAGCCCCGCCTGCAGGTTGGGGCTGCCGGGATTGTCGGTAGAAACAAGGATGCGACCACCGGCATCGACGCGTGTCTCGTGCGTGACATCGACGCGGCCATCAACCTTGCCGTTGAGATAAGGACGGCTCAGTGAAGGCGTTTCGTCGGGACTGTATCCTGTATAGCTGCCTCGCAGGTCAGCCTTGAATTCATGACGAGACCAGTTCGACTGCGCGTGCAATTCGGGCGCGATTGTGTAGAACCAGGCGCCCTTGCCATTCGGCTCGCGCGAGGGATCGAAATCATGGCCGCCGATGAATTCGACAGCGGGGAAAAGATCGAACGCACCGGCCGGGATTCCAAGCGGAGCATATGGATCCTCAGGCTCGGTGTGCGCCTTGCGTTTCTTCGGAAATGTGCGGATCGGGCCCAGTTCCGACCGGTGGTTTTCCCGGCGCGCCAGCCGCAACACTGCCGGTGACATCGGCTCGTTCTGCCGTAAGGCGAGACCACCGCCTCGGCCGTTGCACCCGGCGCAATAGCCTGAGCGTCGGTTGTCGCTTTTGGTTTTGCTTTCGCTCGGCTTTTGCGGCTGTTGGTTGAATCAAACCCGGTTGCGCCTGCGCCGGACCCGGCCGGCGCGAATGTTGTCGAGCCGGCTAAGTTCGCGAGTCGCCGCGCGGTCAAATTTCTGAAATCGCGGTGGATCGTGCGGACTGGTCTGAAGCTTCGGCATCAACACATCTTGGAACGAGTGTCTCCGCCGATTGCGCCATCGCACGGCCGTGCGCCAGAACGACGCATACGGCAATCAGCACAGCGACGCCGCGCGGCCCTGGCGGGCATGCATTGCAAAAAGGCGCCACCGTTGAAGCTGCTCCTCGTCGAGTCCCCACCAACCTCCGCACGCCGGAGCCGGAGCGCGCGCCCTCACCGGGCAGCCGCACCCGCCGAACCACGAATTTTGGTTAACGGAAGTTAAAATCTTATGGTTAACGAGGCGTTGACCGGCCTCGTTGCCGGTATTTAGCGCCTTAAATCCAGCCTTTGAGCTCGCGAGCGACAACGTCGCGGATCACCGCCATACCGACCGGCGTATCGTTGAGGCAGGGAATCGCGGCAAAGTTCTCACCGCCCGCGTGCCGAAAAATTTCGGCATTTTCCATGGCAATTTCTTCCAGTGTCTCCAGGCAGTCGGCAGAAAAGCCCGGCGTAATCACCGCGACCTTCTTCACTCCGCGCTCAGCCAGCGATCTCACGGTCGCGTCGGTATAGGGCTTGATCCATTCAGCGGTACCGAAACGCGATTGGAAGGTCATGATCAACCGCGAATTGTCGAGCTTGAGCTTCTTGCGAAGGAGCGCAGTCGTCTCGCTGCATTGTTTGAGATAGGGATCGCCTTTGGCAACATAGTCCTCCGGCATCCCATGATAAGACGCGACAATGATCTCCGGCTTGAACGCGAGCTTTCCAAGTGATGCATTGAGTGAGGCAGCAACCGCGTCAATATAGGCGGGTTCGGCATAGTAAGGCGCCGCAACTCGGACAGCCGGCTGGAAACGCATGCGGTTCAATACGCGGAAGACTTCATCGCATACCGTGGCGGTTGTGGCCGCCGCATACTGCGGATAGAGCGGAACGATCAGGATCCTGTCGCAATCCTGCGCCGCCAATGCCTCGAGACGCGACCGGATCGATGGATTGCCGTAGCGCATTGCCCAGTCGACGCGGATGCGCTTGTCGACCTTGTCCAGGATTTCATCCAGTTTGTCGGACTGCGAACGCGTTATGGTCTTGAGCGGAGACTCGTTGCGATCCCTGTTCCAGATTTTTTCGTAGTCGCGCCCCTTCCGGCCCGGGCGAACGGTCAGAATAATGAAGTTGAGGATCAGCCACCATTTGAGCCGGTTCTCCTCGATCACGCGCCGGTCGGACAGAAACTCCTTCAGATAACGCCGCATCGACCAATAATCGGTCGCGTCCGGCGTACCAAGATTGACCAGCAACACACCAATGCGGCCGCTGGTAGCCGGAACCATTCCTGGACTCATCGTTGGCGCTCGTCGGCAATCAGCTTGCCGTCGTTCGGCAACGTTCCGGGTGCAATTAGCTTCACCGCGCCCTTGAGCTTGGTGATCGACTGCAGCGTCGCAGCGACCGCAGTTTCAAGGGCAGCGTCAGGCGGGGCGCATTCGGCCAACAATGTCATCGTGTCTTGCTCGGCCTTCCGGTCCACGACCAGACGCAAGCGCTTGAGCTCCGGATGACGCGCGCCGATCTCGGCAATCTGCTTGGGGTGGACGAACATGCCCTTCACCTTCGCCGTTTGATCGGCACGGCCCATCCAGCCCTTGATGCGCGCATTGGTACGGCCGCAAGGAGAAACGCCGGGCATCAATGCAGACAGGTCCCCCGTGGCGAGGCGGATCATCGGATAGTCGCGATTGAAGGATGTGACGACAATCTCCCCGACCTCACCTTCAGGTACCGGATGCCCGGTGCCTGGCCGCACAATCTCGACAATCAAGGTCTCATTCACAATCATGCCGTCGCGCGCCTCGCTCTCATAGGCGATCACACCCAGTTCGGCGGTCGCATAGCACTGCAACACGGCCACGCCTCGCCGGCCGAGCTCCTCGCGCAAAGAAGCTGGTAGCGCCGCACCGGACACAAGGCCGCGCCTGAGCGAGGACACGTCCTTTCCCGTTTTTTCCGCGGTGTCGAGCAGGATCTTCAGAAAGTCTGGCGTGCCACCATACCCCGAGGGCCGGAATCGGGCGATTGCTTCGAGCTGCTGCTCGGTGTTGCCCACACCGCCAGCAATAACCGGACAGCCAAGCGCCTGCGCGCCCGAATCCACGATGAACCCCCCGGGCGTCAGATGATAAGAGAATGAATTGTGGACCACGTCGCCCTTGCGAAAACCGGCGGCGTAAAGCGCGCGGGCAGCTCCCCACCAGTCGGAGCCAAAACCTTCTGGCTCGAAGATTGGCCCCGGCGACATCAAAAGCCGCTTCGCGCCGGTGACGGGCGTGACATTGAATCCCCCGAACGGGGGGAATTCGCTTTGCAACTCTGAGAATTCCGCCTTCCGCAGGACCGGCAGTGTCGCCAACGCAGCGCGTGTGATAATGCGCTTTGCATCGACTTCGCGCAGATGGTTTGCCCATCCAGGCGCGCTCTTGGCGTGCTCGATGGCTTCACTCAGCCGCGCAGATTGTTCGCTTTCGCGCGCTGCCGGGTCACGGGTTTCGAGGGAGTCATAGTGTCCGGGCATAGCCTAGGCCAGCCACCTCTTGCGCCGGCGATAATGTTTGCCTTCGCGGAATGACTTACGTCGGCCTTCGGAGATACCGAGGTAGAATTCCTTCACATCTTCGTTTTCGGCGAGCGACTTCGCTTCGCCATCCATTACCACACGGCCATTTTCAAGGATGTAGCCGTAACGCGCGAAGCGCAGCGCCATATGCGTATTCTGTTCTGCCAGCAGGAACGAAACGCCTTCATTCTCGTTCAGATTCTTCACGATGCCGAATATTTCCTCGACGATCTGCGGCGCAAGGCCCATTGACGGCTCGTCGAGCAAAATCATCTTGGGTCGCGACATTAGCGCCCTGCCGATCGCGCACATCTGCTGTTCGCCGCCTGAGGTATAGCCCGCAAGCGAGTTCTTTCGTTCGCTAAGCCTGCGAAAATATGAATAGACCAGCTCGAGATCACGCTTGATCGCGGCCTTGCCGTCACGCCGCGTAAATGCGCCGGTGAGCAGGTTCTCTTCTATGGTAAGGTGGCCGAAACAATGGCGGCCTTCCATCACCTGGATGCAACCTCTGCGCACCAGTTCATTGGGCGAGAGGTCTTGCACTTCCACTCCCTCGAAGATAATCGAGCCTTTCGTGACGTCGCCGCGTTCGGCATGCAGTAAATTCGAAATTGCCTTCAGCGTCGTGGTTTTGCCGGCACCATTCGCGCCGAGGAGCGCAACGATCCCGCCTTTCGGGACCTCCAGCGACACGCCCTTTAAGACCAGGATCACGTGATCGTAGATCACCTCGATATTATTGACCGAGAGAATTCGTTCGTCCTGCGCGACAGGTTGTGAAGCTGGTGCGGCTGTATTCATTGGCTGCATCTCGCTCCGGCTGCATCTTGCTCCGTCGAACCTCCCCACGAGCCGGAGAGGATGGCGCATTTGTGGATATCATTCGCAAATGCGCCTGACGAGGCGATACCGCACGCCCCCTCTCCCGCACGGGGAGAGGGAGCGGTGCGGCGCGGTTACGAAGATTTATCGCAGCTTTCCGTACGCTTCGGCCAGCCAGTGTTTTTCTCGACGTATTCCTTTGCCGCCTCTTCGAGCAGCGGCCGCACTTTTTCCTTCATAGGCTGGATCCAGTCGGAGACTTTTACCCATTTCGTCCCATCCCACTGCTGCATGTAAGCGGGCTGGTGGCCGTTGTGATCGGTGCAGCTGATCCCGGTAAGCGGCGCCGCAAACCCGGCAAAACCGAGTTCTTTCCAGCGCGCATCCGTGATGTGCAAAGTCTCAAGGCCGCGACGCACGTCTTCACCAGTCACTACCTTTTTGCCCGAAAGCTTTTGTGCGTTGCGGATCGCTTCCGCCACAAGCGCCGTATTGTAGACGCCGCGGTTGTAGAAGTTGTCCGCGAACTTGTCCTTCTCGACCTGGCTCTTTCCCTTGTCCACGACATATTTCTTGATGTCCTGGATGGCCGGATAGTTTGAGCCAAGGCCGTTGAAGTTCAGCGCCAGATAGCCCTTGGCCTGCTCGCCACCGCCGCGCGCATCATCGTCAGACCCTGACCACCACACGCCGACGAAATGATCCATCGGGTAGCCATTTTCGGCGGCGCGTTTGACCGCCGTCGGATTCATGGCACCCCAGCCCCACATGATCATCCAGTTCGGACGATCGCGGCGGACGGCGAGCCATTGCGCCGATTGATCCTGCATTTCCTTGCCGGCAACCGCATAAAGCTTCACGTTGAAGCCGTAATCCTTTGCGAGTTGCTCGAGCAACGGGATCGGCTCGCGCCCATAACCGGCATCGAGGAAGATAAAGCCGACCGTCTTGCCCTTGAGCTTGTCGAGGCCGCCTTCCTTGCCGCCGATGTAGCGGATGATCATCGACATGCCGTCCCAGTAGGTGGCCGGCGGATTGAAGATCCAGGGGAAATCATTTCCGACCGCTGAAGCCGACAGGCCGTAGGCCATGGATAGAATTGGAATTTTGTCGACGGCGGCTTTCGGAATCAATTGCAATGTTATGCCGGTCGAAAATGGATTGACGACGGTCGGGTGTTTGCCTTTTGTCGCTTCCCAGCACTGCACACCCTTGTTGGTGTCGTAGCCCGTTTCACATTCTTCGACGTTCAGTTTGACGCCGCCGATGCCGCCATCACGTTCGTTAAGCATGGTGAGATAATCATGCATGCCGTTGGCAATCGGAATGCCCGAATTGGCGAAGGGGCCGGTCCGGTATGTGAAGAGCGGCACGTAGATGCTGTCCTGCGCTTGCGCGGTGCCCGCGAGCACCGAGGCAGCCAGCAAGGTCGCGCAGGCCATCCCGGCGAATAGGTGTCTAGCTTTCATCATCGTTCCTCCCTTTGGTTCACGCCCGACCAGGCGTGCCTCTGGTTTCTAAGTTCACTCGACACCGCTGAGCGGCGAGCGATTTTGGAGCCATGGTTGGCGCCATGGTCGGAAATTGGCTCCTATCCTGCACCATCAGTACGGAAACGGCCACACCCTCAATTTTTGCTTTCCGATCAACCATAGGCGGGCAAGCCCGGCAGGCTCCACGATCAGGAAGAGCACGATCAAAATCCCCACTACCATGAAGGTGATATGCTCGATCGTGGCTGCCTGCAGCGGCAGTCCGAGAGCGGGCGGAACGAAGCGAAGGATGATCGGGAGGACATAAATCAGAGCCGCGCCCAAAAAAGAGCCCAGCAGGCTGCCCAATCCGCCAATAATAATCATGAAGAGGATCGTGAAGCTCTGATTGATATTGAAAACACTCGCCTCCGACCCGCCATACCAGAAGAACACCATCAGCGCGCCCGCAACGCCGCAGTAGAACGATGAAACGGCGAAGGCGAGCAGCTTGGTCGGCAGCAACCGGATTCCCATTAATTCGGCGGCGATATCCATGTCGCGTACTGCCATCCACATGCGGCCGATACGGCCATGCACAAGGTTTGAGGCGACCCAGGTCATCAACACGACGACGCCGAGAACGATGTAATAACGCGTTTGAGCGGTTGCCCTCGGGCCGGTGATGATGACGCTGAACAATTCGCGTTGAGGCACTTCGATCGCGCCCGACACATTGTTGTTGTAGAGCCAGGGAATGCGGATGAAGCACCATTCGAGGAAGAATTGCGCCGCCAGCGTCGCAATCGCCAGGTAAAATCCCTTGATGCGCAGCGAAGGCAGGCCGAAAATCGCGCCGACCGCGGCCGAGAAGAAGCCCGACGCAACCACCCAGATGATGATGTTCACATTCGGGAAGATGGTCGTGAGCTTGTAGCAGGCATATGCGCCCACGCCCATGAAGGCACCCGTGCCGAGCGAGAGCAGACCGGTGTAGCCTGTGAGCAGATTGAGCCCGATCGCCGCCAGCGAGAAAATCAGAAACGGGATCATCACCGCGTTGACGAGGAAGTCATTTCCCGTGAGCGGAATAATAATGAAGGCGAAAAGCGAGGATGACCGCGATGCCGATGCGATCCTGCAAAATCGGAAATATCGCGAGGTCGCTCGCGTAGCTTGTCTTGAATTGTCCGGCCTCGCGGTAGAGCATCAGGTCATCCTCACACGCGCTCGATAATTGTTTCGCCGAACAGGCCTTGCGGGCGGAACAGCAGGAACACCAGCGCAATCACATAGGCAAACCACGCATCGGTGCCGCCGCCGACCAACGGGCCCCAGTAGAACTCCCCGAGTTTCTCGCCGACGCCGATGATCAGGCCGCCGACGATCGCCCCCGGGATCGACGTAAATCCGCCGAGGATGAGGACCGGCAAAGCCTTTAGTGCGATCACTTCAAGTGCAAACGAGACGTCCGAACGCGCGCCCCAGAAAATGCCGGTCACCAGCGCGACAAGGCCTGCCGCGAACCATACGATCACCCAGATCTGTTCAAGCGAAATGCCGACAGACAGGGCCGCCGAGTGGCTGTCGGCCACGGCGCGCAACGCCCGGCCGATCCGCGTCTTGGAAAAGAAAACACCGAGAGCGGCCACCATGACCGTGGCCGTGACCGCGGCGACAATGTCGAGCTTTTGCAGTTGCACGATGCCGCCGAGAGCCTTGTAGGTGATGGCTCCTTTCGGCAGGAACAGGCCGTCAGTCACCATCACCTTCGGATCGCCGCCGAAGACGAATTCGCCGAAACCGATGAGGAAATACGTGATGCCGAACGTCGCCATGAAAAGAATGATGTCAGGCTGATTCACGAGCGGCCGCAGCACTGCCCGTTCGACAGTAAATGCGAGCAGAAACATCACGACGATTGTCAGGCCAAGCGCAACAAAAGCCGGCAGACCCGCATCATAAAGCCCTACGAGCGTCAGCGCGGCAAACACGACCATGATGCCTTGGGCAAAATTGAACACCCCGGACGCCTTGAAGATCAGCACGAACCCAAGCGCAATGAGCGCATACAGCATGCCGCCGACGAGCCCCTCCCACAGTGTCTGCACAAACAAGTCGGGCGCGGTCGCCATCTGCACAAATGGGTCGATGAAGATCTGGTAGAGCAGTCCCATCAGGCCCTCAATGTGCCACGCCGAGATAGGCGTCGATGACCGCCTGGTTGCGCTTGACCTCATCCGGCGTGCCGTCGGCGATCTTGATGCCGTGGTCGAGCACCACAACGCGATCCGAAAGATCCATCACCACACCCATATCGTGCTCAATGAGCGCGATCGTCGTCCCGTAGTAATCGTTCGCGTCGAGTACAAAGCGCGACATATCTTCCTTTTCCTCGAGATTCATGCCCGCCATGGGTTCGTCGAGCAAAAGCAACTCGGGCTCCATCGCAAGCGCACGGCCGAGCTCCACGCGCTTCTGCAAACCATATGGAAGCCGGCCGACCGGCACCCGGCGGATTTCCTGAATCTTGAGAAAATCGATGATTTCCTCGACGCTTCGCCGATGCTCAACTTCCTCCTGCATCGCCGGCCCATAGCGCAGGAGCTGCCAGAAGAAATTGCTGTGCATCTTCAGCGTACGGCCGGCCATGATGTTATCGAGCGCCGTCATGCCGCGGAACAGCGCGACATTCTGAAAGGTACGTGCGATCCCTCCCGTTGCCGCCTCGTGCGGCCGCATTTTAGCGCGCGCCTCTCCTTTGAATGTGATGCGGCCCTGCTGCGGATGATAAAAGCCATTGATGATATTGAGCATCGACGTCTTGCCGGCGCCGTTCGGCCCAATAATTGCGCGAATCTCACCCTTGTGGATGTCAAAGGAGACGTCGCTAACCGCTTTCACGCCGCCGAAGGACAGCGACACGTTTTCCACCGAAAGCAGAACTTCACCGGCTGCGACTTCGGGTCCGCCCGGCGCCCTCATGCCGCTTTCCCCATTTGGGCGGAGACCGGCTCGGTTTTGACGTCGCGAATTTTGACGCGCGCACTGATCACGCCCTTGCGGCCGTCTTCGAAGGTGACTTCGGTCGAGATGTCAGCTTCCTTGGAGCCGTCGTAAAGCGCCGAAATCAACGGCGCGTAACGCTCGGCAATAAAGCCACGACGAACTTTCTGTGTACGCGTGAGTTCGCCGTCGTCCGCATCAAGTTCCTTGTGCAGGATAAGAAAACGCTTGATCTGCGCACCCGCCATTACCCCATCGGCCGCAAGCGAACGATTCACCTCCGCAATATTTTTTTCGATCATGTCGTAGACGAGCGGATGCCCGGCAAGTTCCTGATAGGAACCGTAGACAACATTGTTTCGCTCCGCCCAGCTGCCAACCGCCGTAAGATCGATGTTGAGCATCACGCACACGAAATCCCGCTTGTCGCCAAGCGCCACGGCCTCGCGGATGTTTGGAAAGAATTTAAGCTTGTTCTCGATGTATTTCGGCGGAAATAGCGTGCCGTCGTTGAGCCGGCCGACATCCTTGGCGCGGTCGATAATCTTCAGATGCCCCGTCTTTTCATCGAAAAATCCGGCATCGCCCGTCTTCACGTAACCGTCCGGCGTCATCACCTCGGTCGTTTTGGCATCGTCCTTGAAATAGCCCGTGAACATGCCCGGCGACTTGAATTGCACTTCGCCATCTTCAGCAATGCGGATATCGACATTCGGGCAGGCAGGACCAACCGTGTCGGAATAGATTTCTCCGTCGGGCTGCGCCGTGACGTACAGAAATGCTTCGGTCTGTCCATAGAGCTGCTTGAGGTTCAGCCCGATTGAGCGATAGAAATTGAACAAGTCCGGGCCGATCGCTTCGCCTGCCGTATAGGCCACGCGCACATGGGAAAATCCCAGTACGTTCTTGAGAGGTCCATAAACGAGGATAGAGCCGAGCCCGTAAAGCAACCGTCCCGTCAACGGCAGGGGTTGTCCGTTGAGGATGCGTTCTCCGTAGAGGCGTGCGATGCCGACGAAATAATGAAACAGCTTCCGTTTGACAAAACCGGCGTCTTCCATACGGATCATCACGCGCGTGAGCAATAATTCGAGCGTGCGCGGCGGGGCGAAATAAAACGTGGGTCCGATCTCGCGCAGATCCTGCATCGCTGTGTCGGCGTTTTCCGGGCAGGCGGTACAAAAACCCGAAACCATGCCTTGTGCGTAATTAAGGTAATGATCACCGACCCAGGCGAGCGGTAAATAAGCCAGCGCAACATCGTTCTCGGTCAGCTTGTCGAATTTGACCGTATCGGCCGCGGCATTGATCGACCGCTCATTGGTGAGCACGACGCCTTTGGAGGCGCCCGTCGTGCCCGACGTATAGAGGATGATAGACGGGTCCGCACCCTTGCCGGCCGCGATCTCGGCGTCGAGCCATGCAACGACCGACGGGTCGGCGAGCGCCTTGTGGCCAGCTTCGATGACATCGTCCATTGAATGCAGACGGCTATGGTCGTAGTCGCGCAGCCCGCGCTTTTCGTCGTAGATCATCAATCCAAGATGGGGAACGCGCTCCGTCACCGAGAGTATCTTGTCGACCTGTTCTTGGTCTTCGACCGCGGCAAAATGCACATCGGCGTGGGCAAGCACAAAGGCGAGTTCGTCGGCCACTGCATCGGCATATACCGGCACGGGTATGGCGCCGAGCATCTGGGCAGCCATGACCGACCAATAAAGCCTCGGCCGGTTGGCCCCGACTATCGCGATAGTCTCGCCGCGCTTAAGCCCCAGCCGATGCAGGCCGACGGCATAGGCACGCACGATGTCGAGCACCTGGCTCCACGTCCAGCTCTGCCAGATCCCCAGATCCTTGTGGCGCATGGCTGGCCGCGCCCCGTAAATCCGGGCATTGCGGACCAAGAGCTTCGGAAACGTATCCGCACCCGCGGCGGCAATAGGCGCCACAGCCCAGTCCTCCCATGTGGCCGCGCTCGGCTGCGCGACTCTATACCCCTCGCCGTCTTATTGAACGATCTTCTTGTCTCGATATGAAAACACCGCCGAAAGGCGGTCAAGTAGAGATAACGGGAAAGAACGCTCGACAGGGTTTTCGGGCTATTCCGCTGCCTTAAGAACCGGTGTGGCGCCGGCAAGAAACTGATCCCGCAAGGCTGCCTCTTCTGCCTTTGCCGCGGCCAGATGCCGCTGTTTGACCGGCCCGAAGCCGCGAATTTTTTCCGGGACAGCTGCGAGCGCGACAGCAACGTCGTGATTGGTGGGCGTCAGGTGTTCGGATATTTCGCCGAGCAGCCGCTCGTAGTCGGAGACCAATTGGCGCTCGGTCTGCCGCTCGTGCGAATAGCCAAATGGATCAAAAACCGTCCCGCGCAGAAACTTGAACTTCGCCAGAACCGCAAAAACCTTGAGCATCCAGGGACCGAACGACATTTTCCGCGGCTCACCTGTCGCCTGATCCCGGCGCGCCAGCAATGGCGGCGCCAGATGAAACTCGAAACGCAACTTGTCGCCGTCAAAACTCGATTTTATGCGATCGAGAAAAGATGTTTCGCTGTAGAGCCGTGCGACTTCGTACTCGTCCTTGTACGCCATCAATTTGAACTGATAGCGCGCGACTGCTTCCGCCAGTCCGCAGCGGCCGGGCGCCTTTTCGGCCTCGACCGTTCGAATCTTTTCCACCCAGTTGCGATAGCGGCGGGCGTAGTTCGGGTTCTGGTAGGCGGTCAGGAATTCGGCGCGGCGGTCGACAGTCTCGGCAAATGACAGCGACATCCTGAGGGCATCGTTTTGATCTTGCGGCCGCGGTTCAATCAGCGATTCAAGGGCCTTGGGGTTGACCACGGCGCGGCGGCCGTAGCGAAACGCCGCAATATTCATCGGAACCGCTTCACCGTTCATTTCGATCGCGCGCTCGATCGCCTCCGCCGACAGCGGCAGCGCGCCCAGCTGATAGGCATAGCCAAGCATGAACATGTTGGCGCCGATTGAGTTTCCCAACAGCGCCGTCGCCAGCCGGCTGGCGTCGACAAAATGCGTGCGCTCGCGGCCGGCGTGCCCGGTGATCGCGCGCTTGAGGCGTTCGGTTGGCAGCGAAAATTCGGTATTGCGCGTAAAATCGCCGGGCAGAAATTCCGCGGTATTGACGACGACACGCGTTGTCCCGCTCTTCATGGCCCCAAGCACTTTCTTGGCGCCGGCCACCACGATATCGCCGCCAAGCACAAGATCGGCACCGGCAGCCGCAATGCGGATGGCGTGTATGTCGTCCGGAGTATTGGCAATCCGTATATGGCTGTAGACCGCGCCGCCTTTCTGCGCGAGGCCCGCCATGTCGATCACGCCGACACCCTTGCCTTCGAGGTGCGCCGCCATGCCGACAATAGCACCGATGGTGACAATGCCCGTACCGCCGATTCCCGTGACGATGATTCCATAAGGATGGTTGATCAGCGGGACCGCCGGCGCGGGCAATGCAGGCCACTCGCTCGGCTCCGCTATGCCCTCGCCTTTCTTCAGCCTGGCGCCGTGCACCGTAACGAAGGAGGGGCAGAATCCCTTTACGCAGGAATAATCCTTGTTGCAGCTCGATTGATCGATGGTGCGCTTGCGGCCCCATTCCGTCTCAAGCGGCTGAACGGAAACACAGTTCGATTTCACGCCGCAATCACCACAACCTTCACAAACGAGATCGTTGATGACCACGCGCTTGTCGGGGTCGGGAAACGTGCCGCGCTTGCGGCGCCGGCGTTTTTCGGCGGCGCAGGTCTGATCGTAAATGAGAACGCTGACACCGGCCACGGTCGCCAGTTCGCGCTGGATCGTATCGAGTTCGTCACGGTGGTGGATGGTCAGCCCGCGCGGCCATTCGATGCCTTTCGCGTACTTCCAGGGTTCGTCGGTGACCACAACCACGCGGCTTGCGCCTTCCGCCGCCACTTGCGCCGCGATCTGCGGCACGGTGAGCCCGCCATCATTGGCCTGCCCGCCGGTCATCGCGACAGCGTCATTGAAAAGGATTTTGTAGGTCATCGTCACACCCGAGGCGATCGCGGCGCGGATCGCCAGATAGCCCGAGTGATTGTACGTGCCGTCCCCGATGTTCTGGAACACATGCTCTCGATTGGAGAACGGCGCTTCGCCGATCCAGTTGGCGCCCTCGCCGCCCATCTGCGTGAAGCCGAGCGTCTTGCGGTCCATCCATTGCGACATGTAGTGGCAACCGATGCCTGCATAGGCACGGCTGCCTTCCGGCACGCGGGTCGAGGTGTTATGCGGACAACCTGAGCAGAAGTACGGAATGCGCTGCGCAACATCCGTCGTTTCGACGAGTGCCCGCTGCGCGGATTTCAGTCTCGCGACGTTTGCCGCGAGTTCATCGTTTGCGCCGTAGCGGAGCAGACGGTCGCCAATACAGATCGCAACGTCGTTCGGATCAAGGGCACCTTTGACGGGAAACAGCCAGTTGCCCTGCTCGTCCTTCTTCCCGATGCACACCGGTTGATTTGCCGTGCCGTAGAGCTCCTCGCGTACCTGCACTTCGATCAGCGAGCGCTTCTCTTCAACGACGATGATCAGGTCGAGACCCTGCGCGAAATCGGCGAGCTCCTGCCGGCCGATCGGCCATACGCATGCAACCTTGAAGAGCCGCAGACCCAGGTCATTGCATTTGACTTCGTCGATGCCCAGTTCATCCAGTGCCTGGCGCACATCAAGATAGGCTTTACCCGTCGTTACGATACCGATCTTCGGCGCGCGGCCTCCGGAGGTAATGATGCGGTTGAGCTTGTTGGCGCGAACAAACGCCAGCATTGCATCGCGCTTGTAGTCGTGAAGGCGCGCCTCCTGGCCCAGTATCGTGTCGACAAGACGGATATTGAGGCCGCCATCGGGCATTCGAAAGTCGCCCGGGGTAATGATATTCACGCGCTCGAGACTTCCATCGACGATGCCGGTCGACTCAACGGTCTCGTGCATGCACTTGAGCGCGGTCCACGTGCCCGCGAAACGCGACATCGCCCATCCGTACAGTGCGTAATCAATAATTTCCTGCACGCCGGCCGGGTTGAGGATCGGCATCATGACGTCAACGAAATGGAATTCCGATTGGTGCGCGGTGGTGGACGATTCTGCCGTGTGATCGTCGCCCATCAGCGCAACCACGCCTCCGTTCTTTGACGTGCCGGCAAAATTGGCATGACGAAACACGTCACCGGAGCGATCGACGCCCGGCCCCTTGCCGTACCACATGCCGAATACGCCATCGAACTTGCCTTCGCCGCGCAACTCGGCCTGCTGCGATCCCCAGAGCGCGGTCGCGGCAAGTTCCTCATTGAGGCCGGGCTGGAACTTGATATCGGCGGCCGCGATCTGCCGGACGGCGCGCATGAATTGCTGGTCCAACCCGCCGAGTGGCGAGCCGCGATAGCCCGTCACATAGCCCGCCGTATTGTGACCGGCGCGCCGGTCGCGCTCCTTCTGCATAAGACATGCGCGGATCAGCGCCTGATAACCGGTCACCAGAACATGCGACTGGCCAAGGTCGTATTTATCGTCGAGGTTGACCGGACGAAGCGGCATGGAATGCCTTGTAAACGCAGCGGTTATTGCACCGCGCCCCACTCATATAGGCTTGGCTGGCGGGACGCAAAGCGCGGATAGCTCATTTGCAGGCTATATACCGCGCGACCACGGGGTCAATTTCGTTCTGCCGGCACGTTCTAGAAGGAAATTTCCATAGGCGCCGCCCCAGCGCATTTTGGCGCAATGCAACAGGCAATGCAGGTCCACGGCTGCGTGGGTGGTCAATTTCCTGGCGGCTTGCCAAAAGAATAGTCACCAGGACCCTGCGCGATGCGATCACCCCTCTCTTCAATTGAATCGAAACAATCATGGTCCGTCGCGACGGTGGCCCTGATTACGCTGCTGATGGCCTTCGGCGCGGCGTGGGTATCCACCGTTGCACTCAAGGACATTGCCGCTGAGGTCGGCGGCGAGCGATCGATCCCCGCGCTTGCCAATGCACTTGCCTGGCTCGGTCTGGGTTTCGGCGGCATCGTGATGGGCCAGGTCGCCGACAGGATCGGCGCCCGCTGGACCGTGATTGGCGGCGCATTGATGATCGGGCTTGGCCTCGCAATATCTACTTTCGGGCCGCCGTGGCCACTATGGATCGGTCACGGTGTTTTTATCGGAGTGATCGGCCTCGGCGGTATCAATGCGCCGATGTACATCTATGTCAGCCGCTGGTTCGACCGACGGCGCGGTTCTGCGCTCGCACTGATCTCCAGCGGCAGTTACCTTGCCGGCGCGATGTGGCCACCGGTGTTCGAGCGCGCCATCGCAATGGTCGGCTGGCGCCAAACCATGTTGTGGTATGCGGTCCTCGAAATCGCCGTGATCGTTCCGCTGGCGGCAATTTACTTCAGCGCTCCCCCCGAACTGATTTTTCCGGCGGACGGATCAGAAGGCAAAGCTGCCAGGCCTCGCGTGTTTGGCTGGCCG
Source organism: uncultured Pseudomonadota bacterium (assembly GCA_963702605.1). GTDB lineage: Bacteria > Pseudomonadota > Alphaproteobacteria > Rhizobiales > Xanthobacteraceae > Pseudolabrys. The sequence continues at coordinate 768,753 of CAVPDI010000002.1, forward strand.
TCGAACCTGGTGTTCGGCATGATCTGTGGAGCGTCGGTGCTGTGTTGCATCCCAATGGCCATGCCACAGGGTCACATGGTGGCCATTTGCAGCGATCTTGGCATTAGCCCCTCAACCGGTGCACTGATGTTGACCGTGCTGCTCGGCACTGCATTTCTCAGCCGGCAGATATGGGGCGCAATATCGGATCGTATCGGCGGGCTGGCGACCGTTTTGATCGGCTCGGGCTGGCAGGCCGCCTCGATGATCGCTCTCCTCCTGACACAGAGCGAGGCAGGCCTGTTCGCCGTTTCGGCGGCGCTCGGTCTAGGTTTCTCCGGAATTATTCCGGCTTACGTGCTTGCGCTACGCGAATTGTTTCCGGCATCGGAAGCATCATGGCGAATACCGACACTGCTTCTGTTCAGCGGTGGTGGCATGGCGGCCGGTGGCTGGGTTGCCGGGTTACTCTATGACCACTTCGGCTATTATGCGCCGGCCTTTGCCGTCGGCATCGGCGCGAACATCCTGAATTTGTTCGTCATCGGAATCCTGGTTGGCCGCCGGCGCCTCTGGCCGGCATTTTCATGATGCGGTCCGCGACGGGCTGAAGATCCAAACCCCGGCCAATATCCCGGCCGCGATCACGCCAGGACCGATTGCGCCCCAGCTCCCGGCCGCGGCCAGCGCCGACGTCGCCGCCCAGGATATCGACGAAAAGGCCTCGGCAAATGTCGCTACCCGCGACGATGTCTGTCTGCGCCGAAATTGGCTGCGCCGCGCCTGTACGCGAAAGCAAAGCTGAATTGCCGTTGCCGAGGAAGTGGCGAAGAGAATACCGAGCGCGCAGACAATGGCAGGAGCCATCGCGTCGAGCGCCAGAACACCGACAAGCGGGGCAAATATGAAAGAAATCATGCCGATGACCGCCTCGACCTTGGCCGATAATATGCGGCGGGCAACAATCGGCGCGGTCGACACTAGATCCGGCGCGTCTTCGCCCGAAATCGTCAGCCACGCTAGTCCGCCCGCCAGCTGTCCCGCCGCCATGACCATGACAGGGACAACCACGATAAAGGCATCATTGCCGGTGCGGAAAGTAATCCACAGCATCATCGCTGATGGGACAAGATAAAGAATCTGCATCAGCGTTTGTGAAATCAGCCACGGATCGCGCCGCAGCAGCGTCCATTCCTTTTGCCGCAATACGTGGCTTACGGACCGCCGGCGAAATCCCAACGTCCAGCGGCGGTGGCGCACCGTAACGCTGGAAACACCGGCCGCCGCAACCGCATGCTCGCCAAAGCGGCGCGAAAACAGCGCTATCGACAAACCAAGCGTACAGAGGCCAAAGGCAATGACGACGGCGAGAGCCACGTAGTCGCCGAGGACTGCCCGTGCCGGCCACCAAAAGGCACTGCTTATTTGTGGCGCATGCCGCAGCATCCAATCGGACTGAAGCGCCGCGAAGCGGGACAGGCTACCGGCAGAAAAGATTGCAACGATTTGCAGTCCGATGACGAATGCGGCGCCGATGATCGCCGCTACGACTTGTGCGATCAGGCGGGTGCGTTTGGCGCCGACGAGGCGAAATAGCGCAATGGTCAGTGCGAGTGCCGCCGCAGTCGCTACGGCTCCCATCGCCACGACCATGCCGTAGGCGGCGAACCATCGGATGCCGCCACGCACAACAAGAACATTGATGAAGGGCGCGGCCACAAGCATGGAAAGTACGACCGCCGCAACAGCTATGCGCGCCATGCGCACCGCAAAAACTTTGCGCGCCGATGCCGGCGACGTGAGTATCAAGTCGAGGTCGGAACTGGAATAGAAGGCGCGCGTGACCGACTCCATGGCCTGAGACAGCAATAGAGACGACGAAAGGACCAGCAGGCCGGTGATCACGACAAGCGCCGGAATATCGGAAGCGAGGTTGGCATCGGCGTAGGCTGCGACGGTCCAGTACGCGAAGAAATGCAAAATGACGGCAATAACGATCAGTGCAATTAGTGCATTGCGAGCGCGCGTACGGCCGCCCGCTGTCATCAGCGAAACCCAGTCGCGCCAGCCAAGCCGGAACTCGTGACCGGCCAGCCATGTCAGGGATGCGGGCTGGCTCACGCGGCCGCCACCTGCTCGGCGACGAGCGTCAGGAAAGCGTCTTCGAGGCTGGTTGCTGTCGCGCCGGTCTGTCGGCGCAGGTCGTCGAGTGTGCCTTCGGCAATCAGCCGGCCACCGGCGATGACACCGATACGGTCGGCCATGCGTTCGGCCACTTCGAGAATATGCGTCGTCATGATGACGGTACCGCCGGCGCGCACGCGCGCACGCAGTACGTCCTTCACCTGGCGAGCGGTGCCGGCATCGAGGCCGGTCAGTGGTTCGTCTAGAATAATGAGCTTGGGGTCATGAACCAGCGCACCAGCCAAGCGCCACTTTCTGGCGCATGCCGCGTGAAAACCCCTCGCAACGCTCGTGCGCATGTGGTTCGAGCCCAAGCCAGCCGATGAGGTCGCGCGCCCGTTCTTCGGCGATTGCCGGCTCGATCCGCCAAAGGCCCGCGACAAATTCAAGATACTCATAGGGCGTGAGCTTGTCGTAGATCATCGGTTCGTCCGACAGCCATGCAGTCAACTGCTTTGCCGCGACAGGATCGTGGAGCGCATCAATTCCATCGATGCAGATCGAGCCGGCATCCGGACGCAGCAATCCCACGACCATGCGCAAGGTCGTGGTCTTGCCGGCTCCATTGGGGCCGACGAGAGCATAGAACTCGCCACCGTATATCGTGAGGTCGAGAGCATCGACTGCGGGACGTTCGAAGCGTTTGCTGACTCCGCGGAGAGCGAGCGCAACAGGCAAATTCAAATCGTCCATATGGAGCCGCCACACGGAAGAGTTACATGCGCTCTCTACAACGGAGTCGTTTCAGCCGATGTAAATCTTGCAATTGCGGCGAGCGCGTTAAGCTTTTAGTGACCGTATGGTCGTGTCAGGCTTTCGGCACCATTTTGAACATGGCTTCGCCGTAGGTCGTGCCGGCGTCCTGCAGCAACGGCTGCACCGCCGCAACAAAAGCTTCGTGTTCCTTTGGCGTCAACTCGTTGATTTCGCACTTTTCTGCTTCAATAGCCTTGCGTGCAGACTCGTTTTCCTCGACCGCCAGCTTACGCTGATAGTCGACCGCGTCCGCGACCGCCGCCCGCATCGCACTCCTGAGTTCCTCCGGCCAGGACTCGAACGAGGTGCGATGCAGAAAGATCGGCCTTGAAATATAGAAGTGATATGTCAGCGTATGGAACCTGTGGAACTTGTGAACGCCATAGGTCACGGTATTGGCCAGCGGATTTTCCTGTGCGTCGAGGGTACCGGCCTTGATCATGGCGATTGCCTCGGTGAGGTCCATCCGCATGGCAATGGCGCCGAGCAATTCGAAAGTGCGCCTGTGAATTTCACTTGGCAGCACCCGAATTTTCATGCCCTTCATGTCGGCGGGCACATGAATTGGACGCAGGCGGTTTGAGATGTGACGGAAACCGTTTTCGAACCATCCGAGGATGCGATAGTTGATGCGTTCTTCGGTTTTGCGCGCCAGGAATTCTCCAAGTGCGCCGTCCATTGCGCCGCGCGCCTGCGCATTGCTGGAAAAGAGAAACGGCAGATCAACAAAACCCAATTCGGGAACGCGGTCGGTCAAATAGCTCGATGACTGGTAGCCGAGCGTGATCTCCCCCTTCTCTACCAAAGTGAGGATATCCTCGGCCTTGTGGCCGTGGTCCATGATATTGAAGATATATTCGACCTCCACATCCCGGCCGAATTGCGCTTGGAGTCGGTCACCGATGAATTTCAGCGATTTGCTGAAACCCGTGGTCGGCGGGCCGTAACCTGCCATCCGGATGCGGATTGAATTGCTCATTGTTCTTCACTCGTTACGGCCCTTTCTATACTGGCGGACGCAATCTGGCCAAGCAGATCCGGTGTGGTAGAGTCCGGCCCCATTGCAGGAGGCGCCAATGAACAAGCTTGCCAGCGTTCCCAAGATTTCACGTGATGGAATTTCACCGGCCGAATGGCAGGCCCGCGTCGACCTAGCTGCGGTCTACCGTCTGACCGCGCACTACGGTTGGGACGATGTCATCTACAACCATTCTTCCATGCGGGTACCGGACGAGCCGCGCAAGTTTCTGATGAAGAAACACGACCTCCTTTATACCGAGGTTACCGCTTCCAATCTCGTCAAGGTCTCGATGGATGAGGACCTCGACGAAAAGTCGGGCGTCAACCGGCCCGGCTTCACGCTGCATGGCGGCGTGCTCGGCGCGCGGGCTGACGTCAATTGCGCGGTCCATGTTCATACCAATGTCGGCATGGCGATCGCCGGGCTCAAAAGCGGACTGCGGATGGTGTCTCAGCAGGCGATCCGTTTCTATCAGCGCATCGGCTACCACGCCTACGAGGGCATCACGGAAGACTTCGAGGAGCGCGAGCGTCTCAACCGCGATCTCGGCCAGAATCGCGCGATGATCATGCATAACCATGGACTGCTCACCGTCGGCAAGAGCGCGCGCGATGCATTTGTGCTGATGAAGCATCTGATCGATGCCGCCGACATTCAATTAAGACTGGAGGCGACCGGCGGCGAGCTGGTTGAAATCCCGCCGGCGGTATGCGCGCGAACGGCCGAGCAATATGAGCACCATGATGCCGGCCGCGGCAGCCATGACTGGGCGGCCTATCTGCGCATGCTCGATCAGATCGACACGAGCTATCGCAATTGATGCGTAACCCGCCATGCCCCGGCGCTCGCGTCCGGCCGGAGCTTGCCATCGGGCCGCGCATCGCGCGGACGCGTTGGTCCGGCCCGAGCACAAGCCTTCGTCTCGGACGGCCGCATGAGACAATCCGAATGAACTTCACCAACCGCATGCAGGAGCGGCTTGCGCGCGGCGAGGTGGCGCTGTGCATGGCAACACGGCTGGCCCGTACCGCCGAGATCGCGTTGATCGCGGACTCGTGCGGCTTCGACGCCTTTTTCATCGACATGGAGCACTGCCCAATCTCGCTCGACGCGGCAGCCCAGATTTGCGTCGCCGCGCTGCCGGTGGGCGTGACTCCCCTGGTGCGCATTGCCGGCCATCGGTTCGAGGACGCGACACGCCTGCTCGATATGGGTGCTCTCGGCATCATCTGTCCGGATGTCAGCACGCGAGTGGAGGCCGAATCCTTTGTGCGCGCCTGCCGATTTCCGCCACTGGGCGAACGCTCGGTGGGCGGCGCCGGGCCGCTGCAAGGTTACCGCACGACGCCGCTCGCGGAGGTCAACAAGCAGGGCAATGCCGCGACCGTTCTCATCGCCATGCTCGAAACGCCTGAAGGCATCGCCAATGCGGACGCGATCGCCGCAGTGGCCGGCATCGACGTGCTGCTGATCGGCTCGAACGATCTCTGCACCGCCATGGGCATCCCCGGAGAATTGAAGAGCCCGAAATTGCGGGCGGCCTACGAAACCACCGCGAAATCCTGCAAAACGCACAACAAGCATCTCGGCATCGGCGGCATCCGCGCCGACGTCGAACATGTGGCGGAGCTTGTGAAACTCGGTGCCCGCTTCGTGATCACGGCGTCCGACGTGCAATATCTGATGAAAGCTGCGCGCGACGAAGCAGCCAGCCTCCGCAAGGCGTTCGGCTAGCCCCAACGTCCAGAAATCGCGGCCTTCCTCGCGCATGAACCGCGCGAGCACCATCTTGTGCACTTCCGAGGCTCCGTCCACGAGACGCGCCGAGCGCGCATATCGGTATATCCACTCGAGTATCGTGTCCCTGGAATAGCCGCGTGCACCGTTGAGTTGAATTGCCACATCGGCGGCATTGTGCAGGGCATCGGCGACCTGAATCTTGGCCATGGAGACTTCCTTGCGTGCGCGCGATCCCTGGTCGAGCTTCCAGGCCGCGTGCATGGTGAGCAGCCGGCCGATCTGGATCTGGTGCGCGATGTCGCCAAGCTTGATCTGCACGCTCTCGCGGTCGGCGAGCTTGATGCCGAAGCCTTCCCGGCGGCCTACATAGTCCTGCGCGATCTCCACGCAACGCTTGGCGAATCCGAGCCAGCGCATGCAGTGCGTCAGCCGTGCCGGCCCAAGGCGGATTTGCGTGACACGCAGCCCGTCGCCTTCCTCAAGGAGGACATTTTCCGACGGAATTTCCAATCCGTCGTATTCAATCTCACAGTGACCGCCGTGCTCCTCGGGTCCCATGATCGGAATACGACGTAAGATTTGCCAGCCCGGCTGATCCTTGTGATGGAGAAACGCGGTCAATCCGCGGCGCGGATCGTCGGAAGTTTTTGCAATCAGGATGAAGTGCGCAGCACCATCGGCGCCGGTAATGAACCATTTCCGCCCGCGCACGATGTAGCGATCGCCTTTCTTCTCGGCGCGCGTAAGCATCATTGACGGATCGGACCCCGACCCCGGATGCGGTTCCGTCATCGCGAAGGCGGAGCGAACTTTGCCTTCGACGATGGGCCGCAGAAACTTTTCCTTTTGCGCGGGTGTGCCGACTTTGGCGAGCAGGTTCATATTGCCGTCGTCGGGCGCCATGCAATGGATCGACAGCGGGCCGAAAATGGAGCGCGCGGCCTCTTCGTAGACGGCCGCCCAGGCAACGATCGGCAGTTCCATGCCGCCGAATTCCTTCGGCGCCTGCGGCGCCCAAAGTCCGGCTTTCCTTGCCTTCTCGCGCACCCTGGCGAGACTCGCTTCCGGGATGTTTTCATGCTCGGCGAAATTTTTAGGATCGCTTTCCAGCGGCAGCACATGTTCATCGACGAATGAACGCACGCGCCGGCGCAAGTCATCGATTTCGGGCGAAAGAGCGAATTCCATTGTTACCCCCTGATCGCCACGACCTGTCCGCCGTCGACGACGATCGTCGCGCCGGTGATATAGCTGCCGGCGTCCGACGCGAGCAGCAACAGCGCCCCATCAAGATCGCCTGGATTGCCGAACCGGCCTATCGGAATTTCGCGTTTGATGGCAGCGCCCGCTTCGCTGGACAGATAGTCGTCATTCATTTCGGTGACAAACCAGCCGGGCGCGATGGCGTTGACGCGCACGCCCTTGAATGCAAGTTCGACTGCCAGTGCCTTGGTCACCTGCACCACGCCGGCCTTTGCCGTGGCATAGGCAACCGCACCCTTGGCGACTGCAAGGCCCAGCACGGACGCGATGTTGACGATCGAACCCTGTTTTTTTGCCGCCAGCATGCGGCGTGCGGCTTCCTGGGCCCAGAAGAAGACAGCATCGAGATTTGTCGAAAGCACCTTGCGCCATTCCTCGGCCGGCATGTCGACCGCACGGCCGCCATGCGCGATGCCCGCGTTGTTGACCAGTATGGTCACCGTTCCGAAGGATTTTTCCGCGGCGTCGAAGGCGCGCATCATTGCGGCACGGTCGGTCACGTCCGCTTCGACCACCGCGGCACGCCCGCCCCTTTTTTCAATCTCGTCCTTCAGGGCATCAAGGCGCTTGGCCCGCCGTGCCACCAGAACGACCGCCGCGCCGTTGTCGGCGAGCGCCTTGGCGAACTGGACGCCCAGGCCGCTTGACGCGCCGGTGACCAGCGCCACGCGGCCGTTGAGGCTGAACATATCGGCGGCTTTCATGCGGATGCCGTTATACACGGGGGCCGCAACGATATGGAATAGACACGCAAAAACCCGTACCTATCCTGCGGGGTATCAAGGACGGGCGGGCGTGGAACGTATCTGGCGGGCGGCCATCAACAGCTGGAACGGCCTGGTCGCGGTGACGCGATCGGAAGCCGCATTTCGCCAGGAATTGATTTTGCTGGCCCTCGGGGTCCCGATCGCTTTTTTCCTGACGGAAAGAGCCGGCGAACGCCTTGCCCTGATTGGCATCATTGTCTTTGTGCTTATTGTCGAATTGCTCAATACCGCGATCGAGAAACTTGGAGACCGCATCACCCGCGACCATGATCCGGCGATAAAACATATCAAGGACATGGGCTCCGCCGCCGTGGGGCTATCTTTGATCGCGGCCGGCGCCGTCTGGCTCTGGGTGCTCCTGGAAAATTTTCGGCACTAGATCATTGCCCATAAATGGCGTGCGGCAGGGCCGTCGCCAGCGCCGGCGCAAACCACAGTACCAGCAGCGCGAAAATCTGGATCAGCACAAACGGAATGATGCCGACATAGATGTGACGCGTCGTGATCTGCGGCGGGGCGACACCACGCAGGAAAAACAGCGTCGGCCCGAGCGGCGGATGCATGTAGGACGTCTGCAAATTCACGGCCATGAGGACACCAAGCCAGACCGGATCGACGCCCGGCATGGCCAGCAGCGTCGGCGCCACAATCGGCACCACGACAAAAATAATTTCAAAGGCATCCATGACGAAGCCGAGCAGAAACATCGCCAGCATCACCGCCAGCACGGCGCCATTGGCGCCGCCTGGCAGGTTCGAGAGCGCACGATGCACCATGTCGTCGCCGCCGAGCGCGCGAAACACCAGGCTGAACATGGTCGCGCCGATCAGTATCAGGAAAATCATGCTCACGATTTGCGTGGCCGTCTCGCAGACCGGCCGCAGCAACTTCAAGAGCGGCGCCTTGCGTGCCGCAAGGAGCACGGCGCCGACCGCGCCGATCGATGCGGCTTCGGTCGGCGTTGCAATGCCACCGAGAATCGATCCCAGCACAGCGAGCGATAAGCACCAGCGGCGCGACCAGCACTTCCGCCAGCCGGCGAAGCAGTGCCGCCCCTTTCGGCGCCTTCGGATCGTGCGGCAAGGCAGGCGATGCTTTCGGCCGCAATACCGCAACGGCGACGAGGAACAACAGATAAAGCGTCACCAGCGCAACGCCCGGCACCAGCGCGCCCGCGAACAGGTCACTGACCGTGACCGAGCGGGGGCAGAAGATCCCCTTCGAGAGCTGCGCCGCCTGGTAGGCGTTTCCGAGCTGGTCACCGAGCAGGACAAGCACGGTTGCCGGCGGAAAAATCTGCGCGAGCGTCGCCGTCGCAGCGACCGTGCCGGCGGCGAGCCGCGGATCGTAGCCAAAGCGCAGCATCGTGGGCAGCATGATGAGGCCCATCGTCACGGTGGTGGCACCGACCACGCCTTTTGCCGCGGCGAGCAGGGTGCCGACGATGACCGCAGAGATGCCGAGGCCGCCGCGCAGCGTGCCGAACAGGCGGCCCATCGTCTCGAGCAGGTCCTCGGCAATGCGCGAGCGCTCCAGCATTACCCCCATGAAGACGAAGAGTGGGATCGCCAGCAGGACTTCGTTCGTCATGACTCCGAAAATCCGCTGCGGCAGCGCACCAAGGATTGCGAAGTGCATGACGCCTATAGCGTCTCCGGAAAGCGCAAAGATGAGCGACACGCCGGCCAGCGTAAGCGCTACCGGATAGCCGGCCATCAGCGCGGCGATCACGGCCACAACCATCACGACTGCAAGAATCTCCGGGCCGGTCATCGGCGCGCCCTCGACAGGGCCGACGCGGACCGGATCGCCTGCGCGACACCCTGCAGCGCCATCAGAATCGCAAACAGCGGTATGAAGCTCTTGAGCACGAACACGAGCGGCAACCCGCTTGCTTCCTGCGAGCGCTCGAGGATTGCCCAGGAGCGTGCTGCATATGGCACCGAGAACCAGAACAGCACGGCCATGAAAGGCAGCAGCAGGGCAATCGCGCCAGCCAGATCGATCAGCGCCTTCGTCCGCGGAGATGCTTCGGAATAGAATATGTCCACCCGTACATGACCGCCGATCCTCAGTGTCCAGGCAGCGGCAAGCATGAACACCGCGGCATGGAGGTAAAGCACCGTTTCGGTGACCCATATCGAGCCGGCGTCGAACAAATAACGGGCGACGACCAGCGCAAACTGCAGGCCAACGACAACCGGCAAAATCAGCGAAACGCCGCGGCCGACCGCGGCGATCAGGCGGTCAATGCGGTCGGCAAGCGCGGTCATATGCGTAAAAGTCATCACTTCGATGATGGCACAAACCCGCAACCTTTGCTTATAGTGGGCGCATGTCCGGGCACGATCACGACCACAACCATGACCACGAGCATTCCGAGCTTTCGGAGACCCAGCTGCGGGTTCGCGCACTCGAGACGGTGCTCACCGAAAAAGGCTATGTCGATCCGGCCACGCTCGACATTCTCATCGAGACCTACGAAAAAAAGGTCGGCCCGCGCAACGGCGCGCGTGTCGTCGCCCGCGCATGGGCGGATCCTGCCTATCGCGCGCGCCTGCTGAAGGATGCGACACCGGCCATCGGCGAAATCGGCTATGCCGGACGCCAGGGCGAGCACATCGTGGCGCTCGAGAATACGCCGAAGCAGCACCACATGGTCGTGTGCACGCTCTGCTCCTGCTACCCGTGGCCGGTGCTGGGCCTGCCGCCGGTCTGGTACAAATCGGCACCCTATCGCTCGCGTGCAGTGTCCGACCCGCGCGGCGTGCTGGCCGACTTCGGCGTCAGGCTGCCGGCCGATACCAATATCAGAGTTTGGGATTCGACCGCCGAGATCCGCTACCTCGTGCTGCCGATGCGCCCGGCCGGCACCGAGGGCTGGAGCGAGGAAAAACTTGCGGACCTCGTTACGCGGGACTCGATGATCGGCACCGGACTGCCCAAATCACCAAAGGACCTTGCAAAGTGAATGGCGGGCAGGACCTCGGGGGGACGCATGGCCACGGTCCGGTCAAGCCGGAACCGAACGAGCCGGTGTTTCATGATGAATGGGAAAAACGCGCATTTGCGCTGACGCTGGCGATGGGCATGCCCGGCGGCTGGAACATCGACATGTCACGCTTCGCGCGCGAGAACCGCTCGCCCGCCGATTACCTCGCGATGAGCTACTACCAGATCTGGCTCGCCGGGCTGATCGACCTGATTGAAGAGCGCGGCCTTGTCGGCGAAGATGAAATCGAGGCCGGCCATTCCTTGCGCACGCCGAAACCGGTGAAGCGCATTCTGTCGCCGGCCGATGTGGAGAAAACACTTCATCGCGGCGGTCCGACGGAACGCGAGACAAACACCGCGCCGGTATTCAAGCCAGGCGATCGCGTGCGCGCAAGGAACATCAACCCTGCCACCCACACCCGTCTGCCACGATATGTGCGCGGCCGCGTTGGGATGATCGAGCGAATCATCGGTTGTCACGTTTTCCCCGACAGCAATGCAACCGGTGCCGGCGAAAACCCGCAATGGCTCTACACGGTGCGATTTCGACGGGCGCGAACTATGGGGACCGGATGGCGATCCGGCCACCGAGGTATCCGTCGACGCGTGGGAACCTTATCTCGAGCCGGCGTGATGACCTGACATGCCGCGTGTGACTATACTGTCCAGCATGACTCACGACCACGATCACCATTCCCACGAGCATGGGTCCGAACTGTCCGAGATGCAGCTGCGTGTCCGCGCACTCGAGTCGATCCTGCTCGAAAAAGAATATGTCGATCCGGCCGCGCTCGATGCGTTGATCGAGACCTACGAAAAGAAGATCGGCCCGCGCAATGGAGCGCGCGTCGTGGCAAGGGCGTGGGCGGATCCGGAATTTCGCCGCCGGCTATTTGAAGATGGTACTGCGGCAATCGACTCGCTCGGCTATGGCGGGCGCTCGGGCAATCATCTGGTCGCGCTCGAGAACACGGCCTCGATCCACAACATGGTCGTCTGCACGCTATGTTCCTGCTATCCGTGGGCGGTCCTGGGGCTGCCGCCGCTCTGGTACAAATCGGCGCCTTACCGCTCGCGCACCGTTGCCGATCCGCGCGGCGTCTTGCGCGAGTTCGGCATTGAATTGCCGGCCGATACCGAGATCAGGGTATGGGATTCGACGGCGGAACTTCGCTATCTGGTGATCCCGACGCGGCCGGCCGGAACCGAGGGCTGGAGCGAGGAGAAGCTGGCAGACCTGGTGACACGCGACAGCATGATCGGCACTGGCCTCGCCAAGGATCCGCGGGAGAATGCGCGATGAACGGGGCCGCGGACATGGGCGGGATGCACGGCTTCGGGCCGATCGGCATCGAGGCAAACGAGCCCGTGTTTCATGCCGAATGGGAAAAGAAGGCATTCGCACTCAATATGGCGATCGGCGTCGCCAATATCTGGAATCTCGACGCCTTCCGTTTCGCGCGCGAGAGCCTGCCGCCGTCGCAATATCTCAATCTGAGCTATTACGGGCTGTGGGTGGTGACGCTGGAAAACATGATGCTCGACTATGGCGTCGCGACGAGAGAAGAGATCAAGTCGGGCCATGCACAAGCACCGGTGAAGAAGTCAAAGCGGACAATTGCGGCGGCCGATGTCGCCAACATGGTGCGTTGCGGTTCGCCTTATAATCGCCCGGCCCCGGGACCCGCGCTTTTCAACATCGGCGACCGCGTACGCGCCCGCAATATTCATCCGAAGACGCATACCCGCCTGCCCCGCTATGTCCGCGGCCACGCCGGAGAAGTCACCCGTATTGTGGGCTGCCACGTGTTCCCCGACAGTAACGCCATCAATGCCGGGGAAGATCCGCATTGGCTTTACACGGTCCGCTTCGACGGCCGCGAATTGTGGGGCGAGAATTCGGATCCGGCGGTGCGGGTCTCAATCGAAGCCTGGGAACCATATCTGGAGCCGGTCTGAACATGGGAGTGGATCCGCAAGCCGCTCTGCGTGCCACAATCGCCGTGCCCGGCGTCCCGCGCGACAAGCGATGGCCCGGTGTTCCGCGAGCCATGGGAGGCGCAGGCCTTTGCGATGGCCCTGGCGCTGCACGAGCGCGGCGTTTTCACCTGGGCTGAATGGGCCGCTGCGCTCGCGGCAGAAATCAGGCGCGCGCAGGCCGCCGGCGATCCCGACACCGGCGAGACCTACTACACACACTGGCTCAACACGCTCGAAAAACTCGTGGCCGAAAAAGGCGTGACGACACCGGAAACATTGCATCGCTATCGCGACGCCTGGGACCACGCATGCGACCGCACCCCGCACGGCCAGCCGATCGAATTGCGGCCGGATGATTTTGAATAGCGCGTCTCTCGCCCGTTCTCGCGAAAGCCAGAATGAGCGTCACCGGCATCACATCAGACGCTCGCTCACGATATAGCCGGAAAGCAAAGCCAGTCCGAAGAACACAATGACGAGCGCGGCGGCGGCTTCCATTCCCCGCAGCAGAATCATTCCCGCACCGGGTTTTGCTTTCGCCAGCCTGCCCGCAATCCCGCGTGCGCCGACTGCAAGCGTCGCAATCAGGGCAACAGTAATGGCGGTGCCAAGACCCATCACGAATGTGCAGGCAATGCCGACCCAAAAAAGACCCTGCGCGAGCGCAAAAACGAGAACGATGATCGCGCCCGAGCATGGCCGCAATCCGACGGCAATGATCGCCGTCAGGCCGCGCTTCAACCAATGATCGCCGGCAAGTTCGCTCGGCTCCGGCGCGTGGGCATGTCCCCATGCAGATGATTCACAATCATCGTCGTCATGGCGATGATGCTCATGACCGTGCGCGTGAACATGGTCGTGGTGCCCGTGACCATGATCATGACTGTGGCTGTGGTGTCGGGCAGCATCGCCTCTCACCAATTGGAGGAAGGCGCGCCCTTTCACCCAAACCAGGCGCACACCGATCGCCACGATCAAGGCATAGCCGGCAATCTCGATGACGCGAACCGTGTTGCCCATCACCTTGGCCGTTGCCCCAAGGAGCGCGGCGGCTATCGCGACGACGGCAATCGCGGTGAATGCCTGAAGCAAGGCCGATGCGAACGACAGCACAATGCCGCGACGCCAGGTCTCGTCGTTGGCCACAAGATAGGACGAAATCACCGCCTTGCCGTGACCCGGACCGGCCGCGTGGAAAATGCCGTAGAGAAAGGAGATGCCGAGCAAGGTGTAGGCCGCACTGCCGTCCGCTTTGGCAGCCCGGATAAGCCCCGATAACATTCGATAGAATTCGGCCTGCTTGGCGAGAATCCACCCGGTAAAACCTCCCACCTCAGGCGGCACGGCACCCCGCGCGATTCCGAAGGGCTGGGCCAAAGCGGTATCGAGCGTAAAGATGAGGGCCAGGATGCAAGCGATGAGCAGCGCGCAGCGCGCGACTTCTGATCGCGGAAATACGCTCAAGGGCAATGCACCAAAATCTTGTTGGCGAAATGCGCGCCCCAGGCCATCGTCGCATTCGGCTGATCAGCCGGTATCTCGCTTAACGCCTTGCCTTCGGCAAATGTCATCTCACGCGGCAGCACGACGTCGAGCTTGCATTTCGGCGCGTTCAAAAGCTTTACAGGCTTTTCCTTGGCAAACGAAAAATCCACGAAGATTGTCGGGTCATAAATTTCGATCTTGAGCTCCTTTGCCTTGACGGGTGTTTTGAACGGCAAGGTGAAATTGAGCGTGAGCACCTGATCCGCGTAGTCGAGAAAGTAGCCCGGCGCAGGATCCGTGAGCTCCGTCTTTTTGCCGTCGGCGCTGGCATAGGTGAAATAGTCGTATTCCTTCAGCGACTCGACATTCACCTTCGCAAGAGGTGCCAGTTCCTCGCGGGTGAATTTGCCCTTTTCCTTGCTTTCCAGCCCCTGCGTGGCGAAGGCGGAGAACATGTCATCGAATGACCATGCGTGACGAATACCCGTGATGCTCCCGTCGGGCGCATAGACGAGCTCGCTGTGCATCGTCACCCAGACATGCGGATGTGCCTGCGCGAAACCGGCGAACGTCAGGGCCAATAGCATGGCCGGAATAATGCGGAGCGAAGCGAACATGCCGCGACCATATCACGGACTGCGGCGCAAAAATGACGTGTAACTATGTTGCGCATAGCTTTAGCGTAAACGGCAAAGGTCAAACCCCGGCGGCTCCGCCGTCGGCGCGCGGATCGTGTGCGCCTTCCAGTGTCCCGTCGGCGTGCAGCACAACGGCCCCGGAATGGCCCATCGTGTCGGAATAGGGTTCATTGAGCACGGCGATGTCGTGCCCGGCCGACAACAGGCGATCAATGAGATTGCCATCGAAGCGGGATTCCATGCGCAAATTGGTTATTGTCGATCCCCAGGTGCGGCCGAGGAGCCAGCGTGGCGCGTCGATGGCCCGCTCCAGCGGCTGACCGAACGTAACGTGCCGGGTGAATACCGCAGCCTGACTCTGCGGCTGACCGTCACCGCCCATCGTGCCATAGGCCAGAATGCGGCCATCCTTGAGCGCAGCGAGTGCCGGATTGAGGGTGTGGAACGGTCGGCGTCCGGGCACGAGAGCGTTAAGAGCTTTCGGATCAAGCGAGAAGCTCGCGCCGCGGTTCTGCATCACGATGCCGGTTCCCGGCAGCACGCAGCCGGAGCCGAATTCCCAATAGAGCGACTGGATGTAGGAGACGACGAGGCCGCTTGAGTCCGCCGCACCCATCCAGATCGTATCGCCTTCGCCATCAGGCGCCGGCCACTTCGCAGCCTTCTTGCGATCGATTTTCGCGGCTTCGACATCGAGGAACGCCGGCGACAGGAAACTGTCGAGGTCGGCCGTGATCCTGTCGGGATCCGTCACAACGCGTTCGCGCACGCGAAAGGCACGCTTGGTCGCTTCGACGATGCCGTGAATGTGGTCGAAGCCTTCCGCCTGCGGCACGCGCAGCCGCTCGAACAGGGCCAAAATGATCAGCGATGCCAGGCCTTGCGTCGGCGGCGGCGAATTGTAGAGCGCGCCGGCCTGCGTCGTGACACTTAGCGGCTCGGCGACGAGGGCGCGACAGGCCTCCAAATCGCGGCGGGTTACCGGACTGCCGATGCGTTCGAGATCGGCGGCAATTTCCCGTCCGACATCGCCGCGATAAAAATCGTCGAGCCCGGCATGCGCAAGATGCTCCAGTGTCGCGGCAAGCGTCGATTGCTTGAGCCGCATCCCAACCTCCGGCACTTTGCCATCGAGCAAAAATGCTTCCTTGAAACCGGCCGCTTTATTCATCTCGGGCAGTTTTTCAGCGGTCAGGCGTGCCTGGCTGCGCGTCACCGTGTAGCCGTTGCGCGCATGGCCGATGGCGGCGGAAAGCACGACATCGAGCGGCAGCATGCCGCCGTGCGCCTTCGCAAGATCTGCAGCCAACATCCAGGCCGCGACCGCCGCCGGCGCCGTTAACGCAGCAAGCGGGCCGCGCGCGGGAATTTCATCATGACCGGCGTCTCGATAAAATCGCGGCGTTGCCTTTGCGCCCGCGCGTCCGGCCCCCATCAGCGCCCGCACACGCCCGGACGGCTCTCGCACCAGCCAGAAACCATCGCCGCCGATGTGATTCATATGCGGATAGACGGCGGCGATCGATGCGGCCATGCCGAGCATGGCCTCGATGGCGTTGCCACCCTCGGCGAGGATTGCCCTCCCGTCCTCGACGGCCGCGGCATGGGGCGCGCAAACAACGCCACGCCGATGTCCTGCGGTGTGCAAATTCATTCAAACCTCAATGGCAAATAACGCCGCAGAACAGCTGGATATTTGCGAGGTCCGGGCCGGTCCCTGCCGGAATTCTTAATGGGCCATGAAGCATATGGCCAGTCCCCGACACAAACATGCAGGAAGGCAGCACCGCCTTCCAGCGCGAGACGGAGGACACCATGCAAAAGCTGATCATGATCGGCTTCGAAGTCGTCATCATTACATTGATTTGTGTGTCGGTGCTTTCCGGCCAGCCTGCTTTCAAGACCAACCACGCCACGACCGCCCCCGTCGCTCTCGTCGGGCGCTAGGCGACGTCCACAAGCCCGCGTTTCTTCAGGAGCGCGTCAGCTGTCGGCAGACGGCCGCGGAACGACTTGTAGGCGTCCGCCGGATCGCGCAGATTTCCGGCACTGTACACATAATCATGCAGCCGTTTGGCGGTCGACGGATCAAAGGGATTGCCCGTTTCCTCGAAAGCCGCGAACGCATCGGCATCAAGCACTTCCGACCACATATACGAATAATAGCCGGCCGCGTATCCGCCACCTGAAAAGAGATGCTGGAAATGCGGGAGGCGATGACGCATCACGATTTCCGCCGGCATCGCGATGCGTTGAAGATCCTTGCGTTCGAATTCCGATACATCGAGCGCATCCGTTTGCGGCAAGGAATGCAGGTCGAGATCAACCAGGGCGCAGGCGGTGTACTCGATCGTGGCAAAGCCCTGATTGAAGGTGCGCGTCGACAACAGCCGTTCGAGCAGCGCCTTCGGTATCGGCTTGACCGGTTCGTGCATGACGGGCGTATTGCTGCAATGTCTCCGGCACTTCCAGCCAATGTTCGTAGAGCTGCGAGGGAAGTTCGACAAAATCGCTGGGCACGGCTGTGCCTGCAAGCAAGGGATATGTCACGTTCGACAACATGCCATGCAGGGCGTGCCCGAATTCGTGAAACAGCGTTCGTGCATCGTCGAATGACAACAGCGCCGGCTCACCCGCCGACGGTTTCGAAAAATTGCAGACATTCAGCACAATCGGGCGGATGTCGCCATTTAGCTTTTCCTGATCGCGCAGCGATGTCATCCACGCACCGCTGTGTTTTGAGTTACGCGCGAAATAATCCCCGATGAACAGAGCAACGTGCTTGCCCTGCGCATCCGTGACGTCCCAGGCGCGCGCATCCGGATGATGGAGCGGCAGGTCGGCGGGCGTGAACGTCAACCCGAACAGGCGGCGAGCGGTCTCGAACGCTGCCTCGACCATTTTGTCGAGCTGGAAATAAGGCTTGATTTCAGCCTCGTCGAGATCGTAGCGCGCCTTGCGAAGCTTCTCGGCGTAGTAACGCCAATCATGCGGCGCGAGCGTGAAGTTGCCGCCCTCTTGCGTGATCATTTTCTGCAGATCATCGCGTTCGACCGCGGCCTTGGCACGAGCCCTGCCCCACACATCGTCAAGCAAGCGCCGCGCCGCCGCCGGCGTCTTTGCCATCTGGTCATCGAGGCGATAGGCGGCGAAGGTCGCGAAGCCGAGCAATTTTGCGCGCTCGGCGCGTAAGGCCACCATTTCGGCGATCAATGCACGGTTGTCGGTCGGCCCGCCGTTTTCACCGCGACGAATCCAGGCCTGAAACGCCTTTTCGCGCAAATCCCGCCGCGCGGAAAACTGCAGGAAGGTCTCCACCGAGGAGCGCGCGAGAGTGATGACATATTTGTTCGAATGGCCGCGCTCTTCGGCGGCCGCGCGCGCCGCCGCGCGCGCAAAGTCGGGCAAGCCCGCAAGGTCGCCCTCGTCCAGCACCATCGCGAACGACTTCTCGTCGGCAAGCACGTTTTGACCGAACTGCGTACCGAGGCTCGCCAGGCGTTCGTTGATCGCCGCAAGACGATCCTGCGCGGATTTATCGAGCGCGGCGCCGGCACGGACAAAGCGCGTATGATAGCGCTCGAGAACCCGCGCCTCTTCGGCGCCAAGGCCGAGCGTCATCGCGCGTTTTGATAGAGATCGACGATACGGGCATAAAGCGCGCGATTGAGATGAAGCGCATTGGCGTGGCGCGCGAGCAGCGGCGCAATATCGCGCTCGATCGCCTCTATTTCATCCGACGTATGGGCGCCGGTCAAAACGAAGAACAGGTTGGCCAGTCGGTCGAGCCCACGACCGCTTTTTTCCAGCGCAACAATCGTGTTTTCAAAGCTTGCCGCGGCGCGGTTTGCGGCGATCGCGTCGATCTCTGCGCGGTGTGCGGCCAGGGCCGCATCGAAGGCAGGCCGGAAATGCTCCGGCCTGATTGCCGCGAAGGGCGGCAAGCCGAACGGACCGTGCCACACGTCGAGAAGCGGATTTTGGGTGCCGGATGCGGCGGCGGCTGACGGGCGTTTCATGCGGACTATCTAGGGCACGAACCCGAAAATACAAAGTCTCTTGTGCGCGCGCTCTTGTGGCCTCTTGTGGGCTTTTGTGCCGGCGCGCCTTCCGGAGCCGCGTCAGCAAGCGGCGCCATTATGCGTCACCAGTATTCGGCACTTGGCGCATGATGCTAGGGCTTCAGCACGTCGAAACGCTTGTCAAGCAAAGCACCGCAGTTTCGGCCCCCCTGGCGCGACTGGCTGGCGCGTGGCCGCGGTCCCTGGGCCTCGTCGAATTGTTTGGAGCTGCCGGTGTGGGGCCCCTAGCAGGCGAAGCCCTTCTCGTCGCAATGCTGCAATCAAGAGCGGTCTGCGACCTGGAGCTCGAACGATTGTTCACGGCTATCCGCCGTGGACTGCTCCAACACGTCTGCGCGGGGCTCCCGTTTGAAGCCACCGCGGATGCTCTCGCCTTTTACTGCGCCCTCGCAGAGCAATGCTTCCTCAACGAGTACGTCTTTGCATTCGACGGCGCCGAACTGACGCAGTTGAAGACCGTTCAGGAACGCATTGCCGACGCCCTCACGACCGGCGCGGAGATTGCTCCGCTCGATCTGATCGCCACCGCAATGTATACGCCATTGCACAAACTGGCGCTCGCACCGTCGCTTGTAAGCAGACCATGGCCCGATGTCATTGAGCGCATGTTGACGCAGCAGGTCCGCGAACCCCTTGAGGAAGAATCCGATCGCAAGGATATTCCGGCGTTGACCTCGATCGACGACGGGCTGTCACTTCGGATTGAAAACCAGTACGAGGAAAATCCCTACCCGCGATGGGCCGTCGCGCCGCCGGTCCAGCCCGACTGCCCTTAAAGACTTTCTGCACGACAGGATTGGTGTACCGTCCGTGACTGGGCCCGCCACTGCGGACAGCATCGACATTTTGATCGCCGGCTGCGGCACGGGCTCCCACCATCAACTCTGCACAACGATTTCCGCAGTCGCGAGTGCTTGCGATCGATATCAGTCGCGCCAGCCTGGCCTATGCCCGCCGAAAGACCCGAGCCCTGGGGCTCGCCAACATCGAGTACGCCCAAGTCGACATACTGAAACTTGCTTCGATCGAGCGTTATTTCGATGTGATCGAGGCGGTCGGCGTTTTGCATCACCTTTCCGATCCCGCGGCCGGATGGCAAATCTTGCTTTCACGCCTGCGTCCCAACGAACTCATGTTCGTCGGCCTCTATAGCGCATCGGCGCGCCGATCCGTGAGCGCGGCGCGAGCTTTCATTGCGGAACGCGGATATCGCTCGACCGCCGACGATATTCGCGTCTGCCGGCAGGAATTGATCCGACGCGCCCAGGTGCCGCCTTTTAACGATTTCTCAAGCACCAGCGGATGTCGTGATCTGCTGTTCAACGTCATGGAGCACCAATTCACGATTCCCCAAATCAAATCATTTCTCGATGCCAACAATCTGGCGTTTCTCGGCTTTGGGCAACTCATGCCCGAGGTCGTCCGGCAGTTTCGCGAAGAATTTCCTAACCCAAACGCGCTGCGTGACCTAGGGTCATGGCACGCCTTCGAGCAGGCGCATCCGATGACGTTTGGCAATATGTATTTTTTCTGGGTGCAGAAATGTGCGCCGGGGTGAGTGCAGTGTTGTACCCGACCCCTCCGGAAATATGCGCTGCGATCAGAGGATTGGCACGAACTCGTCCGAAAAATAATTTTATTCTGCGACGCAATTCTTGACGAAGCGCCGGCGCTCTTTAACGCGGAGCTTCTGTTCATTCGCCTGCCTGTTGCAATCGGCTCTTTTTGCGGCTTGCCGCTCAAGCTGTTCGCGCCTTTCACAATTCCGAACTTCCACGATGGCTTGCCATTCTTCGGCCGCCATCCCCCGGCGCGCGCGCCGGTTTTCTGATGCGTTCTTTTTTGCTGCCGCCCTCCGCTCACCCTGTTTTTCCGCCATGCACGTCCGGATAAATTCCGCCTGATTTCGCCTGATGATATTCTTGTGCACGGCCGCCTCCGTGCACACTTCACGATCCTGCTTGCGGACTGCCCGATTGTTCAATGGCGCGTCATCCGGCGATCCGGTTTGCGCCATGACGGGATTGCCGGCAATGAGAACCAGTGCAAGCAACATCGTGAACAGCGGCACCGGACGACGCATTATTGAACTCCTATCCCAGATTTTTTGTTCATTGGACCGAGACGCGACCATGGCGTCTTCTACGGTGTCAAAGTTAGCAGATGAACAAGAACCGCAATAGCCGAATTGGTGCCTGCGGTGCGGCCTAGCCCCGCAGCGCGCGCAGCGCATTAAAAATAACCGCAACGTCGATCACCTCCTGCAACAGCGCTCCTTCGACCGGATTGAGGAGGCCGAACGAAGCTGCAAACATAGCAACAGTAGACAGACCAATGCCGGCTACGACGCTTTGCAGCGCGATGTAACGTGAACGGCGCGCGATCCTGATCGCCGGAATCACGCGATTGAGATCGTCGACGAGCAAAACCACATCGGCGGCCTCGGCGGAGGCGGCCGCTCCTTTCGCCCCCATGGCCACGCCCACATCGGCGGCGGCAAGCGCGGGTGCGTCATTGACCCCGTCTCCGATCATCATGACCGGGCCATTCTTGCGCTCCGAAAGCACAACCAGAATTTTCTGGTCCGGGGTCAGTTCCGAACGTACGAGATCCAGCGAGAGGCCCGAGGCGATGAAATGGGCGACCTCGTGGCGGTCGCCGGTTGCGAGCACGACGCGCTGAATTCCCATGGCGCGAAGCGCGCGCAACATTTCTTCAATGCCGACGCGCAATTCATCGGCAAGGATCAGGATTCCCGCAATCTTTCCGTCGACTGCCACGGCAACCGCGAGCGCACCCGGCGGACGATCCTGCGGCAACAGCGAGGGATCGATTCCGGAGATTTTACCGGCGACGAACTGAAGACCGCCAAGGACGACGTTGTGTCCCTCGACCCGTCCCTCAATTCCCTCCCCGGGCGTCTCGGCTACATTCGATGGGACCGCCAGTGACAGTCCCTTGCGCTGTGCCGCCGCAACGATCGTCTGCGCGATCACATGCTTCGACGCCTGGTCCAGCGAAGCCGCAGTCCGCAACAGCTGATCGGCGGTCGTCCCGTCGACGGCATGCAAGGACACGATTTTCGCGTGGCCAATGGTAAGGGTCCCCGTTTTGTCGATAACCAGCGACTGCACCTGGGCCAGGGTCTCGAGCGCCTTGCCGCCCTTGATCAAAATGCCGACCTTGGCAGCTCGCGAAAGGCCTGAGACAAGTGCGACAGGCACCGCCAGGATGAGCGGGCACGGTGTCGCCACGACGAGCACGGCTACTGCCCGAACCGGCTCGTCCGAAAGCCACCAGGCAGCCCCGGCGAGCACAACGGTGATACCAAGGAAAACGAGCGCATAGCGGTCGGCCAGCCGCGACATTGGCGCGCGCGACCGCTGGGCGGCTTCGACCAGCCTGACGATACCGGCATAGGTGCTCTCCTCCGCACGACGCACCGCCAGAAGGTCAAAGGCATCGCCGGTATTTGTGGAACCACTGAGAACCGCATCGCCTTCCTTCAAGTTCACCGGCAGCGACTCGCCGGTCAGCGCCGATTGATCGAGCACCGCGACACCGGCAGCCACAGTGCCGTCGACCGGGACGACATCACCGCGCCGCACCAGCAGCCGATCTGCCGGGCAAAACCAGTTCCAGCGGCACCTCTTCCAGCAGCCCGTTTCGGTGTCGCATGGCGGTGTGGGGCACTCGCGACAGAAGATCTGCCATCTCCCGGCGGGCCGCGCGCTCGGCGAAGTTTTCCAGGTACTGCCCGCCGGCATACATGAGGGCTACAATGGACGCGGCCAGCGCCTCGCCGATCGCCAGGGCCGCGGTCATCGACAGTGCCGCGATGATGTCCAGCCCGACCTCCCCCGAGCGCAGGCTGGTCACAATTTCGATAAGCAGCGCCGCCAGCACCGGTACCGTAACCGCGATCCAGATTTCGTCGGCAAGCTCGGGCGCGCCGGCGAACTTGGCTCCGAGACCGGTCGCGAGGCCGGCCGCCGCGATGCCGGCGAGCCATGGTCTTGCGGTCTTGAGGGCGTTCAAGGTGTCCACGTATTAACCTTCGGCCTGTCGGCACGCGCCGCCATGAGAAAGATCAAACGGTGTCCGTGCAAAGTGCGACCGCTATGGACTTGATCCGGCAGCCGGATTCGGTGACATTGCGGCCCCGGAAAAGGAGGCCCTATGTCCGCAACTGACGAAAAAACCAGCCGCCGGATCGTCTGGCTCAATGTCGTCACCGTGATCAGCGCGGCCATCCTGATCGGTGCCGAGGTCTTCGGCGCAGCCTTCGCCGGTTCATGGGCGATCGCCACCTTGTTCGACCTTGGCGGGATCGGCGCGCGCGTACTCGACGCTCTGTTCGTGCTCTGCGGGATCGCCATCATGGTGCAGTTCGTGCGCAACGCGCACCACATCGAGCCGTTCACAATGCGCGAGTGAGCGCTGCAGCGAGCGATCACTGAAAGAATTAGTTAAGAAAGTTTTTTGATGCGGCGAACTAATTCGCTTGCATGATTCGACAAAATTACTTATTTCGATTGTGCCCAATTTCGCACGTGCCTGTGGCC
Organism: uncultured Pseudomonadota bacterium; assembly: GCA_963702605.1. Classification (GTDB taxonomy): domain Bacteria; phylum Pseudomonadota; class Alphaproteobacteria; order Rhizobiales; family Xanthobacteraceae; genus Pseudolabrys. Next base: position 792,207 of record CAVPDI010000002.1, read on the forward strand.
GTGTGTCGGTCGGTAGGTAGCCGGACAAGAGGCCGGCCAGCCGCCTGGAGAGAAGAGCCAAGCTCTCCAAGAAATCTGACCGGCAGCTGGAGGCGAAACCAGCACACTCTGCTCTCAGCAGGGGACGCGGCTTAAAGCAACGACGATCGGGCTTCCTTGGTCTCTGCCGGCCTCCACCACCGGCGCGGGTCACCGAAGAGGCTTGTTCATCTTTGCCGGCCGTGCGGACGGGGCTCTCCCCATCCAATCCAAGGCAGTTGAGCGGGATACGATGTGTAGCGTTGGCGCGTCCCCATCGCGCGCAGACGCTTACCTTCGTTAACCGCGTCATCGGGGCTTGATCGCCCCGTCAGCCGTGGGGAATAGCGCCAATGACCGAGCGCATCCGCGAGTTTCTACGTAAGCGTAACGACGAAGGCCCTTGCCTCGTCGTCGACCTCGACGTCGTCCGTGACAACTACGGTGCCTTCGCAAAGGCCCTGCCGGACACGCGCGTGTTCTACGCCGTCAAAGCCAATCCGGCCCCCGAAGTCCTGGCCCTGCTGGCCAAGCTCGGCTCCTGCTTCGACACCGCCTCGATCCCTGAGATCGAAATGGTGCTCGCAACAGGCGCCACGCCCGACCGCATCAGTTACGGCAATACGATCAAAAAGGAACGTGACGTCGCCCGTGCCTATGCACTCGGGGTCCGACTTTACGCCGTCGATTGCAAGGCCGAAGTCGAGAAGATCGCCCGTGCGGCGCCCGGCAGCCGCGTGTTCTGCCGCATCCTGTCCGACTGCGTCGGAGCGGATTGGCCGCTGTCGCGAAAATTCGGCTGCGAGCCGGCGATGGCGGTAGACGTCCTTGAACATGCCCTCAAAGCAGGTCTTGAGCCGCACGGGGTGTCGTTCCATGTCGGCTCCCAGCAGCGAAACCAGCACGCGTGGGACCGCGCCCTTGCCTCGGCGGCTGCCGTGTTCAAGGAATGCGGCGAGCGCGGCATGAACCTCTCGATGGTCAATCTTGGCGGCGGCTTTCCGGCCAAGTACCTGAAGAACGTGCCTTCCGTGAAAACCTACGGAAATGCGATCTTCAAGGCCCTGCGCAAACACTTCGGCAACCGTATCCCGGAGACGATCATCGAACCGGGCCGCGGGTTGGTCGGCAATGCTGGCACTATCGAAGCCGAGGTTGTCCTTGTTTCCAAGAAGAGCGAGGAAGACGACGTCCGCTGGGTCTATCTGGATATCGGCAAGTTCGGCGGTCTCGCCGAGACCATGGACGAGTCTATTCGCTATCCGATCCGCACGCCGCGCGACGGCGACGCACTGGCGCCGTGCGTGCTGGCGGGGCCGACTTGCGACTCCGCGGACGTACTTTATGAGAGGGAGCCATATATGCTCCCGGTCAGCCTGGAGATCGGCGACAAGGTGCTGATCGAAGGCACCGGCGCATACACGGCGACCTACTCGTCGGTGTCATTCAACGGTTTCACGCCGCTGAAGACCTATCACATCTGACATCCCGGGAGCCGGCCCTGCCGGCTCCTCCACCCCCTCAACGACGCCCTTGGAGTGCGCGTTCGAACGCGCGCGCGGGCTCAAAGCAGGTCGAGATGATCACCATCAGAAAAGAACGTCCTCCGGACACCGCAGCGCGCGAAGCATTGCTCGATGAGGCTTTCGGCGCGCTCCGCTGGCGGAAAAGCTCCCAACGCCTCCGGAACGGGCGCGCCACCCGCGGAAGGGCTTGCCTTCGTTGCGACCGACGGAAAGCGCATCGTGGGCACCGCCCGGCTCTGGACCATTTCATGCGGCGCAGGCAAACCGGCCCTGTTGTTGGGACCGGTGGCGGTCGCGGCCGGCTACCGCAACCGCGGGATCGGTGCAGCGCTCGTATCGCACGCCATCAGTGAGTCGCGCCGTCTCCGCCACACCGCCATCATCCTCGTCGGTGACGCGATGCTATTATGGCCGCTTCGGATTTTCGGCCGAAAAAACCGCGGCGCTGCGGATGTCAGGGCCCTTCGAACGGCATCGCCTCCTCGGCCTTGAGCTCTTGCCCGGCGCGCTTGACGGCGTGCGTGGCCTTCTGCGCGCTCGAACGCACCCGATCCAGGCCGTTTTGGCCGCATCAGCCGCCTGACAGCTCATCAAAATACCGTGGACGCCGGTGCGGCTTTCGCACGGCTGCTATTCCGTTCGTGCTCAGGCACGGATATGACGAGCCTTCCTGGAGAGGCTGACAATGCCCAAATGGCCAGTTCATGCCCGCATTGACGGGCCCATTGTCATGATCGGCTTCGGCTCGATCGGCAAGGGCACGCTTCCTTTGATCGAACGCCATTTCAGCTACGACAAGAAGCGGTTCGTGGTCATCGACCCTGTCGATAAAGACCGCAAAATGCTGGATCAACGTGGCATCCGCTTCGTCCATCAGGCAGTCACCAAAGATAACTACCGGCACCTGCTGACACCGCTGCTCACCGCCGGTGGCGGACAGGGCTTCTGCGTGAACGTGTCCGTCGACACGTCATCACTCGACATCATGGAGCTGTGTCGAGAGATTGGCGCTTTGTATATCGATACCGTGGTCGAACCCTGGGCGGGCTTTTACTTCGATCCCAAACTGGGACCTGAAGCGCGTTCGAATTATGCGTTGCGCGAGACAATCCTGGCCGCGCGCCGTAAACGGCCGGGCGGCACGACCGCCGTATCGTGCTGCGGCGCCAATCCGGGCATGGTGTCATGGTTCGTCAAACAGGCGCTTCTCAACATCGCCCGTGATACCGGGCTGAAGTTCAAGGAACCGAAGACGCGCGAGGAGTGGGGTCGCCTCGCCCGGAAAGCCGGCATCAAGGGAATTCATATCGCGGAGCGTGACACGCAGCGTGCCAAGCAGCCCAAGCCCCTGGACGTGTTCGTCAACACATGGTCGGTCGAGGGCTTTGTCTCCGAAGGCCTCCAGCCGGCGGAGCTTGGTTGGGGCACGCACGAAAGGTGGATGCCTGCGAACGCACGCAAACACAAGTCGGGTTGCGGTGCGGCGATCTATCTGCTGCAGCCCGGCGCAAACACGCGCGTACGCTCGTGGACGCCGACCGCCCGCGCACAATATGGCTTCCTGGTCACTCACAACGAGTCGATATCGATCGCCGACTACTTCACGCTGCGGCAGGGCCGCAAAACGATTTACCGGCCGACATGCCACTATGCCTATCACCCATGCAACGACGCCATTTTGTCCTTGCACGAGGTGTTCGGGCGGGCCGGCGAGCGGCAGAAAGACATGCACATCCTCGACGAACATGAGATCGCCGATGGGATCGATGAACTTGGTGTGCTGCTCTACGGCCATAAAAAAAATGCCTATTGGTACGGCTCTCAACTCTCGATCGATGAAACACGTGAGGTCGCGCCCTATCAGAATGCCACCGGCCTGCAGGTGACTTCGGCGGTGCTCGCTGGGATGGTATGGGCCCTGGAAAACCCGAATGCCGGCATAGTCGAAACGGACGAAATGGATTTCCGCCGCTGCCTGGAGGTTCAGCTTCCATACCTTGGTCCGGTGATTGGGACCTACACCGATTGGACTCCGCTCACGAGCCGCCCAGGTTTATTTCCCGAAGACATCGATAAGCGCGATCCCTGGCAGTTCAGGAATGTGCTGATGCACTGAACGCCGGAAGCGAGCCCAAGAAAGCGTAACGGGCGGCCCAAGAGGCCGCCCGTATTGTTTTCAGGGCGCAAGTTGCCTGCCGCTATTTGTTATCGGCCGGCTTTTCGCCAGGTTTCGGTGGCGGCTTTTTCGGCGGCGGACCCGATCGTGGTGGAGGCGGCGGGGGCGGCGGCGGATGCGCAGCCTGTGGTGGCGGCTGGACCTGCCGTTGCACGGGCGGCGGGGGCGGCGGCGGCTGCACTTGCCGAGGTGGTGGCGGCGGAGGTGGCTGCACCTGCCGCTGTTGCGGCGGCGGCGGGGGCGGCGGAGCCTGCGGCGGAATCGGACGCGACAATCGTTGGCTGCTGCGGAGGCGGTCCACCGGAGCCCGGACCACCCGGCACGCGACGTTCCTCGCGCCGCTCCTGCCGCTCGACCGGTGCCGAGTTGCTTGGCGGCGTTGTACCGGACGGACCCGAACGCGGCGGCGGCTGGATCGCATTCGCCGGCGGCGTGGGTGGTGGTGTCGTATTGAGCTGCCGCGGCGGCCCGTTTTGTGACGGAGGAGAAGGAGGCGATGGCGGCTTCGGTCCTGGAGGCGGAGGTGGAGGCGGAGGCGGAGGAGGCGCGACCGTAGCACCCTGCGCAGCACGCGGCGGCGTCGACCCAAGCCGTCCATGCTCGTCACGGCGAAGTGCTTGCGGCTGCGGCACCTTCGCCAATGGCTGCACCACGGTCTGCGTCGGCTGCAATGTCGCCTGCACCGGGCTCGGACCACCCGGCCGCGGCTGGCCTCGCTGGCGACGCGCGACCACCTCGACTGAGATCCTGCGGGCGCACCTGTACGGCGCCCACGACGCCCTTGCGTACCCGCAACGACGCGCGGCTGCACGCGGAATGTATGCACCGGCTGATGCGTCGCGGCTGCGATAATGCCGGGTGCGATGCCAGGGTTGACCGCAATGCGGCCGCGGCGATCCCTGTGCTCAATTCGCACCGTGCGATTGACGATCACGGTCCGCCTGAATACCGCGAACGAGCGTTGCGGCGGCAAGAAATAGGTGCGCACGCGCGGCGCAATCAGATAGCGCGGCTGCACGAAGATCCAGTATGCCGGCTCACTGTCGTATTCCGCGATGACATCATCGGGCGGCAGCGGCGCCCAGCCCACAAAATCGTCACCACGGCGCCAATCGACCCACGCCGGGCCCCATTCGTCACCGGGGACCCAGAACCACCCCAGCCGCTGATCATGCGCCCAGCGGCCGTAGTGGAAGGTCACCCAACCCCAGTCGGCTTCCTCATCATCGGATACCCAGTACCAACCCCAATCGTCCGTATAGACCCATCGGCCATAGGTGTAGGGCCGCCAGTCGGGTGGCAAATCGTACGGCACCCAGACTTCACCGAAGCGCGGATGCGGCTGCCATTCGCCATAGGCTTCGAGCGCAGCCTGAAATTCCGCCGAGACTTGTGCCTGTGCGGGCGAAAAGGTTGCGGCCGAGATCGAAACAGAGAGCGCCCCGATAGCAATCGAAACCGCGGCCAAGACCGGCAATGCCAGCCGCCTGAAATAATTCGTCGTCATGGACGGTTCCCGTTTCCCCACTCGCTTGGCCGCAGGTCGGTTAAGACGCAGCATGCGGCCGGGTTCCAAATCGATTGCCAAGCAAGGTAGTGCCAGAACAAGAATACCGGCAATCCACCACAGTGAGACGGCGCATTGCGGCGATCAGAGGGCGAGAACTCCGGCATCGCCGGATTTACATCCAAATGCGAGGTTTTGGCCCGCACTGTCCCAGCCCAGCGCACTCACCGTTTGACCGTCAGGCTGCCTTACCAAGATGAGTGCCTCGTCCTCGATTCGCACCAGCTTCACCGCGCCATCGGCGTATCCGACCGCCACGACGGGCTGACGCGGATGACAGGCGACATTTGAGACACGTACTTCGGCGCGCGCGAGAATTTTTGGTTGCCGGCCCATGGGGCCATCCTTCCCGTCGAACGGCCAGAGAATGAGCTGCTCGGAGCCGGACGTCGCAAGGAACTCCCCACCCGACGTCCAGTCGAGCGAACGCACGCGTGCCGAATAGCCCGACATGCGCATGTGCTTGCTGTCGCTGAGCCGCCAGCCGTGCAACATCGGTTCCTGCATGGAGGTGACCAGGAATTTTCCATCCGGGCTGACGGTCACGCCGAGATGGGACCCCTTCCACTCAAGGTGTTCCGGCGAAGCGCCCGCCGCGTTAGGGAACCACAGCGACGCACCATTGTAGTGTGCGACTGCCAGGCGGAAGCCTTTTGGCATGAACACCAGGCCGGCGACGGTCGACGGCGCGTCGAAGCTGCGCAACTCACCTTTCTTGGCTCGCGCGTAGGCAGTCTTGCCGGCCGACCACGCAACCGAACCGTCAGGCCCGAGTGCGACCTGATCGATCCAGCGCTTCTTCTCATCGGCTGCGAACTCACGATGAACGCCGTCGGCGGTGATCTCAATGACTTTGCCGTCATCGCCGCCCGTGATGACGCGCTGCCCATCCGAGGCGCTTGCAAGGATGGCGCCGGAATGGATACTGACCCGCTTTTCACCGCTCTCATCCGCAAACAGCAACGCCTCCTCACCGAGGACGAAGACCGGCGTCGACCCAAGAAAATGAACGCCGACGATCGGCGCACTCCCATTGAGCGACCGCACACGGTCGGCGATTGAAGGAATTGGGAAGCCCGTTTCGCTCACGTCAGGCGATGCAGCTTTCGAAGCCCCGGCGAATTTTATCCGCGGGCAAATTGCGGCCGATGAAAACAATGCGGCTGTCGCGGGTCTCGTCGGCGCGCCAGGGCCGTTGATGGTCGCCGTCGAGAATCATGTGTACACCCTGGAACACAAAGCGTTCAGGATCGTCCTTGAACGAAAGAATACCCTTTGAGCGCAGAATATTCTGCCCTTCGGTCGCAACCAGATCCTGTACCCAAGGAAAGAATTTATCGGGGTTCAGCGGCTTGTCACACCGGAGCGACACGCTTTGCATGTCTTCGTCGTGATAGTGCTTGATACCGTTGCCATGATGATGGTTATGGGCGCCATGATCGTCGTGGCTATGATCATGATGATGATCGTGGTCATGGTCATGGTCTTTTCCTTCCAGAAAATTCGGTTCGATGTCCAGGATGCGATCGAGATCGAAGGCGTTACGGCCAAGTACCTCGGCAATGTCAACTTTGGCGCGCTCGGTGCGATGGAGGCGCGCATAAGGGTTGAGCGCCCGGATATGCGCTTCCACATCGCGCAATTCCTCCGGAGTTCACCAGGTCGGTTTTGTTGATCAGGATGACGTCGGCGAAGGCAATCTGGTTCTTGGCCTCCGGTGCATCCTTAAGGCGGTCCTTAAGCCACATGGCGTCAGCGACCGTAACGACAGCATCGAGCTTGGTCCTGGCGCCGACCGCCTCGTCCACGAAAAAGGTCTGTGCCACCGGCGCGGGATCGGCGAGGCCCGTCGTCTCCACAATGATCGCGTCGAACTTTCCCTTTCGCCGCATCAGCCCGTCGATGATGCGAACGAGGTCGCCGCGCACGGTGCAGCAGATGCACCCGTTGTTCATCTCGAAGACTTCCTCGTCGGCGTTCACCACCAGCTCATTGTCGATGCCGATTTCACCGAACTCGTTGACGATCACGGCAAATTTTTTCCCGTGCGGCTCGGACAGAATACGGTTGAGCAGCGTGGTTTTGCCGGCCCCGAGGTAACCGGTGAGCACGGTGACCGGAATTTTGTCGGCATTGCTGGGCGATGGCATTGAGGCGGTCACTCCGTTTGACGGTCATATAGGCAATTTTCGTCGAACTACCAAAGGGCGGATAATGCGGCCGCTTCGATCGCTCGTCTCGCCGGTGCCGCGCCTGCTAGTCCCGCTGCCCGGCTACCTGGCGCAAAAGGCCTTGAGGATCCGCGATAGGGCGGTTTCCCCGCCAGGCGACATATCGGTCAGGTCGTATCAAGGCGAGATCACACTCATAAAGGTCGCGGGCGGCGGCATCGGCCACATCCAAGACCGCAAGGGGTATGTGCCGGTCAGCAGCCGCATCGACAATCGCTGACGCGGCCGGAGGCCTGGGGCCCAGCCGCAGCAACGTAAAGCCCCGGCCGAAGCGGTCATAGAGGGAGCTTCCCCGACCTCGCCCCTCGCCGATCCACAGATGCGGTGCCCGCCCGCCGGGAACACTGGTTGGGATATAGGCCGTCAGGCTATCGGCCGGCGGCGCCCCACCGTCCGCAATGACGGGTGAGCCGTCATAGCGTGCACCGAGCTGCACGCCGATAGATCCAAACTGTTCGCTGAATTGCGCCAGCATAACGCCGGCCGCGCGCCGCGCGCTCTCGCCCTCAGTCGTATCCTGTTCGATGGTGGAATCGATATCGGTTTCACCAATATTGGCGGTGAGACGGCGTGCGGCCTCGGTATTGCGAAGCGCAATCGGCATTCGTTCGATTTCGTACGAACGCAGAAGCCCTCCACCGCCCCACCCCTGGACCATGGCCGCAAGTTTCCACGCCAGATTGTCGACGTCATCAATACCGGTGTTCATGCCGAAACCGCCTGTCGGCGTGAACAGATGCACGGCATCCCCGGCAAGGAGCACGCGTCGGTCGAAAAATCCTTCCGCGACCAGTGCCATGCCCGCCGTCCAAGGCTCGTGCGCAATGACTTCCAGGTCGATACCGGTTCCAACGCAACGTCGCATGGCATCGGCCACCGCAGCGTCGTCCGGCGGCTGATCGGGTTTATTGGCGCGCGTGCGAAACAGAAATTCGTCACGGCCATTGACGGCTATCAAACTTGCGCGAATTTCGGGGTTGACCGCCCAATACTGCCAGGCCCGCCGACTGCCCAGAAATTCACGATGGAGCGCCGGCGCTCGCACATATGTCGAGAACATCCGGCCCCCGAAATAGCGCTGCTCCAGGCCAGGCTCGCCGTGGAATTTGATGCCGAGCGCGCGTCGCATGCCGCTACGCCCGCCATCACATCCCACAACATATTGTGCATGCCAGTCTTGTCTCGCGCCGTTCGCCGCGCGTTCAGCACGGAGCCGGACGCCCGCGTCATCCTGATCAAATTGTTCGACCTTCCAACCGAACCGCATGACGACATTCGGCCGCGTCTTCACGTGGTTGAAGAGGAATCGCTCGACATACATCTGATTAGCGCGATGGATCGGCTCCGGTACCTGATCAGTTTTTGCGCATGCGGCGATTTTTTGCAGGGTTTCGCGTATTGACGGCATGTGCAGCCGCGCCAGTTCATGGCTGCCAAAACGCGTGAAATAAGCAACATCGGTCGGATGGTCTTCCGGTAATCCAATCTTGCGGATTTCACCGGCAATGCCCAGCCGGCGAAAGTGCTCCATCGTCCGGGCGCTTTCGGTGCTGCCTTTGGGGTGCCACCGCGTGATTTCTTCGGTGTTGAATAAAACCGAACGCACCCCCTGCAAATCAAGAAACAAGGAGAGTATCAGCCCGACCGGGCCGCCACCCACGATCGCGACGGGAATGGTATTGGCGGTATCTTCAGGCATGGCGACTTACTGACGTCGAATCCGAATTGCGGGATCGCATCGCATCTATTGACGCGCGCGTGCCCCTGGCGCGCGAAACAGGCTGGAGAATACTGAGCGGATCCATTTGTTACCGGGTTCGCGGTGAAATCGATTATGCCAATATTGATAAATTTCGATCTTTGGCAACTTTATCGGCGGCTTGACGATTTCGAGATTGAGATCCTCGGCAAGCACGGTCGCAATCGACATCGGCAATGTAGCGATAGCGTTGGTATGCTTCGCGATCACCGCGGCGGCGATAAAGATCGGAACGCGGCAGATGATGTTCTGCGGCGGGATCGCTGCTTCAACTGCGCGTTCGGCAAGCTTGTGCGCATGGCCGGTTCCGAGAGTCGAGACAAGCACATGGTTTTCGGATGCAAACGCATGCAGCGACGGGTTGCTCGAAACTCGCGGATGGCCGCGATTGACGACGCTGACATATTCCTCAACCCACAGGAACTGGCGCCGAACACCTTTCAGAAGCGTCGGAAATGAACCCATGGCGAAATCGATGGTGCCCGTCTCCAGCCACGATTTCAGATGTTCACCGTCGAGTTGAACAACACGCAGCCTCACATTCGGCGCCTCGAGCATCACGCGGTTGAGCAATGGCGGCAGCAGCTTGATGACGCCGGCATCAACGACGCAAAACTGAAATGTGCGCGTGGAGACACGCGGATCGAAAACCACATGGTCCCCGCGCAATGCACGCATTTTGTCGAGCACATCGCTGACCGGCTGCGTGAGCGCGAGCGCCTTCGGCGTTGGCTCCATCCGGTGCGATACGCGAACGAACAGCGGGTCATCAAAATAGCGACGCAGGCGCGCCAGGGTTTTGCTCAGTGCCGGCTGCGTCACATCGAGCACTTTGGCGGCGCGAGTCAGGCTGCGCTCGCGCAGCAATACGTCCAGCACCCGTAAATGCTGGAGATCGAGGTCGGATGAATAACTATTTGGAATGTAATTTATATCCATGGATTGATAGTATAGGCCGGCGTCCCGACCTAGGCTAGCGACAATGAAGCTGTGCCTGCCTTGCAGAGCCAGCCCATGGGGAAACGCTGCATGCTGCCGGCCATGCCGCAGGAACGCGTGTACGACGCATCGATGCGTTGCGTCCCAGCGACCGAATTCCGCAATGCGTTGTCCAGGCTCGCCACCGCAGTCTCGGTCGTGACCACGGACGGTCCCGCCGGAACTGCTGGTGTCACCTGCTCCGCGGTCTGCGCCTTGAGCGACGACCCGGCGATGGTTCTGGTCTGCGTTCACGGAAAGAGCGCAACAAACACCGCGATCAAATCCAACCGGAACCTGTGCGTAAATTGCCTGCAATCCGGGCAGAGCGACCTTTCACAGGCATTTGCCGGGATCGGCGGCATGCCGATGCCACAACGATTTGCGCTGAGCACCTGGGACTCCCTCGGTAACCGGCGCGCCGCGCTGCAGAGAGGCATTGATTGCACTCGATTGCGAAGTCGCGGAAGTCCGCGATGTCGGGACACACAGCATATTTGTCGCGAAGGTTCTCGCGACAGCGGAAACATCAACGGGAGAGCCGTTGCTATATCAGCGGCGCACCTATGTGACCACGTGTGCCCTGTAAAGAACTGATGCCCGGAACGGCTATGTGAGGCGGAGATTGTCATGCTGCGAACAGGCGAGCACTATCTCAAATCATTGGATGACGGCCGCGCCGTCTGGGTCGGCAATACCAAGGTCGATAATGTCGCCACTCATCCTCTGACGCGGGAATATGCGCGCCGTACGGCGGAATTTTTCGATCTGCACCGGCGTCCCGACCTGCAGGATCAACTCACATTCGTTGATGGCGGCGGCGTGCGTCGCTCGATGATGTGGCTTCAGCATCGCAGCAAGGAAGAATTGGTCCGCAAGCGCCGGTATCACGAGTTCATCATGCGGCATTTCGTGGCAGCCTCGATGCCGCGCACGCCGGATTCGCAAAATTACATGCTGGTGACCTATATCGACGATCCGGAACCCTGGGAAAAGGCGTCCATCGGCGCGGAAGGTCGCGGCCTTGCCGACAATATCCGGAATTTCTGGCAATACGCGATGGATCACGATCTGGTCGTCGCGCCGCATTTCGTCGACCCGCAGGCTGATCGCTCCGATCCGAACGCACATGCAAACTCGCCGGCATTGCGTATTGTCGCGACCAACGACGAAGGTATCCTCGTCAACGGCGTCAAGGCGATCGGCACGGCGTCCGCCTTTGGAGATTTTCTCCATCTCGGCGTGTTCTTCCGCCCCGGCGCAAAGGGCGATCAAATCATCTATGGCGTGTGCCCTGCTAATTTGAAAGGCATCACGATCGTCTGCCGCGAAAGCCTGGTCGCGTCCGATCCGATAGAGCATCCACTCGCGTCGCAGGGCGATGAGCTCGATGCGACCGTAATGTTCGACAATGTGCTGATCCCGTGGAAATACGTGTTCCACATCGGCAATCCGGACCACGCCAAGCTATATCCGCAACGCGTATTCGATTGGGGGCATTATTATGCATTGGTGCGGCAAGCAGTCCGCGCCGAGCTGCTCGGCGGTCTCGCCATCCTGATGTGCGAGCACCTCGGCACCGCGAAGATCGAAGCGGTGCAGGCGCGGCTTGCCCGCATTATCGGATTCCAGCAATCGACCTATGCGCATGTGCTCGCGTCCGAGGACCAGGGCTTCTACACGCCGGGCGGGCTCTATAAGCCTGACATCCAGTTGTTCAACTGGGGCCGTGTCTATTTCCTTCAGAATCTCGGACCGATGGTGGACGAGCTGATCGATCTGTGCGGCCGCAGCGCCATCATGTTTCCCACGGAAAAGCAGTGGCAGAACCCGGCCATGCGGCCGTGGTTCGAGAAGTTGAATAAGGGTGCCTCCGGCGAAGCCTACGACAGGATCAAGATCGCGCGCGTCATTCGCGACCTCTACCTCACCGACTGGGGGAGCCGGCTATTCATGTTCGAGAACTTCAACGGCACACCGCTGCAGACCCTCCTTTCGCTCACGATGAAGCGCGCCGAATTCACCGGCTCAGGTCCGTTCGCGGAATTCGCGCGGCGCGTCGTAGGCATCGAGGCCAAGTGCGACGCAGTGACCGAGTACAAGACTGTCGCAGACTACGCAAAAGCGCAGGATTCCGGGCGCGGACCCAAACCCGCCGTTCAGGCGGCCGAATAACTTCAAAAATCCGAAGGAGCAACAATGGCAAAACAACGCATCAGCTACGTACCGCTCGAAAAGATGACGCCGAAAATGCGGCAGGAAATGGAACGCTGCCAGCGCGAGGGCACGCCGCGACCCGAAAGCTCGGCCGTGCGCGCCCACGTCGAAGCGTGCTTCTGGTTCTTCGCCAACTCCTGGAACAACATTTTCCGTAATGGAGTCCTCGACCATTCAATCAAGGAGCTTTGCCGCCTGTACGTTTCACGTTCGGTGCAATGCGAATATTGTGGCAATCAGCGCTCGGTAAAGTCGACTGTCAGCGGCGCGCTGATCGAAGACCATGTCATGGACCTGCTCAATTTCGAGAAGTCCGCGATCTACTCCGAACGCCAAAAGGCCGCGCTTGCCTATGCCGAGGCGATCACCTGGCATCTCGTTACGGACGACGCTTTCTGGGACCGGATGCACCGCAATTTCAGCGAGCCGGAACTAGTGGAGCTTGGCTGCATGGTTGGGCTTACGCTGGGCCAGCAAAGCTGGTTGCGGCTGCTCAACATAGACCACCATGAAGTCCTGGCTGGAACCTCGGCCTCGATGGCACCCGGCTACGAAGACGCACAAAAGCTCAAGGCGACCAAGGCGTCGTCCGAATACTGGGCAAAGGACAAGGCGGGCGCACAATCCAACAAGGTCGCATAGCAAGTCGTCTATGCGTCAATCGGGGTTTTCGAAATCAGAGGTGCCTAGCGAGTGACATAACGGGACGCACCCGCATTTAACCGCGCCGGACAAGGGAAAAATGCCCGCCGGCGCGGGCGGATCGCACACACGCTCACCAGGGAGGGGCGCATGATCGCTGCAAGTGGAAGGCAGGTCGACGCTGTCGGTATTGTGGACGGATCGGCTGTTGGGAAGCTCATTATCGCCGTCGTCGCGTTGTGCGCAGGCGTTTCGTTCCTCGACGGATTCGACATCCTGGCGATTTCCTACGTGGCCCCCGTTATCGGTGCCGTCTGGAAGCTGCCGAAGGAAGCCTTCGGACCGATCTTCGCAGCACATTACATAGGCGCCGCAGTCGGGTCCGTGTTCTTCGGCTGGTATGCCGATCGCTATGGCCGGCGCATGGGCGTCATTATTCCAACAGCCATCTTCGGCATCTTCGCGCTACTGACGGTCTACGCCTACGATTTCAGATCATTGTTCATTCTGCGAATACTGATCGGTATCGGATTGGGTGGAGCTCTCTCGAATGCAATCGCAATGGTCGCGGAATATTCACCGCAACGAGCACGCGCCACATTGGTGAGCGTCATGTACGCTGCATTCCCGCTCGGCGGGGTGATCGGCGGCCCGATCTCGGCGATCCTGATTGCAAAATATGGGTGGCACGCTGTTTTCATACTGGGCGGCGTGCTGCCACTGCTGCTCACGGCAATGCTGCTATTATGGCTCAATGAATCGATCCGGTTCCTTGTGCTGAGCAGGGCGCCGTCGGTAATGATAGGCGCCATTCTCCACCGAATCGCCCCATCATTCGAACCCGCTTCGACGGATGTCTATGTGCTGCCGCAAAGCCGCGGCGTCTCAACAAAGCCGACGCGGGAGATATTCGGCCGCGAGTTCGTGCGCGCAACGGTGCTCCTGTGTATTGCCGCCTTCGTGGCGCAATTGGTCATCGTTTATGTGGTCACCTGGATGCCGCTGGTCCTCGCGTCGATCGGAATGCCGGTAACCAGTGCAATTCTGGCCTCGGTAGCATTTTCGGTCGGTGGAATCTTTGGCGCGATCGGCCTCGCCCGCATCATCGACAAGGACAAGTCGTACCGCGGACTGGTCGTGACCTTCTTCCTGGCGGCGGTCTCGATTGCCGGCATCGGCTTTCTGGCAGCGAATTGGTATGGGCTGCTTGCAATCACCTTCATCACCGGCCTGCTGACGGTGGGTGCCAATATTGTGCTTTCGGCCTATTCGGCGACCGTTTACCCCACGTCTATTCGTTCAACCGGCGTTGGCTGGGTTGTTGGCTGGGGCCGTGTCGGGGCCATCGCAGGTGCTCTATTCGGAACGGCGCTCGTCGCTGCCGGCCTGAGCATTGAGACGGCCTATATGATCGCCGCGATACCGGCGGTCATTGGCGGCATTGCTATCGCACTGGTGCGCGCACAGCATCAATCAGCCGTCGTTTACGCCTAACGGAGAGGGAAATATGCACGGCCTCTATCCCAACGACGTTTCCATCTACGACACCGCAGGGCGCCTGCTGATCATCGCGTTTTTCGTGATTGTCTGGTTGCGAAACCTGTCGGGGCATCACATCGAAGACCATGTCAAGCGGCTCACCTTCTTCAAGGCGCCGCTACCGCGCGTGACTTTCTGGGTCGGCATGGTCATCGACGCGATCGGGTGCCTGCTGCTGTTGGTCAACTGGCACCCTGCAATCGGCGCGCTCTGCCTCATCGTGTTTACGGTGCTCGCATCGCTACTGCTCCTGCGCTTCTGGGAAATGGACGACCCGATGAAACGCACCGGCATGCAAAACGGCTTTCTCGCCAATATTGGTGTGACCGGCGGCTTGCTGCTGCTGTTGCAGAACGTCATGTGAGATGAACGACAGGTTATGGATCAAAAAATAAACCCGGGACGGCTGGATCCCCTGCCGCCCGAGACGACGCCGGATATGAAGGAGGAATTTGATTCCTTCTTCAAAACTCTGGGCTTCGTGCCCAACAGCGTTCTGACCATGCAGCGCAAGCCAAAGCTGGCGAAGGCGTTCGTGCAAATTCAGCGCGCAATCTGGGATCCTGACAGCAAGGTCGACCGCGGGTTTAAGCGCCTCGTCGCGCATGTTGCCAGTCGTATGGCGGACGACCCCTACAGCATGGCACATACTGCAAGTGGCGCTTTGCATTTTGGCGTGGATCCCGCAAAGCTGGCGGCAGCACGCGACTACAAGATGAGTCGAATGTTTAGTGACGGGGAGCGAGCGGCGCTCGATCTCGCTGTCGCCGCAAGCTCTTCGCCGAATGCGGTAACAGACGCCATCTTTGGCGAGCTCAGAAAGCACTGGAGCGATGAACAGATTGTCGAGCTCGTCGGCGTGATCGCCGTTGCCGGTTTTCTTTCACGCTGGAATGTGACGATGGCGACTCCGATCGAGCCGGAACCAAATGAAATCGGGGAAAAATATCTTGTACCGCTAGGCTGGAGCGCTGGGCGCCACAAGCGAACCTGATTTAGACCTCTTTCCGGGGAAGCAGCTTAGGCTCGTGGCTTCTTTCGCCGTTCGGGCAGCTCATCAACAACAACCGCGCGCCTCTTATATAACCCGCGATCGCCGCAGGCAGAGCAGCGGACGGAAAATTCGTCCGCCAACGCGGTAAGTTTGAACACACGGATCGGCTTCCCGCATTTGCGGCATGCAACCGTGCCGCGCTGGTAAACCGACTTTCTCGCCCTTTGAAGTTGACGCGCCGACACGAAACATCCTTCTTGCTGTGCGTTGCCGATGCTGGGAAACCATTTGCGCTCAAATATCCTACCGCCACGTAAATTTTTGGCCTCTGCTGCAAGCAGCATCCCCCGTAGCGGGGTACTCCTGCGATCGCTATGCTTGCTCTTAAATGATGCTTAGGCAGCAGGTTTGGGGCCAACGGGAAGTACCATGAACTATTCCACCGAATTCCCGTCAATCAAGGATCAGGTGTCGGCGCAAGAATGGCAGGCACGGCTCGACCTTGCCGCCTGCTATCGGCTGGTCGATGTGTACGGGATGACGGACCTAATCTACAATCACATCACCGCGCGTATCCCCGGCGAGAAAGATCTGTTGCTGATCAATCTCTATGGTCTCCTCTACAAGGAAATTACTGCGTCCAGCCTGGTGAAAATTCACGTGGACGGGGAAATCGCCTGGAAGCCCGACACCGACTACGACATCAATAAATCGGGCTATGTGATCCACGGCGCCATTCATAAGGCCCGCCCTGACGTCACCTGCGTCCTGCACACACATACGCATGCCGGCATGGCAGTTGCGGCGATGAAATGCGGTTTGTTGCCGCTGTCACAAACCTCGATCCGCTTTGTTGGGCACGTCGGTTATCACGACTATGAAGGCCCGGCGGTCGAACTCGATGAACGCGAACGGCTGGTGCGCGATTTGGGGTCCCACGACGCCCTGATCATGCGCAATCACGGACTACTCACATGCGGTGAGACCATCCAGCAAGCGTTCAACACGATGTATCAGCTCGAATTGTCATGTCGTTCGCAGGTCGATGCCATGGCCGCGCGAACCGAACTCACGATGCCGGGCGAGAACGTTCTGGCGCACACCGCACATATGTATCAGCCGGGCACTCGGCGTCCCTACGGCGTGCTCGAATGGCCTGCAATGCTGCGACGCCTCGATGCCGAACAGAAAAACACCGATTATCCGCCTTATTGGCATTAGGAAATATCGACTGCGCGGGAGAGACCATGCCGACATCGCTGTCACGACTGATCGCAGCCGCCTTGCTGTTTTTCGTATTCTTGCCGGGCGCATTCGCAGACGAATATCCGAACAAACCGGTGCGATTGATCATCCCATTTCCGCCCGGGGGGAGTAACGATGTCGTCGGTCGGCTGGTAGCACAGCAGCTCAGCGCTAAACTTGGCCAGCAGGTATATGTGGACAACCGCGGCGGCGCCGGCGGCACAATTGGCACGGAAGCCTGTGCAACGGCTGCGCCTGACGGTTACACGATATGCGTCATATCAATCGCGCATGCGGTCAACCCGGCGCTCTACACGCTCAAATATGACCCAATAAAATCGTTCACGCCGATTTCGATTTTTGCCACCGGGCCAAACGTATTGGTGGTCAATCCGACATCGCCAGTCAAATCGGTGAAAGATCTGCTCGCGCTGGCGAAACAGAAGCCGGGCGAGCTCAACTATGCGTCGGCGGGCGTCGGCAGCTTCCAGCATTTGGGCGCCGAACTTTTCAAGCTGCAGGCGCATGTCAACCTCGTGCACGTGCCTTACAAGGGCGGCGGACCGGCAATGCAGGATGTCATCGCGGGACACGTGAAGATCATGTTCTCGTCGCTCGTTCAGACCACACCTTTCATCAAATCCGGACAACTGATTGCACTGGGAACTGGCGGGGAAAAGCGCAGTCCGGTTCTGCCTGACGTGCCGACGATTGCGGAGGCCGGCGTGCCTGGATATGTGGCTGACAACTGGTGGGGATTGGCGGCACCCGCCGGACTGCCCAAGCCGGTCGCCGAAAAGCTGTATTCGGCAACTCAGGCGGCACTCAAAGCGCCCGAACTAAAGGCCGCGTTCGATCGCGAAGGGGCGGCTGTCATCGAAATGAGTTCGGCCGAGTTCGGCGACTACATCAAGACTGAAATCGTCAAATGGGCCCGCGTCGTCAAAGAAGGGAATATTCACGCGCAATAATAAATTTATACCCGTTATGCGTGTATAACTCACCTTCGGATCGGGATGTGCGGACACACCAAATCCAGACGCATGATAAGTCCCTTTGAGACTTGATGATTTTGGCCGATCAAGCCCGGCCGACCAATTTTACCTAAGCTTTACGGCACACCGATATGGTGCGGGACGCATTTGGGGCGATCCCCGGCACTCAGTGGAAGGCGGCAGGAAGAATCCTGCCCAAGACAAGAAATGTCGCAGGCCGCGTCAGTCATCGACGAACTTGAACACGTTCTGGCCGCAGGCTCGAGCGATCGGCGCACCGAGATACTAAGACGCGTAACCGATCTTTTTCTTGGCAATGCCGCGGGCTTTAATCACGAGCAGGTCGGTCTTTTTGACGACGTGCTTGCTCATCTGATCCATCAGGTTGAAACCAAGGCGCTTGCCGAACTCGGCACCAAGCTCGCGCCGATCGAGAACGCACCAAACGGTATCATCCGAAGTCTCGCTCGCCACGACGAAATCGCCGTTGCTGGCCCGGTGCTGAAACAATCACCACAGCTGACCGACGGCGATCTTATCGAGATCGCGGCGGCAAAGAGCCAGGATCACCTCGGAGCCATTTCCGAACGCGCTCGTCTCGCGTCGGCGGTGACCGACATTCTCATTCAGCGCGGGGATACCACGGTCGTTCGCAAACTGTCGGAAAATCAGGGCGCTTCATTTTCCGATCGCGGGTACGTCACGCTCGTGACGCGTGCCGAGACCGACGAAACACTTGCGGAAAATCTCGGTGTCCGCCTGGATATGCCGCCGGAGTTGCTGCAAAGCCTGATGCAGAAAGCAACGGAAACGGTTCGTGCCCGGTTGCGGGCAGTCATACCGCCGGAGGGTCAGGCCGCAATTCAACATGTGCTTGATTCGGTTTCGGACAGGGTTCTGCGCAAGGCATCCTCGCCCCGCGACTTCGGCCGCGCGACTGCAGTGATCGACAAGATGCAAAGCGATGGCCGCCTCAACGAACTGGCAGTCGCAGGATTTGCCCATGGCGGCCAATATGAAGAATTGATCGCCGCTCTCGCACGGCTGTGCGCTGCGCCCATCGATCTCATCGAACGCCTGATGCAGAATACACGCCATGACGGCATTCTCGTCGCCTGCAAGGCTGCGGAACTGCGTTGGCCAACCTTCAATGCCATCCTGAAAGCACGGTTCGCGCCCCATGAAGTGCCACCCGGCGACCTCACCCAGGCACGTGCCGATTTTCTCAAGCTCTCGGTAGCGACAGCCCGCCGGATGTTCCGTTTCTGGCTCGTGCGCGGCGTTGCCAAAGCTGACGCCTGAAGTAAAACCCGCCAACACGCCCCAACCGCAGTAGCTGAACACCCCGGCTGCGCTCAATCGCCTTGTCAGTTGTAATGTTATAATGTTACACTTTTGAAACACCCGGGACGCAGAAATATCCTATTGAACAAAGTCACCGCTGCAGCGCTTTCCCTGATTTTTGCGTTGGCACAGGCATTTCCGGCGAGCGCTGTCGGCGGCCCGATCGCCGTCGTGGCTGCGGAGAATTTCTATGGCGACGTCGCCCGCCAGATCGGCGGAGACCGGATTGCGGTCGTCAGCATTATTAGCAATCCGGACCAGGACCCGCATCTGTTTGAGGTCACACCGGGCATCGTCCGTCAGGTCACAACCGCGCGGATCGTCATCCTGAACGGCGCCAAGCTACGATTCCTGGATGGAGAAGCTTCTGGCTGCGGCACCGCGCCGCGAACGGTCAGTCATCGATGCCGCGCAACTGACCGATTACAAAGCCGGCGGCAACCCGCATCTCTGGTACGCACCTGGGACCATGCCGGCGGTTGCAACTGCGATCGCCGCGGCACTCGCGGAGGCCGACCACGATCACGCAGAAGAGTATGCGGTAAGGCTCAAGGCAACACTCTCCTCGCTCGCGATCATCACCCGACGTGCGGAAGAACTGAAAGCGAAACACGCGGGCACTGCGGTCACCGCCACCGAACCGGTCTTTGGCCCGATGGCCGAAGCTCTCGCCCTGACAATGAGGAACCAGCGCTTCCAGCTTGCCGTAATGAACGATACCGAGCCCAGCGCCCGCGACGTTGCGGCGTTCGAAAGCGACCTTAACAATCGCAGGGTCAAAGTGCTGATCTACAACAGCCAGGCATCGGATAAGTTGACCGATAAGCTGCGCAACATTGCGAGCAAGGTGAAAATTCCGATCGTCGGCGTCACCGAGACCATGCCCGCAAATATTTCATACCAGAAATGGCTGCTTGAGGAACTCGAGGTTCTCGACAAAGCGCTCAGCGAGCCGGGCTCATGAGCATCATCGCCTTCGACAATGTCACGCTGCAGGTCGGCGGTCATACGGTGCTGCTGGATGTCAGCTTCGCGATCGAGCCGGGCGAGTTCATCGGCGTGCTTGGCCCCAATGGGGCCGGCAAGACGACCCTGATGCGGGCGATTCTGGGGTTGCTGCCGCCGAGCGCAGGAACATTGCGGGTATTTGACCGTGCGCCCCAATGCGGCAATCCGGAAATCGGCTACCTTCCGCAGCTACGCACGATATTGCCGGACTTGCGGGTGTGCGGCCGCGACTTCATTGCCACTTCGCTCGGTGGCGAGCGCTGGGGCCCGCTGCTGGGCAGCCGCCGCGAACGCCGCATGGTTGAGGAAATGCTCAACGCCGTAGATGCGCGTGAGCTTGCGACGCGGCCGCTTTCCGAAATGTCCGGCGGCGAACGACAACGGCTTCTATTGGCGCAAGCACTGATTGGTCAGCCAAAGTTGCTGTTGCTCGATGAGCCGCTGATCAGCCTGGATGCGCGCCGGCAGGAAGCGGCAATCGACGTCGTGCGTAGAGTATGCCGCGAACGCAAAATCACCGTCCTGTTCAGCGCGCACGAACTCAATCAACTGCTCGGTACGCTGGATCGCGTGCTGTATTTGGGCAGCACACAGGCCGTACTTGGCACTGTCGACGAGACCGTGACGGCGCCGATCCTTTCCCGGCTCTATGGCACCGATATCCATGTCGTGCGGGCGGACGGCTACATCTTCGTGATGTCGCGCGGACTCGATGTCGAGCACACCGATCATCTGCACGACCATCATAGTCATAGCCACGGCCAGATCACCACTGACATGTTTGCCTATGAATTCATGACCAATGCTTTCGCCGCCGCCGGCATCGCGGCGGTGGTCTCGGGTCTCGCCGGCTATTTTCTGGTGTTGCGTGGCCAAACCTTTGCCGGCCATGCGCTGTCGCACATCGGATTTGCCGGTGCGACGGGCGCCGTCTTGATCGGCGCAGCCCCAATATGGGGCCTCGTCGCGCTGACGCTAGGCGCCGGCATCGTCATGGGGGCCCTCAGCGAGCGTATCAGCAATCGCGACGTTGCGATCGGGGTCGTCCTCGCTCTCGCACTTGGATTTGGCCTGCTGTTTCTGCACTACTACACGTCCTTCGCCACCCAGGCGTCGGCACTGCTGTTCGGGAATGTGCTCGCAGTCGACCACACAATGATCGCGGTACTCGCGGTCCTGGGCTCGGTATCTCTCTTGTCGCTGGCGTTCATCATGCGTCCGCTGGTTTTTGCCAGCCTGCAACCCGAACTGGCTGAGGCCAAAGGCGTGCCGGTTCGGTTCGTCTCGACGGCATTCCTCGCGATCGTCGCGCTCGCCGTATCCGAATCCGCACAGATTGTCGGCGTGCTCCTTGTCTTCACCTTGATGGTCGGACCCCCAGCCACCGCGCAACGGCTGACGACGGGCCTGTGGAGCGGGCTGTCGTATCAGCAGCGCTTGCACTCGGCGAAGCATGGGGCGGGCTGTACAGTCGCCTTCTATACCGATTGGCCGGTGAGCTTCTGCATCGCCTGCCTGAGCGCCCTCGGCTATTTTGCGGCCCTTCCGTCGATGCACGGCGCGCTCAGCGAAAGCCTGAACAAAACGGCTCCGCCAGAGCGGAGCCGTCGCGTGCTCAATACAATGCGAACTCACATCTTGGCGCGATGTTTATTTCGCATTCATCTTCGCTGCCAGAGTGATCAATCAGTTCGATTCACCGCCGACGGTGTTGTCCGGAAACCAGCACGAGCGGCCGCGAGAAGAATACCTCAGATGCATGAGCCCCCGTTCAGGGCCGGCCAAGCAACATCGCGAGCGCCGCCGCCAAAAATGGCAGCGGCAGCGACACCAATGCGCGTAGCCATACAACCCGCGCAGGCATCATAGGCACCTCCCAAATCACCAGTCGGTGGATCGCGTACAGGGCCCAGGCGGTCGAGTAAGCGATCACTTGCGGGGCACCAGCGCCGCTCTTGAGCGCAGCCGCACCAATTGAAAAGCCAACGACGGGTCCTCCAGGCGTTAGCGCGCCTCCAAGCATGGCCAGGACCACACCGAAAAAACCAGACTCCGGCCCAAGCCATGGAGCTATCCATTCGTTCGGCAATGCCTCGGCGATGAACCCGGAACCGATCACGCCAATGCCAATGCGCGGCAACAGGAGAACGAACTCCATGACGCCGGCGCGGATGCCGTCATCGAGCAGCACGCGTCCACGCATCATAGCAATGAATGCCAGAATTCCGACGACCAGCCATAGCAGGATGTTGATCGCGAGCGTCATTTTTCTTCGCCGCGATATTCGAAGCCCGCACGCACCGCAATTCGCGCGAGAAGCCCTGCAATAATCGGTAGCGGTATTGCCGCTGCAATACGCCAGATCACAAAATCGGCGCCAAAGAAGGGAAGCTCCCAGACAAGGGCGCGCGTATATCCAATGAGCGTCCAACTGACAATGAATGCCACCACCGCTCCGGCGTCCGCGCCCATAATGAGAAACGCGCCGGCCACCGGATAGATAGTGATCGGGCCGCCGGGCAGCAGGAATCCGAAAAAAGCAGCGATCAGCAGCCCCGCAAATCCCAATTCATGGCCGACCCAACGCGCCACCAATTCACGCGGCAGCAGCAGTGTGACAAACGCGCCGATCAGGCAGCCGGCAAGGACTTTCGGAAGCATCGCGGCAAAAAGCGATAAGTCGCCGCCGAGAATTTCAAGAAAATGATTGCGTCCGCCACGGACATAGACGGTGACCGCAGCCGCAATTGCCAAACCGGCGATGGTTGCTGTCGACCAGTCAAATGCACGCCGTCGACGCCGAGGTGGAGGTGGTTTCATCAAGATGGCGGGACACTAGACGAGTGAATTGCAATTGTCTGCCGCGTCCCCGTTGACCCTGAAATGCGTCGCCGGTAGGTTCGACGCGATGGGGATGGGGTTCCCCCGATAACCGCCCGTCCGGGCTGATGACTCCTGCCGCGCAACATGGCGGTGGGAATCCGTCGGCAATCGGGCGGTTTTTCATTGCCTGAGATTAAGGATTGGGTCGATGGGATTCCTGATCGTGTTTTTCGGCGGCGGAATCGGCGCCGCGCTCCGGCATGGTTTCAACCTCGCCTTCGCACGGCTCATAGGCACTGCGTTCCCCTACGCCACGCTGTTCGAGAATGTCACGGGATCGCTCGTCATGGGGCTGCTTGTTGCGCTCTTCGCATTCAGGGGCGGTATTCCCCAGCACTGGCAGCTCTTTCTCACAACCGGCATTCTCGGCGGCTATACGACTTTCTCGACCTTCTCGCTCGATGCGGCTCTGCTTTATGAGCGGGGAGAAATCGGACCCGCCGCCCTCTACATACTGCTCTCGGTCCTGCTGTCGATCGGCGGATTGTTTGGCGGCCTCATGCTTGTGCGCGGGCTCACTTGACCGCTAGGTCCATCGGCCGAAGGCCGAGCTTGTCGAGAAGCGCCATATCGCGATCGCGCCCAGGATTTGGTGTCGTGAGCAATTTCGGCCCATAGAAGATCGAATTGGCGCCGGCGAGAAAACACAGCGCCTGCGTTTCCTCGCTCATATCCTCGCGGCCGGCCGAGAGCCGAACGACCGAAGCCGGCATGCAGATGCGCGCGACCGCAATCGTTCTTATGAAATCGAGCGGGTCGAGCGGTGCGGTGCCCGCAAGGGGCGTTCCTTCGACCTGGACAAGCATGTTGATCGGCACGCTTTCGGGATGCACAGGCAGACTGGCGAGCGTCGCGAGCATGCCGACACGATCTTCGAAACCCTCGCCCATCCCGACGATGCCACCGCAGCAGACATGGATGCCAGCCTCTCGCACGTGCTCGAGCGTGTCGAGACGATCCTGATAGGTCCGGGTGGTGATGATCGCGCCGTAGTATTCCGGCGAGGTATCAAGATTGTGGTTGTAGTAATCGAGACCACAGTCTTTCAGCTGTCGAGCCTGTCCTCCCGTGAGCATGCCGAGGGTGACACAAGTTTCAAGGCCAAGCGCTTTCACGCCCTCAATCATCGCGCAAACCTTGTCGAGGTCGCGGTCCTTGGGCGAGCGCCAGGCAGCGCCCATGCAAAAGCGCGACGCCCCGCCGGCTTTTGCCGCTCGCGCTTCGGCAAGTACTGCGTCGAGTTCCATCAGCTTTTCTGCTTTGACGCCGGTATCGAATTTTGCCGACTGCGGGCAATAGGCGCAGTCCTCGGGACACCCTCCTGTCTTGACTGACAGCAGGGTGGAAATTTGTACCTCGACGGGATCGAAATACTCGCGGTGGGCCACGGCGGCGCGGAACATCAAGTCAGGAAATGGCAATGTGAACAGGGCGCGGACGTCCTCGCGCGTCCAGTCGTGCCGCAACACGCTGGAATCCCTGGCCATCGACGTGTGGTGAAGCAGCGACATGCGTGTAAGCTCCGGCAGACCCGTTGGCCTTATATCAAATTAGAGCCCAAATCACGCGAGGATTCGACGCAATTGAGCGTCACAAACGGCCATGTTAGATTTAGCGTATCGGGGTGGGAATGAACGGCCATGAGAAGACTGCTATTTGCCATCGTCGCCTTGAGCATCTTGACCACGCCTTCGCTCGCGCAAAAGAAAGAAGACGACCCAATGGCGATTCTCGAAAGGGAAAAGAAGGCACAGGCAGACCAGGTCGATCGCCAATACAAGCGCACGCTCGAGCAAACGCGCAAGGATGGGAATGCGGCGGCCACTGCCAACGACCCGTGGGCAAACATGCGCACGCCGACCGACGGCAAGCGTTAAGCGCCCGTGCGTATAAACCGTGACCGCATGATCCGTTTGGCGGCGGTGCTGGTCGGCGCCGCTGTTCTGTTCGGACTGGAACAGGGGCTGGGGATGAAATTAGTCATCGCGATGCCGGCCGGCGTCGCCGCCTATTTCGTCACGCTTGTGGTGCTTGGTCTCACATTCGGCAGCGGCAATCAGACAAAATAACTGTCACCACCAGTGCCGGCGCCAGCCCCGATAAGGCCGGTAGTACGGCCCGCCGTAATAGACGACAGGTGGCGGCTCGTAGTAGACGGGACCTTCAACTTCCTCCGGCCTCTCGACCACTTGCGGACCTTGCCTGTAACCAGGACCAGCCGCGGACAGCACGCTGTTGCGGTACTCGCCCGCTCAGGTCGAGGGCGGTCTGAATGGAATAACCTTTCTTGTCCTGCCAGCTGATTTCGCACCATCCGCCGTCACATCCTCCGGCGTCGACAAGGCTGCCGCCAGGGATCTTGGCAACGATCTCACTTCCAGTGCCTGGCGCTGCACGCAGGTTGACGGTCGAAGCAACGTAAGCCGGCTTCGCAAGTGCAGGCGTGGCGAAACATGCAACGGCAAGTCCCCAAATAAATGGCGAGAATTTCATGGCCTGACCCTCCGTCCACTCGTCTTTGCGTCCTGCAAAGACGCCGGAACTCTCGGCCGGGAAAAAGGCGGGAAATGGGCGGTCGAATTACAGTTCGGCAATCCGGGCGGGGAACGAAACAAAAGTCCCCCACATCGTGCAAAGTCAGGCGCCTCGTCCCTGATTGCCGCCAAATGCCGCGGTTATGGAAGTGGCGATGATCTTTTTCAGGCCTTGCTCAATAAATTTCTCACTCCCCTTTATTCCCGATCCGCGCATCTTCCGTCGACCAATCGATTGTCTTGTAATCGAACCCCATTTCGATGGTCGGCTTGATGACCGCGAAATAGGGGGAAATATCGAAATCTCGCGGGCAATAAAGGGAGCTGTCGCGGATATGATAGATTTCCCGGCGTGCTTGTGCGCTTTCCACCCGTTCGATCGCGGGCAAAATCGGATAACCGATCGCGTGGAAGGCCTGAGCTATCAGCGCCGAGCATATAAGCTTGGTTGGATCGCCTGAGCCGAGCGCAATCATGCGCCGCCGGAAACGCTGCGGTACCGGGAGAGGAACCAAATAGCGGCCCAGATCGACGATATTCTTGAGATCATATTGCAGGCCGATGCGTTCGGCCGCATATTCACACACTGCCCGACGATCGCCGGGTGTGAGACCAACCGGCCTGCAGATACGCGTGTGATATTCAAAATAGGTCGAGATGGGTACGGAGATGATTCCCGCTTCCAGGTTGGATTCAATGAGGTCGCAGGGCTCACCTTTCGACGTTGTTTGGCCCTCGATTGGCCCAACGTAAAGTGCCGCATGTGACCACGTCGATTGCGTTAGATATTTGATCGCACCGGCGATGTGGGTACGGCCTTCGATCAGCAAAATATCGCCCGGTTCGATCGTGGCCTGCAGCAATTTTGGGTCCGTCGGCGTAAACGGTTCATAACCGGATGCCGGCCTTTGCAGATAGGCAGCAATATGCCTGCCGACGCGATCGAGCATCCATGTCATGGGCTGGGTCCGGCCACCAAAATCGAGGCTAAGTCGAACAGCATTTCTCGCGTGAGGGCAATATGGTCAGGAGGCGACCCGGGCAGTCGCCTTCGACCATCCGACTTCTATCGTTCGATGATATGGTGGCTGTGAGGTTCCGGTCAGCCGGAAAAATTCGGACGGACCGATTGGCGCATCGACGTCGGTGGCGGTCTGTCTATTCCGCAGCTTCCTGGCGTTCTGTCACCGCCTCAACCCGCGCCGCGCAGAACTTGAACTCCGGAATTTTGCCGAACGGATCGAGCGCGGGATTGGTCAGTTTATTGGCCGCCGCCTCAAAGAAGGCGAAGGGAATGAACACCACGCCATCCGGAATGGCGTCGTCCTGGCGTGAATTGAGTTCGACCGTGCCACGCCGGGTGGCGACGCGGATCATGTCGCCCGGCTTGATGCCGAGTTTGGCGATCGTGCCGCGCGATACTGCGGCTGTCGGCGCGGGCTCGATGGCATCGAGCACGCTAGCGCGCCGCGTCATGGCGCCCGTATGCCAATGTTCCAGCAGACGGCCAGTGGTCAGGATGAAAGGGAATTCGTGGTCCGGAGTCTCGTCCGGCGGCCGCAGTTTCGCCGCCACCAGTTTTCCGAAGCCGCCAGGGCGTGGAAAGCCTTTATCAAACACCACGTCATGCCCGGGCTGATCGATTGCATCGGACGGATAGGTGACTGCGCTTTCTTTTTCGACTCGATCCCATGGAATGTTGTCGAGCGACGGCATCAGCGACGCCATCTCGGCATAGATATCGCGTGGATGCTTGTAGTCCCATTTCATGCCAATGCGTTTGCCGATTTCCTGCGTAATCCACCAATCCGGCCTCGCGTCGCCTGGCAGCGGCAACGCTTGGCGGCCCATCTGCACTTGCCGGTTGGTGTTGGTGACTGTGCCATCCTTCTCCGGCCAGGCCGAAGCCGGCAAGATAACGTCGGCGTAGACCGCGGTCTCCGTAAGGAAGAGATCCTGCACCACCAGATGCTCGAGATGCGCCAGCGCCTGGCGGGCGTGGTTCAGATCAGGGTCTGACATCGCGGGATTTTCGCCGAGGATGTACATGCCCTTGATAATGTTATCGTGTATCGCGGTCATGATCTCGACCACGGTCAAGCCCTTCTTGGGATCGAGTTTGGTGTCCCAGACCTTTTCGACGTTGCTGCGAATGTCGACGTTCTCCACCGATTTGTAGTCGGGGAAGAACATGGGGATTAGGCCGGCATCGGACGCGCCCTGGACGTTATTCTGCCCGCGCAGCGGATGGAGGCCGGTGCCCGGCCGGCCGATCTGACCCGTAATCAGCGAGAGTGCGATCAGACACCGGGCATTGTCGGTGCCGTGCGTGTGCTGCGACACGCCCATGCCCCAGAAGATTATGGCCGAATGTGCGCGCGCATAGGTGCGCGCAACCTCCCGCAGCGTGTCGGCGGGAATGCCGCAGATCGGCTCCATTTCCTCCGGAGTGAAGTCCTTGATGCTCTCGGCAAACGGACCGAAGCCCTCGACGTAGGTCTGTATGTATTGCTGGTCGTAAAGCTTTTCGGTGACAATGACGTTGAGCATGGCATTGAGCATTGCGACGTCGGCGCCGTTCTTGAACTGCATCATCTTCCAGGCGTGGCGTTTCAGCGCCTGCCCGCGAGGGTCCATCACGATCAGCTTGGCCCCCCGCTTCGCCGCCTGCTTGAAGAAGGTAGCGGCAACCGGGTGGTTCTCGGTCGGATTGGCACCAATAACGATGATCACGTCGGAATTTTTGCACTCATTAAAAGATGCCGACACCGCGCCGGAACCGACACCTTCGAGGAGCGCCGCGACCGACGATGCATGGCAGAGGCGCGTGCAATGATCGACATTGTTGGTGCCAAAGCCGGCGCGAACCAGCTTCTGGAAGATGTAAGCTTCTTCGTTCGAGCACTTGGCCGAGCCAAAGCCGGCCAATGCCTTGGAACCGTCGCGGTCGCGGATTTTTTTTATTCCGGCGGCAGCCTTGTCCAGCGCTTCTTCCCAAGTCGCTTCGCGAAAATGGGTCCACGGATTCATCGGATCGATCTGCTCGTGCGGAACCTTCGGCACGCCGTCCTTGCGGATCATCGGTTTCATTAGCCGCTGCGGATTGCTGACATAATCGAACCCAAAGCGGCCCTTCACGCACAGGCGCTGCTGGTTCGAAGGCCCATCACGGCCGGTGACATAAAGCAGCTTGTCGTTCTTGATGTGATAAGTAAGCTGGCAACCGACGCCGCAATACGGGCATACGCTGTGCACCTCGCGGTCGGCGTATTCCGCACGCACGTTCTTGTCGTCGACCAATGTTGCCGGCATCAGCGCGCCGGTCGGGCAGGCTTGGACACATTCGCCGCAGGCGACGCACGTGGATTGCCCCATCGGATCATCGAAATCGAAAACGATTTTCTCGCCGTGACCGCGTCCAGCCATCCCGATGACGTCGTTGACCTGCACTTCGCGGCACGCGCGAACGCAAAGATTGCACTGAATACAGGCGTCAAGATTGACGGCCATCGCCGGATGACTGCGGTCAGGGGACACTTTGCCGTGCGCAGGAAAGCGGCTGGTACCAATATTCATGCGATCGGCCCAGGCCCAGAACTTCGACTGGGGATCGTGCGCAACCGTCTTGCGCTCGGGCTGGTCTGCGATGAGAAGTTCGAACACCATCTGCCGCGCCGTCTTGGCCCGATCGGAAGCGGCCTTCACCTTCATGCCCTCGGTTGGCTTGCGGATGCAGCTTGCCGCCAGAACGCGCTCGCCTTCGATCTCAACCATGCAGGCGCGGCAATTGCCGTCGGCCCGGTAGCCGGGTTCGGGCGCGTAGCACAAATGCGGGATGTCGACGCCATTCCTGTTGGCAACCTGCCAGATCGTCTCGCCTGGCTCGGCAACAACTTCCTTGCCATCCAGAGTGAATTTGATCGGTTTGCTGCTCATTGGACTCTTCGCGCTCCCGTCATTTCTGGATCGATGGTCCGCATGGCGTATTCCTCACCAGCTTCCCAACGGCTTCGTCAATTCATCAGGAAAATACTTTAGCACGCACAGCAATGGGTTCGGGGCCGCCTGGCCAAGCCCGCAGATGGATGCATCGCGCATAGCGGTTGACAGTTCTTCCAGCAACTTCACGTCCCAAGGGCCTTTGGACATCAATCTTGCTGCCTTTTCGGTACCGGCACGACACGGTGTGCACTGGCCACAACTTTCATCTTCGAAGAACTTCATGAGATTCAATGCGGCAGCCTTGATGTCGTCCTTGTCCGACAAGATCACAACTGCGTGCGACCCTACAAAGCAGCCGTATTTTTCAAGCATTCCGAAATCGAGCGGTATATCCGCCATCGAAGCCGGCAGTATTCCGCCCGAGGGCCCGCCGGGCAGATACGCCTTGAAAACGTGCCCATCCCGCATGCCGCCACAGAATTCGTCGATCAGCTCACGCATAGTGATGCCGGCGGGCGCGAGCTTGACGCCAGGGTTTTTCACCCGGCCCGACACAGAAAAGCTGCGGAAGCCTTTGCGCTCGTGACGACCCTGCGATGCCATCCAGTCCGCGCCCTTCTCGACGATGTCGCGGATCCAGAACAACGTCTCGACATTTTGCTCCAGCGTCGGACGGCCGAACAGACCGACCTGCGCGACATAGGGAGGGCGATGGCGCGGCAATCCGCGCTTGCCCTCGATCGACTCGATCATCGCCGACTCTTCGCCGCAGATGTAAGCGCCGGCGCCCCGGCGAAGGTGCAGCTTCGTGTGAGGTGATAAGTCGGCGCTGTTCAATTTTGGCGATTTCGTCGGCGAGCATCAGACGCAGTTCGGGATATTCGTCGCGAATATAAATGTACGTTTCGTGTGCTTCCACGACCCACGCAGCGATCAGCACACCTTCAATGAAGCGATGCGGATCGCGCTCGAGATAGTAGCGGTCTTTGAACGTACCCGGCTCGCCCTCGTCGGCATTCACCGCAAACATCCGCGGCGCGGGCTCGGCGCGCACCAGCGCCCATTTTCTACCGGTCGGAAAACCCGCACCGCCGAGGCCGCGCAGCCCGGCATCGCTCACAACCTTGATCAGTTCGTCTCGCGTGCGCTTATCGGCGAGGCACTCTTTCAGCAGCGCGTATCCGCCGTTTTTTTGGTAGGCCGCAAAATCGGCATCCGGCTTCCACGCGTGCGCATGCGGCTGCGCCTTTACCGATTCGGCTACCGTTTGAGGTGTCGCGTTGAAGGTTTGCAGGTGCCCGACCGCGCACACCGGCGCGCGATCGCACGCGCCCATGCACGGCGCACGCACAACACGCACATCCTTGCCGAGTTTCCCGGGCAATTCGCGGAGCAGTTTCTCGGCACCAGCCATTGCACATGAAAGCGAATCGCACACGCGCACGGTAACCGGTGGCGGCGGCGCTTCACCTTCCTTTACGACATCGAAATGTGCGTAAAAAGTTGCGACCTCATAAACCTCGGTGAGTGCCATTTTCATCTCGGCAGCAAGCGCGGCGAGGTGCGCGGCGGCGATGAACCCGTAATGATCCTGGATAAGGTGGAGGTGTTCGATCAGCAGATCGCGGCGGCGCGGCCGATCGGTCAGAAGCGCGCGGACCTCTTCGAGGGCCTGTGTATCGAGCTGTCGGCCTTTTGGCGTGCGGGGCGGACGACGGCGGCCGCCACTGCTGGCGGGGGCCTTATGTTCAAGTGACGCTCATCATTCCTCCCTCTTAAACCCAGAAAAACGCGTCTAAATCGCTATATGCAAGCCCTCGGCTCAAATCGCATCATAGAGATTTTCTATCAATACGATCGCCCTGCTTGTATTTTTTCGATCGTACTGCCTTAATTACATACTCTAAGTTGCGCTGGCTCTCATAATGGGACGATCGCGGAACTTACTCCCCGTGCAGACCGGGACCAAAATTGCTCGAAAAGCTCGAATTTCTCCTTGCCCTCGCGCGTGAAAGGCATTTCGGGCGCGCGGCTGAAGCATGCGGGGTTACCCAGCCGACCCTTTCGGCAGGGGTAAAGCAGCTGGAAGATACTTTCGGGGTGCTGCTGGTAAATCGCGGCTCCCGCTTTCAAGGCTTTACCGCAGAAGGCGAGCGGGTGCTCGACTGGGCTCGCCGCATCGTCGGCGATACCCGCGCAATGCGCCAAGAGGTGCACGCACTTAAACATGGTCTTGCAGGCAAGCTGCGTTTGGCCGCAATCCCGACGGCATTGGCCATGGTCGAGACCTTGACCACCCCATTTCGTGCGCGTCACCCCGAGGTGCAATTCTCAGTGCTTTCGCGTACCTCGATCGAAATTCTCGCCCACCTGGAAAATCTGGAGATCGACGCCGGCCTCACTTATCTTGATAATGAACCGCTCGGTCGCGTCACTGCCGTGCCGCTTTATCGGGAACGCTATCGTTTGCTGGTTGCCGCCGATGCGCCCCTGGGCGACCGCGAGAAGGTGACCTGGACCGAGGTCGCACAAGTCCCGCTCTGCCTGCTTACACCGGACATGCAGAACCGTCGCATTATAGAGCGGCTGCTGCGCGAGACCGGCATCGATCCGAAAATCACACTCGAATCTGATTCTATGATTCTATTGTACTCGCATGTCCGCACGGGGCGTTGGGCCAGCGTCATGCCGGCGCGTCTGGCGGCATCACTCGGGCTTACCGATGTGTTGCGTTCCATCCCGATCGTCGAACCCGAAGCAACCCACACCATTGGGCTGGTCGCTCCGGCGCGCGAACCGATGACGACCTTGACCGCGGCATTGGTCAGCGAAGCTCGCCGCGTTGCACCCTTGCTGGCCGATTGACTGAATTGAAACGGTGCCGGCTGTAGCCAGCCCCTTTCGCCAGCGCAAAATTAAATTCAACCCGCCTAACGCTTACGAGCGCTAAACCGGCGAGATCGAAGGCGATGGAACAACGGCAATGCTGTCGTCGTCCGGGCGACCCCTGCCCTTTCGCTTTCGCGCCGCTTTGATTTTGCCATCCGCCTGAGCACGCAATTTCATGCGGCGCTCGTAGAATGTCACGATGTTGCGCGCGGTTTTCGGGCTGAGCTTTCGATAGCGCTCGAAAGACTGCGTAATGTCATCAGGCTGGAGGGTACGATTGGCCGCATACATCACCAGGAGCTCGCGCGCCGTCGTCCAGGAGCAGTCGGCGGCTTTGGCGAGAAGCAACAGCATATCCTCACCTTCGTCGAGCAACGCGCGCTCGACCAGGTCGACCGGGAATACCCCGAGCCTCGCCAGTGCCACCACTGTTTTTTCGAAGTCCTGCGCGTGAGCCGAACCATGAACGCTCGCTTCCGTGATCGGTCGGACGTTGAAACGGCGCTTGGCTTCGCGAACGGCTGTAGCATGTGCGCGCGAGGTTTTTCGAACCTCCCGTTGCATCCCGGTCGCAACGTCGTCGACCGTGTCGCGAATGGTGGCAACCATCTGCGGATTGGCGGCTTCAAGTTTCGCACGTACAGTCGCCGAAGCGGCCTCAAGGAGCTTGAGGAAGTATTGCCGTGGAATATCGCTGCGCTCGCCAAGTGCCAGCGTCAATTTTCGATCATATCGCGCGCGAGTCGTGAGTTTTCCATAGCCGGCAAGCGAAAAACGCGCGCCTTTGTTTTTAACGACCCGATGGACAACGCGCTGATCGCCCCTCTCGACGAGTACGTCCGTGACGGACTCGCTCAACTTCAGGCGTTGCGCGATTGCGAAAAGGTGATCCTGGCTTTTGGTGGTCGCATTCTCGACAAGATCGTCGTCAGTCAACTGTTCCGAATGGGCAAGCACAGGTCCCGCCACCTCTATCGCGTCTTCAAAAGCGAGCGATCGAACAAGTTTCGGCGGAGCCCTGTGCATCGCGGAAAGCCGTTCGGCCAGCTTCGCGCGTGCCTTGATTTCAATGTCGGCGGCGAGCCGCCTTAACACGTCGTCAAAAAGGGCAATTTGTTCATGAGTATAACTGCGGGAACCGGCCGCAAAGAGATCGGTGACACGATCAACGATCGTAACGCGATGGCTGGCACTCGCGGTTGCTACCGGACTGATCAGTTCGTCGAGCAGTGAGCGGCTTTCCGCGAGTGCATTGGCGCGGCTGGATCTGGCTGCAGGTGACATGTCGAACACCGTTCCATCAGCAAGTTCGATTGCGCTTTCAGGTCTTGCAGGTCTTACCTGGGAAACCTGGCGAGCCGAAACGGGTAGAAACCTACCGCAAAGTTGCGAAAACTCGCTGTACAAGCGCGATACAAAAAAACCTAAAATTTTAGGAATTCGGTTTGCATTTGCACGTCACGTTGGCCGAATTAAAAACAAGGGCCCGCTTTTGGCGGGCCCTTTCTCGGTTGTCCAATGAAGCCGCGGCTGATGACGTCTAGAAGAGCCCGACGATTTTTCCGTCTTTAACGTCGATCGAATCTGCCGAGGGAACCTTGGGCAGACCCGGCATGGTCAGAATCTCGCCGCAGATCGCAACAACGAATTCGGCGCCGGCAGAGAGCCTGACTTCTCGAACCGGGATCGAGAATCCTTTCGGTGCTCCCTTGGCATCTGGATTGGTCGAAAATGAATACTGCGTCTTCGCGATGCAGACCGGCAGCTTGCCGAAGCCCATTTCCTCCCAGGTCTTGAGCTGATCCTTGACCGACTTGTCAGCGGTGGCGTCATCAGCGCCATAGAGTTCCTTGGCAATCGTGCGCACCTTCTCGAACAGTGGCATGTCGTCATTGTAGAGGAATTTGAGATTGGCCTTGCCTTCGTCGATCACCTTGACCACGGCCTTGGCCACGTCAGCCGCGCCCGCACCCCCCATCGCCCAGTGGTCGGCCATCAGCGCTTCGACACCAAGCGCCTTGCACTTTTCCTTGACCAATGCGATCTCCGCGTCGGTATCGGCGGAGAATCGATTGATGGAGACGACGGCAGGCAGTCCGAACTTCTTCACATTCTCGATATGACGCTGGAGATTCGCCATGCCGGCTTCCAGCGCTTTCAGGTCTTCCTTCTTGAGATCGTCTTTCTTGACCCCGCCATGCATTTTTAATGCACGGATCGTGGCCACAACGACCACGCAATCGGGCTTCAACCCGGCCTTGCGGCATTTGATGTCAAGGAACTTCTCCATGCCGAGGTCGGCGCCAAAGCCGGCTTCGGTGACGACATAATCGGCAAGCTTGAGAGCCGTGGTGGTCGCTACGACCGAGTTGCAGCCATGCGCGATATTGGCGAATGGACCACCGTGAATGAAGGCGGGCGTTCCTTCCAGCGTCTGCACCAGATTCGGCGCGATCGCCTCCTTAAGCAGCGCGGTCATCGCGCCGTGACCTTTGAGCTCCTTTGCGCGCACAGGCTTACGGTCGCGCGTATAGGCGACAATAATATTGCCGAGCCGCTCCTTGAGGTCGTCAAGATTGCGCGCAAGGCAGAAGATCGCCATCACTTCCGACGCCACGGTGATGTCAAAACCGGCCTCGCGCGGATAGCCATTGGCGACACCACCGAGCGAGCAGACGATTTCACGCAACGCACGGTCGTTCATATCCATGACACGCCGCCATGTGACGCGGCGACTGTCGATCCCGAGCGAATTTCCCCAGTAGATGTGGTTGTCAATCAGCGCCGACAGCAAATTGTGGGCCGATGTGATGGCGTGGAAATCGCCGGTGAAATGAAGATTGATGTCCTCCATCGGCACCACTTGCGCGTATCCGCCACCAGCTGCACCGCCCTTCATGCCGAACGACGGGCCGAGCGACGGCTCACGCAGGCAAAGCATCGCCTTCTTGCCGATATGATTGAGCGCATCGGTCAGGCCGACGGTCGTTGTGGTCTTACCCTCACCCGCCGGCGTCGGCGAAATTGCCGTCACCAGGATCAGCCTGCCGTCCTTCTTGCCTTTGAGCGAATTGATGAATTCCATTGAAACCTTGGCCTTGTAGTGGCCGTAAGGCTCAAGGTTTTCGGGTGCGATGCCGAGTTTTTCCTTTGCGATATCCAGGATAGGCCGCTTCTTGGCGGTCTGCGAGATTTCGATGTCGGACTTGGGAGTCTGGTGCTGCGAAGCGGGCATGGGACGATCCATTAATTGAAAGAGAAACGGGACAGATGAGGCGGGAAATTTGGTGGAGTTAGGTGAACTTCGATTTGACGGCGAGATTGGTGGACTTCGTCCATTCACCGGCATCGACTTTCTTTCCGTCGGCGGGCTGGACACGCGTAATCTTGAAGCGGCCATCGGCACAGACCACAGTAAAGCCGTCTAACTCAACGGCCACAATCTCTCCGAGTTTGCCGGCGATGCCCTTGGGGTCTTTCGCCGGCAGCGGCTTGGCGTCAAAGATCTTCAGTTGTTTGCTCTCGAGCGTAGTCCAGGCGCCAGGTGCCGGATTGCAGCCTCGGATCAGCCGGTCGATTTGCTCCCAGGGCTTGCCCCAGTCGATCTTGGCATTTTCGGAAGTACAGCGGCCCTCGTACGTAGCCTTGCTTTCGTCCTGCTTGATGCGTGGAGCCTTGCCCGCCTTCACCAGATCGACGGCCTCAAGCATGGCATCGACACCCATCGGAAACAGCCGGTCGAAATACACCGTACCGAGCGTATCCGTGTTGCTGATCGGGGTTTTCTTTTGAATGAGAACATCGCCGGTATCGAGCCCGTTGTCCGGCCAGAAAATCGAAAGTCCGGTTTCCCTCTCGCCCTTGATGATCGGCCAGTTGATCGCGCTCGCACCGCGGTAGGCCGGCAGCAGCGAGGGGTGATACTGGATCGAGCCGTGCGTGGGGATGTTGAGGAATTGTTCAGGTACGAAGAGGGTAACGAAGGCCATGACCTGCAGGTCGGGCTTAAGTGCCTTGAATTCCTCCCACACCTTGGGGTCTTTGTAGGAGGCGGGCTGGTGCACCGGCAGCTTGGCCGCGAGCGCGGCTTCCTTGAGCGGGTCGGCCTTGGCACCGTCTTTTTCCGGCGCCACATAGACGGCGATCACGTTCTCGCCGCGCTTGAGCAGCGCCTCCAATACGGCCTTGCCAAAGGCTTGCTGGCCGTGAACCACGATACGCATGTAGCTCCCTCCCTTTCCGCTCACGCCCGCGAAAGCGGGCGTCCAGCACTTTTAAAAGCTGGGTCCCCGCTTCGCGGAGACTAGCGGTCCATAGTTATGCCGCCTTTTCTTCTTTCTTCGGCGCCGACAAGGCGCCGGAGTTCTTGACCCCGGCAATTTCCTTCGCCGACAGCTTGAGCACGTCCTTGAGAATTTCATCGGTGTGCTCGCCGAGCAGCGGCGAACGTTTTACCTCCGAGATCGAGTCCGACATTTTGATCGGATTACCAATGGTCAGATATTTGCCACGTATGGGGTGATCAACTTCTACAACCGTACCAGTCTTGCGCAGCGACGGCTCCTCGGCGATTTCCTTCATCGACAGGATTGGCCCGACCGGTATGTCGACCCCGTTGCATATGTCCATGACCTCGAACTTCGTCTTGGTCATTGTCCATTGCTCGATACGCTCAAAAATTTTCTTGAGCTTCGGCAGCCGTGCGCGCGGCGAGGCATATTCCGGATCCGTCTTCCAGGTCGGTTCGCCGATCACGTCGCATATTTCACCCCAGACGGGCGCCTGCGTGATGAAGTAGATGTATGCGTTCGGATCGTTCTCCCATCCTTTGCATTTGAGGATCCACCCCGGCTGGCCGCCGCCCGAGTCGTTGCCGGCGCGTGGCGTGGAATCGCCGAACGGAATGCCCTCGCTATACTGACTGTATTCGGTGAGCGGGCCGGCCTTGAGGCGCTGCTGGTCACGCAGCTTCACGCGGCAGAGATTGAGCACTCCATCCTGCATGGCGGCGAGCACCTTCTGACCTCGGCCGGTGCGGTTGCGCTGAAAAAGCGCACAAACGATGCCGAGCGCAAGATGCAGACCCGTCCCGCTGTCGCCAATCTGTGAGCCGGTCACGAGCGGCGGGCCCTCGCGGAAACCGGTGGTCGAAGCAGAGCCGCCGGCGCATTGCGCAACGTTCTCGTAGACCTTGCAGTCTTCATAAGGGCCGGGACCGAACCCCTTCACAGAAGCGACGATCATACGCGGGTTAAGCTTGTGGATGTGCTCCCAGGTGAGTCCCATGCGGTCAAGTGCGCCGGGAGCAAAATTCTCCACCAGCACGTCGCAGCTCTTCACCAGCTCGTCGAGGACGCGCTTGCCCTGAGGATGCTTTAAATCGATGGTGATCGAGCGTTTGTTGTGATTGAGCATCGTGAAATAGAGTAAATCCGCACCCTTCACGTCGACCAGCTGTCCTCGCGTAATGTCACCAATCCCGGGACGCTCGACCTTGATCACGTCTGCGCCGAACCACGCGAGCAACTGTGTGCAAGTCGGCCCAGACTGCACGTGCGTGAAGTCAAGAATGCGAACGCCCTCGAGCGCCTTTCCGGCATGACCCCAGGGCTTGGATGAAGGACGTGGCTGGTGGCCGTTTCCATTCACCCGCCTCGCGACGCCGGATTTTTTAGCCGTGAGCTTCACCACCTTGCGCGCGGATTTTTTTGCCGCGGCTTTTCCCTTCTTTTGTTTCTTCTTGGCCATATGCTTCGTCCTCCAGATTCTATTTCTTACGCAGAGCGCTTTGCGGGTTGAGATTGCCAATGCGGCCGCTCTCGCTGCCGGCCGCGGGATCGATCACCGCGTTAATGAGCGTCGGCTTGCCGGAATCCATCGCGGCATTGACCGCGCGCCTGAGCTCATCTGGCGACGTCGCATTGACGCCAATGCCACCGAATGCCTCGATCATCTTGTCATAGCGCGCGCCCTTGACGAATACTGTCGTTGCTGGATCTGAACCGCCCGCATTGACGTCGGTGCCGCGATAAATTCCGTCGTTATTGAAGATAACGACACAGACCGGCAGCTTGTAGCGGCAGACCGTTTCGATCTCCATGCCGGAGAAACCGAAGGCGCTGTCGCCCTCAATCGCGAGCACCGGCTTGCCGGTCTCGATGCTCGCACCGACGGCATAGCCCATACCGATGCCCATGACGCCCCACGTTCCGACATCGAGCCGTTTGCGAGGCTGATAGATGTCAATGATCCCGCGCGCGAGATCGAGCGTGTTGGCACCTTCATTGACGAGTATGGCGTCCGGCCGCTCCTTGATGATCGTCCTCAGGACACCGAGCGCGCCGTGGTAGTCCATCGGCGAATTGTTGTTCATCAGGCGCGGCGCCATTTTGGCGATGTTCTCTTCGCGCTTCTTGTTGACGGCGGTGGTCCAGTCCGCAGGCGCGGCCGGCCATTTCGCGCCCATGCCTTCAAGCAGCGCAGCTACGCAGGAGCCAATGTCGCCGACCACCGGCGCAACGATCTCGACATTGGAATCCATTTCCTTCGGCTCGATGTCGATCTGGATGAACTTCTTCGAGTGCGGCTCGCCCCAGCTCTTGCCCTTGCCGTGCGACAGCAGCCAATTGAGGCGGGCGCCGATCAGCATCACAACGTCGGAGTCCTTCAACACGGTGGAGCGGGCAGCGCCCGCGCATTGCGGATGCGTGTCGGACAGCAGGCCCTTCGCCATGCTCATCGGCAGGAACGGGATGCCGCTCTTTTCGACCAGCGCGCGGATAGCGTCATCGGCCTGCGCATAGGCCGCGCCCTTGCCGAGGATGATCAGCGGGCGCTTGGCGCCTTTCAGCACATCGAGCGCGCGTTTCACTGCGGCTGGCGCGGGGATCTGTGCCGGCGCTGCATCTATGACCTCGACCAGCGACTTCTGCCCGGCTGCGGCATCCATGACTTGTCCGAACAGCTTGGCCGGCAGATCAAGATAGACCCCGCCCGGACGCCCCGAAACGGCCGCGCGGATCGCACGTGCGACACCTATACCGATATCGGCCGCGTGCAGAATGCGGAACGCGGCCTTGCAGAGCGGCTTTGCGATGGCGAGCTGGTCCATCTCTTCATAGTCGCCCTGCTGCAGATCGACGATCTCACGTTCGGACGACCCTGAAATCAGGATCATCGGGAAGCAATTGGTCGTGGCGTGCGCGAGCGCGGTCAATCCGTTGAGGAAGCCGGGTGCCGACACCGTGAGGCAGACACCAGGCTTTTTTGTGAGAAAGCCAGCGATTGCGGCTGCATAGCCGGCGTTCTGCTCGTGACGGAACGAAACGACACGAATCCCCGAGGCCTGCGCCATGCGGCCAAAATCCGTGATCGGAATGCCTGGAACGCCGTAGATCGTAGTGAGACCGTTGAGCTTGAGCGCGTCGATGATGAGATGGAATCCGTCCGTCAACTCCTGCTCTGCTCCACCCGGTGCGGCTGCCTGCTTCTCTTTCACTGCTGTGTCGGACATGAAGTCCTCCCGGTGTATTCAGTTGACGGTTTCGCGCGTGACGGCACGCATAGGATGAATTTCGCACTTGAATCCGCACACCAGCTTGAGAAAAAAATGCGGCATGTTAGTCCAGATAGTCAGCGTATTTGGCGACGTGCTCCGCGAGGCCGAGCGCGTGGTCGCGCACCAATTCTTCGGCGCGGTCGGTCGCGCGAGCTTCCAGAGCTTCAATAATATTCATGTGGTCGCGGATCGAGCGGTCGGCACGATCCTGTTCACCGATGGTCGTCCGGCGGATCATCCGCATGTGCGTGAACAAGTTCTCGGCAAGATCGATCAGCACATCGTTGCGGCTGAGCCGGATGATGGTTTGGTGAAACTCGATGTTGACGTCGGAATATTCGTCGAGGTGTGCGCGCAATTTTCCGTTTTCAAAGGTCGCAAACATTTTGCGCAGGCCAGCAATCTCCTCATCGGATGCAGTCTGCGTGATCAGGCGTGCGGCCATGCTCTCCAACGCGGCCCAGGCGGTGATCATCTGGATCACCTCGCCTTTTGTTTTGCGCACAACGTAGATACCGCGGCGCGGCACTGAGCGCACAAAGCCTTCGCTCTCAAGCTGCGCCATTGCTTCGCGCACTGGGGTACGGCTGATACCGAAATCTTGTGCGAGCTTACGTTCGTCGAGGCGGATGTCATCGCGACTGCGATAGATGTCCATCGCGACGATGGCATTCTTCAGCGCCGTGTAGGCCTTGTGCTTGAAACTTGGCGTTACATCGATCGGCGCCAGTGCCGGGTGCGGTGACACTCGTGACCGGGCGGCAGGTCCGCGCGTCGAAACGCCTATGCGACGAGGGTTACGGGTTAGGCTACTCATGACTGGTATACAATATGCCAGATGCATGGATGCGCGCAACCGATTTCGAATTTGCGGCCCCTCCATCGGGCTGTCAGTAAATTTGGCCGCTCCATCGAACGCGAGTGCGAGCGCTGTTCAGTAGCTTAAGCGATTTCGGACGAACCCGGAGCGATTACTCTGCCGGATGCAGCCCTTTTTTGCTGGACCGCAGGCGCGTCCAGCTGGATTGGATAAGCGGCCAGAATAGCGCCACCAGTCCAAGTGTCATAATCGTGCTCACGAGGCCGTTCGAGAAGAACACGCCAAGACCGCCTTGCGAGGCGAGTAACGATTGGCGGAATCCTTCTTCTGCCTTGTCGCCCAGCACGATCGCCAACACCAGCGGGGCCATCGGATAGTTGGTCTT
The DNA here is from genome assembly GCA_963702605.1 of uncultured Pseudomonadota bacterium. GTDB lineage: Bacteria > Pseudomonadota > Alphaproteobacteria > Rhizobiales > Xanthobacteraceae > Pseudolabrys. Next base: position 833,457 of record CAVPDI010000002.1, read on the forward strand.
CTTCATGAAATAGCCGGCGACACCGAACACCAGCATCATCACGACGTCGAAGGTGTTGTTGTGCACCGTGTAGGCACCGATGGCGCACAACACCAAGATGATCGGCGCGATCACGCTGAAGGGGATGCGCAAGATCGAGGCGAACAACGGCACGCAGGTCAGCACGATGAGCAGTCCGACGAGATTGCCCATATACATGCTGGCGATGAGGCCCCAGACGAAATCCTTCTGCTCTGTAAACAGGAGAGGCCCCGGCTGCAGACCCCAGATCAACAAACCCCCGAGCAACACGGCCGCGGTCGGCGAACCGGGCACGCCAAGTGAGATCATTGGCAGCAGCGCGGACGTACCGGCGGCGTGCGCCGCAGTTTCGGGAGCGACCACACCCTCGATTTGGCCGGTGCCAAACTTGCTGCCGTTCTTGGAAATCCGCTTGGCAATTCCATAGCTCATGAAAGAAGCGGGCGTCGCCCCAGCCGGACTGATGCCCATCCAGCAACCGATCAGGCAAGAGCGCAGCGACAGCATCCAGTAGCGCGGCAGCTCTTTCCAGGTTTGGAAAACAACCTTCAGATTGAGCTTGGCGGCGTTGCCGCGGAAGGCGAGGCCCTCCTCCATCGTAAGCAGGATTTCGCCAATGCCGAACAGGCCGATCACCGCGATCAGGAAGTCGAAACCGTTGAGCATCTGCTCTACGCCGAAGGTGAGGCGCAGCTGGCCGGTCATCTGGTCAAGGCCAACGGCGCCAAGCCCAAAGCCGAGCATCATCGAAGCTACGGTCTTGAACGGCGGCTCCTTGCTCAAGCCGACGAAGCTGCAAAAAGCGAGAAAGTAGACCGAGAAGATTTCCGGCGGGCCGAAGCGCAATGCGAAGCTCGCGACCAGGGGAGCCACAAGCGTGATCATGATAACGGCAAACAGCGCGCCGACGAAGGACGAGGTAAAAGCCGCAGTGAGTGCTTCACCGGCGCGGCCTTGCTGCGCCATCGGATAGCCGTCGAAAGTTGTCGCCACCGACCACGGTTCACCCGGTATGTTGAACAGTATCGATGTGATTGCGCCACCGAACAGCGCGCCCCAGTAGATGCAGGACAGCATGATGATCGCTGAGGTCGGGGACATGCTGAACGTGAGCGGCAACAGAATGGCCACACCATTGGCGCCGCCCAGGCCCGGCAGCACGCCGACGATGACGCCGAGCACGATGCCGATTACCATCAGAACGAGGTTGAACGGCTGCGCGACAACGGCAAAGCCATGAAACAGATTACCAACGTCTTCCAGCATCGCTTTTTCGTCCCTTGAGCCGGCTGCGCGCCGTGCCGGCGGCCTTCCCGATCAGTAACCCAGATACGACTCGAGCGGCCCCTTTGGCAGCGGCACCAGAAACCAGATTTCAAACATCAGGAAGGTCGCGATCGGCACACCGACGGCGACGGCAATCGCCGGCAGCCATCTGTAGTGCCCGAACCATCGCATGAACACCGCGATCAACAGCGCGGATGCGACATAGATGCCGATATACGGAATGAGGCCGACGTAAACCGCCGTCGGCAGGACCACCGCCCCGACCTGGCGCAGCTGATTCCATTCGGCAAAGATTTCGCCGTCGTCCGCGCTCAGCAAAACCTTGGCAAGATTCACAACGCAGGAAATAAGGACGGCGAGGCTAACATAGAATGGAAAGAAGCCGGCGCGCGGGCCGTCGTCCGCCCAGCCGATACCAACCTTGTTGCTGCCGTATATTCCAATGAGAGCGAGTAGCGCCATGAACAAGGCGACGCCAATCTCCATGCTCCGGTGGGACGGTCCCGTCCCACCGGTTTCTTTTGTCGTTTCGCTCATTACGTCCTCGAGTGGCTGCGGTCAAAAAGTGCCGCAGGATCAATTTGTCTTGGCCATGAAGCCAGCCGACTTCATCAGGCCTTCATGCAGCTTCTCGGCGTCGGTCACCCACTTGGTGAACTCGGCTCCGGTCATGAAGCTCTGGTTGAAGGCTCCGTCGTTCATCAGCTTTTTCCACTCGGGCGTTTCGCGTATTTTCTTGAACAGGTCAATATAGTAGGCGACCACGTCCTTGCTGACGCCCGGCGGCATGAAATAACCGCGCAGCATCACGTATTCGACGTCGAGCCCAGCCGATTTGCAGGTTGGGATGTCGTTCCACGACATGTCGCCGGCGATCTTATCGTGATAGTCCAGCTTCTTGGCATCGAACACGCAAAGCGGCCGCAACTTCCCGGCACGCCAATGTGCCACCGCCTCGATAGGATTGTTCACCGTTAAATCGACATGGTCGCCGACGAGTTGAACAGCAACCGCGCCGCCGCCTTTGTAAGGAATGTAGGTCATCTTCTTGCCGGTCGCGTGTTCAAGCGCGACCGTGATGATCTGGTCCTCCTGCTTGGAACCGGTACCGCCCATCTTGAAGGTGTTGTCGGGTGCCTTCTTGATGGCGTCAACATAGTCCTTGGTGGTCTTGTACGGCTTGTCGGCGTTGACCCAGAGAACAAATTCGTCGAGCGCCATCATCGCAACCGGAGTGAGCTCCTTCCAATTGAATGGAATACCGGTGGCCATCGGCGTGGTGAACAAGTTCGACAGAGTAATGATCAACTTATGATCGTCGCCCTTCGAATTCTTGACGTCGAGAAATCCTTCGCCGCCAGCTCCGCCAGACTTGTTGATGACGACAACCGATTGCTTTGACAGATTGTGCTTCGTGATGATGCCCTGCATGACGCGGGCCATCTGATCGGCGCCACCGCCGGTGCCGGCGGGTACAATAATCTCGATTGGATGGGTCGGTTCCCACGCTTGTGCGGGAATCGACAGCGCAAACGTGCCGCCGAAACAAATGGCGGCAACGCTTAATGCCTTGCTTGTCGTTCGCATTTCTCTCCTCCCTCAGTTTGTACTTTGCGCAGCCGGTCTTTATGCCGGCTCAGCGCCACACATCACCCTTACAGGCATCGTATCCACTTCAGCTCAAATCACAAATAGTACATAAATCGAATGGCTCTCAACCACCGTCTGCCATGCCGCCGCTTTTCGCCGCACAATGGAAGCCGTTTGGGGGTTACGTTTTGCATCGCAATAAGATTTCAGTCGTTTCACGACAGATCTGGCGGGTTTTAAACACCGGCGCCTGAGGGCAGTGACAAGAATATTGACGGTGAGGTGGCACCTCGGTCGCCGTTCGAATGCTCGAAAGCCCAAATTTCACGGGTGTCCTCGGCCTCCAATGCGGATTGCGCAGCAGGACCTGAGCCTGCAACGTTTCGGATTTTGCGTTAGTTCGGGCGCATTATTGACTTGGCGATCACCGCCTACGCCTCTTAACCAAATTGCGGTTTTCCGAATTCCTGGAGAGTCCACGCAGGCGTTCGGTGACGGTAATCATCGAACCCGCAAATCCGAGTTCCGGCGCGCAGGGCCGACGTTCACACCGGATGCCAAACCCAAAAGCTTTGCATTACATGCCCCACTCGTCACATGGGCCGTCGCTATTCAATTCGGATTTCAGTTTTTGACGGCCACGGCGCATTGACGCAATCCTGGCTGGCCGCGCACGGCAAGTGACCGGCCATAGTCAGTCGTAACAATTGTCGCGTCTATGCGCGGCAAAGATGTCCGCCGGGTCGACATTCACCTTCACGACCGATGAACACCGGTGCAGCTGAGATGGGACAAAAAGCAATGTCACGACTTGGCGATATGCAGGGGAAATTCGTTCGTCCGTCAGTTCGTCGTCGGGCACCAATTCGTATTTTCCCGGCGACAACGGCCGACTGATACCGCTGATCGAGAATGGCCGCTTGAAGGTCAACGTCAGACGCTTACTTCGTTTCGCAATCACCGGCAGGCCCGGGCAAATTTGGGAAATCCATTCGCTTGTCACGCTGAGCCCTGTCCGCGAGCCGGTCCAGCGTTATCTTGCTTCTGAACTGCGACAACGGTTCAAAGCTGAAGAGCGACATTATTTCCCGTTGGCGCAACGCACTGAAGCTCAAGAAGCATGCGAAAATTGCAATTAAGCCTCATTTACTGCAGCGGCATAACAAGTGGACCTTTCGCACCAATAAGTATATAGGAAGCCTGTTGAAACAGGTTTTCGGTTTTGCCTTGCTGCGCTGCCCGACGTGGGCGCTTATCAAGTCACCCCAAAAACTCAAACGGCATGAAGCGATGAGCTTTGTGCCTATCGCAACTCGAGCAGCGTCTAACGCAAGGAATGGCATCATGGCCACAGGTACTGTGAAGTTCTTCAATACACAAAAGGGATTTGGCTTCATCACGCCGAGCGACGGCTCACGTGACGTGTTCGTGCACATCAGTGCAGTCGAACGCGCCGGAATGAGCAGCCTCAACGAAGGTCAGCGTCTGACCTACGACGTGGTCACGGAGCGCGGCAAACAGGCTGCATCCAACCTACAGAACGCCTGATCTCAATTCGGATCCCGCAACCAAGTGCATCGGCAATACGCCAGGCGTTTTGCCGGTTCACGTCGGTTTGCTTCGATCGTGCAAACATCTCTAACCCGCGAGGATAAACATAAGTCATAAATATTCCGCTGGTCAGGATGTGTATTACGAGCCGCAATTCGGGAACAATGCCACACGAGGCAAATATAAGATCGTTCGCCGGCTGCCGATCGAGCGCGATCAACGACTGTCCTACCGGATCAAGTGCGTGGCAGAATCCTTCGAGCGGACCGCCGAAGAGCATCAGCTCACTCGCACAGAGTGACCCACAGCGGTTACCGATCACCGCTCTCGCCCGATGTTGAATTCCAGCAATCGCTATTTCGAAAGAAGTCGTCCTGCCCGTTTAATTAGCCCTCATTCTCTTCAGGTGTGCGGCTGTTAAATCGATTGTCGCGTTGCCGACGACCGGACCTCGCGGAACGACACCAGACGCCGCTGCCCCTCATCCCACAGCACAAGCCGCACGCAGCGAAAACTTTCGAGTAATGTTATTCGGCCGATATCACGCAGTTCCGGATGGTCGCGCAGCACGGATGGCAGCCGATAGTACGGGATGCGGCTACAAAGATGGTGCACGTGATGAACACCGATATTGGCCGTAAACCAACGCAAAAATGCTGGTAGGTCATAGTGTGAACTGCCGTGCAATGCTGCATCATGCATGGACCATTTGCCATCCCGTTCCCACACTGTGTATTCAAATTGATGCTGCACATAGAACAGCCAAACACCGACAGTGGCCGCAAGCATCATGATCGGAAGATGCACGATCACGAAAGCCTTGATGCCGATCAGCCAGGTAAGCACAGCGACGATCAGCGCAATCGCAATATTGGTGAGCATTGTGCTGGCCCACGGCCGCCAACCATTACGCATAAGGCCCAAAGGTATGCGGTGCTGCAGAAGAAACAGATAGGCTGGCCCAATGCCGAACATGACGATCGGGTGCCTGTAGAGCCGGTATTTCAGTCGCCCCCAGCGCGAACGGTCTAGATATTCCCGCACTGTCAAAGTGTCGACATCGCCGAACCCGCGACGATCCAAATTTCCGGCGGTCGCATGATGGATGGCATGCGAGCGGCGCCAAAATTCATAAGGCGTCAACGTGAGTGTGCCGATGACGCGGCCAATCCAATCATTCATCCAGCGATGAGCGAAGAAAGTGCCGTGGCCACAGTCGTGCTGGATCATAAACAGGCGAACGAGAAAGCCTGCGGCCGGAATTGCGATGATCAGCGATGCCCAGGCATAGCCCAGCGAAAACGTGAGCCACGCTACCGTCCACAAAGCGACAAGCGGCACAAAGGTGATCGCCAGTTCGGCAATGCTGCGCGCCTGGCTTGGCCTGCGATAATTGGCGAGAATCTGAGCCCAGCGGCGCGCATCCACCGCGTCAATGCCCAGGTTATGTCCGAGGCTCAAGATGATTTCCGTAGCTGGCCGCGCGATCAGAATCGCCGAGTTTCTTCGTAGCAAGTCGCGGCGCAGTTGTCGCTTGCGCCTCGGAGCTTTCTTTTGCAAGACGCAGAGCGCGCAGCCGCATCATGTTGGCGTGATGCGCGAGCTTTTCAGCTTGGTAATCCCGCATCGCCTGAATCTTTTCGCGTTCGCGTTCTGCCTTGAGCTCAGAAGCCAAGTAATAATCGGGTTTTAACTGCACCACCGGACACTCCGTTCAGGATAAAAAAAGTCCCGCATGCCGGAAAATCGGCTGCGGAACTCCAAACCATAAGCGCTGCCAGTACATCCGTGGCCAGAGCAAAATGGTCAATCGCGATGACCAATCAGGCAGCGCGTAGATTTTCAGCCGCCGATTTGCCTGTGCGGCGATCTGCGACGATATCGAAGCTGACGCTCTGGCCCTCATTGAGGGTGTTCATGCCGGCGCGCTCAACTGCGCTGATATGCACGAAAACGTCCTGCCCGCCATTGGCCGGCTGAATAAAGCCAAAGCCCTTCTGGCTGTTGAACCACTTCACGGTTCCCTTGTTCATAACTACTTCCTTTCACTGACAGTATGCACGTGGGACAGGCGCGCGATATTTCGCGCACCTTCGTCCCGGTTCGTCGATTTTGGAGAATTGTCTGAAACGTGCGCGCCCGTCAGTAACGAGGCGAAGCGGCCCAGTCGTTCGGCCAAGTATCGATAGCTACGACATAGGGTTAAATTGGGACTTCTTCAAGGCCCTTCGATTGGCATCGTAAACGCAGCGTATCGATCATTTTTGGTGTTAGAACCAACGGAGCTCCGCGATGACTTGTATCGGGACGCTCCTGGATCTTTGTCGTCAAATTGACGGTGATCTGCCGGCCGCGACAGGCAGTTTTTTGCGCCAAAGTTGAAAGCCGTTGCGTCTGATCGCGCCCTCGATTTTGATCCGCGAAAAATTATGCGGCGGTACTTCGGAAACTTCGATGACGCCTTCGGGATGCCACGGGGCAAACTGAACGGGCAACTTGGAGCCATCGCTATCACCGGCAAAGGCGGAGAGATCTTCATTGATCTCGGATTTGAAAACGTAGATCCGCATGGCTCAGACCTTACATTCTCGTGGACGGGCGGCCGCGTTCGGCTGATTTCGGCTTGCCGTTGGCGTCGTGGCCCGGCTTCTTGCGCGGGGCCGCGACCGAGCCGTCAAAAATTGCTTTCTTGCGAGCGAGTTTCCGGGACCGACGGACAGCCTCGCCTTTTTCGCGGACAGTCTGCTCCGACGGCTTTTCGTAAAAGCGTCGGCGCTTCATTTCTCGAAAAACGCCTTCCCGCTGCATCTTCTTTTTCAAAACACGGAGAGCTTGCTCGACATTGTTATCCCGGACGAAAACTTGCAATTTAAGTTCCTTTACGAATGGGGAAAGGGCGGCGGCAACGAAGCAAAAGCGCGACTAGTACTGCACGTGTGATGACGTCATCCAATTGTGGCCGCACGCGCCGCAGAGCCACCGATGATGAATTGATCCTTTGCCGCAATAATCCGACACAACAGGTGCAGTAGTCGCTTGGTGGCATCGCGGGCAATAACCGCCGCTTCCGGAATTATCGTTGCAAGCCGACATGCCGCGACGATGTGTGAATCGTTGATCGGCCGAAAGTGCATGAAAAGTTTGATTTTAAGTCACGGTTGCTCCCTTCAGGGCGGGAGCACAGGCGCGTCTCTCAGCCACCGGCGCCGAGAAGAAAGCCGATGGTGAAATCACCTTAGGTGTTTGAGCCGCAAATAGCCAGCTTCGCAGACTGCCATGAAAGAAGATGGATGCGCGCGCTTTCTTAATTTGATTTAATTTTCAAGGCAGCTTCGCTGCGATGACATGTGGGAAAGCTTTGCGGTTGCCACACACCCGCGACGCGAATCGTTTTGTTGACACAGCAAAGGTGGGGGTCGCCGGGCTGATCAATTCGGCCAGCCAAGCCATTGGCTTAACAGCGTTATTTGGTTGCGGGGGTAGGATTTGAACCTACGACCTTCAGGTTATGAGCCTGACGAGCTACCGGGCTGCTCCACCCCGCGTCAAAATGCGAAGCGCGGGGTAAGACCCGCGCGTTTCGAGGGCTATGTAGCAACGGCAGATGCCCTTTGGAAGGGCCAAATGCCGGACTTTTCACAAACCTGTCATGAAACAGCGGCAAAGAACTGCGATGAAGGGGGCGACTGAACGAGGCAACAGCAACTTCGGCGACGGACTTGCGTCCGTCGCGCGCGAAATTATTGGCGATGGTCGCGGTGCATTGACAGACACTGAGCTCTCTGCCCCCGAAGCCGTGCACGAAGTCAGAAAAGCCCTTAAACGGTGGCGCGCACTACTCCGGCTCCTCGCCCGACCGCTCGGCGAGCAGGCCGACCAGATGCGGGCCGAGGCGCGTGAACTCATGCGCGCGGTGGCGGGCGCTCGCGACGCACAATCGGCCCTCGATGCACTTGCGGACCTGCGCAAAGCGGATCTGCCGTTTTCGACCACATCAACGGAAACCATTCGGACCCGTTTGACCGAATTGCGCGACGCAGCCGAGGCCACCACTTTCACCGACGACATGCGCAACCGCCTGTCGCGATATCTCGACTACGCAACACTTTCGCTCGAGCGCTGGCCGCTCAAGGCCATCGATTTCGATGCCGTAACCGACGGACTCACTTCAACCTACCGCCGCGCACGGCAACTTCTGCCCGAAATCTTGGCCGGATACCGAACCTGAACACCTACATGATCTCCGGCGGCGGGTGGTTGAGCACCGTCACCAGATGGATCTCGTCGAACCACTTTGGCCGCGTCTCGGCAAGGTGTGGGCTGAGGAAGCGCAGCGGCTGCGCAATAGGCTCGGTTCATGCCAGGATCTTGCAATGCTCGTGAACTTCACGGCGCCGCACCAGCCCCTTGCGCCGTGGCGATCGCGATTGACGCCCTTGATCGATGCACGCAGGGCCGCGCATTTAAAATCTGCGCAACAACTCGCGGGACGCCTGTTCGCAGAAAAGCCGAAAGCATTTCGCCGTCGCATTGGCGCATTGTGGTCCGCGCGTCACGCGCGGAAAAAATGAAAAGCGCAGGCCCGGCCGAAGGGC
>CAVPDI010000003.1:0-59928 GCA_963702605.1 uncultured Pseudomonadota bacterium
TGTTGGCTCCAAACGGCCGTAGTTCGGCGCGAACATGCCGAAAGGCGGCATGCTCGCTGTTTCCAATCGGCCGACGAGCGGACCTGAAGCTTTTAAACGCACAATGTCCTCACCGTCGGTAGCGATGAGCCAAGCGTCCGAGGCATCCGGTTTGACGCAACAATTTGGTCCAAGTAAGAACGCTATCTGAACCGGAACTCCTGCCGAGGCGCCGATCAGGCGGTCAACGATTTCGAACCGATCTGGTTCGGCGAGCCGGACAGAGCACTCAGTGTGGCAAATACCAAAACGCTTTAGATAGCCGTCGTGGCGTGCCCGTAACATACGGCGGATCTGCGGTTGTCTGGGTGAGCTTTGCCTCGGCCTTGAGAGACCAATTGAACGAGCCGGACGGAACGCTCGACGATGCGCCCGCGACCACCAAGGTGTTATGGACGCCGGTCTCTCGTAGGGCGTCTCGCAACGGGTCCTGCCTGCGATATGTCGTTGTACCGGCATCGATAAACACGGGAGTTGAGTCCGACCGTGAACCAAGCAGGCAGTCTATCGGCGTGGCCATGCGCGGCGATCGATAGGTGCCCGACAGGGGCCGTGGTCGAATACTAGAACAGCCGCGACCCATTGCCTTCCGGAACACGGAATAGCCTCCGGCGCACCATTGCCTGAAACCGCCTGAAATAATGCCATGTCCACATTTTGAAGCGAACATAAGATCCCGCAAATGCGGATCGCGCGCAGGTGGCGAGACGTGGCTCGTCCAGCCAGCCTGCTAGCGCGGCGAGACTGACACGACGTAGCGTGGCTCCTGTGCTTGATCAAAAATGATCACGCGCGTGGCGTCGTTGTCGCCAATATCGGGGACTTGGCCAACCTCATCCATCAGCCACAGAACATGTTCAGCCCAATCCCGCAGCCGTTTCCGGCAAGCACACCTGGAAGGTCTGCAGGCCCTATACCGGAGAACAGGAAGGCTACCAGTGCCAGTTCCACCGCAAAGGCCGTGTAGGTTGGAGACTGTTCGGCGCCAACGCCGTCGCTGTTAAACTGGGATAGCAGTTCAGCGAACAGCGTTACGCGATGCTCGGCCCCAATGAAATTGTCAAGTATTTCGGCGCAAACGGACAGGCCGGCAAGCTGGCGATCCGATGATTATTGGCGGAGGAATACAGCGAGGGAAACCGGGGATCCAGCGGGCATGGACATCGAAGAACGCAGCGAGGCGAGCTTTGCTGTTTTCGGAAAGGTGCAGGTCGCCCAGAACCGACAGCGCCAGCGCCACAGAGATTGCCCGCAACGCCAGTTCGATCCCGACGCAAAGGCAAGTCCTCGGAATGGAACGTTCGCATCCATCCAGGCGAAGATAATGCGGAACACCAGATCGCGATCCGCGACGTTTCCAGTGCGTCGCGCATGGACTGCGAGAGGGATCAGAAACTGCAGCCGATTGACTTCGCCATTCGCTTTAGGTCTCGACATTCATATACCGAGGCGTACGAGGCATCGAAGCAATAGGCTTGAGATTTTGCTGCGGAATTCGTTCTCGTCCGGTGCGATGTGCCAGAACGTTGCCGGTGGCGGCCAGCTCGCCGGGGAGGGCCATGCGCATCCAAGTAAGACGATCGATCCCTGCCGTGCGAGAGCAGCTTCGCGTTCGAGAGCGGCCATCATCTCCGGCGCTAGCGTTCCGGTTCGAAAGCAACGCTCAACTCGCGCGACTGCGTGCGAAACAGTGTTTTCGCGCGCGATCCAGCCGTCTTGCAATCGACCGAGAATTTTTCGGCCCGCTTCGATGATACGGTAACCAAACTCTGGAACGCTCATCGCCGAGAGGCGACGCATGTACCAAAGGGCTACGGCTTGGAGCCGACGTGTCATCGGACACTCACCGGGGCGGATCATCATGCTCCGCGTCTATTGTTATCGAGGTATGTCCCCAAGGTTAGGCCTGAAGGTACGGATAAAGAGCTCGAGATTGGCCAGCATCCACAATACTTGCTGGTGATTATTTTGGCCGCTCAAATGCTCCGTTACGTAGCGATCGACTGCGGCGCGGTTTAGGATACGGCGTATTTCGGATTGCGAGCCAGACAAGAGATCGAGCAGCCTGTCGCGGAACGGACCGCGAAACCATTGATCGATGGGAATTCTGAAACCAACCTTTTTTCGCTCGATAATCTGCGAGGGCAGTATCGACCGGATTGCGGCCCGTAACACGCCTTTGCCTCGCGCATGTGCAACCAGAAATCGATCGGGAAATGTCGCGGCCAGCCGCGCTAGTTCAACATCCATGAAAGGCATCCGCCCTTCGATGGAGCCAGCCATCATCATCCGATCGCCACGTTCCAGCAGGTTATCTGGAAGCCAGTATCGCTGATCAAAGAACAAAACTTGCCGTAGCGGCGATACGCCTTGAGGCAAAAATGGAAAGAACTTAAGATCCGATATCGGAGGCCGCCCCAAAATATGCGCGCGCTCGGCGAACGAAAGCCCCCGAACCAGCGCGGAGGCTTCTCCGGTGAAGGTCTCGCTCCGACAGGCTAGGCGCCAAAATCTTGGCGCGACGCATCCATACGGAAGCGCATCGACCAGCGGCCTCAGCAGCCAGTCATGAATTAGTTTTGGAACTAACCGATGATAGGAAGAAACCCAGCTCTCTGCTTGGTGCTTGGGATACCCCGCGAGGAACTCATCCGCCCCTTCGCCTGTCAGCACCATCTTGACGCTCGACCTCGCGGCGCGGGACAAGAGCAGGATTGGAATGTCGGCAGGCTCTGACACCGGCGCGCCGCGGTGCCTGGGGGCATCCGGCCAGGCATTCATGTAATTTTCAGGCGTGACGATGAACTCCTGATGGTCAGTTTCAAATTTTGCTGCGATCGTGCGCGCATGACCGAGCTCTGAATAGGCTTCTTTCCTCAAAGCCGACCGAGAACGTCTTGACCGGCCCGCTCGAATGGCAACTCATGGTCGCGACTACCGCCGACGAATCAATTCCGCCCGACAGATACGCGCCATATGGTGCATCGCTGCGCATTCGGATGCGGAGCTGCCTCGTCGAACACGTCGCCGAATTGGCGCACAGCATCGGGAAACGAATTGCTGTTCGGCGCGGACGTGTCGGGCGACCGGCGGCGTGAAATAGCTTTCGATCTTGAACGAGCCTTGCTCCCAAACGCCGATGCATCCGGCTGGCAACTTTCTGATCGAACGGAATAAGGTGCACCCAGCACATAGCGATCGATCAACAATTGCTCCAGCGCATCCCGATCAAGTTGGCGATCGACGCCCGGCGCATCCAATAGGCAGCTTTTTTCCGATCCGAACTGGAGGTCAGATCCGCGCTGCGCGAAAAACAGTGGTTTCTTTCCAAAGTGGTCGCGGGCAAGCAAGACGCGTTGCTGCCGCAAATCGAAGAGCGCGAACGCGAACATGCCGCGAAATCGCAACACGGCATTGTCGCCCCATTGGCGATACAATTCGATGAGCACTTCGGTATCGAAATCACTGCGGAAGCTATGTCCGAGCGCTCGCAGTTCTTCGCGTAGTTCAATGAAGTTGTATATCTCTCCGTTGAAAATAACGACGACGGCGCCGTCGGCACTCCACATGGGCTGCGCCCCACAGGCGATATCGATTATCGATAGCCGCCCAGTGAATCCAACCTTTTCGCATCTCGTTCAGTTAGTGCTCCCAAGCCATTGGTCTGGATCCGGATGCGCAGATCGCAAATGCGCTTAAGGCAAGGGAGACTTTCAGCGGAATCCATATTCTTTGGCCAATCGAAGGGAGCGATCAACGCCTGACAGTCGAAATGTCGGGCCTGCCGGTTTTCGACCGCGAACGCCGCTTCAAAGGATTTCGCGGTTTTGGAATCTGCCGCAACATCGACAAGATCAACGAGGTGAGAGACATACGATCTCGTCAGAAATCAGTGCCGCCCGCGGCAAGCGAACCTGCGCCGAAGGTACTGACGTTCCCAGCGCCAGCTCCGCCGCCAGTCGCGGGGCCGACGTTGAATGCGCGTGAGCACAGCGCCTTTCAGGAGCTCGCGCGTGAACTGAGCCAGCGTCTGAAGAAGCCGCAAATCAAAACCGACCAGACCGCACCCAAAGAAGCTGTCGTCGAGCCTGTTGCCCCGCTATCCCAACCAACTCGGCCAGCGTCGAAGCCTGGCCGCGATGCACTGGAAAACCGCACAATTCTCGACCGGTTGCCTGTCGGCATTCTGGTCTACCGCCTCAACAGCCTGATATATGCCAATCGCGTCTTCCTCGACTGGACCGGGTACGCCACGTTGGATGAACTGGCAGAAGCGGGCGGCCTCGACAGTCTCTTCATCGAGACCAAGGACGAGCCGAGTTCAAAAGGCAACAGAAACGGAACCAAGTCGCTCACGATCGCGGCCGTAAATGGCAAACAGAAACCGGTCGAGGGTCGTCTGTTTAGCGTGACATGGAACGGTGAAAACGCGCTGGCTCTCGTGGTCGAGACCAAACCCGGGGGTGACACGCAAACAGGCAGCGTCCGTCCCGGTGTCCTCAAGGAAAATCGCGAGCTCAAGGCGATTCTCGACACGGCCACCGATGGCGTGCTGGTACTCGACCGTGCCGGCCGCGTGTTATCCGCCAACCGAAGCGCCCAGGCGCTCTTCGGCTACGAGGCTGGCGAATTCGCTGAACTTTCGATGACCGACCTGCTGGTTCCGGAAAGCCATCGCTCCGTTTTGGATCATCTCGATCAGCTCGCGCATCGCGACGGTGCTGGCGCGCTCCATTCCGGCTATGAGGCGATCGGCCGCGTCCGTCAAGGCGGTTTCGTTCCCCTCCATATCACGATTGGCCGCATAGAAGATGGTGAAAAGCTTTGCGCAGTGTTGCGCGACGTCACCGCCTGGAAACGCACTGAAGAGGAACTCGTCGGCGCCAAACAAGCGGCTGAAAAAGCCTCCATGGCCAAATCAGATTTCCTTGCCAAGATCAGCCACGAAATCCGAACCCCTCTCAATGCCATCATCGGCTTCTCTGAAGTCATGATGGACGAACGCTTCGGCCCGATCGGCAGCGACCGTTATCGGCAATATCTCAAGGACATTCACGCTTCGGGCGACCACCTGATTTCGTTACTCAACGATCTCCTCGATCTATCGAAAATCGAGGCAGGAAAACTTGAACTCACTTTCGTGAGCGTCAATCTCAATGACTTGGTGCAACAATGCGTGGCGATCATGCAACAGCAGGCGAACCGCGAGCGCGTAATTGTCCGCACATCTTTGCCGGAAAATCTTCCGCCGGTCATTGCTGATGCCCGCTCTGTCCGTCAGATAGCCCTTAATCTGCTCTCAAATTCCATCAAATTCACCGGTACAGGCGGGCAGGTTATCATCTCGACGACACAGACCGATGCTCAAGAGGTGGTGCTCCGGGTTCGCGATACAGGCACCGGCATGAGCGAAATTGAACTACAGACGGCCCTTGAACCATTTCGCCAAGTTGCCACGGCTGCCCGTTGGGGTTCGAGCGGAACCGGCCTTGGTCTTCCGATAACCAAGGCGCTGGTGGAGGCCAATCATGCCCGTTTCCGCATCAGTAGCCAGGTTGACGACGGCACAATGGTCGAGGTGGTATTTCCGGCTAGCCGGGTGCTGGCGCCATAATTCAAAAATCGGCTAGTCTGATCAAATGTACCGTTTGGTACGCTCGTTGGCATTCACGTTGGCGATCGCGGGCGTGGTGGTCGCGCCACCAGTGCGCGCAGCGGAGCCTGTCGACCTCCTCCTGGTGCTCGCGTCCGATGTTTCGCGAAGCGTCGACAGCAGGAAATTCCAGCTGCAGCGAGAGGGCTATGCAGCAGCAATCGGCAACCCGCAAGTGCTTGATACGATCCGGTCAGGCCGCAACGGCCGTATTGGCGTTTTGTTTTTGGAATGGTCAGGATTTGGCAATCAGAAAGTCGTTGTCGACTGGACGATTATCGATGGCGCGAAGGCAGCACAGACATTCGGCGACCGGCTTTTGGAATCACCGCGCTCATTCGCCGACAGGACATCGATCAGCGGAGGAATAGATGCCGCCGTCGAACAGCTATCGCGCGCGCCATTCAGCAGTGATCGGCGTACAATCGATGTGTCCGGAGACGGAACCAACAATGCGGGACGAGACGCCGGTCAAGCGCGCGACGAAGCGTTGATGCGGGGCATTACCATCAATGGGCTGGTGATCCTGAGCGATACACCGCTGCCTTGGAATCCCGAGCACACAAATCCCGCCGGCGGACTTGCGAAATACTACCGCGACAATGTCACTGGTGGGCCGGGAAGCTTTGTGCTGGAGGCCAAAGACTTCAACTCGTTTGGTCAGGCGATCATCAAGAAACTGGTTGCCGAGATTGCCGATGCGGGTGGGCAAGGCGTGCCCGCCGCGCAGTAAGTTTGACCGGACGCCCAGCCATGAAAGGGTCACAGAGCCTGTCCAAGGTTGGACGCAGCGGTACCAATGCTATAGTCCGCCGGCGTTTGACGCTGAAACAATCGGAAACCTCCATTTGACAGCCGCAACCGGCTTAAAACGCCTGGGATTTATACTGCTCGCAGTCATTGGGGGCGGCCTGCTGGTGCTCACGACCGCCGGCTACCTGATATCTGCCGACTCGGTGCGCCAGCAAGTCATCGGCGAAATCCGCGCCGTCACCGGGCTCAATCCGGTTCTGCGTGGCAAGGCAAGCGTCTCACTATTTCCCACGGGGAGTGTCAGTTTCGCTGATGTTACCCTTGGGGATGCGCAGCAACCCGCACTCGTCGCAGAACGGCTGACTGCCCGTCTGCGCTTTTTTCCCCTCCTCATCGGACGCGTGGAAATCGCCGACGTTTCGCTCGACCATCCTCGGATATCGGTCGAGTTGCAGCAAAATGGCCGCTCCAATTGGTCCGGATTGATGGAAGCGCTTACTCGCAGCCAGACGACCGTGCAGCGCCTCGCCGCATTTTCCGAAATGCGCATCGACGATGGGACAATCATTATCGAAGACAAGGCACGTAAGATCAGCGAAACGCTTTCGGGCGTGGAATTCTCGCTGGCGTGGCCGGCTATATCCAAAAGTTTTGGTGCGACCGGACACTTCATCTGGCGTGACGCGCCAATGGACGCCAGCATGACGTTGGCGGACTTTCCGTCAGCTCTCTCCGGCAATCGCAGCGGGCTAAAGCTGCGCGTCTCCGGCACCCCGATGAAGGCCGCATTTGAAGGCGCGATCAGTCTCAAGCCTACGCTGAAGATTGAAGGCACCCTT
Organism: uncultured Pseudomonadota bacterium; assembly: GCA_963702605.1. Classification (GTDB taxonomy): domain Bacteria; phylum Pseudomonadota; class Alphaproteobacteria; order Rhizobiales; family Xanthobacteraceae; genus Pseudolabrys. The sequence continues at coordinate 7,285 of CAVPDI010000003.1, forward strand.
GCCGCGGATGCGGCATCCCTGCGCGACGCGTTGACTTGGGCCGGACAAAAGCCACTGCCAGGCGGCGGTTTTGGCCGTTTTGCGATCAAGGCGCGGACAAATGTGATCGGCGGAACCATCAGCCTGTCGAGCGTGAATGTCGAACTTGACGGCAATACAGCCGAAGGCGTGCTGACATTCGCCGCCGATGGGCGGCAAACATTGCAAGGCACGCTCGCTGTCGACACGCTCGACCTGACGCCCTACGTTTCGACCGTGCGCCTCCTGACGGCCAATGAAAGGTCGTGGAGCAATGGTCGCATTACGCTTGACGGTCTGGCAGGTCTCGATCTTGATCTGCGATTGTCGGCCGCAAATGTTGTCGTATCGAATGCCAAGCTCGGCCGTACTGCGATAGCCGCTAATTTGCGCGGCGGTCGTCTGGTCGTTACCGTCGGCGAGGCGCAAGCATATGGCGGTGTAATTAAAGGCTCGATGTCTCTTGCCGAATTCGACCAGGGCGTTGATGTCAAGTCGCAGCTGCAATTCACGGACGTCGATCTCGAGAGTTGCCTCGGCCAGTTGTTCGGCTTGCGTCGCCTCGAAGGCAAAGGAAATATCACGCTTGCGGTCGAAGGCAGTGGTGACAGCGTTCTTGCGGTGACACGGACTCTGAATGGCACCGCCAATTTAATAGGAACAGATGGTGCGCTTGCGGGCCTTAACGTTGAGCAACTGCTGCGACGCCTCGAGCGTCGGCCACTTTCGGGCGGCGGCGAATTTCGCAGCGGGCGCACGCCGTACGACAAAATCACGGTTGCGCTGAAGATTGCGCAGGGAACCGTCACTGTTGACGACGTGACGATTGACGGCGCGGCCGTGAAACTTGCGCTTGCGGGAACAGCCTCGATTCCGGCACGCGAAGTCGATCTCAAGGGTACGGCCTCCCTCGTGGCTCCGGCCAAGCCTGGATGCCGCTCCTTTCGAACTTCCGTTTATTGTGCAGGGCTCGTGGGATGACCCGATTATGCTTCCCGACCCGGAGGCACTGATACGCCGCTCCGGCGCGGCCGCTCCGCTTCTCAATGCCGTCCGCGAACGACGAAACCGCAGATTCCGTGCGTTCTGCGATTGAACGGCTGACCGGCAGCACGCCAGCCCCGGGTGCCATGCCGGCGACGGACCAGACGGCCACACCGGACGGGGCAAAAAAGCCGGAATAACTCAACTTCGCGTGCGTGCCCGCACGCCGGGCTTCACCCGCAAGTGACGACCCGCCGGCGTGGGCCGGCTCGATGGATGCGGATGCAAAATCCTCTCTTTCGCACCTTGGTCAAGGTTGCCGTCGCCTCACTGGTGGTCGGCACCATCCTCGCCCATTTTGGAATTACCGCCGATCAGATCATTCGCGAATTCGGCCTCTCGACCGAGCGGATCGAGGATTATGCAAGGCAGGGCATTGCCTGGGCCTGGCCGAATGTGCTGCTGGATCGATCGTGATCATTCCAATCTGGTTTGTGGCCTTCCTGTTGGCCGCCAGGCAAGAGCAGCACATCCCGAAACGCGGGCGCGCAGCGGACTATTGCATTGCGCCAAATTCAGACGATCGCGCGTCCAAAGCCGCGCGTTCGCGCTGGCTCGCGCCTCGCTTTGCAATCAACGAAGACGCTATGGTGCCGAGCGCGACAACCACAATCATGATCGTACATATCGCGTTGATTTCCGGTTTCACTCCGAGCCGCACTTCCGAATAGATCCGGATCGGGAGCGTCGTTGCGCCAGGTCCCGTGGTGAAGCTCGCAATCACAAGGTCATCAAGCGACAGCGAGAAAGCGAGCATCCAGCCAGCTGCGATTGCGGGTGCGATCAGCGGCAGAGTGATCGTCAAGAACGTCTTGAACGGAGGGCAACCGAGATCCATGGCCGCCTCTTCAAGGCTTTGATCGAACCCAATCAAGCGTGACTGCACGATCACTGTGACAAAGCACATCGTAAGCGTCGTGTGGGCAGCGGTGATGGTCCAGAAACCGCGGTCCACGTCTAGCGCGACGAATAGTAAAAGCAACGAGAGTCCGGTTATTACCTCCGGCATGACCAATGGCGCGTAGACCATCCCCGAGAACAACAACCGACCACGAAAATCGCCGATGCGTACCAGCACAACTGCGGCAAGCGTGCCAAGTATGGTGGCCGCACTTGCCGAAACAACGGCAACGCGCAGGCTGACCCAGGCCGCCTGGAGGATTACGTGGTCGTGCAGGAGTTCCTTATACCAAGCGAGCGACCACCCACCCCAGACTGTCACAAGACGCGAGTCGTTGAATGAATACGTCACCAGAACAACGATCGGTAAATAGAGGAATGCCAGGCCAATGGTGACAGAGAGTGCATTGAATGCGGATGCTCCACGTTTCACTGGAGCCGCCCTTCGATAGTCCGCTGCTGAAGGCGCTCGTAAAACAGGAGGGGAATCAGCAGCAGCGCGAGCAGTGCCATGGCGATTGCCGAGGCGACTGGCCAGTCGCGGTTGGAAAAGAATTCAGTCCACAGGGTTTGACCTATCATTTGCGATTCTGAGCCGCCGAGCAGATCGGGGATTACGTATTCGCCCACGATCGGGATGAAGCAAAGCAATGCGCCGGCCGCAACGCCCGGAAGCGACAGCGGAAACGTGACCAGCCAGAATGCTTTCCAGCGTGGGCAGCCAAGATCGGCCGCCGCTTCCAGCAATGTTTCGTCTAATTTTTCCAGAGTGGCGTAAAGCGGCAGCACCATGAACGGTAGATACGAATAGACGATACCGATATAGATCGCCGTATCGGACGACAGCCATGCCACAGGGGAATTGACAATATGAAGCCGCAGCAGGATGGCATTAAGCAGTCCGTCGTGTTGCAGGATATTTATCCATGCGTAGACACGAATCAAAAACGATGTCCAAAACGGCAATACGACGGCCATGACCAGAAGAGGTTGCCAGGATCGTGGCGAGCGCGCGATGCCGTAGGCGATCGGGTAGCCGAGCGCGAAAAGAACCGCAGTCGAGATCGCGCCAACCTCCAGGCTCTTGAGATAGGAAAAGACGTAGATGAAATCGGCCGACAGCAATCGGTACGATTCGAAAGACAGTTTGCCGAAAAACGCCGCCAGCCCAACCCAACCCCCGGTGATATCGAATATCGGAGAATAAGGCGGCTGGGAGAGCGCCGTCTGCGACAGACTGATCTTCAGGACAATGACAAACGGCGCGAGAAAAAAAACGACCAGCCAAAGATAGGGCATCAATATGACGACCCATGCGCCCCAGCTTCGATTTTGTCGAAACGGATGCATCGGCTATCTCGCCAGCAACACGCCTGCTTCGGGGGGCCATGAAAGCCATACCAAATCGTTCACCGCATAGTGAGGCTTTTTTCGCACGCTTGCATTTTGGAGTGCGACTTTCATGAGCGATCGATCCGCGAGCTGGATTTTGTACATCGACATGTCACCGCGATAGCCAATCTCGCGGATTGTTCCAGCCAATGAGTTGGATTCGTCTTTGGGCCGATCACCGCTCATTCTGATTTTTTCGGGGCGCAAAGCGAGCCACACGCTTTCGTTGATCCTCGGACCTGAGCCGCTTGGTATATTCAACCACCCCAAGGCGCTCTCCATCGCCCCGTCGGCAGCAACCTGGCCCTCAATCATGGTCACCTCGCCAATGAAATCGGCCACCCAACGTGAGTTAGGTCTCTCGTAAATTTCCGGTGGACTCGCCACCTGCATCAGCTGGCCCTGGTGCATGAGACCCATGCGGTCGGCGACGATCATCGCCTCCTCCTGGTCGTGGGTAACGATGACGAAAGTCGTGCCGAGCTTACGTTGCAAATCCATCAGCTCGAATTGGGTTTCCGCTCGCAATTTTTTATCGAGGGCGGCGAGCGGCTCATCGAGCAAAAGCACACGCGGGCGCTTGATGAGCGACCTCGCGAGTGCCACACGCTGACGCTGGCCGCCTGAGAGTTGCTCGATTTTCCGCGCGCCGAAGCCCTGCAGCCGCGTCAGCGCCAACATCTCTGCTACCCGATCTGCGGTCTCCGCACGACCTGTCTGTTCTTGCCGCAGTCCAAACGCGATATTCCCCGCGACCGTGAGGTGCGGGAACAATGCGTAGCTTTGAAACATCATGTTGATGGGTCGCCGGTGCGGCGGCATATCGGCGATGTCCTCGCCGTCGAGAAGGATACGGCCTTCGGTTGGTTTCTCAAACCCCGCGAGCATCCGAAGGAGTGTCGTCTTGCCGCACCCCGACGGTCCAAGCAACGCAAAGAATTCACCCTGCCCGATGTCGAGCGTGAGTGCGTGAACCGCATTGACCTGACCGAAGCGTTTGCTCACCGCCTCGAAGCGAACCACGGCCCGCTTCTCGTCCGTTCTGTTTTGTACTTGTCCGTCAGCGTCGGTCATCGATTCCCCGTCGGCGACGACGCTAGCGGGGCGCGAGGACACACTCAACCCAGCGCCGCACACTCGAGGTGTCATTAATTCGTCAGCGTTCGCTTCACGGCCCGCCTCCAGCCGGAATACTTGTTATCCCGTGTTTCGGAATTCATCCGTGGTTCGAAGCGGCGATCGAGTTGCCATTGCGCGGCAAACCCATCGAGATCAGGACAGAGCCCTGCGGTGCGCCCCGCCAGATAAGCCGCCCCGACCGCAGTCGACTCCAGTTGCGCGGGGCGATCGACCGGACACCCGAGCATGTCGGCAAGAAATTGCATGGTAGCATCGCTGGCGGCCATGCCGCCGTCGACGCGCAGTACGGTGCTCGACAAGTGCGATGCTGTCCAATCGGCGTGCATCGCCTCCAGCAGGTCGCGGGTCTGGTAGCCGACCGCCTCGAGGGCCGCGCGTGCGATTTCGGGGCCCCCGGAATTGCGCGTGAGGCCATAGATGGCGCCACGCGCCTCCGTGTCCCAATATGGCGCCCCTAGGCCGACAAATGCGGGTACAAAATAGACCGCCTCCGCAGGATTGGCCTGCTGCGCCAACGCTTCGACTTCGGACGATGTGGCAATAAGTTTCAGTCCGTCCCGCAGCCATTGGACGGCGGCGCCGGCGATGAAAATCGCCCCTTCCAGCGCATAAGTCCGCTTGCCGTCGAGCTGGTAGGCGATAGTCGTCAGGAGTCGACTGCGCGAGTGGACACGTTCGTCACCAGTATTGAGCAACGCAAAACAGCCAGTGCCGTAGGTCGATTTCATCATTCCGGGCTTAAAACAGCCCTGTCCCACCGTGGCCGCTTGCTGATCACCCGCAATACCGAGGATGCCGATGGCGCCGCCGAACAGGTCGCGCGTGGTCTCGCCAAATCGGCCTGCACAGTCTCGCACTTGCGGAAGCAACCGCATAGGCACACGAAATAGCCGGCAAAGATCTTCGTCCCACACGCCTTGGCCTATATCGAACAGCAGCGTGCGCGCCGCATTCGTTGCGTCGGTCAAGTGCGCTGTTCCGCCAGTCAACCGCCAGAGCAAAAAGCAATCGATCGTCCCGAATGCGAGCTTTCCCGCTTCGGCAGCCGCACGAGCACCCTCAATGTGGTCTAGCAGCCAGGCAATTTTGGTGGCGGAGAAATATGGATCGAGCAGAAGTCCCGTCCTTCGCGTGATCTCTGTTTCGTGCCGTGCGCGCCGCAGCGTTTCGCAATTGCCAGCCGTACGCCGATCTTGCCAGACGATTGCATTGTGGATCGCTTTCCTGTTTCGCGATCCCAGATCACGATGGTTTCGCGCTGGTTGGTGATACCGATCCCGGCAATATTATTTATGCCGATGCGCGCCTGAGCTATGACCTTGCGCACCGTGTCAACGACTGCGGTCCAGATTTCCTCAGGGTCATGCTCGACTTCGCCTGGCGCCGGGTAAATTTGGCGCAACTCCCGTTGCGCGGTTGCAAGAGGTCGCAACGCCGCATCGAACGCGATGGCGCGCGTCGACGTGGTACCTTGATCGATTGCGATGAGAACAGGCGGCAATGGAAATCTCCATGGCGCTATCCGCGCCAATGCAGAAAGGCTGGTTACAATATGGAACTTTGACCGTTTGACCGAGTCATTGGCGCTGACCTGCTGTACTCAATGACGCAATCAGGCGATCCAGCGCCGCCGTCTCGTCCGCTGTCGTCTTCAGGCCCAATTTACTTCGTCGCCAGAGCACATCATCAGCGCTTTGTGCCCACTCATTCTTAATGAGGTAGCGGACCTCGGCTTCAGTGAGGTCACCGGCAAATCGCTGACCTAGGTCGTCCATGGTTCGTGCATCGGTGAGAACGCGTTCGGCGCGGATCCCATAAGCCTGCAGCAGCCGCGTTGCGTGCGCTTGCGCCAGAAAAGGCCACCGCCGCATCATTTCTGCCACCTGCATCTCGAAATCTCCGGGCTGAAACTCGCCGCCTGGGAGCCGCGACCCCGCCGTCCAAGGCGGACGAGCGCCGAAAAAATGGCCTATCTGTGCCATGACATGCTCCGCCAATTTTCGATGCGTCGTAATTTTTCCGCCATAGATGGTGAGCAACGGCGCTTCGCCCGCGCGCCGATCAAGGACGAGTTCATAGTCGCGGGTCACATCCTCAGGCTTATCGGCACCGTCATCATAGAGTGCGCGCACGCCAGAAAATGACCACACCAATTCATCGGGTGTGACGACATCGCGGAAATAGCGATTAACGACCTCACAAAGATAGGTGATTTCACCCGGTTCAGGCGCGGGCGAGTTGAGATCTCCGACGAAATTTTCGTCGGTGGTCCCCACCAGGGTGAACTCTTCGGCAAACGGCAAGACGAAGACGACCCGGCGGTCCGGCGCCTCCAGGATATATCCGCAATCATGCTCGAAGTGCCGGCGGATCACGATATGGCTTCCCTTAATGAGCCTGACCGGGCGCGGCAACGGTGATCGAATGATCGTGTCTGCCACCTCTCCAATCCAGGGACCCGCAGCATTGACGAGCACACGCGCCGTTTTCACATCGCGACGCCCTCTGGAATTGAGCACCAACTTCCAGTCGTCACGTCGCTCCGCGCGCGTGCAGCGCGTGCGTGTTCGAATGTCAGCGCCATGTTCAGCGGCGTCGACCGCATTGAGCACGACCATTCGTGAATCATCGACGCGGCAGTCGGAATACTCGAACCCGTAGCGGAATTCCCGCTTGAGCGGATGACCAGCCACATAATGCGTCAGATCGACCGTCCGGGATGCCGGCAACAATTTGCGCGCACCCAGCAGGTCATAAAGGATCAATCCGAAACGCAACAACAGCGGCGATCGCAACCCCGGCAACGGCGGCAACAGGAAGCGCATTGGCCGAACCAGATGCGGCGCCATTCGTAAAAGTACTTCGCGCTCGTTCAGCGCCTCGCGAACGAGTTGAAATGCGTAATGCTCGAGATAGCGCAAACCGCCATGGACCATTTTGCTCGAGGCCGATGATGTGCCTGAGCCGAGGTCGTTCATCTCGACAAGCAGCACACGGACGCCGCGGCCGGCGGCATCCCGGGCGAGACCCGTGCCGTTGATACCGCCGCCGATGATGGCGAGGTCGAAGTCAGCCATTGCGCGTTGATTCGCTTTGCCTTGAAGAATGGGCGGCTTATGCAACACACTCAAGAAAAAGGAATGTATTAGCTTCGAATTTGAGCGCCAAAACCCAATACGATTGCAAAATGGCTGCGGCGCAGCCATATCCAAGGATCTGTCCGTTCGTCGTCCGGCCGCGCGCCCGGAACAACAAGTCTGACCCAAGATGCCCTCGCCCCGCCTGCTCGTCATCGAAGGCAATTCACCGCAGACCATGGCTGATCACGTGGCAGTCGGCGGCACTGTGGCGAGCAAGGGCTATTCCGACCTGTTGCGGGAACTTCTGCCGGGCGCAGAGGTCGACATTTGTTACCCCGGTGATCCGGCTGCGCTGTTGCCAGAGGGCGCCTCGCTCGAAGGATATGATGGAATTGCCATCACCGGCTCGGGACTGCATGTCTATAACGCCGGCCCCGAAGTGATGCGCCAAGTCGAACTGGTGCGGGCCGTGCTCAAAACAGGCACGCCACTTTTTGGGTCATGCTGGGGGCTCCAGATCATCACGGCCGCGGCCGGCGGCAGCGTCCGGAAGAATCCGAAAGGCCGCGAAATCGGTTTCGGTCGCGGCATCCGTTTGACGGAGGCCGGACGCAAGCATCCCATGTATGTTGGCAAGCTCGACGTATTCAATGCGCCCACGGTGCATCTTGACGAGATCGAATCGGTTGCTCCGGGTACGACTGTGCTTGCGACAAATGCCGTATCCGATGTGCAGAGTGCGGAAATCCGTACCAATGGCTCGGTCGCGTGGGCCGTACAATATCATCCTGAATATCCGCTGCGTGAGGTTGCCGCTATCGTGCGGCGCATCGGCGCTCGGTTGATTGAGGAAGGCTTTTTCGCTGATACGGCGGACATTGGGACCTTTTCACACGACCTCGACACGCTTGATCGCGATCCGGGCTGCAAGCGGTTGGCATGGCGGCATGGCGTGAGCAAAAATGTGCTCGAAAAGAAACTGCGCGTCAGCGAGGTAGCGAACTGGATCGAGTTTCAGGTGTTGCCGACGCGCGTAAAACGCGGGCGGGGTTGAGTGGCGCGGGTTTCTGAGGCGAAGCGCGGCTCTCGAGCTGCATCATCCGGAAGGATAAGATGATGGATTTTTCGGGAAAACATGCAGTCATCACGGGCGGCACGGGCGCACTTGGAACAGCCGTCGTGAGCACACTGTTGCAAGCAGGCGCAAGTTGCACCGTACCCTATGTTCATGACGGTGAGGTGGAACGATTTCCGTACCGTAGCCAACCGCAGGTGACCATAGTCAAAGTGATGACCTTGCCGACGAGGGCGATGTGACAAAAGTGTATTGCGACCGCCAAGGCGCCGCTGTCACTCTGGGCCTCGATCCACATCGCGGGCGGTTTCGCGGCGGGCGGCATCTCGGACATCGACAAAAATGCTTTCATGGCGCAAATCAACGGCAATCTGACTTCTTGCTTCCTGTGCTGCCGCGCAGCCGTGAAATCCATGCTGTCGGCGGGCGGCGGGCGGATCGTCAACGTCGCCGCGCGGCCTGCACTGGAATGGCGGAGCGGCGCCGGAATGACTGCCTATACCGCCGCCAAGGCCGGTGTCGGAGCGCTTACTGTTGCGCTCGCTGAAGAGGTCGCAAAAGACGGCATTCTCGTAAACGCCGTCGCCCCGTCGATCATGGATACGGCCGCCAATCGGAAAGCAATGCCGAAGGCTAACTACGCTGCCTGGCCAAAAATTGAGGAAGTCGCAGCGACGATTTTGTTTCTGGCTTCGCCCGACAATCGCGTGACTCGCGGCGCGATCGTGCCCGTGTATGGCAGGTCTTAGCCCACGTCCTAGCCTGCGATGGGCACCAGTTCGAGAGGCGGCCGCAACAGACGCTGCACGGCGCCGGACGCAACGACGGTGCGGCCTTCTGCATAGGTCTCGTGATTTTTCTCGATTTCGTCGAGATCGTAGAGAAAATTCACCATCAGGCCATGCGCCTGCGCCATTGCCCGATCCGAAGTGTCGGCAAGCCAATTAATACGCTCAAGCCGCGCGCCATTACCAAGATGGAAACGGGCGACGGCGTCAACCGGCAGACCACGCTGGTTGCGTGCCCTCAAATAGTACCAACCTGCCGCTCGCATAAGCGTGTCCTTGAGCGCTGCCGCAACCTCGTCGTTACGCCACCACCCCGGCTGATCCAGCGAGGCCAATGTGGCCTTGTCGGTATCAGCGAGCGCTCCGGATTTATCATCTTCGCATTCACGCTTGAGCCAACGAGCGAAGGTGGTTACCGGCGACAGGGTGACAAATGTCGAAAGTCTTGGCATCTCGCGCCTGATTTCCTCGACGACCTGCTTGATCAGGAAGTTACCGAATGACACTCCGGCGAGCCCACGCTGACAATTCGAAATCGAATAAAAGGTTGCGGTCCGGGTTTTGTCCGCGTCCACGATTTCGCGTTCCTTGCCGAGGATCGGCGCGATGGCGTCCGGAATTTCGCGCGTGAGCGCGACTTCAACAAAAATCAGAGGCTCGTCGATAAGCGCAGGGTGAAAAAATGCGTAACAGCGCCGATCTGGCGGGTCGATACGGCGGCGGAGATCTTCCCAATCGTGAATTTCATGCACTGCCTCGTATCGAATTATTTTTTCGAGAATGATCGCCGGGGTCGACCAATCAATCCGGCGCAGTACGAGAAACCCGCGGTTGAACCAGGACGAGAACAAATGGATAAAGTCATCATCGACAGCACGCAGATCTTCACGATGATCAAGAGAATCCATCAGTTGCTCACGCATGCGCACCAGCGCCGCAGTGCCTCCGGGCGCAAGATTGAGTCGGCGGAACAATTCCTGGCGGCGGGGTTCGGAGGCGGAATGAACCTCGGCGGCTGCGGCGTCTGAAGGGGCTTCGCGCCAGGCCGCGATCGCCTGTTCCAGGTGCGCGGAATCAATGCTGAAGCGCCGCGCCAACGCCTCAAAGAATGCGATACGCGGGCCGGTCGTTAAGGTTCCATAATGGGCGAGGATTTCGCGCGCAAGCGCGACACCGGAGGCCTCGCCGCGTCCCGACAGAAGGTCTTCACAGAGCTCGACAAGACTTTCGGACCGTGCGGACGCGTCACCGCGCCGGTCGCGAGCAAGCAGCGCACGGCCGCGCTCCGAGATCGTTTGCAGCAGTTCCCCAAAGAACGAAGTGTTCATTTAGTCCCTAAGGCGGCACCCATCAGATGATTAGGCAGCCATGTGGCGATTTCAGGAAAGATGCACAAGATGACGATCGCCAGCATCATGCAAATTACATAAGGCATTGTACCCCACATGACCTGAGCGAGCGGCACGTCCGGCGCGATGGCGTTAACAATGTATATATTAAGGCCGACGGGCGGGTGGATCAGCCCTATTTCCATATTGATGGTCAGAATCACTCCGAACCAAACCGGATCGAAGCCTGCCGCCGTAATGATCGGCAACAAAATCGGGCTGGTCATCAGGATGATGGCCGCCGGCGGGATGAAAAAGCCGCATACCAGCAGAAATAGGTTGATCATAAGCATCAGCACCCAGCGGTTGAAGTGCGCATCCGCAATCGCCTGCGCCAATGTCTGGGTGAGATAGAGCGACGTGAGCATGTAGCCGAACAAAACAGCGGTCGCGATGATGGTAAGGATCATCACCGATTCCCGCATGGTATCCCGAAGGATCAGCCAGACCTGTTCGCGCTTCCACAAGCGGTAAATGATGATTGCCATGAACAGGCAAAGCGCGGCGCCAACACCCGCCGCCTCCGATGGCGTCGCTACACCACCGTAGAGAGAGTACATGACGCCGAAAATAATGGCGATGAACGGCGCAATCTTGGGAATGGACTGGAATTTTTCCTTCCAGGAATAGCGGAAATCGATTGCGTGTGATCGGAAACCACGCTTCCAGATAATGAATATCGTCCACACCATGAATAGACTGGTCAGCATCAACCCGGGCAGCACGCCAGCGATAAAAAGGCGCCCGATCGATGTTTCAGTCGCGATGCCGTAGAGAATGAACGTAATGGACGGCGGGATCAGGATGCCAAGCGTTCCGCCGGCGCAAATCGAACCTGTGGCGACGTCGTCGGGATAACCGCGTCGACGCATTTCGGGAATGCCCATTTTGCCGATGGCCGCGCAGCAGGCTGGAGACGACCCGGTAAGTGCCGCAAAGATTGCGCAGGCGCCGAGGTTTGAAATGACGAGGCCGCCGGGCAACCGATAAAGCCAGCGATCGAGCGCCTCGTAGAGATCCTTGCCGGCCGGCGAAGAGCCGATGGCGGCGCCCATCATCACGAACATCGGAATAGCAACGAGCGTGAATTCATCGAGTCCCGACCAGAACGTTTCTGCGACGACATGAAGGGCATCCAGACCCTGAAAAAGCACCAGAAATGCAATGGCGATGGCGCCGAGCCCGAACGCAACCGGGATGCCGGATACCAGCATCAGCAGCGTCACAATGAGGACAACCGTCCCTTGCGTTGTGGGACTCATGGCGCGCCCCCGAGCACTTCGCGTGCCTGAGCCTTGGCTACATCCTCCGCGGCTTCCTGATCCTTAATGCCGAATGGCGGTGTGCGCCCCGTGACCAGGCAGAACAAGTCCGCCAGATATTGGAGAATGAGAAGGCCGAGGCCCACCGGCATGGAGAGATACGGAATCCAAAGCCGCGCCCGCCACACTGTGTTGGAGAGCCAACGCTCCGAAAAGGCCTCATACCAATATGCCGTGCAAAGGATGAAAATGACGATGCAAAACGCCAGTGCCAGCAGACTGGTGACTATTGCAAGCCAATATCTGGACCGCGGCCCCAAATGCAGGGGCAGGATGTCGACATTGACGTGCCCACGCGTCATCAGCACATAAGCGCTTCCGACAAAGGTCGCGCCAACGATGCAATACGTTACCACGTCGATCTGCCAGATCGTGGTCAAATTCAAAATATAGCGCTCGACCACGATGTCGCAGATCACCAGCACGGCGACAGCAATCAGAAGCGCTGCAATGACGCCGGCCGCGCGTGACAGGGAGGTCACCGCCCGAATGTAGGTGTCCATGGGCCCGTCTTTACATTTTGTCCTGGAGTTTGAATCAAGCGCAGCGTCGTCGCGCTAAGCACCGGCCGGCGCGCACGATGCACGCCGGCCGGCATCACGCTTATTTCACCGACAGCGCCTCATCGATCAATTTCTGACCGTTTGGCACGTTTTTGGCGAATTCTGCGTAGGAACTCTTCTTAGCCACATCAAGCCATGCCTGATAGTCAGCATCGCTCAACGTCACCACTTTAACTTTGTGGTCTTTGAAGGCCTTGATGGCTGCTTGATTGACCGATTCAGCCTTGCCTTCGTAGTAGGTCTGCGCCTTTTTTCCGGCAGCGATGATGGCATCCTGCTGCTGCTTGTTGAGCTTGTCGAAATTCTTTTTCGACATCAGCACAGGCTCGTACATGAACCAGAGCGCATTGTTACCAGGAGCCGTGAGACAGTCGGTGACCTCATAGAGGCGCATCGATTGGAATGTGCCCAGGCTCGTGTCAGTCGCGTTTACAACGCCACTCTGGAACGCATTGTAAATTTCGTTCGACGGTGGGCTGACGATGCTGGCACCGGCGGTTTCCCACATACCCGCGAATGTCGGACCGGCTGCGCGGAATTTACGCCCTTTCAGATCATTTGGATGCACGACACAGCCATCCTTTGCAGCAACGCCACCGGCGAACCACGCATCGGACAAAACGATGACGCCACGCTTCTCGATTTCGGCGCGTACGTCCTTCATGAACTGGGAATTATTGATACGCTTGGCCCGGTCCTGGCTGCGGATCAGGCCCGGCATCAAAGTCGCGCTGAACACTGGCGCTTTGCCGCTGGCGTAGTCGAGCGGGAACAGGGCGATATCGAGCTGGCCATTGACCATGGCATTCCATTGATCATTCGGCTTGAACAACGAGGCGCCGGGATAAACCTGCATGTCGATGCCGACGTTGGCCGCTTTCACGTCCTTCGCGATCATCTGCACCATGTCGTCGCGGACATCGCCTTTTCCGCCCGGAAACTGGTGCGACGCCTTCATAATGATTTGCGCGTGCGCGGAGGCCGACAGCAAAAATGCCGCGGCAGCGGTGGCAAATATTGTCGTGATTCTTCTCATCGTGTGTTCCTCCATGGGGTCTTTTTTTACGGCGGAAACACCGCCGCGTTTGGCCGGTGCCCGAACAATAACCAAATTCCCCTCGCCGCCCCAATTTCACATTAGCCGCCGGTACGGCATTGCGCCATAGGCACGTGGGTAAATTTGCCCGTAACCACAAGCGCCCAATAGATAATTCCCGCTATAGTCAGCCTGCATCGATGACTTTATAACCACGAATTCGAAGCGTCCTTCCGGGAGTTTCCACATATGCCGAAGCCGTTAGCGGGCCTCCGCGTTCTCGAACTTGCCCGCATCTTGGCTGGCCCCTGGGCCGGCCAGCTGCTCGCCGATCTGGGTGCGGATGTGATCAAGGTCGAACGCAAAGGGACAGGTGACGACACCCGTGGCTGGGGTCCGCCATTCGTGGAAGGCACCGACGACAAACATATTGGCTCTGCTTACTTTCACGCGGCAAACCGGGGAAAGCGTTCGATTGAAATGGATTTTGAAAGTGAAGACGGCCGGCGGATCGTACGGAAACTCGCGGCGCGGTCGGATGTGCTGATCGAGAACTTTAAAGTTGGCGGCCTGGCCAAGTTCGGTCTCGACTACAAAAGTCTGGCGCCCGATTGTCCGCGGTTGATTTATTGCTCGGTCACCGGCTTCGGCCAGGACGGCCCATATGCCAAACGCGCCGGCTACGACCTTATGGCGCAAGGCATGGGCGGCATGATGGACCTGACCGGAATGGCTGACGGACCTCCAACCCGAGTTGGCGTTGCCGATCTCCGACATTTTTACCGGTTGCTATTCAGTGATCGGCATACTTTCCGCTTTGGCGCAGCGCGAAAAGACCGGCAAAGGTTGCTATGTCGACACTGCGCTCGTGGATTCGACCGTCGGAGTGCTCGCCAATCAGGCCCTCAACTATCTTGTATCCGGTGAAATACCCAAACGTATTGGCAACTCGCATCCGAATATCGTGCCGTACCAGGAATTTCCCGTTGCCGATGGCCACGTCATCGTCGCAACCGGCAACGACAATCAGTACGTCAAGTTCTGCAATGTGATCGGCGGCGCCGGAACTCGCGCAGAATCCGGCCTACAAGGACAATATCGGACGCCTGAAGCACCGCAACGAGCTCGTCCCAAAACTGGCGGCGCTGACGTCGAAGATGAAGCGCGACGATCTTCTGGCGAAACTCGAGACACAGGGTGTTCCGGCCGGCCCGATCAACAATCTCGAGCAGGTGTTCAACGACGCGCAGGTCAAGCATCGCGGCATGAAACTCGATCTGCCGAGCAAGGCCGCGAAAAATGGGACGATACCTGGCGTGCGCACGCCGATTGTGATCGACGGCTGGCGAGCCGCTTCCGACCGCCCCTCCCCGCAACTCGGCGAGCACTCAGCGGAAATTCTTCGCGAGATCGGCGAAGATTAGTTCTCGCGCTATGCATGCCTCAACCCCTTGATTGACTCCCCGCCGGGGGCAGAGCATTGGGCCGGCGCCAGCGTTGATAGGTGCCGGTTGCCGGGGAGATACTCATGAAAATCGGTCCATGTCTTTTTGCGTGGTTGCTGACGATTGCGCCGGCATTTGCTGGCGACGCGCCGAAGTTCCAGGTCGACGCTTCATGGCCCAAACCGCTCCCCAACAACTGGATCATGGGCCAGGCCGCAGGCGTCGCGGTCGATGCGCAGGACCATATCTGGGTCATCCAGCGCCCGCGCACGCTCACCGATGATGAAAAGGCAGCGTCCTTCAGTCCGCCACGCACCAAATGCTGCGTGGCGGCGCCGCCGGTCATCGAATTCGACCAGGAAGGGAACGTGCTGCGCGCATGGGGTGGCCCGGGCCAGGGCTATGACTGGTTCGAGAACGAGCACGGCATCAATATCGATCACAAAGGCTTTGTCTGGCTCGGCGGCAATGGCAACAACGACGGCCATGTGCTGAAATTTACCCAAGACGGTAAATTCGTGCTGCAGATCGGCAAGCCCGGTCCGCCGACCGGCAGCGCCGATACCACACGACTCGGCCGGCCTGCTGATACGGAAGTCGATCCTGAAACCAATGAGGTCTATATCGCCGACGGATACGGCAATCATCGCGTCATCGTGTTCGATGCCGACACCGGCGCCTACAGGCGGCATTGGGGGGCTTACGGAAAACCGCCAAGCGACGCCAAGACGCCGCCCTACACCCCTGCCGGCGCAGCGCCGCAGCAATTCGCCAACCCGGTCCACTGCGTGAAGATTGCGAAGGACGGCCTCATCTATATCTGCGACCG
This sequence comes from uncultured Pseudomonadota bacterium, assembly GCA_963702605.1. Taxonomy (GTDB): domain Bacteria; phylum Pseudomonadota; class Alphaproteobacteria; order Rhizobiales; family Xanthobacteraceae; genus Pseudolabrys. The sequence goes on from CAVPDI010000003.1 coordinate 23,305, forward strand.
CACGAATGACCGCATTCAGGTGTTTCGCAAGGACGGAACGTTTGTGAAGGAATTCTTTGTCGCCAAGGAGACGCTGCAGCAGGGATCGGTGTGGGATCTCGATTTCTGGCCCGACTCAAAGCAGACATTCCTCATGAATGCCGACGGCGCCAACAATGAAGTGCGGACACTCCTGCGCGAGAACGGCGAGGTCGTCGGCTCCTTCGGCCGCAACGGGCGCAATGCCGGCGAATTTCACTGGGTCCACAATCTGGCGGTGGACAGCAAGGGCAATATCTATACGACCGAGGTTGACACCGGCAAACGCGCGCAGAAATTCCGCTATGTCGGGCCCCCGGTGAAATAGCGCACTATGTCACTGCTGTCGGCGCCAGTGCTTCGATATCGGTTACGATATCAATGACCGCCGGGCGCTTGGCCGCGAGCGCACGTGCCAATGCTGGTGCAATATCGTTTGCATTTTCGACCCGAATGCCGAGCGCGCCCATATCTTCGGCCAGCCGGGCGAAATTCATTTTGTTGTAGGTCCACAACTCGCGCGCCTGCGCGGTCTGCTCGCCGCCGTAAGCGCGATCGAAACCGCGCTTGGACTGGTTTCCGCCGCCATTATTGTTGACGATCGTGACCGACGCGATGTTCCAGCGCACGGCCGTCTCCACCTCGCCAATGTGGTACCAGAAGCCGGCATCGCCGGTAAAAACGACCACAGGACGGTCGGGGCACGCGGCCTTGGCACCGATGCCAGCCGGAAAGGCCCAACCAAGATGGCCAGCGCTGCGCATATAGCTCTGCGCCGGTGTGCGCAGGTCGTACATGCCGCCCATCCACATTCCGGCGTGCCCGGTATCGACGACGACGATAGCGTCGTCGGGCATGTGCTTCGACAACTCGCCGCAGATGCGCGCGGGGTGGATCGGCACCGCATCTGATTCCAGCAGCGGCTTGTATTTTGCGTACCACTCTGCCACCCAGCGCGCCGATTTCCTTGATCCAGGCCGCCCGTCTTGCGGCGGTCGATTTGTCGATCTGGCCCAGCATGCGCACGAGCACGTTCTTTGCATCGCCCAGCACGCTCGCCTGCAGCGGATAGTTGCGGCCGAGCGCTTCCGGCTCGATATCGATCTGGATCGCCGGCGTTCCGATTTTTGGCACAGCCCAGAAGTGGGTGGTCATGCCGCCGGTTTCGGTGCCGATAAAGCAGATCAGATCCGCTGCATTCACCGCGCGATTGGCGCTTTCGCGCGAATAGCTGCCGACGACGCCGACCGACAGCGGGTGTATTCCGGGAATGACGTCCTTGCCATTGAGCGACGTGGCGATCGGGATCTGCAGCGCCTCGGCCAGCGCTACGAGTTCCTTGCCGGCACCCGACGCGCGCGTCCCGCCGCCGGCGACGATGATCGGACGCTCGGCTTTTTGCAGCAGTTCAAGCGCCGCCTTCACATGCGCGGCTTCCGGTTCAGGGCGGAACGGTGGAACTCGCGAGAATTGGGCCTCAACAAGCCCGTCCATTTCGGATTCGTCGACGTCGAGCTGCCCCTCGTTGCCGCGAAACTGCAGATGTACGGGACCGGGCGCGCCGGTGGTCGCGGTCCGGAAGGCCTGGCGCAGCATGTCGGGAATGCGCGCCACGTCGTCGACGGTGACATTCATTTTGGTGACCGGCTCGAAGGCCGGCACATCGTCGATCTCCTGATAGACCTTGCGGAATTTCGTTTTGGGGTCACGTCCGCCGGTCATTGCGATGACCGGCGAATGCGCAAGATGGGCATCGCGCAGACCGGCGGCAAGATTGAGCGCGCCGATCACCTGGGCCATGCAGACGCCGGGCTTGCCCGAAGCCCGTGCATAGCCGTCCGCCATGTAGGCGGCAGATTTCTCGCCATGGCAATGAACGCGCGCGATCTTGGTTCGCCGCTCCATCTCGGCGAAAGTGCGGCGCAGGACGGCGGGCACCATGAAGACATGCGTGACGCCATAACCGGCGAGCATGTCGGCAAGAACTTCCGCGCCGATACGTTTTGTATTGTGTCCAACAGTCGCCATGCTGCACTCAAGCCGGTTCGAATTTGAGCGCAACACCGTTGATGCAGTAGCGCAGATGCGTCGGTGGCGGGCCATCATTGAATACGTGGCCAAGATGGCTGCCGCAGCGGCTGCAATGCACCTCGTCGCGAACCATGCCGTGACTGCGATCGGTATCGCCTTCGACTGCTCCGGGCAATGGATCGTTGAAGCTTGGCCAGCCGGTCCCGCTCTCGAATTTCATTTTCGAGACGAACAATGGCTGATTGCACGCGGCACATCGAAAGGTACCGGCTCGCTTTTCATGCAGCAAAGCGCAACTGCCCGGCATTTCAGTGCCATGTGCGCGCATAATCTCATATTGCTCGGGCGTAAGCAGCTTGCGCCATTCGGCTTCAGTGTGGGTGACCGGATATTGCTTCGTCATGATAAACGCTCCCGCGTCTTCAATTATTTGATTGCAAGCGGATTGACGGGAGAACCGACCGCGCCGGTAATTGGAATTGCCGGCGCGACGAACAGGAATTCATAGATTTTATCCTGCTCGCAATCGTCGGCGAGTTCTTTTAGCTGAAAGATCTCGCCCATCGTCATGCCCATGATCGGGATCGTGATCCAGTGCCAAGGCTGATTGATGCCTTCCTCGCTCTCGTTAGGGCCGCACTTCGCATCCCCAGGTGTCGCTGGCAAGTGCGGCCAGCTGCGTATCCTTCACGAAATCGAGAGTCTCAAATGAGAATCCCGGCGCGTCGCCGCCGGGATAGCCATCCCAGCTCCCTGCCTTCTGACAGCGTTCCATCATCCCCGTACGCACGATGACATAGTCGCCGCGTTTGAGGTCGACCTTTTGTTTCTTTGCAGTGCCGTGGAGGTCGTCGTTCGTGATGCCGTATCCGTCATCGAGCGAATTCGACACCCTTGAAGCGGGCCACATCCAGCAGCACACCTCGGCCGACCATCTTGCTTTTCGTTTTTTCGATCCCGCATTTCTGTGCACCGGCGCTCGTCACCTCCCGGCAGTCATAACCGTTCCACATATAATTTTCATAGAAGACGTGACCCAGACCGTCCCACTGTGTTCCGCATTGCAGAGGCATCGTCACCATGTCATCGGCTGCCCGAATGCCCCGCTTGTCCAGCACGCCCGAATAGGCGTCGGTCCCGGTGCGCAGCATGGTGTGGATCGGATTTGTACGGCCCATAGACGGGTATTTGCTTTTCGCACCCTGCGGCCCGGTATGATCAAAGTTGAGCGCGAGCGAGATTACTTTCCCCTTTTTCACAAGCCGCGTCGCGGCGACGATGTCTTCCGCCGTCGTGTAGTTGAGCGTACCTATTTCGTCATTCGGCCCCCATTTGCCCCAATTTTTGTATTTCTCCGCTGCGTCGCGCATATCCTGACGGGTGATCTTTCGAGCCGGCATTGAATTTCCTCTGAAGAAATGGAACGACGAAGGCCGCCGGAATACACCCTGTGAGCGCGACTGATGCAAGCCCCACTAGCCACACCCTCATGCAATGATACGATGTAAAAAAAGGGAGGACTGTATGCTTTCCAGGGCAAGACCGTTCACAATCGGCGCCGCGTTGATCGCACTCATACTTGGTATTTCGCCGAGCTGGGCAGCCGGTTACCCGGATCATCCTGTCAAGATTATCGTGCCGTTCGCTCCGGCAGGGCCAACCGATGTGATGGCGCGCCTGATTGCGCAGAAATTGTCGGAAAGCTTGAAACAGCAATTCTTCGTCGAAAACCATCCGGGCGCCGGCGGAAATATCGGCATGACGCAAGTCGCAAAGTCGCCGCCGGACGGTTACACCATTTTGGTCGCAAGTTCGAGTTACGTGGTCAATCCAAGCCTTTACGCAAAAAACCCGTTTGATCCTTTCAAGGATTTCACTCCCGTCACGCTCGCCGCCGCCTCTCCGAATATCCTGGTCGTGAACGCCGATTTCCCCGTGAAATCGGTCAAGGAACTTGTCGACCTCATCAAGAAAGAACCGGGCAAATATAACTATGCAATGCCTGGCACCGGCACGACGCCGCATCTCGCCGGCGAGCTTTTCAAGCTGAGTTTCAAGCTTGATCTCACGACCGTCCCTTTCAATGGTGCGGGCCCGGCGATCCAATCTGCTGTGGCCGGCCACACACCGATCGCATTTACCGCGCTGCCGCCGACCGCCCCGCAGGTGCAAGGGGGAAAATTGCGCGGTCTGGCCGTAACGTCCGCCAAGCGTTCGTCGGCGTTGCCCGACGTGCCGACAATGGCGGAAGCCGGGGTCACCGGTCAGGAATCCGAAACAATGCAGGGCATACTCCTGCCGGCTGGTACGCCGAAGGAAATCGTCGCTCTGCTCAACCGCGAAATCGTCAAGGTAATGGCGCTGCCTGATGTGAAAGAGAAATGCGCGCAGCTTGGATTTCGACCCGGTCGCGGATAAGCCCGATGAATTCGCCGCCTACATCAAGAAAGAAGTCGACAAATGGGGCAAGGTGATCAAGGACGCAAAAATCCCGCAGATTCAGTAAGCCGGAACTGACGTAAAGTAATGCGTATCGTCGATATCCGCGAAACGGCAGTACCGCTCCGGTCGACGCTCGCAAATTCGAGCTTTGATTTCACCGAAATGACGACATCGGTGGTGGCCGTGATCACCGATGTAGTCCGCAACGCCAAGCCGATCTGCGGGTTTGCGTTCAACTCCACTGGCCGATACGCCTGCGGCGCGCAAATGCGCGCCCGATTTATCCCGCGCATCCTCGCCGCCGATCCCGCATTGCTGCTGGACAGAAGTGGCAGCAATCTCGATCCGGACAAGATTTTCGCCTGCATGATGAGGCGGGAAAAAGCCGGAGGGCACTCTGAGCGCTCGATTGCGATCGGCACGATTGAGGTTGCGATATGGGACGCCATCGCCAAAATCGCGGACAAGCCGCTGCATGTCATCCTCGCGGAGCGGTTCAATGGCGGCAATATCGCGCGCAAAGTGTTCTGTTATGTCGGAGGAGGCTGGTATTGGCCCGGCCAGACGATCAAGGATCTGCAGAACGAAATGCGTCGGCATCTCGACGCAGGTTACACGATGGTAAAGATGAAGGTCGGCGGCCTGCCGCTCGATGAGGACCTTCGCCGCCTCGAGGCCGTGCTCAATGTCGTCGGCTCCGGCGAACGGCTTGCGGTCGATGCAAACTGCAAGTTCGATCGCGAGGAAGCCTTGCGCTACGCAAAAGCCCTCACGCGTTTCAACCTGCGCTGGTTCGAAGAGCCCTGCGACCCGCTCGATTTCGCACTGTTTGCCGAACTTGCGAGCGTGTACGCACCGCCACTCGCCTCAGGCGAGAACCTCTATTCAACACAGGACGTCGAGAACCTGGTTCAATTCGGCGGACTTCCGCGCCGGCCAAGATGTTATTCAAATCGACCCGCCACAGGCTTACGGCATCGGCCAGTATGCCAAGACACTCGATATGCTGGCGAACCATAGATGGCGGCGGAGTTCCATGTTTCCGCACGGCGGCAATCAGATGTCGCTTGCGATCGCGGCCGGCTTCGGCCTGGGCGGCGCCGAATCCTATCCCGGCGTGTTCGGGGATTTCGGCGGCTTTGCCGACGATGCACGCATCGAGGGCGGCACGATTTCGTTATCCGACCGCCCCGGGGTCGGCTTTGAGGGTCAGGCGCGGCTTTTCAGGATCATGCGGGAACTCGCGGGTATTTGATTCCGTCCCGCGTGCTACTCCGCACTCTCAAGGGCAGTCGGTGCCGGGATTACATTCTTGGGGCCACGAAGGCGAACATAAATCTGCAACACGATCAGCAGTACACACAAGCCGATGAACACAGCGCTGATCGGCCGTTCGATGAAAACCAGGATGTCACCTCGCGATATCAACATCGCGCGGCGGAAGTTTTCCTCAAAACGTGGGCCCAGCACAAAGCCGAGCAGGATCGGCGCCGGGTGGAAACCAAGGCGCAGCAACACATAACCGAGGATGCCGATCACAATGGTTTCGCCAACCTGGAACATGTCGTTGTTGGCGGCATAAACGCCAATGCAGACAAAAAACAGTGCGCTCGGGTAGAGGTATTTATAGGGAATTGTCAGCAGCTTCACCCAGATTCCGATAAGCGGCACGTTCAGCAGGACGAGCATGATATTGCCGATCCAGAAGCTGGCGACCAAGCCCCAGAAAATATCCGGATGCTCCTTGATCAACTGCGGGCCGGGAACGATGCCCTGAATCATCAATGCCCCAAGCAACAGAGCCATTACCGCATCGCCCGGAATTCCCAGACTTATCGTCGGGATGAAGTCGCCCTGGACCGAGGAATGGGTTGAGGCCTCCGGCGCAATGACGCCTTCAATCAGGCCGGTTCCGAATTTCTCGGGATGCCGGGAAATCTTCTTTTCCGTCGCATAGGCGACGAATGATGCGATCGTCGGTCCGGTACCCGGAATGAGTGCGCAAAGGCTGCCGACCAGCGTGCCGCGGAACATCGGTGCGATCGCCTGTTTGATGTCGGCTTTGGACGGGCGCATATCGCGCAGGCGCACATTTGTGTATTTCGTATTGACCTGGGAGACCTGATTGACGCTGTTCATGAACTCGGCGAGGCCGAACAGACCGAGGGCGAGCGCGACCAGCTCGATGCCGTCGTCAAGATGCGTCATCCCAAAGGTAAAACGTTCCGCGCCGGTCTCAAGGTCGGTACCGACGATACCGAGCATGAGCCCAAGGACCGTCATCGCGACGCCCTTGATCGGCGACCCGCGCGCGAGCGTTGAGCCGGCCAGCAGACCAAGCAGCATCAGTGAACAGATCTCCGCGGGACCGAACTCCAATGCGATGACTACCAGTATGGGCGAAAGAAAAATCATTTCCGTGATGCCCCAGGAGGCACCGACGAAGGAGCCCATCACCGTCAGGCCGAGGGCAACGCCGCCCCTGCCCTGCTTGGTCATGGGAAACCCGTCCAGGCACGTTACCGCATGGGGCGGGTGGCACGGCAAATTGAGAAGAATTGAGCAAATGGCGCCGCCATATTGCGCGCCATACATAACGCCTGCGAGCATCAAGATTGCGCCCACCGGCTTGATGCCGAACGTCAACGGCAGCAAAATTGAAATCGTCGCGAGCGGACCGAGACCGGGCAACACGCCGACCATGTTGCCGACCAGCACGCCGATGAAGCACCACATAATATTGTGCGGCTGCACAGCGACGCCGAAACCATACCAGAGATCCGTCAATGCGGTTTCAATCACAGGCCTCTCCACGCCAGCAACGGCATCGGAATTTGCAGCAAGTACGAAAACAAAGCGACGCCGAAAACCGTAACGACCGTTGCCAGTATGACCGAACCCCGCAGCGTTGCGGTGCGATCACCAAGGGCGGAAATAAATACGCATGCAAATGTGCCGGGGATCAGCCCGAAGTAGCTTCCGAATAAAATGAACCCAAGCGGTCCGGCAAGAATGCAGGCCCAGCCCCACCATTCAGGATGCTCGGGCAGCAGGTCTTCGTCCTCGCCCTCCGGCACCCCGAGAGCACTTCCCGCAATCATCATGCCGAGAAAAATCAAAATGATGCCGAGCGCCGTCGGCAGAAATCCCGGTCCCATATGCATCAGGGTGCCGAGATGATAGCCGGGCCCTTTCAAGGCCATCACCAATCCGAACAAGATGACCAACCCGCCGGCATAGAAATCGCGCTTACGCACGAAATTCCGGACAAGCTGCCCGACAGAGCCACGCGCAGGGCGCAAGGTTTCCTCCACCATATATCGTTTTAACCCCACCCGTTCCGTGGCTTAGGACGGCCGTGGGCCGCAATCAATCCCCATGCACCGCGACATGGAACGGGCCTGGTTCCGGTATTTTTAGGACAATGCAGCCGTAAATAAAAGCTTTGTAAACGCTGCAGGGGGCATACTCCCGGTTAACGCGGTTATGCGACATGAGTTCGCAATTCCAGGACCCCGGTTGCCCGGAACCACCTTGTCGGAATGAAAACGCGGGCCACGACAGATTATTCCCCATGACGACCGCCAAAGCCCCCATCATCGCGTTTGTCATTCCTTGCTACAACGAACAGGCGGGAATCCAGCACACGCTGTCGTGCCTCCTGACCGATATCAACAAGCTTGAAAAGTCCAAGACGATCTCGTCGAAAAGCTACGTACTGCTGATTGACGACGGCAGCACTGACCGGACATGGCCGCTCATTGAAAAAATATCGCATGCGCATGCCAAGCGCGTTCGCGGCCTCAAATTATCGCGCAATGTTGGCCATCAAAACGCGCTGTTGGCCGGCCTGCTTACGCAAATTGGCAAAGCCGATGCCGTGATCTCGCTCGACGCCGACCTGCAGGACGACATGTCGGTGGCAGGAAAGATGATCAGTCACTTTAACGACGGAGCCGAGATCGTGTTCGCCGTTCGCAAAAAGCGCGCGAGCGACAGCCGATTCAAACGCGGTACGGCCGACATCTTCTACCGCGTGATCAACTGGCTCGGCGCCGATATCATTCCACACCACGCCGATTTTCGGTTGATGAGTGACAGGGCGCTGCGCGCGCTTTCACTCTTCGGCGAGACCCACGTATTCCTGCGCGGACTCGCCGTACAGCTCGGCTTCAAAACCGCGACCGTCGCCTATGATCGTCTTCCGCGCCTCCATGGTGAGACGAAATATACGCTGGCCAAAATGGTGGCGCTTGCAATCAACGGCATCACTTCGCTGTCGGTACGCCCGATCCGCATGATCGCCTTGATGGGAATAATTCTGTTTGTTGTTTTCCTTGGCATGAGCGTCTGGGTCTTTGCGACATGGCTTGCCGGACAAACGGTCCAGGGCTGGACTTCGGTAATGCTGCTGTTCCTGCTCATCGCCTCGTTCCAGACTTTCGCCATTGCGGTGATCGGCGAATACGTTGGAAAGATCTATTTCGAGGCCAAATCGCGTCCCCGTTACATCGTCGAGCAGGAAATTGGCGTTGCCGCGACAGGACTTGAAACTGCCGCATCGCGCAATCGAGCCGAGACGAATGCATCTTTCGAAAAATGGCTATTCGCGCGCTGCGGTTTGATCGGTTATTGTGTCCGGGCCACACGCTCCTGAGTCCCCTTCGGAAACCACCGATGGATACTGACGCTCTCCGCCGTCTGCACTATGCTGCCGCTATCGCGTGCGGCATGTTTGCGGCACTGGTCGCGCACATCCTGCTGATGGTATTCGGGATTGGCCTTGACGCCGTCCTTCGCGACGCGAGCACGGGCAACAAGCAGCAATTCATATCGGCAATCGCATGGTGGGCGATCGGCGGCGCGGGCTTCGTCGGAGGCTGGGCTGCGGCCGCCTACCTCATAGCGGCCGCCCGTGAGCGCGAATTGATCTACCGCCTCGCACAACGCTTCCTGATCGCGCTCGTGTTCGTGGCCGCCACGGCGGGCGGGATCATGAGCAAGACCGGGAATCTTGGGGGAACTATTGACGTGATTGCAGGCCTTACCGCGCTTGGCCTGGGACTTCTCTGCGCTTTCTGCGGCGCACGCCTCGCCTATCTCAACGCAGAACAGGTCTAGGCCGGAACATATTCATGTGGTGAATTGCACTGCGGCAGAGCGGGCTTTCGCCGGCCGGGCGCGCTTTTGTTGCGTCATTCTATTCGTTGTCCCATCGAATATTCCGCGCTATACTTCACGTTACTAAGGTCTGGAACCAACCAGCCGGGGGAGACATGCAGTTCGTGGGAGGAACAACCAATGCTCAACAGCGCAAGATTTGCGGCCGTGTTGGCAACGGCCGCGCTCGCCTATGCGCCGATATCTGCTCAGGCGCAATCATGTGAGGACCTGACTCTGGGGGCCGCTCTTTCGGCCACAGGCATCTATGCCGCCAACGGCACGAATACCAAGAACGGCTACGAATTCGCCGCAAAAAAAATCAACGACGCCGGCGGCGTCAAGATCGGCAACAAGTGCTACCACATCAAACTCAAATATTACGACGATGAATTCAACGCCTGCGCGCGCCGCGCAGCTGGTCGAACGCCTGATCGACCAGGACAATATCAAATTCATGCTCGGCCCATACGGTTCGCCGCTGACCAAGGCCATTCTTCCAGTAGTCGAGAAATACAAAGTGCCTCTGGTCCAGGGCGAGGCCGCGTCTCGGTCGCTCTTCACGCAAGGCTACAAGTATCAATTCGGAATCGTCGCGACGTCGGAAAAATATCTGACACCGGTCATCGACATGGCTGCCGCCCTGGCCAAGAAATCGGGCAAAAACCCGTCGTCCATCAAAGTTGCAATGATCTATCAGGACGACGCTTTCTCGCTGGACGTCCGTCAGGGCGTCGTCGAGCAGATCAAGAAGTACAATATGCATACGGTCATCGACGACCGCATGCCGAAAGACCTGAACGACATCACCACCTTCTTTACCAAGGTGAAGGCGTTGCAGCCCGATGTGCTGCTGATCTCGGGGCACGAAAAGGGCGCGGCGACGGCCGCACGGCAAATGGGCGAGTTCAAGACCTCGGTGCCGTTGGTTGGCGTTACCCACTGCGAGTTGGCGAAGGTCGTCAGCGACTTCCCAAAAGTCGCGGAGGGCTTCGTCTGCCCGACGCAGTGGGATGAAACCATGAAGGCGAAGGACCCGATGTTTGGGTCGGCGGCCGAATACAACAAGGCGATGATGGCGGCCCATCCCGAGTACAAGGTGGTGCCGTATCAGACAGCGCAGGCGACCGCCGCCGTTTATGTCTGGTCCGACGCGTTCAAGCGCGCGCAATCGCTCGATCCCGAAAAGGTGCGCGACGCATTGGCAAAGACGAACCTTTCCACCTTCTATGGCGGGGTCAAATTTGCCGAAGACGGAAGCAACCCGGGCAAGGAGATCGTGATGCGGCAAATCCAGGGTGGCAAATACATCGTTGTTTCGCCGGCCGAAGTCGCCGCCGCTCCGCTGGTCTATCCGCGCGACGCCCATTACTGAGCCGTAACAGGAAGCGGGCGGCACGCTGCCCGCTTCCCGACCACACCCGAGCGTCGCCCATTCGCCATGCGATCGGCCCGCCCGGCTCGTCCATTTCCGTGACCGGTCAGGGATGCCCGCGATGGAACAGGTCATCGGCAACATTTCAGTATTGGCTGCGATGCCGATCTTCAATCTTGGCTTGTTGATCGATGGCCTGATGGTTGGGTCGATCTTCGCCCTTGCGGCCTACGGGCTCGCGCTCGTCTGGGGCGTGATGAACGTCAAAAACCTCGCGCAGGGCGACTTCATCATGATCGGCGGCTATCTCACGTGGAATCTCGATCGCTTCGGATTTAACCCGCTTCTCGGCGTACCGCTTGCGATCGTCGTGCTTTGGGGCATCGGCTGGGTGCTTTACCGGACAGTCATCAGCAAGGTGATTACACGCGATCTCTTCACCTCGCTCCTTGCGACTTTCGGCATCGCGATCGTGATCCAGCAGGGACTTAATCTCGCCTTTGGCCCTGATACGCAATCGGCCCAGGCCGATCTGCCAACGCTGACCTTCGCCAACGGGCTGATTACGGTCGCCACGACACGCATCATCGGCTTTGCGCTCGCAATCATGCTTGCGGTCGCAGTCATTCTGTTCATGAAAAAGAGCCGCATGGGACAAGCAATTCGCGCGACGGCGCAAGATGCGCGGGCCGCACGCGTGCTCGGGATCGATACGGAAAAGGTTTACTCGTTCACATTCTGCCTGAATGCGGCAATTTGCGGGGCAACGGGTGCCCTCGTTGCGCTTGTCTGGAATGTTCAGCCCTTTCTCGGCACGACATATTCAATTCGCCTGTTCGTGATCGTAACGGCCGCCGGCTTCGGCAACCTGCCCGGTGTGATCGCTGCCGGCTTCGGCATGGGTATCTTCGAACAGTTCGGCGGGTTTGTTCTGGGCGCCGAATTTCAGCAGGCGCTCATCGTACTGCTGCTGCTTGCGGTACTTTCGGTCCGCCAATTGCAGCAACGCCGCGTGCGGCAGGCCGTACAATGAGCCGCTCGTCCCTCCACCCACTGACAATCGGATTGCTGCTGTTGGCGGGCGTGGCTGCGCCATTGCTATTTCCGGCCTACACAAACCAGATCGCAGTGCTCTGGTTGATGATCGTATTCGCGTCCACCTGGGACGTTCTCGGCGGCCAGATGGGGTACAATTCGCTCGGCAATATCTTTTTCTTTGGCGCCGGAATGTACGCCTCGGCCGTGGTGCAAATCGGCCTGTTTTATGACGTCGGCATGTATACGTCGGGCGCGCGGACGACACACATTGTCTTCACGACGGCGCAGTATTTCAGCGGCTTCACGCTGGGAGTCATCGCAGCCGGCGTCGTCGCGTGCGTGCTGGCGCTGGCGACATCCTGGATCGTTTTCGGATTGCGCGGACCCTATTTTGCGATCGGGACCCTGGGAGTTGCGGTCGCAGGCGCAGAATTGATGGCCTCCTGGGAATGGGTCGGAGCGGCGGCCGGAATCTCGATGCCCGTTTTTCCGGGCGGACCCGAACCGCAAAAGCTGTTCTTCTATTTCCTCTTGTTCGGCCTCGCTTTTGTCGTTCTCGTTTTTCTTCGATGGCTCTATTCAACGAGTTTCGGCCTCGCGATTAACGCGATCCGTGACGACGAGGAAAAGGCGGAGGCGATGGGCCTTTACACGCGCCGTTACAAGCGCACCGCCTGGGCCATATCTGCGTTCTTCCTCGGCATTGCGGGCGCCATTTTCGGCAACATGATCGGCTTTATCGAGCCGCGCGATATCGCGTTCCCCACCACGACATTCAACATTTTCATGATCCTGATGGTCCTGCTTGGCGGCAAAGGCACATTCTGGGGTCCGGTGGTCGGCGCCGTCATCTTCCATGTCATCAAGGAAGTCACCTGGACCTATTTTCTCGGCTGGCAATTTGTCGCGCTCGGTTTGCTGATCGTGATCATCGTCGTCTACTTCCAGCAGGGCATCGTCGGCTGGCTGATGGAAAAATATCCCGACTGGTTTGGGATTCGGGTCGCGCCAAAGGAAAAGGAAGTCCGTTCGCACGCGATCGAATTGGCGCCCCATGCGGAGGGCGCCGAATGACCGACGCCATCATCGAACTTAGGAATGTGACGAAATCATTTGGCGGCGTTGTCGCAAACCGCAATGTTTCCCTCACAGTACCCCGTGGCGGCATCACGGGACTGATTGGGCCCAATGGCTCCGGGAAGACGACGTTGTTCAATTCCATTGTCGGATACCACCCGATCGATTCAGGTTCGATCCGGTTCGAGGGCCAGGAAATATCGCAACTGCGGGTGCAGGAAATCGCGCGCCTTGGCCTGCTTCGCACATTCCAGACAACGCGCATCTACGGAAAAATGAGCTGCCTGCAAAACATGCAGATATCAATTCCACACCGCAAGGCGGGCTTCTTCGACATGTTTGCTTACGAGCGGACCGGCGTCATCGAGCGGGCCGAACAGCTGCTGTCTTTTGTCGGACTCTATGAAAAGCGATATCTGCGCGCCGGCAGTCTCTCATTTGGCCAGCAGAAACTTCTCGAATTCGCAATGGCCCTGATGAACGAACCTGCCGTACTCCTGCTCGACGAGCCGACGGCGGGCATCAATCCGACATTGATCAACGGCCTGATCGATCGGCTCAAGCGCGCGAATTCAGAATTCGGCATCACGCATGCTCATCATCGAACACAACATGCGCGTGATCATGAACATGGCCACGAAGATATATTGCCTGGCGCATGGCGAGATGCTCGCAGCGGGTGCACCCGCCGATATCCAGGGCAATCAGGCCGTGATCGACGCCTACCTGGGAGCGCACTGATGTCCGAAACGGAGCGTTCAGGGTCAGTGGACGGCGGCTATCATGGGGGTGTCGGTGCCGTCATTTCCGTCGATGAAGTGGCGCGCCAGGCTCTCACGATCGCACAGGACGTCAGTGTCGAACAGCTTGACGATTTGGCCAACCGGACACCACACGTGCGAATCGATGCGCTCAGTGCCGGCTATGGGCAAATGGAAATCCTGCACGCCTTCAATCTCCGCGTCGGACGTGGTCAATCGCTGTGCTTGATCGGGCCTAACGGAGCCGGAAAATCGACGGTGCTGCATTCGATCTTCGGCTTCACCAATATCTTCTCCGGCAGCATAGCGACCGTCGAGGACGGGAAGACTGTCGACGTGACATCACTGTCATCAAACGAGAAACTTCAATCCGCGGGGATCGCCTACATCCTGCAGGACAAATCGGTTTTCCCCGGCATGACGGTGGAGGAAAACCTGTGGCTTGGCGCCTATCTGATGGACCGCAAGGCCGCCAAGCAGGCCGCCGACAGGATATTCGATAAATATCCGCGCCTCGCCGCGCGCCGAAAGCATCCGGCGCGTGTCCTGTCGGGCGGCGAGCGCCGGCTTTTGGAAATTTGCCGTGCGCTGGTGATGGACCCGAAAGTCCTGCTGGTCGATGAGCCATCGATCGGGCTCGAACCGCGTTTCATTGACGCGGTATTCGATATTCTCGGCGAACTTCAGCACAAGGATGGCAAGACCATCATCATGGTCGAGCAGAATGCGAAAAAGGGCCTCGAATGCTCCGACATCGGCTACGTGCTGGTTTCGGGCGGGCTCGCAATGGCGGGCAAGGCCAAGGATCTGCTCGCGGATCCGGATGTGGGCCGTCTCTTTCTCGGCGGCTAGTCAGACGACAGCACCCAACAGAGCCTGCTTGACCTCGGCGGCAATGGCGACAGCCGCCGGCGTGTCGGAATGCACACAGACCGTCGCGGCCTTCACCGGGACGTCTCGTCCGCTTGTCGTGGCGACGACATGTTCGCGCATGACGCGCAAAACGCGCGCTGCGGCTTTCGCGGGATCCACTGCATCGTGCACGCGACTGAGAATCAGGTTGCCGTCGCCGTCATAGTCGAGATCGGCATAGAATTCCGGAATGAACTCGATACCCTTTTTCCCGTAAGCGGTTTCGTGTGCCGTAAACGCCATGCCGAGCAACGGCACCCCGAATGGATGCACAGCGTCCGCGATTGCTGCCGCGATTTTTTCATCCCGTGCCGCCATTCCGTAAAGTGCACCATGCGGCTTGACGTGATTGAGAGGCACGTTCTCGGCATCGAGAAATCCTTTGAGCGCACCGATCTGGTAAGTGACAAAATCGGTCACTTCCGGCGGCGCGAGCGCCATGGGCCGGCGGCCAAATCCCTGCATATCCGGCAGCGACGGATGCGCGCCAACCTTGACGCCATGCCGTTTCGCAAGACGCACGGTTTTCCGCATGATCGTCGGGATCGGATGCGTGAAAGCCGCAGGCAATGTTCGCAAGATCGATGTGCGGCATCAGGCCGGCATCGTCGCCGAGCCGATACATCCCGTAGCCCTCGCCCATGTCGCAGTTGATCGTCAGTCGCATTCGCAGGACCCGCTATCGACTAATCACGGAAAGCAACACGTACTCGGATTGCCAGCTTGTCCGCAGTCCGACGGTCAAGGCAATAGGCCGCAGAAGTGCGCGGCCAAATTTTGCGTCGCCGCAAGCGATGCCATAGTGTAATCCTCGCACGGGGCTTCAGCAGGAGTGATGAATGCTCGATGCGTCCGACAAGGCGAAAAAGCCTGATCGCGCGGCATCCGGCGGGCCGCCGCTCGATTTTCAGGAGCATTTGCGCCTGCTCGAACGTCGCGGGCTCGTCGCCCGCATCGATCGGGCGATCGACAAGGACACCGAGTTGCATCCGTTGGTCCGCTGGCAGTTCCAGGGCGGGCTCGCCGAAGACCAGCGCCGCGCCTTTCTGTTCACGAATGTCGTCGATGGTTCCGGTCGGCGCTATGACATCCCAGTCGCGGTCGGCGCTCTCGGCGCCTCGCCTGACATCTATGCCGTCGGCATGGGTAAACCAGTTGCAGCTATCGGCGAGGCCTGGACGCAGGCCATTGCGAAGCCGATCCCGCCCGTCGTTGTCACCTCCGGCGCGTGCCAGGAAATCGTCGTGAAAGGCGCCGATCTCTTGCGGCCCCGCGAAGGCCTCGCAAAGCTCCCCGTTCCGATCTCGACGCCAGGATTCGACTCCGCTCCCTATCTCACCGCCACACTTTGCATCACCCGCGATCCCGAAACCGGCGTGCAGAACATGGGTACCTACCGCGCGGCCCTGAAGGCGCAGGATCGCCTTGGCGTGCGCATGTCATCGCGCCCAGGCGGCGCCGGCGGCTATCTGCATTGGCGGAAATATCAAAAACGAAAGGAACCGATGCCCTGCGCCATTGTCATCGGCTGTGCGCCGGTGATCTTGTTCACCGGCCCGCAGAAGCTTGCGATCGATGAGGACGAAATGGCGGTCGCCGGCGCACTTGCCGGGTCGCCGATCCGCACCGTCAAGGCGAAGAGCGTCGATCTCCACGTTCCCGCCGATGCCGAAATCGTAATCGAGGGGTTGATCGACAGCGAATTACTCGAACCGGAAGGTCCGTTCGGCGAAAGCCACGGCCACGTGGCGCTGGAAGACTTCAATATGTCGATGAAGGTGACGGCGATCACCCATAAACGTTCGCCGGTTTTTGTCTCGATTGTCAGCCAGGTGACGCCCAGCGAATCAAGCGTAATAAAGAAAGTGGCGTTTGAGCCGATGTTTCTCTCGCATCTGCGCGATCAACTCGGCGTGCGCGGGATCAAGGGGCTCACGATGCACGAGGCATTCACCAATCTTCGTAAAGTCATCTTCCTGCAATTCGCGCGAGGAACGGCGCGAACGGAAATATGGCGCGGTCTTCAGGGCGCAGCGACGCTGCGCGCGGACTGCGGCAAGATCTGCATTGCCGTGAGCGAGGACATCGATCCGGCCAACACCGATGCGATTTTCTGGTCGCTCGCCTACCGGTCGGACCCGGGCGTCGATGTTCATATCGTGCCTTACCGCTCTGCCGGGCACGGGCCAAAATCCGGGTGCGCGTGAGGATTCCACGATCCTCATCGACGCCACGCTCAAGCACGACATGCCGCCGTTGGCGTTGCCCAGCCGTGAATACATGGAGCATGCGCGCGGCATCTGGGACGAATTGGGCTTGCCGGCAATCTTGCCGCAGGCACCGTGGCACGGCTACTCCCTTGGCGACTGGGATGAGCACTATGACGTCTACGCGCGGCGGGCGGTCGAGGGACGATGGGCCGAAAGTGGCGAGGAAACCCTGCATCGACGGCGTGGCGGCCTGACTCCCGAAACGCCGGCGCGCGATGTCGAGCGCGACAAAAAAATCCTGAAGGCAAAACCTCAAATGACCCAAGTAATATCCGCCATCGCCCTCGTAGCCGCGCTTTTCCTTGCCGCGCCAGCGCCGTCTTCCGCGGCTGACGAATTTCCGACGCATACCATCCGTCTGATCGTAGGGTTCGCGGCAGGATCGAGCGGGGACGTCGCCGCACGAATTGTCAGCCACAAACTGGGGGATCTGCTGGGCCAGACGGTCATCGTCGAAAACCGCCCCGGTGCCAGCAGCATGGTGGCAAGCGATTATGTCGCCCGCAGCGCCAAAGATGGCTACACGCTGTTGTTCGGCACCATCGCTTTGACCATCAATCCGACATTGATGCCGAACAAAGGGCCGAACGTCGAAAAAGATCTGGCGCCGGTCGTACTCGTCGGGTCGATCCCCAATATCCTGGTGGTCACTCCTGGCCTCGATGTCAAAGATGTGAAGGGGCTCATCGCGCTGGCAAAGCAAAAGCCGGATGAACTTCTCTATGGCGCGTCAGGTCTCGGCAGCGGGCCGCACATGGCAACCGAACTGTTCAAGCAGATGGCCGGAATAAAAATGACCGGCGTGCTGTATCCCGGCAGCGCTCAGACCGCCATCGATCTGATTTCGGGACGAATCCAGGTCATGTTTGCGCCGGCGTCGACAGTCCTGGGCTTTATCAAGGATGGCCGCGTGAAAGCGCTGGCCACGACCGAAGCCAAACGCGCGAGCGTCGCCCCCGACCTGCCGACGATCGCCGAAGCGGCTTTACCCGGCTACGCCGCCGGGGTCTGGTTCGGCATTCTCGGGCCGGCCGGCATGCCGAAGTCCGCAATCGACAGGATTTCCGAGGCAACCAACAAGGCCCTGAAAGATCCCGAAGTGCTTAAGGAACTCGAGCGGCAAGGCTTGAATGCGCTGGGCGGCAGCCCCGATGACTTTGCGAACTTCATCAAAAGTGAAACGCAGCGTTGGGCACAGGTCATTCACGGCATGGACGACGCCAAAAATATGAAAGCGGGCAACGCCCGGCCCTGACGGTTGCTCGCCGGAGAGGCCGAGGTCGTTCGTAGCCTTGCAAATCAGTCGCTGATGACCGAGCAGCCCGCAAAATTCCGTTTCATCGGCCAGCCGCTGCCGCGCACCGAGGACGCGCGGCTGATCGCCGGCCGCGGCCGGTTCAGCGACGATTTCAGTTTTCCCGGCCAAACCTATGCGGCAATGGTGCGCTCGCCGCATGCCCATGCGCGCATTCTGCGCATTGATGCGTCGTCGGCGCGCAAAATGCCGGGCGTGCTAGGGGTTTTCACCGGCGCGGATTGCCAGGCCGACAATCTCGGGCCTATCCCGCACGACCCGCTCCCGAAAACAAAATACGACATGAAATTGCACGGACCCGGCGGTGGCGAGGTCTTCATCGGCCCGCATCTGCTGCTGCCGGCCGACAAGGCACGCCACGCCGGCGAGGCCGTCGCCATGGTGGTCGCGGAAACCCAGAGTCAGGCAATCGATGCCGCCGAGGCGGTGGATGTCACCTACGAGCCGTTACCATGCGTGACCCGATCCGAAGAAGCCATGCAGCCGGGCTCGCCGGCCGTCTGGGATGAAGTGCCGGACAATATTCTGGTCGACACGCAGTTCGGAAATCCGGCCGAGACCGAACGGATTTTCGCCGGCGCGGCCCATGTCATCGCCAGGGATTTCCATGTTGGCCGAGTGACGGGGGCGCCGATGGAACCGCGGAGCGCAGTGGCGCTCTACGACCAAACGGATGATCGCTACACGATTTATGCCGGCAGCGGCGGGGCGGTCCGGCAGAAACGCGAGCTGGCGGCTATTCTCGGCGTCGATCCCGACCGGGTTCGCGTCCTGTCTTTTGACGTCGGCGGCAATTTCGGAACGCGAAATCGAGTCTATGTCGAATTTGGCCTCGTGCTGTGGGCGGCCCGGAAGCTTGGCCGCCCGGTGAAATACACTGCGACCCGCTCGGAATGTTTCGTCAGCGACTATCAGGGCCGCGATCTTGTTGCGAAATTCGAACTGGCACTCGACGCGAGGGGCCGGTTTCTGGCGCTGCGCGCAACCAATATCAGCAACGCCGGAGCACGCTGCGTCTCGCTCTCGCCATTGAGCAAGGGAGCGGGGCTGATCACCGGCAACTACGACATTCCAGTGGCGAGCCTGCGCGCCATTTCAGTCTTCACCAACACCGCCCCGACCCAGGCCTATCGCAGCTCCGGCCGCCCGGAGATCACTTTCGCCATCGAACGGCTGATCGACATTGCCGCCGGGCGGCTCGGCATCGACCGCGTCTCCCTGCGGCGCCGCAATCTGGTGCGGCCGCAGGCGATGCCCTACCGGAATGCCGTCGGCATGCATTACGACAGCGGGCGCTACGCCGAGAACATGGATCTTGCCATGCAGCTGGCAGACTGGGAGGGCTTCAAGGCGCGACGGCGCGAAGCGAAAAAGCGCGGCAAACTGCTCGGCCTCGGCCTTGCCAACTATGTCGAATCCTCCATCGGTTCGCCGAAGGAACAGACGCGCATCACCGTGACGGCCGGGCGCAAGGTCGAGGTCGTCATCGGTACGCAGCCCGCCGGACAGGGCCATGAAACGAGCTTTGCCCAGG
Organism: uncultured Pseudomonadota bacterium; assembly: GCA_963702605.1. Lineage (GTDB taxonomy): Bacteria > Pseudomonadota > Alphaproteobacteria > Rhizobiales > Xanthobacteraceae > Pseudolabrys. The sequence continues at coordinate 43,238 of CAVPDI010000003.1, forward strand.
TGGTGGCCGACTTGATCGCGGTGCCGGTGGAGAGCGTACGCATCATCCTCGGCGACACCGACATCGTGAAAGCAGGCGGCGGCACCCATTCCGGCCGCTCCATGCGCCACGCCGCCACCGTGTTCTCGCTGGCGGCCGCGGAATTGATCGCGAAGGGCAAGCGCGCGGCGGCGATCGTTTTCGGCATGCCGGTTGAGCACGTTGATTTCGACGATGGCCGCTTCTCCGCGCGTGGCAGCAACCGAAGTTTCGATTTCCTCGAGCTCGCGCAGGAAATGCCGCGACACGCGATGCCCGACGAATTGTCCGGCGGTCTTGCCGTTGTCACTGACAACGAAATGCATGACCCGGTATTTCCCAATGGTTGTGCGATTTGCGAAATCGAGGTCGATCCGGACAGCTGCGATCTGCGCTTGACGCGCTACGCTTCGGTCGACGATGTGGGCCGCTGCATCAACCCGCTCATCGTCGACGGACAGACACACGGCGCGATCGTGCAGGGCATCGGGCAGGCCCTGTGGGAACAATGCGTCGTGGAAGCTGCATCCGGCCAGCCTCTATGCGGTTCGTTCATGGACTATGGCATGCCGCGTTCCGATCGCGTGCCCTCGTTTGCGACAAAAATCGTCGAGGTGCTGTCGCCGACGAACCCGCTCGGCATCAAAGCCGGCGGCGAAGGCGGCACAACAGCGGCGCCGGCGGTGATTGTCAGCGCGGTTGTCAATGCGCTGGAACCCTATCGGCATTGACGACCTGACCATGCCCGTGACTCCTTTTCGCATTTGGCAAGCGATCCATGGCCGCTAGGCGGCGGCGCACGAATCTCCGCGTCTTGCAACGGAACCGGGATCGTTTCAGTCTAGGGCAAACAAAAACGGGGGAAACGACATGACCGGCCTCAGACATCTCGGGTTTGCTTTGATCCTCGCGGTCGTCGCCCAACCGGCTGCGGCGCAGGGCCTGACGGGCAAACCGATAAAGATTGTCGTTCCCTATGCGGCCGGCGGCACCGGCGATGTCGTTACGCGGGTTCTCGGACAGGCCATCACGCAAAAGTCCGGGCAGACGATCGTCGTCGAAGACCGTCCCGGGGCAAGTTCGATCGTCGGAACGGAATTTGTTTCACGCGCAACGCCGGACGGCACGACCATCCTGCTCGTCGAAAACCCGTTCATCCTGAGTGCGATCCTGTTCCCGGGCCACTACGACGCGCTGACCAGTTTCGAGCCGCTGTGCTACGTCGCTGCAACGCCTGCGGTCCTGGCCGTGAGCAGCAAATCCGAAATTCACGGGCTGGCCGATTTCATCAAATTCGCGAAATCCAGGGTTGGGGCGGCATCATACGGCAGCACCGGCCCGGCCTCGATCGCCCATATCGCCGGCGAAATTCTCAGGCGCGACGCCAAGATCGACATGACATACGTGCCCTATCCGGGTTCGCCGCCGGCAATGAACGCGACACTCGCCGGAACCATCACGGCGGTGATGGCAAATTATTCCGATCTCAAGGGCCAGATCGATTCAGGCGCGCTGCGGCCGATTGCTGTTCCGGCGAAAAAACGCTCCCCGGCCCTGCCGAACGTTCCGACCCTCGCGGAGAGCGGCTTTAGCGATCTCGATGCAGCGGTGTGGTTCGGTTTCGTGGCACCGGCGAAGACGCCTAAAGACGTGGTGACGCAACTTTCACAATACATCTCGGATGCCGTCCAATCGCCCGCCGTCGTCGACCGGCTCAAGGGCCAGGGGCTGTTCATCAATCTTTATTGCGGCGCGCAATTCGGCAGCTTCCTTGCCGACCAGCACAAGACCTACGCGCAATTCACGCGCGAATTCGATATCAAGCCGTAGCGGATACCCGCGCGCAATCGCGCCGGTAAATTCCGTCCACCTGGATGCCCGTTTTGATGGTATCCAGGAGACGGGATCGGTACGCCGGCAATAAGCACGGGGCGCGGGCCACAGTCAGTTATCGCGGCGAATGCCGGGTTCTAACCTCGTTGAAAATGGCCAACGCTCGTTCAAATTTACTGTTGAAGAGCCACATCGCATCGAGAATTTCGCGGAAGGTTGCGGATGTTTTTGACCGATCAGCGTGTCCGAAGGCGAAGATACTATTGTTCCGCAGGTATCGCATGACGATCGGATACTGATTCTGTAGTTGGCCAGGTCGGCCGACCTGAGAGCAGCCTTGGTCGGACTGGGGATAATCTGGATGAGTTCGAAGAGCTTCATTTGATCGATCGGGTCCGGCAGTGTTTTCACGATCGCGGGTATTTGCGGGAAAAGCTCTGCGTGGGCGCTCATGAGGGCATCTCTGACGGCGGTCCAGTGATTGAACCGATGGTCCATATTGCCGACCCTCGCCTCCTCCGCGTCGTCGCGTGCGGTCAACGCAGGATCAACAGCCTTTATCGTGTTCTTGATCGCCGCCCATTTTTTTTGCCCTCTTCGATCTTCAGATGGACCTGTCTGCAGACTCCCTTTGTACGTATTTGAACGAGCGTTCCCTATGTTTTGATTGCCATTCGTCTCCGCAAAGAAGAGTCCCAGGCTGATGCGGCCTGCCGCGTCGGCATTTGCCGCGTCGAGGCCCTTTGCGCGCGCAATAGCGACGCCCAGATCGACAACGTCCTTGAATGGAGTTTTCGAGCTTTGCGCATTGGCCGGCGGCGCCTCAATGACCTTGAAGAGATTCAGGTATTCATCGCTGAGCGCCTCATTGTCGGCATCGAAATACGCCGGAGGAATTCCGAACTTATTGGGCCTTCCGATTTTCGATGGAAGCGCATCGGTGAGATCTTTGTATGCGCTCATCATGTTGATGCGAGCGAGGTAGAGCCCTGTCCGGTCCAGCCGCTCTTTTGAATCGATCTGCGCGCGACGCTGGCGCAAGATCGGAATAATACCGGATTTTGAGACGGCCGGCTGAGTACCGCGAATTGCACGACCGATCGATGAATGCGCGCAACACCTCGCCATTCCGGATTGGCAGAGCGCGCTTCACTTTTTCAATGGCGCAAATACAAGGCGCGCTTTCTGCGCCCTTTCGCATAGCAGATGAGTGCAGTGCCCCCACGATCAATATTTCTCAAAATTGGAACCACTGCAATACCAGGTATATCAACGTCCTTGCCCGAATGCCGTTGTGCGCCGGGGGCCAGCGAACGGAACTTCCCGGCCAATCATTGGTTCTTTTTGCCCGCTACGTGAATGACAACCTCGCCGATTACCTGATACCGGTGAATTCGGACATCCAGCAGCTGGAGGTCATCCTCGTTCCCGAGGAAGACAATTTCGTCAATTCGGCCGGCGTGAAAGGCATCGGAGAACTCGCGAATGTCGGTACTGCGGCCGCGGTCGCAAATGCCGTCTATCATGCAACCGGCATTCGCGTGCGCCAGTTGCCGATCCGACTGGAAAAATTACTGACGAGCTAATCTCGCGGCTACTGATCAAGCCGCGGACGTTTTCCGAACTGACACCACAGAGCATTTTGTCGCCGGATTATTGGCCGGCGAGGCCGGCGTCCGGTGTGGTCCGTGTCGCAGCTGGACCTGGTTGCTCGGCAATCGCCGGATCGGTCGGACCCCGCCTTGGTAGCGCTGACGCCGGAACGGCCTTCTGTCGTCGTGAAGCGCGTTTATGGGCGACGTCATGCATCCCGAGATGTTTTGCCGCGGCATCCAGTGGCAATTCGGGTGGCTGCAAGCGCACCTCACGGTCCGGCGGCGCAACGGCTGTGTCATCAATCGACGGCACGGCATTCGGTCTTCCGGCAGGGCGCTGGCTCCTGCACAACTATTGCCTTTCCGTTGATTGTGCTCGTCGTTAAGCCGGTAAGCGCCGACGCGTTTTGCTCCAACTTTTCCTGCCGCTGTTTCAGCGTCGTGAGTGCGAGTCCCTCTTCGGCCCGCTTCTGGTCCGTCAGCTGAACGACTAGGTCGAGCTGCCTGCGTAATTCTTCATAGGTAACTTGCTTACGTCCGATCAGGTACGCCAGGTAGTCGCTGGTTGCGATTACCGGAATTGCCGCAACGACCAGCAGGACTGACCTGACAACGAAAACGATTGCTTCACTCCGCGGCGACCGTGTGCTCCCCACTTGGGGTGGGCGTAACGGACGGCGTGGTGGTCGAGTGCGTACCGGGGAAGAAGGCGACATGCATGCGCTCCGTGCCGGTTCGACATATGCGGAGCCAGATTCGCTGTGAAATGTCAAAGCAAAGATCACCGGGGACTGCATGTCCTCGCGTAGTGGTAGCATAGCACGCATGGCCCCGCTCGGTCGTCACTCTGCCCCTGCTAGCCAGCGTACCCGAAACGGCGGGCTACGGAAGGAACTTTAATAGGCTCGCGTGGTTTTGCGCGCCGTTCCCGATCTCGCGGGCACGGTCAACAGCCATTCATGGAACGGTCTATTGTCGATCTGAGTTATCAGCGTGACTCAGGAATTTTTGATGATGTTCGCGCACTCGAAACTTGTGAGGCATGACAATTCGTGGGACCGTTTTGACCGCGATGCTTGCGTTTTTCGCGGCCGAGCGACGGCCGAGCCCAGCGCGCCACGGTAGGTTCGGCTTCGAACGCGAACCCATTCGGCGAATTGGCAGGGAGTTGGTCCGGCTCCGGGACTGTTGATTTATCCAATAACAGGCACGAGCCGATCAAGTGTCGTGCCTCCTACGACGTGCTGGAGGAGCAAAACAAGCTCCAGCTCAATATTCACTGCGCGAGTGACAGCTATAATTTTGATCTGCGCGGCAGCGCGACTTACAACGCCGGCGAAATCTCAGGAAACTGGAGTGAGTCGACCCGCAACGCGGCCGGCACCCTGTCCGGCACGGTTGAGGGCGCCGGCTTCCAGGTCGTAGCCCAGGGACCGACATTCACCGCCGAATCTGAATCTGGTAACGCGTGGCGACAAACAATCGGTCACGATCAAGTCTCAAGACGGACAGGCCGAGGTGCAGGGAGCGACAATCAACTTGCAGCGCGGGATAGCGTGCGGACAACCGTGAACACCGGTGGACGCGAAGTGGTGCCCAGGGGCGGGCCGGCCCGCTTTAGCAGAAACAAGGCCATACCGATTAGTGGGACACCGAATTTCTCCACGTGATCATTAAGCTTTTTGCGGCTGCTGTCCCACCGTCATTCGCCCTCCCCCTCGCCGAGGCAATGAATTTTTAAGTCCGAAAAAATTCATTGCGCCTGCCTGCATTCGACTTTGCGGCATGTCCGCCTTACCCCCGAGAGCGGACATGGGCGGTGCAATAGTCCATGTCCGCTAAGGCAACCAATAGCGGACATGTGCCGATTAAAGAACGAAGGCGGTGGCGCCAGCCGGCGCCACCGCCGTTTTCGTATATATGGCCTGGTAACCGTCTCAGAAGCGGTGAGGCTGCAAGACGATCTTGGGCGCAGCGTTGCGGCCCGCGCGAATATCCGCGAAAGCCCGCGGCCCATCGGCGAGCGGCCGTGTTTCGAACCAATCAAGCGTCCCCAACCGCCCGGCGATCATGGCCGCAAACGTGTCGGCGAAGTCGGTCATGGTGTAGCAATAGCTGCCGACGAACGTCACTTCTTGGAGCGTCATGCGGCGAACATCGAGCCCGCCCGCTGCGCCGGCGAGGCCTATATGCACGATCAAACCTCCCGGGCGTACCGCGCAACTCGCCACCGCGCGTGATGTCTCGCCGCCATAGGCATCCACCACGAGGTCAAATTCGCTTCCGCATTCCTCTGATACCGCGACGACATTGAAATCCCCCGCCCGCTCGAGCGCCGGCCGCCGCACCGCATTGGGCTCAACGATCCCGATCTCGCCCACGCCGACGGCCGCGAGCGAAAGCGCAACGCCCAGCCCGATCGGACCACCGCCGATGACCAGCGCACGTGCCAAGGGGACTGGAACGGCGAAGCCGGCAACACCGAGCCGCACCGCATGCCATGCGCAGGCCAACGGCTCGCAGAGCGCAGCCTTCTCGATCGGAAGGTTATCGGGGACGTCGATGAGATTTCGCTCCGGGAGCGCCACTTGCTCGGCAAAGGCGCCGGGACGCGGCGGCATGGAGATGATCTGGCGCGATTCGCAAAGGTTGGTGCGCCCCGACAAGCAAGCCGGACAAGCCATGCAGGTGACCAGAGGGTTCACGGTGACGCGGCGGCCCTCGCCCGGCCCGGTCAAAACGGTTCCGGCCGCTTCATGGCCAAGAACGAGCGGTGGCGGCCGGCGCTCATCATGCCCGAGAAATGCGTGCATGTCGGACCCGCAGATACCGACAGCTTCGACGGCGACGACCACCTCGTCGTTGCCAGGATGGGGCGCCGGCTGGTCGCGCAGCGCCATCGCCGCGGGGCCGGTATAGACCAGCGCTTTCATGACCGCCTCATTTCGTAAGATAGCCGCCGTCGACGGCGATGATCTGCCCCGTGACGTAACTTGAGCCCGGCGCCGCAAGAAAAACTGTGGTGCCGTCGAGATCGGCAAGTTCGCCATTGCGGCCGATCGCGGTCGCATCGGCATGCTTTTGTGCCACGGCCGGATTGTCGAACACCGGTTGCGTCAATTCGCTCGGGAAAAAACCGGGCAAAATCGCATTGGCGCGCACGCCATGGCGTGACCAAGCCTCGGCCATGGCGCGGGTGAGCTGGACAACGCCGCCCTTCGACGCCCCGTAGGCCATGCCGTCGGTGAAGGCACGATAGGATTGCAACGACGCAATGTTGATGATGGCGCCGTAGCCTTGGGCAATCATGCCCGGCGCCAGTGCGCGCCCCAAGAAAAATGGGACGCTCAGATTGAGATGAAGGGTCTGGTTCCAATCCTTCCACCCGATCTTGTCAGCCGGGATACGCAAGTTGATGCCGGCGGCATTGACAAGGATGGCCGGGCCGCTCCGCACGCGCGAGGCGTCCGCCGCCAACCGTTCGATCGTCTCCTCGCGCGACAAATCGCAGGCTATCGCTTCACCTCGGCCACCGGAGGCCTTGATCGCGACGACAAGCTCATCGAGCGCGGCGCGCCGCCGGGCGACACAAATGACGTGCGCGCCCGCACGCGCCAGCACGGTGGCCATGTGGCGGCCGATGCCGGACGAGGCCCCCGTGACCAGCGCCACCCGGCCGGTCAAAGAAAAAAGGTCGGATACGAATGTCGACATCTGCGGCTAATCCGCCGAAGTAAGATCAAAATTCTCGCCGGGAAACCATTTGGCAAGCCGGATGTCGCTGGTGCGGGCATGCGCCTCCATGCCTTCCAGCCGTGACAGCCGAGCGGCCACGGCGCCGATCTGCTTATTGGCGTCGCGGGTCAGGCGTTGCCAGGTGACGGTTTTGAGGAATTTACCGACCGAAAGGCCTCCGGTGTAACGGGCCGCGCGCTTCGTTGGAAGGATATGGTTCGGACCGGAGGTCTTGTCGCCGAACGCCACAGTGGCTTCCGCACCCAAAAACAGCGAGCCGTAATTACGCAGATGGTCGAGCCACCAGTCTAGGTCGGCGCAATGCACTTCGAGATGTTCGGAAGCGTAGCTGTCGGATACCGTGGCGGCCTGCTCACGGTTCTCCACTAGCACCACTTCGCCGTAGTCACGCCAAGCGGCATTGGCGTTGTTAGCGTTGAGTTCGGGGAGACCGGTGATGAGCTGCGGCACGAGGGCGAGGACTTTTTCGCCAAGGTCGCGCGACAATGTGATCAGCCAGGCCGGTGAGTTGTAGCCGTGCTCCGCCTGGCCAACCAAGTCTGCGGCGACGATCTCAGGATCGGCGCTGTTATCGGCGATAACAAGAATTTCCGAAGGGCCGGCAAACATGTCGATGCCGACGCGTCCGTAGAGGATGCGCTTGGCTTCGGCGACGAACTGATTGCCCGGACCGACGAGGATGTCGGCGGCATGGCCGCTGAACAGGCCGAATGCCAGCGCCGCGACCCCCTGCACACCGCCGAGATTGAGGATCGTGTCAGCGCCGCTGAGGTTGAGCGCATAGAGCACGGCTGGATTGATGCCGACGCCCGGCCGTGGCGGTGAGCAAGCGATCACATTGCGCACGCCGGCGACCTTGGCGGTCGTCACTGACATGATCGCGGAGGCGACGTGGGTATAGCGCCCGCCCGGCACATAGCAGCCGGCGGTATCGACGGGAATATTGCGATGACCGGCGATCAAGCCGGACGCCAACTCGACTTCGATATCCAGAATGGCGCCGCGTTGCGCTTGCGCGAACTTGCGCACCTTGTCGTGGGCAAAACGGATGTCGTCCTTGAGTTTCTGCGGCACCTGCGACGCCGCCTTTGCGACGTCGTCGGCGGAGACGACGATATCCCCCTCCCACTTATCGAGACGGCGGGCATAGTCGGCCGCCATCTGCTCGCCGCCGGCTTCGATGTCGGTGAGCATGCCCTGCACGGTCGCACGCACGTCCGCTTCATCTGTAGCGGCGGTTTTCGCGGCACGTTTGAGATATTCAATCGTCATGTGCTGTTCTTCAGCGCAGCGCCCACAGCGACAGAGCGGGAATAAATCCGAGCATCAAAACGACAATCAGCATCGAGACGACGTAGGGCACCGACTTGGCAGCGATCGGCAGGATCTTCTCGCCGGTCAGTCCGGACAAAACGAACAGATTGAGACCGAGCGGCGGCGTGATGAAGCCAACGCCAAGCGCTGTTACCATGAAGATACAGAAATGGATGGGGTCCATGCCGATATCCTGGGCGATGGGCAGCATGATCGGCGCCAGAATAACGATGTTCGGCGTCGTCTCCATCACGCAACCGGCGAGGATCAGCACGGCGAGCATCAAAAGTATGATCACGGTCGGATCGCTGGTCATCTGGGTGATGTCCTGCAGCACAGCTTGCGGCAGGTTGAGCGCGGAGAAGGCCTGCGCCAGCGGCAGCGCAAAGGCGATGATCGGCACGATGACGCCGTTCACTTTGGCTGAGGATTCGAGCATCTTGGGAAAATCGGCGAGCGTCAGCGTGCCTTGCCACAAGCCGATCGTGATAGTGATCACCACCGCGGCGGCGGCGGCTTCTGTGGGCGTGAACACGCCGGAATAGATGCCGCCCCAGATGATGATCGGAATTGCCAGCGCGTAGCGGCCGTCCCAGATCGTGCGTAGCCATCGGCGGAAGGAGAAATGATCGTCGCTGTTTTCGTACCCGTGAATGCGATTGAGAACGATATTCGTGATCATGATCGAGACCATGATCATGACGCCCGGTACCGCGGCCGCGATGAACAGCGTGGAGGCGGAAATTCCAAGCACCAGTCCGATGATGATGTAGGAAATCGACGGCGGGATCAGGATTCCGGTGCACGAGCCGGAGGCGACCAGCGCGCAGGCATAGGCCGGCGGATAGCCGCGCTGCACCAAGCGCTTGTACATGATGCGGCCCACTGCCGCGGCGCCGGCGGCATCGGAGCCGGAAATACAGGAGAAAAACCCGCAGCCGAGCACAGTGGAGGTGCCAAGGCCCGAGCGCAGCGAGCCGAGCGTCGCTTCCGCGATATCGATCAACTTGTTCGATAGACCGCTGCGCACCAGCGCGTCGCCGGTCAGGATGTAAAGCGGAATGGCGATGAGCGCAAAGGCATCGACACCGTCGAACAACGCCTGGCTGAACAACGACATCGGCAGCACGTCGGTCGCCCACAACAAGGCCACCGACGCGATACCGAGCGCGACCCAAACAGGCACGCTCAGCGCGAAAAGAACAATCATGAGCAGCAGCGGAACGGCGACCGTCCATCCAATGTCGAGCGCCGCGCCTGGGGTCGGGTACAGCATCAGTCGAACAGCCTTTCGCCGCGATAGGGTGGGCGTCCGGCGCGAAGATCGGAGATATCGCGCGTCATGGATTGCAGTGTGCGCACTGTCACCAGCAGGAAACCGAACGGCACCGCCACCAGAAACCAGGCTCGCGTGACACGAAGGCCTTCGGTAACGGAATGGAATTTGATCGATGTGAGCACCGGGCCGATACGTCCAGTACAAGGTGGCGCAGGCGAGCAGCAGCGTCAGCACATCGGCGAACATGTAGAGCAGAGCCGTGCCGCGCGGAGGCAGCAGATCGCTGAGGACATCGATGCGGATGTGCGCGCGTTCGCGCACGGCGGAAGCAGCACCGATCCATACCAGGTAGATGAAGGCATAGCGCGCCGTCTCCTCGCCCCACACACTCGAGTAGGAAAGCCCGAAGCGTCGAACCACCTCGATGGCAATAACCAACACGATATAAGTGTAGAAGCCGAGCAGCAGCCAGCGCTCGCCGTTTGAGTCGAACTTTTTTAGAAAAGCCCCCACCGACCGCGTCTCCGAAATAAAAAATGGCCCCGCCCGTATGGGCGGGGCCGAAGACAACGTCACACGTCATTCACGTAGTATTTGCACGGCGTATTGGCCGCTTCGGCGAGCGCATTGAACTTGTCGGCGGAGCCGAGGATCTTGGCTTTGATCTCGTCCCATTCCTTGCGCTGGGCGCCGGCCTTTTCCTTCCATTGCGCGAGCTCATCCGGCTTCGGCACGTAAAACTGCACGCCAGCTTTGTGCATTTCCGCCATAGCGAATGCGCGCGACGCCGGCACCTGTGCAAGGTTCTGCTGCAACGAGACGTCGGCGGTCTCCTTGATGGCGTTCTTGGTGTCCGGGTCGAGTTTGTCGAACCAGGGCTTGTTCATGGCGTAACACTGGCTGTCCGGCACCGGGCGGTTGAACGTCACCCAGGACAGCACGTCCTTGAAGCCGAACGCGTACAGCGCTCCGAGTGAGGGATCGAGCGCGTCGGCCACGCCCTGCTTGAGCGCAGACGGCGTCTCACCCCAGGCCACTGGTGTCGGATTGGCGCCAAGCAGACGGTAGAGTTGGGTCAGGATGGCGGAGCCTGGCACGCGGAACTTGATGCCTTCGAGATCTTTCGGAGTTTTGAACGGCCCCCCCGACAGACCGCGCCGCTTGGCGGCGGTGCGCGGGTCGATGCAGAAATAGAACATCGGCTCGACGCCTTTTTCGCGAACGCGCGCGTCGACCTGCTGGTCCCAGACTTTGCTGGTGACCAGATTGACGAATTTCTGGTTCTCGCCGCACCAATACGGCAGGTTGATCAGTTCCACCGAAGGCGCATAGGGCGCGAAGTTCGACAGGCTGAACTGGCCGATCTCGACGGTGCCGCTTGCACCTTCTGTGCCAGCGCGGTGCCGATGCCAAGCGCCCCGCCCGGCTGAAGCTTTACATAGATCTTGCCGTTGCTGATATTTTGAGATTTTCTTTCACGTTGAGCTGGATCATCGGGTAGGACCGCGTCGTCCCGATGCGATACTCGGTCGCCACCGTGATCTTGTACTTGGCGGCTTGCTCGCGCTCTTTTTCCTCCTGCGCCGTTTGCGCGGAGGCCTCATCCGACATCAAGGTGCCGACACCGGCGGTGACATTGCGGTGGTGAAGCCGAACTTGGCGGTGTTTGCGAGGAAGCGCCGGCGCGCGGCTGAACGCACCTCCTCGGTGGCTGCCGCAGCGCGGCCTTGCATGTGATCGATTTCGTCAAGAGTCTGGTCGAGTCGGCGCTTGTCCATTTCGTTCATTGCTTCCCTCCCGCGGTTAGTTTTTTGATGATGCTGGCGTATCGATAGCGTCAATCGTCCCTGCGGCGCGCGCAGCTTTGCGGCGCGTCTCGCGCTGGAGGCACTCGGCGGTCAGCAGAGCGGCGGCCAGGGCCAAGAGCAGAAAATCTGAGACGTCGCCGAGCAGTGGGTGCACGGCGGCGTCGAAAAGGACGGCAAATTTGCCGAGCAGAATCTCGGTCGCGAACCCGCCGAGGCAAAGCCAGAACAAGATGAACGTGATGCTCATGGCGCGCAGCCGTCTCCGCGCGACACGATAATCCAACTCGGGCGCACTCCCGCTGAGGCAGGCCGGTTGCCACTCACGCCGAGGCTCCCTCCCCCAAATAGCGTGACAAATGCACTTTTGTAAGCGCATACAATTTTGCCTAGGATGGGCCGCTCGTCGAAGGCCTGTCAAGGACGGATGCGCGATCAAATCCCAATGAGTGAGACGCGACGACAATTGACTAGCAGGACATCGCCCGCTTGGCGGGAGTGTCGACGGCAACCGTTTCGCGCGTGCTCAATCGCTCGTCGTTGGTGAAGCCTGACGTGCGCGATCGCATCGAAGCCATCATGGCGCAGCGCGGGTATCTTCCGCACGCCGCGGCGCGCGCGCTCGCGTCCAACCGCACCTACACCGTCGGCGCCATTATCCCGACGCTGAACAACGCCATCTTCGCGACTTGTATCAACGCCTTCGAGCGCGAACTGCAGGCGATGGACTACACGCTGCTGGTCGCCGTCTCCAACTACGACCTCGATATTGAAGCAGTTCAGTTACGCCGCATGCTCGAACGCGGAGTCGAAGGTTTGCTGCTTGTGGGTAACGATCACAACGCGTCGGTATACAAGGTGCTGAAGCGCGCCGGCATCGTCTATGTCAATACGTGGGTCTTTGACCCGCAGCTTGGGCAACCCAACATTGGGTTCTCGAACCGCGAGGCGGCGTATGCCATTGTCGATCATCTGCTGGCGCTCGGGCATCGCCGCATCGGCATGATTGCGGGCATCACAACCGGCAACGACCGCGCCCGCTATCGCCTGGAGGCTGTGCGCGAGCGATTGGCCAAAAACGGAGTCACTCTGCAGGACGATGCAACGCTGCAAGTGTCCTACGCTATCGGCGAAGGACGAGCGGCGCTGGCGCGGTTGGTCGAGCAGAATTGCTTGCCGACCGCGCTGATCTGCGGCAACGACGTAATCGCGCTCGGCGTTTTGATTGAGGCGATCGCCCGCGGCATTGCCGTGCCGCGGCAGCTGTGGATCACCGGCTTCGACAATTTGCCTTTGACCGAGCACATCAGACCGGCGATCACAACGATCGACGTGCCGGCGCAGGACATGGGACGCGCCGCCGCGTCGGCCATCCTTGCAGCAATTGAGAAAAACGAGCGCGTCCGCGATTGCCAGCTCCACGCACCGCTGCTGGTCCGCGAAACCACGGCGGCACCGTTTGCCGCGTAACAGATGCGCTCACAATCGCGAAATTTGGAACCGGTTATTCGGAAAATCCGCTCGCGATTTGAACTTTCCAGAATTCTAGAGACGATCCGTGTCGCTTTGGGTGGCGGATTCAAGCGGACATTCGCACTGCAATAAGTCATGTCCGCCTTACACCCAATAGCTACCGAAAAAGCGGACATTTGGCCCATCTAAAAATGAAATTATTTGGCGCGGTGGCTGCCGAATTAATTCGAGCTGCTCGGCATCGGACAAACAACCGACTCTGAAATTGCAGAAAATCAATGCTTTGTCAGCGAAACGAATTATTCTGTTCAAAAAAATTCATTGGGCGAGCCGGCGATCGACATTGCTGCATGTCCGCTTTACCCCCAAGAGCGGACAGTGCGGTGCACTAGCTGATGTCTGCTTTGGGCCACAAGCGGACATTGGGCCGACCTCAAACGAACGCAGCAACCCGCGGCAGGATAACCCTGATCTCGGTGAACTCGCCCGGCTGTGTATCGACCTCGATTGAGCCGCCGTGCTGCTTGACAATGATGTCGTGGCTGATGGAGAGGCCAAGACCGGTACCTTCTCCCGTCGGTTTGGTCGTGAAAAACGGGTTGAACATCTTTTCTTTCACGTCCGGCGTCATGCCGGTGCCGTTGTCGCGGATTCTGATCTCCACACGATCGCCAAGGTTTTTGGTCGAGGCCGTGAGAGTCGGCTCGTAGTCTCCACTATTTGTCTCCGCTCTGCGCCTGGTTGCCGCATAGAAGCCGTTTGAAATCACATTCAAGAGAGCGCGCCGGATGTCCTGTGCGAAAACGTCTGCCCCACCGGCAGACGGATCAAAGGATTGCTTGAGCTTGATCTCAAAACCCTGCGTCTCGGCCCTCGCTCCGTGCCATGCGAGATTGAGGCTTTCCTCAACCAGCGCATTGATATCAATCATCCGATGCTCACCTGAGCCTTCCCGCGAGTGCTGCAGCATATTCTTGACGATGGCATCTGCGCGTCTGCCATGATGCACGACCCTGTCGAAATTGCTCTTTAGCGTGTTGGTCAGTTCGTCGATCCAGCGCGCATTTTGTCGTCGAGCGGCACGCCTTTCAGTGTCTCCCGCAATTCATCAATCAGTTCAGCAGAGATACCAGAGAAATTATTCACGAAATTGAGCGGGTTCTTGATCTCGTGCGCAATACCGGCAGTCAGTTGACCGAGCAGGGCAAGCTTCTGTGTCTGCACCAGCCGGTCCTGTGTAGTCCGCAGGTTTTCCAATGATGCCGAAAGTTCGCTCGTGCGCGCCTGAACCTCATCGAACAGTCGTACGTTTTCGATCGCGATCACGGCCTGGTCGGCGAAGGTCGCAACGAGATCGATTTGCTGTTGGGTGAATGGATCAACGGTGGCCCGGCTTAAGAACAGCACGCCGATGGGAGCTCCCTCGCGCAGGAGTGGAACGCCGAGTACGGTGCGATAGTTTCCGCGTTTCTGAGCTTCGAACCAAGTGAATTCCGGATCGGCCAGAACGTCTGGGATGTGAACAATTCGGCCTTCCAGTACGGTTCTCCCGGTGATCGACCGACGATCGACTTTACTCAATTCAAGAGCCTTCAGGTACTCCTTATAGTCGGGTTGAAAGCCCGAGAACGCGACAAACTGGAAGCTGCCATCCTTGAGACGCGCTATGTTTGCCTTATCCGCGTGGCAAAGTCGCGCCGCCGATCCGACCAGAGTATCGAGCACAGTCTGTAAATCAAAGGTCGAGCGGCTGATGACCTTGAGCACATCTGCTGTGGCCGTCTGCTGCTGGAGAGACTCGCGCAGCTCGTTGAGCAGGCGGGCGTTCTCGATTGCGATGACGGCCTGCTTCGCAAAGTGGCTAACTAGATCGATCTGCCTATTGGTGAAAGGCCGTACCTCCTGGCGGAAAATGGTGATCACGCCCACCAACACATCCTCCTTGAGCATCGGGACGAGTACGATTGTACGAGCACCGCCAACGTCGGAGACGGCAACGACCGCCGGATCGCCGTCGCGATAAGGTTGCCGTGCGCGAATGTCCTCGATGTGCACAACTCGCTTCGTCCTAACGAGCTCCGCATGACCGCCTCCTGGATGGGGGCGAATGAGCCCGTGCAGGCGAGCCTCGCCAAATGCAGGCGGCACGTTGTGTACCGCAGCGATGCGAAATGCGTGGCCATCGTAGAGATTAAGGGTGCCGAACTTGGCATCGCAAAGGCGTGTTGCATTTGCGAGGATTGTCTCGAACACCGGCCCAAGCTCGGCCGGAGAGTCAGAGATGACCTGCAACACCTCCGAGGTTGCGGCTTCGCGCTCGCGCGCTTCGGCAAGCTCGCGGGTGAGCTTCCCGGCATTTGTTTCACTGCGAGGTGCACCCTTCGGGCGTTTGGGGCGTCTCAACATCTTACGCCGTTGCGTTTTTGCAGTTTTGCCGCCTGCTTTGTTGGGCCGTCGCATTGCCTTCTTCGAGGCTCGGGACGAGGCATCGTAGCGGCTCAAACCAGAATTGGGAAAGGGGTCGGCAGGTCACTGAAAGGACGGCTGATGTCCGTTTCGGGCCATAACCGGACATGACGCTGCGTTAAAACGTTAGAATTCGGACCTGCTCTGTTCCGACATCCTGGCCACACTGGTATCCTGCGGTCACGGATCTCGAATTAGTCCGCGAAGCTGCCGACGTAATTTGTACATCTCATTGGTTGGGGACAGGCATGAAAAGGCAACGGATCATTTTCACGACATTCAGCATTGGCCTATTCCTCGCGTTCGCTCAGTTTGTAGGTGCCATTGCCGAAGCGCAGCAGGCCGCCGACCCGCCGGGTTGCGGACCTCGTCAGGGCCGGGAGAATTCGGGTCGCGCTGCATCTCGCTCAGTACAGCAAGGATCCAGTCACCGGAGAGCTACGCGGGCTCGGGTCGGGGACTGTGATGGTACAAATCGCTCACGCACTTGCGGCGCGGCTCGGGGTTGAGGTCCAACTGGTCGGGTATCCGACCCCGCCTGCGGTCGTGGAATGCCTCAAGGTGGGCGCGTGTGACGTGGGGTTTGGAGGCATCGACCGGGCCGCTGAGATAGGGCTCTCGCCCCCATTTCTGCAACTGGACTACACCTATCTGGTGCCGGCTGGCTCCTCGATCCGCCGCATCGCCGATGCGGACCAGCCCGGGGTTCGCATCGCGGTCGTGCGCAATCACCTCTCGACCTTGGCTCTGAGCGGCATACTGAAGCACGTCAAACCGATCGGTGCCGAGATCCCAGACGCCGCTTTCGATCTGCTGCGCACCGGACAGGCGGATGCATTTGCATCAACCCGCCCAGTGCTTCTGGCCTATGCCACCAAGCTGCCCGGCTCACGGGTGCTGGAGGACCGCTACGGGGCGAACCTCGTAGCGATGGCGGTTCCGAAGGATCAGCCTGGACGGCTCGCCTATATCAGCGAGTTCATTGAAGAGGCCAAGGCGTCGGGGTTCGTGCAACGGGCAATTGAGCGCGCCGGCGAGCGCGGGATCCGGGTGGCGCCGCCGCGAGAACCAAACTGAATGCTTCCCAAATTGCTTGCGCAAGACATCCGGCGGCTTTCGAGACCGACACCCAGCCGCTGGCGCCATGTCCGC